>NZ_VFTW01000001.1:0-555090 GCF_006440815.1 Mesorhizobium sp. B2-8-3
AACACCTTGTCCGTCAGCTTCAGCCGCAGGAACCAGCGGTAGGCGACGTTGACCTCGATCTCGCGCACCAGCTGCCGCTCCGAGCGCACCCCGAACAGGTAGCCGATGAACAGCGCCTTGAACATCAAGGTCGGATCGAGCGGCGGTCGGCCATTGTCGGCGCAGTAGAGCGGCGCCGTCAGATCGTGGATGAAGGAGAAGTCAATCGCGCGATCAATTTTGCGCAACAGGTGGTCAGCCGGAACCAGCTGATCCAACGTCACCATCTCAAGCGCGGTCTGTTCGGGGGCGGGTCGCTTCAACATGACCCAGTGAATCAAAAACCCCCGGCAAATGCCAGAGGTTTGTCAGCAGTCTGAGCCCCGGAGGAATCATCCTCCGGGGCTTTTTGAGCCGCGCCTCATTTGAGGGGCTCCGCTACTCAAGATTGATCTTCGCAGGAGATCATATCTGAATTGATCTTCGCAGGAGATCATATCTGATAGCTGATCCTCGCAAGGATCATGCTTTCAGGCGATCCTCGCAGAGGATCGTCCTTTCAGCTCCAGCCTCAGCGATAGATGATCGGGCAGCCGCGCTCGTTGGCGAACACCACCACGACACGGTCGCCATACTGGCGGCCGGCCACCTTCACGGTACGGCGGCTGATGTCGACGATGCGCGCGCGATGCAGGCCCATGCGCTCGGCCTTGTCGAGGGCGCGGTCCGGCGAGCAGCCGCGCCAGTCGCGGTCGCGGTCACGGCGCCAGTCGCGGCGATAGCCGTCATCGTCGCCGGTGTAGATGCCGAAACGCGGGTCGTGCCTGTCCCCGAAACCGAGATAGAGGCTGTCCGCATGCGCCGGAATGGCGGCCAAAGTGCCAAGCCCGACAAGGGCCGAAAGGGCTGCCGTCTTGATCGTGTTGAACATCGTCTTCTCTCCTTGTTGTGGGCTTTCGCCCGTAGAACCGATGATTGGAAAATGCCTTTTTGTGTCTGAATTTTCTGCGAACCGACCATTCATGTCCGGTTCATGTAGCGCGAACCCGCCAAGGTTCCCCGCTCGCAGTGCTTAAACACGAACCCCACGATGGTTCGTCCTTAAACGCGGACCCTTCAACGTTCGTCATCAATATGCGTTGCGAACCGGTTACGGTTCGTCATCCAGACGCGAACCCATTAGGGCTCGTCGTCAAAACGCGAACCCACGTTCGTCGTAAAAACGCGAACCCGCAGGGTTCGTCGCTCGTCCTAAAAACGCGACCCCGTCAGGGTTCGTCACCCAGATGCGAACTGGTTACGGTTCGTCATCCAGTAGATAATCGAAATAGTCGTCTGGCTCGGCCAGATCGGTTTCCTTGGCCTTCACACGGCCCTGGACTGAAATCCCGGCATCGTGCACGGTCGCGGCGCTTCCCGAAACAAGCCTGTGCCACCAGTAGAGATCATGGCCCTCGGCGATAAGCCGGTAGGCGCAGGTTTTTGGCAGCCAGGTGATGGTGCGCACATTCTGCGGCGTCAGGCCGACGCAGTCGGGCACCCGCGCCAGGCGGTTGGCATAGTCGGAGCAACGGCAGTTCTGCGCGTCGAACAACCTGCAGCCGACGCTTGTCCAGAATATCTCGCCGGTATCCTCGTCCTCGAGCTTCGACAGGCAGCATTTGCCGCAGCCGTCGCAAAGCGATTCCCATTCGGCCGGGGTCATCGCTTCAAGCGTCTTGGTTTTCCAGAACGGCGCGGTCATTTTGGTGGATTTGGCCCTCCGCGGCCTTCCGGTCAAGCGCTGCTGTGACGCTGACCCCGTATCAACATTAGAAAAACATGAAATTGCCTTTAAAAGGCCGGTTGGGCGTCCTTGGCTGATGCCAATGCCTGACGGAACCAATTGCGGATGATGAAAGTTTGGGCAGGGATGGGACCCCACTAGGAGAAAATTGATATGAAACGCCAACCACGGATTCTGGCGGGCACGGCAATCGGCCTGCTTATGGCATCCGCGCCGTTGGGCGCGTACCCGCTGCAGGGGGGTGTCGCTTCTGGCAGCCTGCACGGCGCGCCACTCATTCTCGCGCAGGCCGCCTGCGCCGAAGGCCAGTCGGCCGAGGAATGCGCCCAGGCCGGTGGCGGCCAGCAGGGGGAACAGCCGCGGAAAAGGAAGCGCGAACAGCAGCAGCAAAGCGAATCGGCGCCGGCTGAACAAGCCGCACCCGCCGAGTCCGAGCAACAGCCGCGCAAGAAACGGCATGATCAGCAGCAGACGGACAATGGCCAGTCCGGGGAGGCTGCCCCGGCCGAGCAGCAATTCAAGCCGCGCAAGAAGCGCGACCAACAGCAGCAGATCGAAGCGGCGCCCGCCGATCAGGGCGGCCAGCCCGCGACCGACGAGCAGCCGATCAAGCCGCGCAAGAAGCGCGATCAACAGCAGCAGATCGAGGCGGCGCCCGCCGACCAGGGCGGCCAGCCCGCGACCGACGAGCAGCAGCCGCGCAAGAAGAAGCGCAATCAGCAGCAGATCGAAGCAGCGCCGGCCGACCAGCAGCCCGCGCAACAGGTCGCACCTGCCGCCGGTAACCAGCAGCAGAACGACCAGCAGCAAGGCAACCAGGGTCGCAAGAAGCGCAAGCACGATCAGCAGCAGAGCGAGCCGGCCGGTCAGACCGGCGAGCAGGTGGCGCCGACCGAACAGACCGCTCCCGCCAACGACAACCAGCAAGGCGGCAACCAGGGGCGCAAGAAGCACCGGCAGAACCAGCAGAACGAGGCCGCTCCGGCGGGCGAACCCATGCCACAGGCCGAGCCACTGCAAAACGGCGAGCAGCCGGTCCAGGGCGAACAGACCCAGGACAAGAAGAAGCGCGGCAAGAAACCGGCTGCCGAACAGCCGGCAAACGGTGAACAGCCCGCTACCGGTGAGCAACCTGCCAACGGCGAGCAGACAAAGACTGGCCGCCAGCCCGCCACCGGCGAGCAGCAACCCGGGACCGGCGAACAGCCGGCGAACAACAACCAGCCTGCCAATGGCGGCAACGCCGCGCAGGGCGAAACCGCCAATCCGAACGAGGCACCTGTCCTGGACAGCCAGAAAGATGCCGTGCGCAAGCACCGGGGTCGCAACGATAACGGCCAGAACGGTGGTGCCCAGAACGACAACGGTCAGGCCGGCAATGGCCAGAAGACCAATCAGGCCGGACAGCGGCAGGGTGGCGAGCAGGCGCAGAGGCCGGCTCCGGTCGATCAAGGCCCGCCGCCCACCGACGACAAGTCGGCGCAGCAGGCGATCAAGCCCGAGAAGCTCGTCCCTGTGGATGAGGAGAAGGGCAAGCGGATCGACCGCACGCCCGAAGACTTTGCCCGTGACCGCCGGCGGCCAAAGGGCACCGACGTCGTGAAGCAGTTCGGCGACCGCGTCATCCTCCAGTTCAACAACCAGACATTCGTGGAAAGCAACGAGGCGCCCCGCATCACCCGCGGCGCCAAGGACGTCTACTACGAGGACCTGTCGGGCGGGCGCACCCGCGAGACGGTCGAACGCGGCAACGGCGTCCGCGTCGTCACCATCCGCAACCGTTATGGCGATGTCATCCAGCGATCGCGCGTCATGCCGGATGGCCGTGAATATGTGCTGAGCTATGTCGATGAGCGGCAGTACCAGGATGACGGCGACTGGCGCGATCCCGGCGACGACCTGCCGCCGATGCGGCTCACCATCCCGCGGCGGGATTACATCCTCGATTCCGAGGATGTAGAGAGCGACGACGACTACTACACCTTCCTCGAGCAGCCGCCGGTGGAAAAGGTGCAGCGTCTCTACTCGATCGACGAGGTCAAGCGCTCGGCCCGCGTGCGCGACATTGCACGGCGTATCGATCTCGACACGCTGAACTTCGACTTCGGCTCGGCCACCATTTCCGACACCGAGGTGCAGAAGCTTGATGGCGTCGCCAACGCTATCGAAAAACTGCTGCAGAAGAACCCGGCCGAGACCTTCCTGATCGAAGGCCACACCGACGCCGTCGGCACGCCCGACGCGAACCTCGCTCTGTCGGACCGTCGCGCCGAGGCGGTCGCCGAGGCGCTCACCAACGCCTTCGGCATTCCGGCCGAGAACCTCACCACGCAGGGTTATGGCGAGGAGTATCTCAAGGTGAACACGCCCGGCCCGAACCGCGAGAACCGGCGTGTCGCTATCCGCCGCATCACCTCGCTGGTGGCGCCGGTGGCGAGCAACAGCGACCAGCAATGAGCGTGTGATTTCAAGATCCTGTCCGGATTTTCGGAATCAGCGCGCAAGATGAAGGCCCGTCCCGTCCGGACGGGCCTTTCTTCTTGCCGGCTCAAGAAGATTTGTCCTGCCGATTAGCGACTGCTCATTGAATCGCCGCATTGCGACACCCAGATTCTGTGCAGGGCGTTCCCTGCCCTGTCCCGACTCCAGCGGGACACACTGAGCCCCGTCGGGTCCCCTCCCCGGCGGGGTTTTTGTCTTGAAAACCGGCCCTGTCTGGCCGAAATACCCTCTATCGCAATTTGAACGGAAGCCTTCATGAAGCGTCTCGAACTCGCCATCGAATCCGTCATCCTGGCCTCGCGCTGGCTGCTGGTGGTCTTCTATCTGGGGCTCGGCGTGGCGCTGGCGATCTACGCGCTTTCTTTCGGCAAGAAGCTTTATGAGTTCGTGATGAGCGCCTTCACGATCGGCGACACCGACACGATCCTGAAGATGTTGGGCTTGATCGACGCCGCGCTTGTCGCCTCGCTGGTGGTGATGGTGATCATCTCGGGTTACGAGAACTTCGTCAGCCGCTTCGACGAGCAGGACGGCGAGGTCCATTGGCTGGGCACGATCGATGTCGGCTCGCTGAAGGTCAAGGTCGCCTCGACCATCGTCGCCATCTCCTCCATCCACCTTTTGCAGGTGTTCCTGAATTCCGTGTCCTACACGACCGACCAGCTGATGTGGCTGACCATCATCCATCTCGCCTTCGTCGTTTCGGCGCTGATGCTGGCCTATATCGACCGGGTCATGGCGTTGGCCAAGGGCAAGAAGGCCGCGATGGATCGAGGCGGGCGCTCCGTCAGTAGATCCTTCTGACTTTCGTCTGCGCGTTCGCGAACACCTCGTCGGGGACAAAAAAGTCGCCCGCGAGCTGATCGGCCGCGCCCGGTGCGTAGACCGAAAAGTCCGTGACGCCTTCGGCGCGCAGAACCTCTTCGTCGATGTAGAAATTGCCGGTCGCCTCGCGCGACGGGCGCAGGAAGATCGCGTGCGCCGCATCGGCCATGATGTCGGGCGAGCGGCTCATCGCCGCCACCGTCGCGCCGCCAAGCAGATTGCGCACGGCGGCCGTATCGATGGTCGAGATCGGCCATAGCGAATTGACGGCGATGCCGTCCTTGGCGAATTCGGCGCTCATGCCCAGCGTGCACATCGACATGCCGAACTTGGCCATTGTGTAGGCGACATGGTTCTTGAACCACTTGGCCTTCATGTCGAGCGGCGGCGCCAGATTCAGGATGTGAGGATTGTTCGCCAACTTAAGGTGGGGAATGCACATTTTGGAGACCAGGAAGGTGCCGCGCGTATTGATCTGGTGCATCAGATCGTAGCGCTTCATGTCGGTCTCCAGCGTGCCGGTGAGCTGGATGGCGCTGGCATTGTTGACGCAGATGTCGATGCCGCCGAACCGCTCGACGGTTCTTGCCACCGCGTCGGCGACCTGGACCTCGTCCCGGATGTCGCAAAGCAGCGGAAGCGCCTTGCCGCCGGCCTGCTCGATCTCTTCGGCTGCCGTGTAGATGGTGCCCGGCAGCTTCGGATGCGGCTCGGCGGTCTTGGCCGCGATCGTCACATTGGCGCCGTCGCGCGCCGCGCGCAGCGCTATCGCCAGCCCGATGCCGCGCGATCCGCCCGAGATGAACAGCGTCTTTCCGTTGAGCGACATCCTTCGCCTCCCTCATCAATTCGGAAGGCAACTTGCGCGGCTGATGGGCACGGCGCAAGAGCCGAAAGGAGGCGAAGCGGTTACGCTGCGTAGCGTAGGAAACCACCCTGGCGCGGAGCGGGTCACTTCAGATTCAGGTCAGGCCGAGTCGAGAATGGTGGGTTCCGAGAACCGGAGCGGAGCGTACTTGGGGTACGTGAGCACCGGAAGCGCAGGAAGCCGCCATTCGCAGGCTGGCCTCACCTGAATCTCAAGTGACCCCTAGACCAGCACCAGCCCCTGCCGCATGGCGATGGCAATCGCGTCGGTGCGGTTGGCGGCGCCGAGCTTGATCAGGATGGCGGCGACATGGAACTTCGCCGTGTGGACGGAAATGTTGAGCCGCCGGGCGATGACCTTGTTCGGCGCGCCTTCGGCGAGCAGCGCCAGCACCTCAGCCTCGCGGGGCGACAAAGCCGGGCGAGGCTGGTTGTCGTCAGGCGTCTCTTCCTCGGCAGGCTCGTCATCGTGGAAATCGCCATGCGCGGCCTCCGACGGCGCCGCCCTGCCGACGCGATAGCCTGAGGCCGCCAACCGCGCTGCGGCGGCGATCAGCAGGCCATCTGCGGAGGCAGGCAGCACGGCCAGCACATTGTCCGTCACCTGCTCGCTGCCCGCACGCCGCGAAAGCAGGACGATTGGGGTGGCCGAACTGACGACCCGGCCTTCCAGGCCGGCCTCATCGGCGATGGCGACATCCGCCATTTGGCCGACGCCGCTTCCAGCCAAGGCCGGCGCCAGATCGTCGCTCGCGGCCAGCGCATCGGCAAGTTGCTCGGCGCGCTGGGCATCGGCGAGCGCGACCAGCACCGTCAGCCGGTGAATTGCCGGCTCCGGTCTCGCGACTGCTTGTGCTGCGCTGTTTGCCATAGACCCTCTCAGCTCAGCGGCTTCTCGCCGATGGTGATCGAGACATCGCGCTCAGCGCCGCCGCTTGAAACACCGAGCGTCACGGTGGTGCCGGCGCTGTCCGGTCCGAGCTTGCGGATAAGCTCGCGCGGACCATGCACCGCCTCGCCGTTCCAGGCGACCACGATATCGCCGACATGCAGGCCGGCGGCCTTGGCCGGGCCGTTGTCGTCGAGGCTCATCACCATGGCGCCTTTGGTGTCGCCATTACGGATCGGATGCAGCCCGGCGCCGAGATAGCCGCGCGCGACATGGCCCTTCTCGCGCAGTGTCGCGACCGCGCGCTCGATCGTCTCATAGGGCATCACCAGCGCCCGCCGGCGCGGTCCGAACAAGAGCATGCCGATCACGCCGCCCTTGGCGTCGAGCACCGGCCCGCCCTCGAAGCGCCCGCCGGTGTTGATGGCGAGGTTGATGCGCCGGTCGATCGTGCCGCCGCGCATCGAGCGCCAGGCCGGCCCGACCTCTCCGACCGTGCCGAACACGGCAAGCGCGGTTCCCTCGCTGCTGCCCGCGGCGATCGCCAGATTGCCTGGGCGCACGGCAGAGGCCTGGGCCAACTGCGGGAGACCGGCGGAAGCGGAAGCCGGCTTCAACAGGGCAACGCCCGTCGAAGGATCGCGTCCGACAAGCTCGGCCTTGACGGCCTCGCCGGAAGCCAGCGTCAATTCGATCTCCTCGCCGGCTTCGACCGCTTCCTCGGCGGTGACGAAGAAACCGTCGCGCCAGTGGAAGGCGCTGGCGGTGCGGTGATGGTGCGTGACGAAACTCGCCACCGCGGGGGCAGCGGTGGCCGCGACGTCGGCGATCGCGTCGGAAAAGGCACTGAGGTTGAAGTCGCTCATAAGACTGTCTCCTGGGTTCGGTGACCCAGATATCGCTCGGTAGCGCAGCCTCGGGTACTCGCCTGACGGCTAGTCGCCGGCCGGACTGGCCATCTGGTCAGGTCGCGGCAATTGCGGCCGCTCCGCACATATAGTCATCATTGTACGAGGGAACACGCCCATGGCTTTCGCAGCCGAAAAACTTCCACCCGATGACACTTTGCTCGACGCTTACTCGGTATCCATCGCCGATGCCGTCGACCGCATCGGTCCGGCCGTGTGCCGCATCGAGCGCATCGGCGCCGGCGGCCACGGTTCGGGCTTCGTCATCGCGCAGGACGGACTGGTCGTCACCAACTTCCATGTCGTCGGCGACGCGCGCGCCGTGCGCGTCACCATGCCGGACGGCGCCGCGCGCGAAGGCCATGTGCTCGGCCGCGATCCCGACACCGACATCGCGCTGGTGCGCGCCGACGGCAGTTTCGCCGACGTCGCGCCGCTGGGCGATTCCAAACGCCTGCGCCGCGGCCAGATCGCCATCGCCATCGGCAATCCGCTCGGTTTCGAATGGACAGTCACCGCCGGCGTCGTCTCGGCGCTCGGCCGCTCGATGCGCGCCTCGACCGGGCGGCTGATCGACGACGTCATCCAGACGGATGCCGCGCTCAATCCCGGCAATTCGGGCGGACCGCTGGTGTCGTCGGCGGGCGAGGTGATCGGCGTCAACACCGCCATGATCCACGGCGCGCAGGGCATCGCCTTCGCGGTCGCCTCCAACACCGCCAATTTCGTCATCTCGGAAATCATCCGCTTCGGCCGTGTGCGCCGCGCCTTAATCGGCGTTTCCGCCGACACGACCAATCTGCCGCGCCGGGCGGCACTCTTGTCGCAAGTGACCACGAACACGGCGGTGCGCCTGCGCGGCGTCGAGAAGAACGGCCCGGCGGCCAATGCCGGCCTGAAGGAAGGCGACATCATCGCGGCAATAGACGGCCGGCCGGTCACCGGCGTCGACGACCTCGTGCGCATGCTCGACGCCGAGCGCATCGGCCGCGAGACGCTTTGCACCGTCGTGCGCCGCACCGGCGTCAGCCAGGTGACGGTGATGCCGGTGGCGCGGACGAACTGAGAGCCGTCGGGCGGCCTAGCCCCCGGCCGCGCCCTCGGCGTAATGCGCCAGGAACTCCTCGCTTGGCGGGATCGGCTTGATCACGTCGATCAGCACGCCGTTGGGGTCCCTGGTGATGAAGTGGCGCTGGCCGAAGGGCTCGTCGCGCAAGCTGCGCAGGATCGGCAGGCCTGCGGCGACGACGCGCTCATAGACGGCGTCGGGATCCCGGACCTCGAAATTGATCAGCAGGCCGGACGCGCGCCCCCGTCCCTCTTGCGGGATCGTCTCATGGTCGCCCTGGACGATGCCAAGGTTGACGCGCCGGTCCTCGACCGACTGCAGGTGCACATACCAGTCGCTCTCGAAGAGCGGGGTGAAGCGGAAATGCTCGACGTAAAAGGCCGCCGTCCCGGTGACATCGCCCGTCATCAGCACCGGATAATAGCTGGTCGTCTTCATCTTTCCTTCTCCTCACATCCAACATACAGTTTGTATGTAAGTTCAAATAACATACAGGCTGCATGTATGCAACAAGAGTCCGTACGCCGCTCCAACCGCGACCGCACCGAGGCGACGCGCGCCGATCTGATCCGCGCGGCGCGAAAACTGTTTACGGAAAAATCCTATGCCGAGACCGGCACGCCGGAGATCGTCGCCGAGGCCGGCGTGACGCGCGGCGCGCTCTACCATCACTTCGCCGACAAGCAGGCGCTGTTCGCGGCGATCGTCGAGCAGGAGGCCGCGTCCGTGGCGGCGGAGATCGACCATGCCTCCCCGCCCTCGCTTTCCGCGCGCGATGCGCTGATCGCCGGATCAGATGCCTATCTCAAGGCGATGCGCGCGCCCGGCCGCACGCGGCTTCTGCTGCTCGACGGGCCGGCCGTGCTCGGGCGCGCCGCCATGGACGAGATCGACAACCGCCACGGCAACCGCTCGCTGCGCGAAGGTTTGGCGGCTGCGATGCGCGCGCAAGCGATGACCAGATTGCCTCTTGAGGCGCTGACCGCCCTGCTGGCGGCCGCCTTCGATCGGGCGGCTTTGGCCATTGAGGCGGGCGCGTCCGGCGCGGATTACCGCGCGGTGCTGATCGCGCTCATGGACGGCTTGTCTCCGGCCGTTCCTCCGTCCACACGCCCGGCTCCATCTCGTTGAAGCAGCCGAGCTGCCGCTTGAACTCGTCGATCAGCCAGGATGCCGCCGGCTTGGGGCTGCGGTCGACGCGGTGCATGGCATAGAGCGGCGAGCGTACCTCGCGATAGGGCTCGAGATCGAGTTCGACCAACCGGCCGCTGGCAAGGTCATCGGCGATCAGCCAGCGCGGCAGGCCACCCCAGCCAAGGCCTTCGCGCATCAAGGCATGCTTGGTGCGCACATCCGTCAGCCGCCACGTCCGATAGGCAAACACGCCATAGTCGCGCCCGCGTGTCCGCTCCGACTGGTCGGTGACGACGAGCTGGATATGCTCGCGCAGATCCTCGACGGCGACGGGCCTGGGCAGCTTCGCCAGCGGATGGTCGGGCGCCGCCGCCGGCACCATCGAGGTGAAGCCGACGCGCAGCAGATTGACCTCGGCATCGCCTTGCAGGCCGCCAAAGCCAAGATCAGACTGGCCATTGACGACCTGGTCGACGATCAGGCCGAGCGAGCCGATATAAAGCCGCAGCATCACCGCCGGGAACTGCGCCTCGAAGGCCTTGAGCACGCGCACCAGCGCCGGTGAAGGCAGCGCCACGTCGACCGATATTGCAACTTCCGCTTCCAGCCCTTGCCGGTAACCGTCGGCGCGCGAGCGGATGCGCTGCAGGACGCCGATCATGCGCCGCGCGTCCTCCAGCATCGCCTTGCCGACATCGGTCAGTTGCGGCTCGCGCACGCCTTCGCGCTCGAACAGTTTCAAGCCGAGCTGCGCTTCGAGATTGGCGATGCCGTAGCTCACCACCGACTGCGCCCGGTTGAGCTTGCGCCCCGCGGCCGAGAAGCTGCCGGTGTCGGCTACTGCCACCAGGATCTGGAGCTGATCCAATGTCGGGTTCGGCTGCATGGCTAGGCCATCTATTTTATTGATGGATTGTATGCACATTATACCAGTTATCCTGATGGAGCAGCAATCCCATATCGGTGTGGAAAGTTTCAATCCAACCCCAAGGGGACACCGCCATGTCTATTCTGCTCGTTACCTCCAGCCCGCGCGGCGCCGCTTCGCACTCGACCCGCGTCGCCACCGATCTTGCCCAGAAGCTGGTTGCCTCCGATCCGACCAGCACGCTTGTCGTGCGCGATCTGGTCGCCAATCCGCTGCCGCATATCGATCCTGACTACGCCACCGGCATCTATACGCCGGCCGAAGCCCGTACGCCTCGCCAGGCCGAAGTCGTCGGCGTTTCCGACGCCGTGCTCGACGAGCTCTTCGCCGCCGACACGGTTATCCTCGCCACCGGCTTCATCAACTTCAACATCTCTTCCACGTTGAAGTCCTGGGTCGACCACGTCGCCCGCTCGGGCAAGAGCTTTGCCTATGGCGAAGGCGGCCCGAAGGGTCTCGTCAGCGGCAAGAAGGTCTATATCGTGCTGGCTTCCGGCGGCATCTATTCTGAAGGCGCCGCGGTGCAGATGGACCATGCCGTGCCCTACCTGTGCAGCGTGCTCGGCTTTCTCGGCATGACCGACGTCGAAGTCATCCGCGTCGAGGGCGTAGGCATGGGCGCCGATGCGGTTACCGCCGCGCTGGCCAAGGCTACCGCCAAGGTCGATGCGATCGCTGCCGCCAGCGCCAATCAGGTCGCCGCCGCGGCCTGATCGCCGATGCCGGTAATGAAAGAGGCAGGCGCCCGCCAGCGCCCGCCTCTTTTTGCATTCGCTGGTAGGTGGCCGCCCTACAGCGGCGGCAGCACTACCGCCGGATGGCGATCCTCGCGCAGGATCAGGCCCAAGCTGTAATCCAGCGCCAGCTTCATGGCGCCAAGCGCGGTTCCGACATCTTCCACCGAGCTGACCGCAATCTGCGTCGGCCATGCCAATTCGCCGGCCACCCGTTCGACCTCCGCCGTCATCAGCGTATTGCGCCCGACGCCACCACCAAGCACGATCAGGCCCGGATCGAACATGCCGATACAGCCGGCCGCGAGCCGGCCGATATCGGCGGCATGGCGCGACACTGCCTCGGCGGCCGGGCGCGACCCTGCGAGCGCCAGCGCAAACAATTCCTTGGCCGAGTTAGGCGGGGCTCCTTCTTGCGCCGGCCAGGTCTGCCGGCTGCGTTCGATCAGCGCCCGCGAGCCGAGATAGTGCTCCAACCCTTCGCGATAAGGCACTTCGCTGACCGACCACGGAAAAGGCATGCGGCCGACTTCGCCGGCAGCGCCGCCTGCGCCGCGATAAAGCCGGCCTTCATTGATGAGGCCAAGGCCGACGCGCACGCCGACCTGCAGGAAGGCAAAGGTCTGGTGACCTTGCGCCGCGCCGAAATGCATTTCGCCGATCGCCGCGCAGTTGACGTTGTTCTCCAGGATGATCGGCACATCGATCTTTCGTCGAAGCGTGTGCAGCACGGCGTCCGGACTATTGCCCTGGCCATTGCCGAGGCGGTTGTGCGAGACGATGCGCGGCACCGCGACCGCTATGCTGCGCAAGGTGCGGAAAGTCTTGCCAACCTTTGCGGGGATCGATTTGGCCACCGACAGAACGACCGCGCCGATCTCATCGACGGTCGCCCCGTCCGCAATGCTCTCCTCCCCCGTGGCCAAAGGCTGGGCATCCATCGAATAGGCGACGGCGCGCACTTGTGCGGCGCCGACATCGATGCCGATCACATAGCCGGCACCGGGGCCAATGCCATAGACGGTGGCGGTCCGCCCGACGGCGCCGCGTTCCGTCCCGCGCGACGCAACGAGGCCGAGCGCGCTGAGCTCTGAAACGGCGGCCGACATGGTCGGCTTGGAGAGTTCCAGCATCGAGCCGAGCTTCGGCCGCGTCACCGGCCCTTGCGAGGCCAGCAGGCGCAGCACGGCGCGGGCGCTTTCCGTCAAGCTGGGGATGTCGGCTGGAGCCATCTGCGACGTTTATCCCGCCTCTAATCCCTCTTGGCGCTCGGGCCGGACCTGCCGTAGCGTATATCGCGAATCAAACACGACAGCCGTCATTGTGAAGGGTTTGAGCGGTTTCCGCGAATTCCCCGGCAAGAACAGCGGCGGCGACGGGATCAAAGCTCAGTCGGCGACCAGGGTTTCAGCTTGGTGTCCGTCTGCCGGTAGCGGAAGGTGATATCGGCGAGGCCGGCCGCATCCTGCATGTCGCCGACGATCATCTGCAGCGCGATGATTTCCAGGATGCCGTCCGCCATCGCATTGCCCAGCGCCGGAATGGAGATGACAGCCAGCCTGTCGGCAGCAGCGATGTCCATCCTGCGCGTAGTCAGGACCGAGGGGCAGCCGAAGGCCGCGACATCCTGCGCGATCTTGACCTCGCGGCCGTCGCCGAAGGCGACAAGACCTGTGGCCGCGTCCTGCGATTCCATCGGGCCGTGCAGATAGTTCAGCGTATCCCAGCCGGAGGCAGGAACCCGAACTGCCTCGCGGATCAGCATCGCCGCCTCGCCCGCGTTCGCAAAACCTATACCGGCGCCGACGATGTCGATGGAGGCACGGCCTGCCAGCAGCCTCGCTGCCCGGCCAGCACTTTCCCAGCCATCGGCCAGCAGTCGCTCGACTGCCCCCGGCAATTGCGCCCAGTCGAAGGAGCCGCCGGTGATCCTGTCGACCAGCATGCCGAGCGCGAGCAAAGTGCCGGTATAGCCGGTCGAACTCGCGCCATTGTCGGCGCCCGATTCCATGGCGATCACCGCGCCAGTTATACCGGCCAGCGGATTGTCGCCGCCACGGCAGATGGCAAGGCGAGGATAGGCTTTCGCCTGTAGCATCACATCGGCGATTTCACGGCTCTGGCCGGAGGCCGACAGAGCGACAAAGGCCTCCGCGGACGCATCTGTCCGGCCATAGAGCTCGGTCGGCACGAAAGCGAACCCCCGCCTGCCGGACTGGCGCAGATAGAAGGCGCCGGCGAGCGCCGCCTGATAGCTGGCGCCGATACCGGCAAAGCCGATGGCTCCCGCGGTGAAGCCCGAGAGGTCGAGCGTGTCGAGTGCCTTGGCCACAGCCTGCCTTCCGGTCTCAAGGCTTTCAGCTTGGCGGGACACCGCCGTTCGGTAGCCGATACGCTTCATTTTCGATGCTCCATGACTGCTATGCTCTGCTGCGGGAAGCTGTTTGGCCCGCGACAAGGCGTCCAGCCAGCGCCACCGCGCCGATCACCGGCGGCTCGCGCAGCAGGACCACGTGGCTTATCGGCGACACCGACGCCATGGCCTCGACGAAAGCATCCATCAGCATCGGCTGCTCGGCAATGACGCCGCCGCCGGCAACGACAAGCGCGGCATTGGCGCCGCGTTCGATCAGCAATTGGACGAGCGCGGCAAGTCCCTCCCCGCCTTCCTTGATGACGCGGGAAGCGAGCGGCGAGCCGGCAGTTGCCGCATCGAAGACGGCGTTGGCGTAGCGGCCCCAGGCCGCGGCACCCCTCGTCTCGTTGAGCAATATACCGAGCTTGGTCTGGTCGTCGGTTCCGATTTCGCGCATCAGCACGGCGATCAGCGGATCGCCCTCCTGGCCGCGGTCGAGCGCGCGGCGGATCGCCTTGGCCGCTTCGCGCACCAGTGCGGCGGCGCTGCCTTCGTCACCCAGGATCCAGCCCCAGCCGCCAGCGGCAAGCATCTTGCCCTCGGCTGTGCGCGCGACCGCGATCGAACCGGTTCCGGCCACCACCCCGATGCCGTCATCATAGCCGGCCGCGGGCACCATCAGTTCGGCGTCGTTGACCACCTGCACCCTCGTTTTGAGGTTGGCTGACAGCAGCGCCTGGAAACGCCGGCATTGCTCGTCGGTATCGCAACCATGCGCGCCGACGGCCATGGCAGCCGGCGATGATCCGCCGCACAGGTCCGCAACGATGGCCGCCAGTTTCGCCGCATCGGCCTCCATCTGGCGGATCCGCCACTCGTCGGTGACAACCGTCTTGTCGAACAACAAGGTGTCGCCGCGGCGCCCCATGATGCGCGTCTTGGTGCCGCCTATGTCCACGCCCGCCACCAGGTTCTGATCCACGAACATTCCCCTCGTCGCATGGGCTACCGATGGACCGCACGACGTCACGATCACATTAGTTAGGAAACTTTACAAACTATCTTTCCAGACGGCAAGAACTATGATTTGATTAATCGCGTCAAAGCGCATGAAGCGCTGAATGGGAGATCGGGAAGATGAGCAGGAGAAGGATCGGCCTGGCCCTCGCGGCCGCCTCTTTCGCATGGGGATTCGCAACAAGTCTGGCGCACGCCGCCGACATCTCGTTCTGGACCTGGCGCCAGGAAGACAAGGCCGCCTACAACGAGCTCTTCGCCGACTTCACCAAGGCCAATCCGGACATCCACGTGAAGTTCGAGTCCTTCCCGGACGAGAATTATCCGACCATCGTCTCGACGGCGTTGGCCGGCGGCAAGGGCGGCGACGTCATCCACACCCATGCCTATGGCTGGCTCGAGCAATTCGTGAAGGCCGGTTATTTCGAGCCGCTCGACATGAGCACCGTGCCCTCGCTCGCCAACCAGCCGGCGGATGCGCTGGTGTCCGGCACCTACCGCGCCGACAAGAAGGTCTATTCGCTGCCCTTCGCCTCGCAGACGCTTGGCCTGTTCATCAACAAGGACGTCTTCGCCAAGGCCGGCCTGACGCCGCCGACCACCTGGGATGAGTTCATCGCCGTCAGCAAGGCGCTGAAGGAAAAAGGCATCTATCCCTTGGCTAACGGCATGGGCACAAGCTGGTTCAACGAGATGTTCGTGGCCATCTTCACCAACCCGTTCCTCGGCCAGGACTTCGTCAGCGACCTGACCAGCGGCAAGACCACCTTCAAGGACCCGCGCTATGTCGCGGCACTCGGCAAGCTGCTCGAACTGCGGCCCTATATGCCCGAAGGCTTCGAAGGCATCGACTATGAGACGGCCGGCCAGTTGTTCCTGAGCGGCAAGGCGGCGATGCTCGCCGGCGGCAGCTTCGACATCGCCACCTACCGGTCGCAGAACCCCGCCATCAACATGGACTTCGTCGCCCCGCCAATGGCCAAGGCCGGCGACACGCCGCAAGCCACGAAATTCTTCGACGGCGGCTACGCGGTCAATTCCAAGTCGGCCAACAAGGAAGCGGCGCTCAAGCTGGTCAACTGGATGGGCACCAAGGAGTTCGGCGACAAGTTCTCGGCCTTGCTCGGCAACATCTCGCCGATCAAGGGCGTCGTCATCAAGGACGAACTCTTGTCGCATGTCGCCAAGTTGAACGAGACGGCGATGCCGCATATCAATGTCGTCTATTTCCGCTTCGAGAAGCCGACGGGATCGGAGCTGCTGCAGGGCGACATCACCAAGATGATGTCCGGATCGATCACGCCGGACCAACTCGCCGCCGACATCACCGACGGCCTCGCCAAATGGTACAAGCCGTTCCAGGACCAGTGAGTTCCAGGGCAAGTGAGATGACGGACGGCTGGCGCCACACCGAAAGACCTTTTCCGTGGCGCCGGTCGCTCTGGACTGCCGCGCTGCTGACGCCGGCGCTGGTGGTCATGGTGCTGTTCGTGCTGTGGCCGCTTCTGTCGGCCTTCCGCTTCGCCTTCTATGAGTTCAACGGCCTGCGTCCGTCCGGCTTCATCGGTTTCGAAAATTTCCGCGAGGTCCTGTTCGAAAAGCCATATAGCGACTGGACTTACAATGCGCTGAAGCACAACGTCGTCGCCTTTCTGGCGCTGATGGTCTTCGAGAACGGCACTGCTTTCCTGATCGCCTTCGCGCTGCTCAAGGCGCTGCCGGGCCATCGCGTCCATCAGGTCATCGTCTTCCTGCCGGTGGTGCTGTCGGCGGTGATCGTCGGCTTCCTGTGGAAGCTGTTCCTGCATCCCCTGTTCGGGCTGGTGAACCAGCTCCTTGGCCTGGTCGGCGTCGGCGCCATTCCGTGGCTCGGCAACGAAAACACTGCGCTCGGCAGCATCCTGTTCGCCAACATCTGGCACTGGCTCGGCTTCCCCACTCTGGTGCTGCTTGCCGGCATGCAGCGCATCAGCAAGGACGTGCTGGAGGCCGCCCGCCTCGACGGCGCCGGCGACCACGCGCTGATGACGAAGATCGTCTGGCCGTTGATCGCGCCGAGCGTCACCATCGTCACCATCCTGACCTTCATCGGCAGCTTCAACTGGTTCGAAATCCCTTATGTGATGGCGGGCCTGACCGGTTCGCCGGGCGGCTCGACCGACGTGCTCGGCCTCTATTTCTACCGCACGGCCTTCGGCAGCACGACCACCGGCATCCAGGATTTCGGCCAGGGCAGCGCGCTGGCCGTGCTGATGTTCGTCTTCGTCGCCGGCGTCACCGCCATCGCCCTGCGTTACCTGCGCCGTCGCGAAATCGAGCAGTGATGAGGGATCGCGGCGAGACGATCAGGAACGGCGCCATCCAGCTCTTGCTGGCGGTCAATGCCGTGATCATGATCTATCCGCTGTTCGTCATGGTGGCGTCGTCGTTCAAGACCAACGCCGAGATCTTTTCCTCGCCGCTCTCGCTGCCGACGCATTTCTCGACCGCCAATCTGGAGAAGGTTTGGACCGAGACCAATTTCGTCCGCTATTTGGCAAATTCGGTTGGCATCACCGCGGCCTCGGTCGCGCTGATCCTTTTGTTCAGCACGCTCGCCGGCTATGCGATCGCCCGCTACCGGTTCCGGCTGAGCTCGCTGGTCCTGATGTTCTTCCTGAGCGGCATGACCGTGCCGCTGAAGCTGGCGATCATCCCGCTGTTCATCCAATTGGACACGCTCGGTCTCGTCGACAGCTATCTCGGGCTGGTGCTCGTCTATGTGGCCATGGGCATTCCCTCGGCTGTCTTCATCATGACCGGCTTCCTGCGCACCTTGCCGCGCGAGTTGGAGGAATCCGCCCGTATGGACGGCGCCAGCGAGCTCCGCATCATGTGGTCGATCATGCTGCCGCTGGCGCGGCCGGCGCTGGTCATCGTGGCGATCCAGAACGCGGTGCCGATCTGGAACGACTTTTTCTTCCCGCTGGTGCTGATCACTTCCGACAATTTGAAGACACTGCCGCAAGGGCTGACCGTGTTCGTCGGCGAATTCACCACCGACTGGGGGGTGCTGTTCACCGGGCTGACACTGGCGGCGCTGCCGATTACCCTGCTCTATATCGTGCTGTCGAAGCAGTTCATTTCTGGCATCACGCAAGGCGCGGTGAAATAGGCGCAGTCAGATAACGAAGAGATCGAGGCATCAAAAGTGGCGAACCAGAACAAGATCATCATCACCTGCGCCGTAACCGGCTCGATCCATACGCCATCGATGTCGCCGCATCTGCCGGTGACGGCCGAGGAGATCGCCACCGCCGCCATTGAGGCCGCCGAAGCGGGCGCCGCGATCGTCCATCTTCACGCCCGCAATCCGGTCGATGGACGCCCCGACCAGTCGACAGAGGCGTTCGCGCCTTTCCTGCAGGTCATCAAGCAGCGCTCCAACTGCGTCGTCAACATCACCACCGGGGGTGCTGCGACGATGAGCGTGGAGGAGCGCGTCCGACCGGCGAAGGTGTTCGCGCCCGAGGTCGCGTCGCTCAACATGGGCTCGATGAACTTCGCGCTGTTTCCGATGCTGGAGCGCTTCAAGACCTTCGAGCATGATTGGGAGCGGCCTTATCTGGAATCCTCGCGCGACCGCATCTTCCGCAACACCTTCGGCGACATCGAGCACATATTGCGCACCTGCGCCGACAATGGCACGCGCTTCGAGATCGAGTGCTACGACATCGGCCACCTTTACACGCTGGCGCATTTCGTCGAGCGCGGCCTGGTCAAGGCGCCGTTCTTCGTCCAGAGCGTGTTCGGCATCCTCGGCGGCATCGGCACGCATCCGGAGGACGTCGCCCATATGAAACGCACGGCCGACCGCCTGTTCGGCAACAACTATCACTGGTCGGTCCTGGGCGCCGGCCGCCATCAATTGCCGATCGCCACGCAGGCGATCGCGCTGGGCGGCAATGTGCGGGTCGGCCTCGAGGACTCGCTGTGGATCGGCAAGGGCAAGCTCGCCCGTTCCAGCGCCGAGCAGGTGACCAAGGTCCGCCAGATTATCGAAGGCCTCGGCGCCTCGATCGCCACGCCCGACGAGGCGCGGCAGATCCTGCAGCTCAAGGGCGGCGACAAGGTCGCGTTCTGACTGGGGCGCCGGTCAGCCGAACATCCGCTCGCCCTGCTCGTCGACGAGTTGGATGCCCTTCTTGATCGAGATGTCGACGGCGTCGTCCAGCCCGGCGAAGCGGTCGGCGCGGATGAAGCGATGCTCCTTCATCACGCCGTCCACTTCCTTCGAGACGACGCCGCAGGTCTGGTACTGGCCTTCGGCCTTGTAGGGCGTCGCGCTGATCAGGAATCCCTTGTGTTCGACCTGCTTGGCCGGCTTGGTGGAGCCAGTCTCCGTTGCCTCATTACCGCTGCCGCCGCCAAAAAGCTTTTTCAGAAAAGACATTTTTCAAAACTCCCGTTCACGCCCACACAAGAGGAATCACGGCATTCCCTGTTCGCGCAGGCCCTGTTCACGCAGGCTTCGTCTCAGCATGCGCGAATGCGCCGCCGTGTTCCAGCCCCTTGACGAAAACGCCGACCAGAAGCTCGATCTGATGCCAGATCTCCTCGGCCTGCCTGCTGTTCGAATTTGCAACATAGCCACTGGTCACAATGCCATGCACGCTTGACCACAAGGTCCGGGCCGCAAGCACGCGGCGGTCGTCGTCGAGGCCGAAATCGCCTGCCTTGAGCACGCCGGCGACGATGTCGAAGAGCGCGTCGAGCAGCGCGTCATAAGCGTCCGGGCCAGGCCGCGTCGCTCGTCGGCGGTTGAAGGCAAGCACCGCCGGCCAACTGCCGGGATGCGCCTCGACGAAGCGCACATAGGCAGCCGCCATCGCCAGGATGCGATGCTGGACATCGGTCACCCCTTGCCTTTCGAGATCGGCCATCGCCGCCAAGCCTGTCGCGCCCAACCGGTCGAGCAGCCGCATGTTGACGGCGCGGTGCACCTCGTCGAGATCGGCAAAGAGGTTATAGACGGATCCGACGGAAATGCCGGCCTGCTCGGCAATGGTGCGCGCTTTCAGGTTCTCGGCGCCGCCCTCGTTGAGCAGCGCCTCGGCGATGGCGAGCACCTTCTCGCCCATCTCTTCCTTGTCCAGCGCCATGCTCTTTCCTGTCCTTATGTCCGAAGTCGCAAGCCTAGCCCGGAATCCATTCCATTTGCTTGCGTTTACCATGTCCGGCGGCCCATGAACAGCGTTCAAAATAATCCTTGAACAATGTTCATTTCCTGCTATGTTGAGTTTGTGAACATCGTTCACGTAAACAGGGAGAAGACCATGCTTAGCCTGATCAAGACATTGCTGGACGGCGCCAGCGCACGGGCCGAGGACAATCTGAAGGATCGTTTTGCGATCGACCTCCTGGCCCAGCGCATCCGCGACGCGGAGGCGGGCCTTGCCGCCGCCAAGCAGACGCTCGCCTCGCTAATCGTACGCCAGCGAGCCGAGCAGACCAGCCTCGACCAGCTCGACCGCCGCATCGCCGATCTGGAGACCCGCACGCTCAGCGCGCTTTCGGCCAACAACCAGGCGCTTGCCGAAGGCGGCGCTTCCGCAATCGCCGAACTCGAGAACGAGCGCGAGGTCCGCCGCGCCACGGTCAAGAGCCTGGGCGAGAAGACCTTGCGGATGCGCCTGTCCGTAGAACAGGCGCATCGCCGTATCATCGATCTCAACCAGGGCATGATTTCCGCCCGTGCGATCGATGCAGAACGCAAGGCGCAGTCCCGTCTCAACCGTTCGATCGGCCGCACCGCGAGCATCAACGAAGCGGAGGAATTGCTCGCTCGCATCAAGGAAAGCAGCGACCCGTTCGAGGAGGCCGGCATCCTCGACGAGATCGACGGCGAGCTGCGCCACGAGGCGATCCGTGAACGCCTCGCCGAAGCAGGCCACGGACCAGCCACCAAGGTGCGCGCTGAGCATGTCCTGGCGCGCCTGAAATCACTGAACTGAGCCCGAAATTCCAAACCGGATCAAACCAAGGAACACCACGATGAACGGCAATCAGACCTACATTTTGTTCAATACGGTGTCGGTGGGCGCCGCCTACTTCATGCTGGCCCTGTCGCTGTGGCTGGCGCCGGTCGACCTCTCGACCAAAGGCTATTGGGCGATGGGCGTCCTGTTGCTCACCGGCAGCCTGGTGAACCTGGTCAAGTACCGCACCGACGAGCGGATCGCGGCCGAGACCACCGCCAAGATCGAGAAGGCGCGCAACGAGAAGCTGATCAGCGAATATGTCGGCAAGGAATAGTCCCTGCCCTTGCCGATCACGGACTGAATCCAAAAGCCCGGAGCGATCCGGGCTTTTGGATTTCCATATGAGAATGGCTTAGCGACGAGCCAAGGCCTCGATCGCCTCGGCGGCGTCTTCCAGGATGCTGATCGCCTCGGCCTGCTTGTCTTCCGGCGCGTCGGCGATGTCGCCGAGCGCGGCGCGCAGCCGGTGGCGCAGCGCGCGGAACCGGTCGCGCGTTTCCGAGCGGCCGCGGCGCCCCTCGTCCTTGTCGTCGCCCCAGCCGAACCATTCGCGCGCCGCGGCCATCTTGCGGCCGAAACGCTCAAGATGGTCGAGCACGCTGTCGATCATCTCGCGATTCTCCTCGAGATGCGCCTTGCCGGCCTCGGTGATCGAAAACACCTTCTTGTTGCCTTCGCTAGAGGACACCGCGTAGCCCGCCTCCTCCAGGAAGGTCAGCGTCGGATAGACCACGCCCGGGCTCGGGCTGTAGACGCCGCTGGTGCGCTCTTCCAGAGCCTTGATGATGTCGTAGCCGTGGCGCGGCGCGTCGGCCAAAAGCGACAGCGTGATCAGCTTGAGATCGCCGTCGGCCAGCATGCGCCCGGCGCGGAACATGTCGCCCGGGCCGCCCCGTCCGCCACCCCTGCCGCCATGGCCGAACGGACCGAAGCCGCCGCCGCGGCGGCCGAATTTGCCGGCCATATGCATGAACATGCGCTCGCCGAAGTGATTGTGTCTGTGCATGGATTGCTCCTTGAGTTATATCTTACGATACATCGTAAGTAAGACTCAGCGCTTGCGGAGTCAAGATATATCTTAAGATGTATCTTACGCCGCGCCAAGACCGCTTATGCGTCTTCGTATGACTGGGCCGAGAGCGCTACCAATGGCCCTTGCGTCGGTTCCAGGCGTAGAGCACGTCCGCGAAACGGTCATACGCAAAGCGCGTCAACGGCAGCGCGATGGGGTTGCCGAACAAGCTCGCCAGCCATCCCCCGCCCGGCGTGATCCGCCAGACCGCGATCGCCACGTCGGCGCCAACCAGCAACCGCCCGCTGGCGTCGGTCGCGTGCAGGCGCCGGCGGATATCCTCCAGCGAGGCGCCGAATGCGGAGAGCGCCTCGGGTTCGAAATTGATGTCGCGGAATTCGACGCGGCCCGCCTTGACCGCTTCGGCGAGCCGCCGCTTCTGGTGGTTGATGCCGGCGTCGCACACCGGACAGCGCGTGTTGTACCAGACGGTGAGCAGCGGCTCGGGCATGGCGCGACTATCGGGAATGCGGCGCGGCTTCGCAACAGCCGCGCCGATCCCTAGGCTAAGTCGCCTTACCCGAGCGAGCTGATGATTTCGCGATAGGCGAATTCCGGGAACGCCTTCATCGTCCGCGTTTTGACATTGCCGCCCGACGACAACAGCAGCGCGAAGCGGGCGAGCACCGCATCATCCGGGGCTTCGACGATGGCGACCATGTCGCATTCGCCCATGGTCAGATAGAACGACTTGAACGATCCGCCCATTTCTCCCAGCAGCTTCTTGGCGGCATCGAGCCGCTTTGGCGACTCCCGCACATTCTTGGCGCCCAGCTCGGTCCAGTTGATAAGCACGATGTAGGTTGTCATGGCACACCTCCCTCCGGCGCCACGGAGCTCGACGCCTGGCCGTTACGACCGGCGCCGGGGCGGGCATCCGGCTTTGTCGCCCATAAATGCATCCGACCCCGAAATTATCCTCCTGTCGGGCAAAGCCGGCAAGCCGGCATGAGAGACGGCCGGGAACGAAAAAGGGCGCCGGAGGCGCCCTTTGGATCTTGATATGTCTGGTTCCGCTCAGCTGTCGAGGAAGCTTCTGAGCTTACGCGACCTGCTCGGATGCTTGAGCTTGCGCAGCGCCTTCGCCTCGATCTGGCGGATGCGCTCGCGGGTGACCGAGAACTGCTGGCCGACTTCTTCCAACGTATGATCGGTGTTCATGCCGATGCCGAAACGCATGCGCAGCACGCGTTCCTCGCGCGGCGTCAGCGAGGCAAGCACGCGCGTCGTCGTCTCGCGCAGATTGGCCTGGATCGCCGCGTCGATCGGCAGGATCGCCATCTTGTCCTCGATGAAGTCGCCGAGATGCGAATCCTCCTCGTCGCCGACAGGCGTTTCGAGCGAGATCGGCTCCTTGGCGATCTTCAGCACCTTGCGCACTTTTTCCAGCGGCATGGCGAGCTTCTCGGCCAGTTCCTCCGGCGTCGGCTCGCGGCCGATCTCGTGCAGCATCTGGCGCGAGGTGCGCACGATCTTGTTGATCGTCTCGATCATGTGCACCGGAATGCGGATGGTGCGCGCCTGGTCGGCGATCGAGCGGGTGATGGCCTGCCGGATCCACCAGGTGGCGTAGGTCGAGAACTTGTAGCCGCGGCGGTACTCGAACTTGTCGACCGCCTTCATCAGGCCGATATTGCCTTCCTGGATCAGGTCGAGGAACTGCAGGCCGCGGTTGGTGTATTTCTTGGCGATGGAGATGACCAGGCGAAGGTTCGCCTCGACCATTTCCTTCTTCGCGATCGCCGCCTCCCGCTCGCCCTTCTGCACCTGGTTCACGATCTTGCGGAATTCCAGGATCGAGATCGCCGTTTCGGTGGCGAGGTTCTGGATCTCGGCGCGCAGCTCCTTGATCGCATCCTTCTCGTTCTTGGTGAACTCCTTCCAGCCACGCGAGGTCAGGTTGGCGATCGAGCGGGTCCAGTTGGGATCGAGCTCCGAGCCCTGATACTCCCTGAGGAATTCCTCACGGCGCACGCCATAGCTTTCGGCGAGGCGCAAAAGCTTGCCCTCGTTCTGCACCAGGCGCTTGTTGATGTCGTAGAGCTGCTCGACCAGCGCCTCGATGCGCGCGGCGTTGAGCGACAGCGACTTCACCGCCTTGATCAGCTGGTCCTTCAGCTCCTTCAGGCGGCGGTCCTGGCTGGGCGAGAGCGTGCCGGCCGCGGCCAGGCGGTTCTCGACCTGCTGGTCCTGCAACTTGCGCAGCTTCTTGTAGGTGTCGGCGATGACGTCGAGCGTCTCCATCACCTGCGGACGCAGTTCCGCTTCCATCGCGGCCAGCGACAGGCTCGCCTCGTCCTCGTCGTCTTCCTCTTCCTCCAGCCCACGCGTGTCGCCGCCGACATTGGTGATGTCGTCTTCTTCCTCGCGCGCCGCCGCGCGGCCGCGCGGCTTCTCTTCGGGCTTGGGCGCTTCCTCGACGCGTTCGACCACGGGCGCCTGCTTGGCCTCGGGGCCGGCATAGGTCGCCTCGAGGTCGATGATCTCGCGCAGCAGGATCTTCGATTCGTTGAGCTCGTCGCGCCAGATGATGATGGCCTGGAAGGTCAGCGGGCTTTCGCACAGACCCGCGATCATCGTTTCGCGGCCGGCCTCGATGCGCTTGGCGATCGCGATTTCGCCCTCGCGCGACAGCAGCTCGACCGAGCCCATCTCGCGCAGATACATGCGCACCGGGTCGTCGGTGCGATCGGTCGGCTCTTTCTTGGTGGTCGTGGCGGCGACGGCGGTGCCGGTCTGCTCGGCGAGCTCGTTGGCGTCTTCCTCGGCGTCGGCGGCCGGCTCGGCTTCGGTCTCCTCGCCCACCTCGTCGTCCTCGACGACGTTGATGCCCATGTCGCTGAGCATCGCATTGATATCTTCGATGCGGTCCGGATCCGTCTCTTCCGAGGGCAGCACCGCGTTGAGCTCGTCGAGCGTGACATAGCCGCGTTTCTTCGCGGCCTTGATCATCTTCTTGACAGCATCGTCGGAAAGGTCGAGCAGAGGGCCATCGGTGGCGCCTTCACGTTCGGTCTCGACCTCTTCCTTTTCCTTTGTCGCCATTCTTTGTCGTCTCCAAGCGGCCGAATATCGAGGCCGCGTAAACTGTCGGATCGGTTATGCCGGATGCGCTCGCACCGGAACGCTTTTTACCGGTCCGGCAACCGTGTCATCGCTTTTGTTTTGTGCCTGTCGCTAGTCCCAAACCGGTTTCCACTTTTGGGCGACATGCATTAAGTCCAGATTAACCCTGATATCTGGAGCGGGCACTTTGCCTGTCCAGTTGTCACCAGTGCCTCACATCGCTCGAATTTCCCGCCGACGCCGGGGCACGGGTTAACGTTTCGAATCGTCCTGATTCCGCCAATCTGCCAGAAGGTCAAGCGCCTCTGGCATGATTCGCATGAAAAAAGCGAATCAATTACCCGACTTAGAGGCGTCGATTCGACGCGCTGCGCATTTCCACTTCACTTCCAATGGAGGTATTCGGCCCTAAACGCGGCCAACCCTGCCCGATGAAACGCCAAACCCTTCGATCAGCGCTTCCGTTGCCTGCACATCGTTGAATTGCGCTTGAATCTCGACGAGATGCCGGAAGTTTTCGTCCGAAGGGTCTGCATCGAGCGCCGCCTGCGCCTGTTTCAGCTCTCTATGTAATGTGCGGGCGCTGCGCTGCAAGTGCATCGCCTGGTTGAAGGCGTCGCGGGCATCCTCGAGCGCCGCGGTCTCCAGCGCCGGCCATTGACGCGCGCGCTTGATCAGTTCCACCGCCCGCTCCCAGATGCCGCCGCAGCCGGCGCGCTCGATGGTGGCGATGACCGCGCCGCGCTCGTCGGCCGCGTCATGCGCCATGGCGTCGAGAATGGCGGCATGGAGTTTCAGCAAATCCGAATTGGCGAGGTCGAGGAATTCGACATGCGCGAAATTCTCGTCGATCAGTGCCGGATGGTTGACGAGCGCCACGATGATCGTCGCCTCGCGCACCGACATCCCCTCGCCCCGCTTGACCAGCGCCGACTTGCCGAGGCTTTCGCTGATCGCGATGCGCCCGCTTCCGCCCTTGGCGAACTGTCCACCGGGCGCCGGGGCTTTGCCTTGGCCGCGTTCGCCTGGCCGCCCGCCATCCTGACGGCCCTGCCGCGGGCCGCGCTGCGAGCCGAAGAAGCTCAGCTCCCGCTCGCGCATTTCCTGTTGGTAGTGATAGCGTGTGCTTTCGTCGCGTATACGACTTGCGAGCTCACGCAGCCTTTTTCCAAGTTCCGCCCGACGCTCCGGCGTGTCGAAGACGCCGCCCGCGGTCTCGCGCATCCACAACAGGTCGACCAGCGGTCGCGCATCGGCAAGCACCGCGCGAAATGCGTCCGGTCCGTCCGCCTTGACCAGATCGTCAGGGTCCTTGCCTTCCGGCAGCAGCGCAAAGCGCGCCGAGCGTCCAGGTTGGACTGCCGGCAGCGCCAGGTCGGCGGCGCGCCATGCCGCCTTCAGCCCCGCCTGGTCGCCGTCGAAGCACAGAACCGGCTCGCCGGACATGCGCCACAACAGCTCGAGCTGGTTTTCGGTAAGGGCCGTGCCGAGCGGCGCCACGGCGTTCTCGAAGCCGGCCTGCGCCAGCGCGATCACGTCCATATAGCCTTCGACCGCGATCACCGTGCCGCCCTTGGCGAGAGCCTTGCGGGCGCGGGCGAAATTGTAGAGCACATTGCCCTTGTGGAAGAGCTCCGTCTCCGGCGAATTCATGTATTTGGCCGGAGCATCGGGCGCCAGCGCCCGCCCGCCAAAGGCGATGATCTTGCCGCGCGAGTCCGGAATTGGAAACATGATGCGGTCGCGGAACCAGTCATAGGAGACCGGGATGTCGTCGCCATGCCGCACCAGGCCGCAAGCCTCGATGTCGGCCTTCGGCACGCCCTTGGCGGCAAGATGTTCCTTGAGCGCATTGCGGCTGTCCGGCGCATAACCCAGCCGGAACGACTGCTGCGTCGCCGGCGTCAGCCCGCGGTCGCGCAGATAGGCGCGGGCCTTGGCACCCTCCGGTCCTTGCAGCCGCTCCTGGAAGAAGGCGGTCGCCATTTCCATGACGTCGGTCAGGCTGGCGCGTTCCTTCTCGCGCCGTTCCTCTTGTTCGTTGCGCACCGGCATCGGCACGCCGGCCATCTCGGCGATCTTCTCGACCGCTTCGGGGAAGCTGATGCCGTCGAGCTCGGTGAGGAACTTGAAATGGTCGCCCGAAACCGAGCAGCCGAAGCAGTGGTAGCGACCCTTCTTGTCCTCGCAATGGAAGGACGGGCTTTTCTCGCCGTGGAACGGACAACAGGCCCAGTAGTCGCCGCGCGACGCGTTGGTCTTTTTCCTGTCCCACGCGACGCGGGTGCCGATGACCTGCGAAATCGGCACGCGGTCGCGTATCTCGTCGAGGAAGGCGGGCGGAAAGCGCATCGGGGAAACTCGTTTGCCCTCCATATAATCAAGCCGCCCGGGCACGGCGACTCCGTCCGGCCCATCGTACCCGCTTTTCACAGACGAAAAGAAGGCGGCCGGGCGGCCGCCTTCTGAATTTCGGGATTGCCGTGGATTACTGCGCGGCGATCGCGCCAAAGATGATGCCGGAAAGGACGCTGACCAGCACGTAGTCGTTGCCGACGCGGATCCACTCCTGGCCGGGGCCGGGGCGGCGCAGGCCATGGCGGTTCCAGTCGCGGACCGCCTGGTGACGTTTCCAGTTGGAATAGCGCTGGCCGTTGCGCCAATGGCTGCGCTTTACCACCTTCTTCTTGACGATGACGCGCTTGTCGACATGCCTGCCGGGCTTCTGCCAGTCGACTTGCGTGTAATTCGACTGCGGCGCGCTCGGCTGGGCGAGCGGCGCGGCCTGGCCGGAGAAGGCCGAGGCGGCCAGCATCGAGGCGGTGACGGCGGAAAGTATGAGACGCTTCATGGTCAGTACTCCTTGTTGTCGATAGGCAGAGGAATAGCCGCCAATGGATGAACTGAAACTGAACATGAAAATTACAATTCTGTAATGGTTTCCGATGCTTGCAGAGCCTGCTTCAACAAGGCTTTGGATCGCGCCGGTCGTGCCGTCCCGGCATCGCTTCATTCCGATCGAAGGCGCAGCCGCAAGGCGCATGCAACCAATGTTTCCGCCATTCATTTCCGACATGCGCCGTCGAGCCGAGACTATCATCGCATCAGAAAAATCTATTATTCGGCTAATCTTAATTGGTATATTTCCACGCATTGAAATGATTGAGATTCGTCCTCCTCCACGCATTGCCAGAGCCACCTTGCGAGGTCGGCCTTGAGCGGCTCCGTCGTCCTCCTGCACCTTGCCGGCGCGGTGGCGCTGATGCTGTTCGCCACCCGCATGGTCAAGACAGGCGTCGAGCGCGCCTATGGCGACGTGCTGCGCCACAGGCTGCGCGCCACCATGCGCAATCCGGTCATGGCGGTGCTGGCCGGCTGTGGGCTGGCGGTCGCGCTGCAGAGTTCGACCGCGGTGACGCTGCTGGTCGGCTCCTTCGCCGGAGCCGGCATCGTTTCGGGCGCCGCCGGGCAATTGGCAGTGCGCGGCGCCGAGATCGGTTCGGCGCTGGTGGCCAAGCTGCTCACCTTCGACCTCACGCTCTTGGTGCCGCTCTGCCTGATCGCGGGCACAGTCATGTTCATGGCCACCGAGCGGCGCGATTGGCGGCAACTGGGCCGTATCCTGATCGGCGTCGGCCTGCTGATCTTGTCGTTGGAGATGATCGGTCAGGCGTCGGAGCCGCTGCGCAACAGCCAGTTGATGCCGCTGATCATCAATTATTTCTCGGGCGACTCCATCACAACCTATCTCTTGGCCGCGCTGGTCACCTGGCTGTTCCAGTCCAGCATTGCCGCGGTGCTGCTGATGGCGACGCTGGCGGGCCGCGGGCTGATCACGCCGGAGCTCGGCGTGGTGCTGGTGCTTGGCGTCAACCTTGGCTCGTCGCTGATCGCGCCGATGTTGACGCGGTCCGCGCCGCCCGAGGTGCGCATCGTGCCGATCGGCAATCTCTTGATGCGCGGCCTCGGCTCGCTGATCATGCTGGTGCTGATCATGACCTTCAAACCGGATGTCGCCTTCCTCGGCAAGACCGCGCCGGATCAGATCGTCAACGCCCATATCCTGTTCAACGTGCTGATCCTGCTGGCCGGACTGCCGCTGGCCGGCCTCGTCTACCGCGCTTCCGAAAGGATCGTGGCGCTGGGCAGCAAGCCTCAGCCGGCCGCCGCGCTCGAGATCGTCGAGCTATCGGCGCTGAACGAGAGCGCCCTCGATACGCCGAGCCAGGCGCTGGCCAACGCGACGCGTGAGGTGGTGCGGGTCTGCGAAATCGTCGAAATCATGCTGAAGCGCATCATCGAGCTTTACGAGGATGCCGACCCCGCCAAGATCAAGGCGCTTGCCGCGCTCGACGACCGCGTCGACAGGAAGCATGCCGCGATCAAGCTCTATCTCGCCAAGATCACCAGGAATCCGCTGACCGAGGACGAGGCATTGCGGTGCCAGGAGCTGATCGGCGCTTGCGTCAAGCTCGAGCAGGTCGGCGACATCATCGTGCGCAACATGCTGGTGCATGTCAGGAAGAAGTTGGAGCGCGGCCTGGAATTCACGCCGGAAGGCTGGCAGGAACTTTGCGCTTTCCATTCCTCCGTGCTTGCCAATGCGCGGCTTGCCTTCAACGTTCTGGTCTCGCGCGATCCGGAAACCGCCAGGCAATTGGTGCTGGAAAAGGACCTGCTGCGCGAACGCGAGAAAGAAACCAGCGCCAGCCATTTCGTGCGCCTGCGCGAAGGCACCGCCAAGAGCGTCGAGACGAGCTCGATCCACCTCGACACGATCCGCGACCTGAAGCAGATCAACTCGCTGCTTGCCTCCATTGCCTATCCGGTGCTGGAGGAGCGCGGCCTGCTTGGCGGCTCGCGGCTGAAAGCCAGCTGAGGTTATCGAAGGCAGCCGAAAAATTAATCTTTGCTCATCCTCGCTTCCGTCGGCTAAGGATCGCCTGAGGGACCTGTTAAGAGGACGATCCGTCGATGGACACGCATTCGCGCAGCTTCGCCAAGGCGCTTTCCTGGCGCGTCACCGGCACGATCGACACGATGATCATATCGCTTGTGGTGACCGGCAGCATCAAGCTCGCGGCCACCATCGGGCTCACCGAAGTCGTCACCAAGTCGCTGCTCTACTACCTGCATGAACGGGCCTGGCTGAAGATCCCGTATGGACGCAAAACGGCGGCGTAGTCGCGGCGACAGGCCGGTTCTGACCGGTCCGGTCAAGAAAAGCTAAAGCGCCATCGTCAATTTCTGCATTGCCGCGCCCGCCCGAGCGTGGTTTGAGGCGTGCATTCCTCGCCTGTGTTTTGAACCATGCTGCCGCTGATTGCCCTTTTCCTTGCCGCCTTCGCCTTCGGCACCACCGAATTCGTCATCGCCGGCGTGCTGCCCGAGGTGGCGCAGGGCCTCGGCGTTTCGGTGCCGACCGCAGGCTATCTCGTCTCCGGCTATGCCTGCGGCATTGCCATCGGCGGCCCGCTGCTGGCTTTGGCCACCGGCAAGATCTCGCGCAAGACGCTGCTGATCGGGCTGACGATCGCCTTCACCCTTGGTCAAGCGGCCTGCGCGCTGGCGCCCGATTTCACCTCGATGCTTCTGCTGCGTATCGCCACCGCCGTGGCGCATGGCTGCTATTTCGGCGTCGCCATGGTGGTTGCGGTCAGCCTGGTGCGCGAGGACCAGCGCGGCCGGGCGGTCGCGGTCATTCTCTCGGGGCTGACGGTCTCCAATGTCATCGGCGTGCCGGCGGGAACGGCGATCGGCAGCCTGTGGGGTTGGCGCGCGACCTTCTGGGTGATGGGCGCGCTGGGCATCATCGCGATCCTCGCCATGCTGGCGCTGCTGCCGCGAACGGCGGGCGCCGCCAATCGGCCAGCGGGCCTGGCGCGCGAAGTCCGTGTGCTCGCCCGCCAGCAGGTCTGGACGTCGCTGATCCTGATGCTGATGCTGATGATCGGCCAGTTTGCGCTGTTCACCTACATCACCCCGATGCTGCTCGAAGTGACTGGCCTCGACGAGAGCCTGATCCCCTTTGTGCTTTTGCTCAACGGCGTCGGCGCCACGATCGGCGTTCTGGTCGGCGGCAAGCTCGCCGACTGGAAGCTGATGCCGTCGCTCATCGTCATGCTTGCCCTGCAGGCGGTGGCGCTGGGCATCATCCACCTTGTCAGCCCCTACCCGGTGCCGATGATCGTCGCCATCGTCATCTGGGGTGGTCTCAATTTCGCCATCGGCGCGCCGATCCAGACACGCATCCTCGCCTGGACGGCCGATGCCTCCAACCTCGCCTCTTCGCTGATCCCGTCCGGCTTCAATGTCGGCATTGCGCTGGCCGCCTCGCTTGGCGCGGCGATGCTCAATGCCGGCTACGGCTATCGCAGCCTGCCGCTTGCCGGCGCCTTGGCGATGCTGGTGGCGGTGGTGGTGGCTGTCGCCTCGCAGGCCTGGGAGTGGCGCAGCCGCGCGACGCCGCCGCTGCCGGCGGCGGCCGAATAGCAGGCTTTCGCTTGTCTTAGACTTTTGGCCGCGAAGGGCCCGCAGTTCCCGAAAGAATGGAAGCCAGGCCTTGAAGGCCCTCCTTCAACCGTTCGCGGTTGGGGGTGGCGCCCAGCGCCAGGCGAAAGCCGTTGGGAAACTCCTGCCCGACAGCGAACTCTTCCGCGGGGCTGATGGCGAGCCCTCGACGGCGAGCGGTGCCGGCGAGCTCTTCCGAGCGCAGTTGGCTCTCCAGCGGATACCATAGATGCAAGCCGGACTCCGATGCCACAAAACCCTCGGGCAGGATGTCGTGCGCGATCTCTTGCCTGGCCTGCGCTTCGGTGCGCACGGCGGCGGTGATTTCCCCGGCAAGACCGCTGCGCAGCCACTCGCAGGCGAGGCCCGTCATCAGCGGCGGCGCCATCATCGTCGTGCCGCGTATCGCTGCCGCGACCCGCTCCGCGGCTTGCTGATCGGGCACCGCCAGGAAGGCCGTGCGCAGGAAAGGTGAGATGCATTTCGCCAACGTCGCGACATGGAAGGTCCGCTCCGGCGCCAGATTCAGAAAGGCCGGCGGCGGTGCGGCGAGCAACCTTCTGTAGGGATCGTCCTCGATGATGGTCAGCTCGAATTTTTCGGCCATGCGGGCGAGTTCGCGCCGGCGGCCTTCGGGCATGACGGATGCGGTCGGATTTTGAAGCGCCGGATTGAGGTAGAGAATACGGGCGCCATGCCGGCGCGCCGCCTCTTCGAGATCGTCCGGCCGCATGCCCTTGCTATCGTTTGCGACAGCGGCGAGCTTGCGGCGCGCGGCCTCGGCCAGCGCGATCAGCCCGGGGTAGGTCAGCGCATCGCAAAGGATCGTGTCGCCCTCGCGGGTCTGAGACAGCACGACGGCCGTGAGCAGCGCCTGCGCACCCGAGCCGACAACGACCCTCTCGGCCGGCAACCTGTCCCCCGTTTCGGCAAGCCATGACGAGCCGACGGCGCGCTCCACGGGCGAGCCCGGACCGGGATGGTAGGAAAGCAGCGCTTCGGCGCTGGAGCGCTTCAGCAATCCCTCGATGCCCGTCCTGATCAAGGCCGGCAGGTTGAGGCCGGCGGGTGCCGGCGGAATGTTCATGCTGAGATCGAGGACAGGCTCTTCCGGCTCGCCCGGCGTGACGAAGGTGCCCCGGCCCGCGTTCGCGTCGATGAGGTTCCTGCGCCTGGCTTCGGAAAACGCCCGCGTGACCGTCGTGAGATCAACCCCCAGCAGCCTTGCGAGTTCCCGCTGCGGCGGCAACCTGTCGCCAGGCTGCAACCGGCCGTTCGAGCGGGCATCCGCAAGGGCGTCGACGATCTTCAGATAGACCGGTCGCGGCCCTGCCTCCAGAACCGGGAGCCAGCCGATGTCGCTTTCGCCCGTCACGTATAGCCAATCCATACATTTTGTCGCATTGTATGCATACAAGTATGATATATGTATGCATCTGAGACCTCAAGGCCTGCACCGACCCACACGCGGGGTCCATTGGAGCGACGATCATGGAAGACCTGGTGCATTATCCACGTCTGGTACCTTGGCAGGTAGGAATCCGTGGCCGTTGCCCGCGTTGCGGCGAGGGCCACCTGTTCGAGGGATTCTTGAAACTGGCTCCGAAATGCGATGTCTGCGGGCTCGACTATTCCTTTGCCGATCCAGCCGACGGCCCGGCGTTCTTCGTCATCTGCTTTGCCTGTGTGCCTTCGGTGCTGTTCGCCGTCTGGGCGCAGGTGACTTTCGAGCCCTCCATGTGGTTCCACGCTTTCGTTTCGATCCCGATCGTTCTTGCGACCTGCATCCCGCCGCTCAGGCCGCTCAAAGGCTGGCTCGTCGCAAGCCAGTTCTACCACAAGGCGGAAGAAGGAAGGCTGGCCAGGCCCGGCGAGTAACCTTCAAAGGTCGATGCGGAACTTGAGGCTCTCCGCGCCGCCATAGGCGGCGTCCTCGAAGAAGCGGCCGACGAGCTTGCCGCCATTGGCTGTGATGACCTTGTGCGAGGCCGGATTGCCCGGCTTCGCGGTGATCTCGACATGGTCGAGCCCGACCGCCTTCGCCTCGTCCAGCATCAGCCGCAACGCTTCGGTGGCATAGCCTCGGCTCCGCTTCCACGGCACAACCGCATAGCCGATATGGCCAAGCACATGCGAGGGCAGCGCCGACGTGCCCTTCTGCCAGCGAAAACCGATCGAGCCGGCGGCCTCGACATCCCAGATCCAGCGCCGGAAGCCCGGTAGGCGCGGCACGGTCGTGCCGTCGGGCAAGGGGATGGGCGGCCCCTTCGCTTCGGGGTCGTCAAGGCCGGCGAGAAAGGCGACGGGATCTTTCTCGATCGCCTCGAGGTGCTCGCGCGTCGCTTCGAGCAGCCGCACATTGTCGGGCGACCACCCGCGCTCCAGCGCCGCCTTGTAGGAAGGCAAATGTTCGAGCGCGGGTTTGACGATCTCGATCATGGCTCGCTCCCCTGTCGAGACCGGCATAGCCGCGACACGGATCGCTCTCAAGTCGCCTGAAACCGGATTTCGCCCTTGTTCAGGAAACAGGCCTTGTCGAACAGCGACATGTCGAGCGGGTTCGGCAGCCGGATATCGCCGATATCCGGGAACGGTCTCCCGGAGGACTCATAGGACCTGTCGACCTGCGAGATGAAGACCAGCACCAGTCCCCGTTCCCGGGCAAACGACCTCAAGGCGCGGATCTGGACCATGAGCTCGGGATTCTCCCGCTTCTGGTCGAGCAGTTGCAGATAGTCGATGACCGCCAGCGTGCCGCGCGGCGCCGACCGCAACCTCTCGACGATGTAACTGGCGCTTATGGCGTCGGAATTGTCGAAATCGAACAGGTGATTGAAATCGGCCGGGTCGATCCCGATGTCGCGGAACCGGTCGAGGATGTCGGCGTGCATGTATTCCAGGGTGAAGAACACGGCGCGACTGCCTTGCTTCATGGCCGCCACGGCGAGATCGAGGCTCATCAGCGTCTTGCCCTGGCCTGGCCGCGCCGCCACGAGAACCATGTCGCCGGGGATCAGCCGCCTCAGCAAGCTGTCGCCGGGCGCGGCCTCGGCGGCCTTGGCCGCAAGCAGGCTCCAGCTGGCAAAGCCTTCCTTGACGGCAACGCGGTCGAGCGCCTGATGGAGCGGAACATTTTCCCGGCGGGACAGGAGCCTCGCCTGGCGTTTCAGATGATAGACGGGTGCGGAAAGCCGCATCGAAAAACCTCCTGCCGCGAGCAGTCTCGACAACCCCTCCTTTTGCCTAGCGCTCGAACAGTTGGTTGGATGTGAATTGCCCTGCATGAACGATGCTTCCCGATGGAGGGAGGAGGCGTGGGCGCGCCGGAATCAGATCATAGCTCAATCGAAGCGGTCCGGAAATCCGACTTCCAAAAGGCGTCGCTAAACTAGAAGTGTTTCGCCGATGGATGCGAGATCTTCTATGATACATGAGTGATTCACGGATGCGAGACAACGCTTCGACAGGAGGGGCAAAACGGTGCGGTTGAGATCTGTTCCGCTGGGCGCGGCCATCTTCTGTCTTGCCGCGACCCTCGCCGCACTGACGGCGTCCGTCAGCTCGTTCGCGGCGTTGCGGCCGTCGACCGTTCCCGACTGGCTGCAGCGCCATGTCGGCGACGGCGAGGGCCAGATTTCGCAGGTCGTTCTGGAGCGGGCGCGCGCGCTCTACCAGAAGAAGGTCAGCGATGGTTCGGTCGGCAACCCCTGCTACTTCGCCATGGATGCCACACGTCCCGGGGATTTGGGCAACAGCGTGCTGGGCCAGCGCTACTACATCATCTGTGAAAGCAAGCAGCTCTTCCGCGCGGTTTCCTCGGGCCATGGCGGCGGCCGCAACCTGAAAGGCGTTGCCGATTTCTCCAACGGCAGGCGTTGCGCGAAGAACTTCGGCAACGCGATGGACTCCGCGCTGACGGCCGGCGGCGCCTATATGACCGCCGAGACCAAGACGTCCTTCAAGGGGTATTACCGTGTCGGCGCGCAGAACGCGGTGTTCATGCGCAGCTTCATCCAGTTCGACGGCGAAGGCGAAGCGGCGAACGCCAGGCAGCGCGTGATCGGCGGCCATCCGGCTGCCTTGCTCAGAGGCATGTGCATGCGCAAAGACCCGAACAGCTCATACGCCGACCATGACGGCCTTGTTCCGTTCGGCAAGCTGGTGAACTATGCCGGCGGCCGCAGCAATGGCTGCACCAGTTGGTCGCCCGCTGACGCCGAGCAGATCATCCCGCTGGTGAAGAACAAACCGACGACGCTCTACATCTATCCGGAATCGCGCGACATCGCCGCTGTCGCCCGGGCAAAGGCCGCAGGCCAATCGCTGTCAGGCGCGGGCCTCTATTGGAACGCCTCCTGCCTGAGCGAGATCGGCTCGCCGAAATTCTGGCCCAGGAAGACGCTGGAGCCGATCATCGCGCAGTACAAGAAGGATCATCCGGCACCGCCGCCGCAGCCGATACCGATGTGCAAGGATTAGCGAAGCCGCGCCCCTACTGCAGCAGCCCCTTGATGATGGCGCTCGCCTTGGCGAAGTCCATCTGGCCGGCATACTTCTGCTTCAGCGCGCCGATCACCTTGCCCATGTCCTTCTGGCTGGCCGCACCCGTCGCCGCGATCGCTTCGCGCGCCGCGGCCTGGATCGCCGCGTCGTCGAGTTGCGTCGGCAGGAACGCGCGGATGATTTCCATCTCACCGCGCTCCTGCGCCGCCAGTTCCGGCCGCTTGCCGTCCTCGAAGGCCTTGGCCGATTCCTCGCGCTGCTTCACCATCTTGGCGAGGATCTGCAGGATCTCTTCCTCGCTCGCCGGCGGCTTCCCGGCGCCGCGATTGGCGATGTCGCGATCGTGGATAGCGGCCTGGATCAGCCGCAGCGTCGGCAGGCGGTGCTTGTCCTGCGCCTTCATCGCGCTCTTCATGGATTCGGCGATTTTCTCGCGCATCGTGCTTCTCCTTCGAATGCGGCGGACAATAGCTTTGCCGAACGGCCAACGCAAATCGCGGCAAGATGCTGATATTGCTGGACGAAAGCAAATCGGCCGTGGTCCGGGGACGCCGCATTGACCGCTCCGGCCCGTTCGCCTATGTACTCGGTCCTGCATGAGACAATGAGTTGACGCGTGGGAGCCGGGAAATCCAGCTTCGCGCCTTGCCGCGCAAATGGTCCTGCCGACCGATTGTCGCGCCTGACAGGAGTGCCGCAATGGCCACCACCACCGCCCCCTGGGCAACCGAAAAGCCGACCGCCCTTCTGGTCCTCGCCGACGGCACGGTGATCGAAGGCCGCGGCCTTGGCGCCACGGGATCGGCCGTTGCGGAAGTGTGCTTCAACACCGCGCTGACCGGCTACGAGGAAATCCTCACCGATCCGTCTTACGCCGGCCAGATCGTCACCTTCACCTTCCCGCATATCGGCAATGTCGGCACCAATGACGAGGACATCGAGGATTTGCATCCAGCCGCCCGCGCGGGCGCTGTCGGCGCGATCTTCAAGGCCAACGTCACCGACCCGTCCAACTATCGCGCCGCCGGCCATCTCGACAAGTGGCTGAAGCGGCGCGGCATCGTCGCGCTGTCCGGCATCGACACCCGCGCGCTGACCGTGCTGATCCGCGAGAAAGGCATGCCCAATGCCGTCATCGCGCATGCGCCCGATGGCGTCTTCGACATCGAGGACCTGAAGCGGCAGGCCGCGGCCTGGTCGGGCCTGATCGGCCTCGATCTCGCCAAGGAGGTCACGTCGGGCCAATCTTCGGTCTGGCGCGAGACGCCCTGGGTCTGGAACGAAGGCTATGGCGAGCGGGGCGAGCCTTCCATGCACGTCGTGGCCGTCGACTACGGCGTCAAGCGCAACATCCTGCGCCTGCTTGCAGGTCTCGGCGCCAAGGTCACCGTCGTGCCGGCCAAGACCGGCGCCGAGGAGATCCTGGCCATGCGGCCGGACGGCATCTTCCTGTCGAACGGCCCCGGCGACCCGGAGGCGACCGGCGAATATGCCGTGCCGGTGATCCAGAACCTCTTGAAGACCGACATCCCGGTGTTCGGCATCTGCCTCGGCCATCAGATGCTGGCGCTGGCGCTCGGCGGCAGGACCGAGAAGATGCACCAGGGCCACCACGGCGCCAACCATCCGGTCAAGGACCACACCACCGGCAAGGTCGAGATCGTCTCAATGAACCACGGTTTCGCCGTCGACGCCGACTCGCTGCCCGAAGGCGTCGAGGAAACCCATGTCTCGCTCTTCGACGGCTCGAACTGCGGCATCGCGCTGACCGGCCGGCCTGTGTTCTCGGTTCAGCACCATCCCGAGGCCTCGCCCGGCCCGCAGGATTCGCATTACCTCTTCCGCCGCTTCGTCAACCTCATCCGCGAGCGGCGCGGCGAGGAAGCGCTGGCCGAACGCGCCTAGATCAAACCGCCGTCACCGCCGCCTCCTGCGTGTGCATGCGCTCGACTTCCTTCGGCGTCGGCTTGGCCACTTTCGTCACGAAGACGATGACCGCCAGCGTCAGGAAGATCGCGCCGAGCACATAGGGCGCGCCGCCGAACACGACCGGCGCCGTCGGGCTCGTGAACCAGGAAAAGATAGCCGTGTAGAGCAGCGGCGTGATGATCGAGGTGATCGAGAAGATCGAGGTCATCGCGCCCTGCAATTCGCCCTGCGCCGAGGGCGGCACCTTGGCGGCGGCGAGGCTTCTGAGCGGCGGATCGGCCAGCGCCTCCAGGCAGCCGGCCACGATCACCGCATAGATCATCCAGCCTTGCGTCGAAAACGCATAGCCGAAGGCGCTGAGCGCGGTGAAGGTCAGCCCGATAGCCGCCGTCCTCCACTCGCCGAGCTTGGGAATGATCCGCGGCAGCACCGTCGCCATGATGATTGCGCCGCACAGGCCGAAGGCGCCGAGCGAAAAGCCGATCTGCTGCTGGCTCCAGCCATAGCGATAAGTGGAGACGAACGACCAGACCGCCGGATACATCATGTGGCCGAGCGTCATCAGGAAGAACACCAGCCCGATCCAGCCGATGCCTGGATAATTGCGCATCTGCATGAGCGTGCCGACCGGATTGGCACGCTTCCACTCGAAACGGCGACGATGCTTTTCATCCAGCGTCTCCGGCAGCAGGAACATCGCGATCAGGAAATTCACGAAGGCGAGTGCTGCGGCGAAATAGAACGGCACGCGCGGCCCGAACGTACCGAGCAGCCCGCCCAGCACCGGGCCGATGACGAAGCCGACGCCGAAAGCGATGCCGAGCAGGCCGAAATTCTTCGCCCGGTTCTCGTCGTTCGAGATATCGGCGATGAAGGCCGATGTCGTCGAATAGCTGGCGCCGGAAATGCCCGCGAGCACGCGGCCGATGAACAGCATTGGATAGGACCAGGCGATGGCGCAGATCAGGTTGTCGATGGAAAAGGTCAGCACCGAGGCAAGCAGGATCGGCCGTCGTCCGAAGCGGTCGCTCAAGCCGCCGATAATCGGCGCGAAGACGAACTGCATCGCCGCATAGACGAAGAACAGCCAGCCGCCCTCGATCGCGGCCTCACTCACGCTGACGCCGCTCAGTTCCTCCAGATAGGCCGGCAGCACCGGCATGATGATGCCGAAACCGATGATGTCGAGCAGCAGCGTCGTGAAAACGAGCGCAAGGCCCCGCTTGGCGGTCTTCGGGTCGATCATGGTGACAAGCTCCTCAACCGCCTTGCGGCACAGGCGGGAGGGACCTTATAGGCGAGGTTAGCGGCGGGAACAATCCGCGAACGAAGGCAAACGTCTTATGCTGACATCCCTTGCCAGCCGGTCGTCACCCGAAAGAAGCGGCAAGCGCCGCCTCAGATCGGACCGCTCATCGTGTTGCAGTCGGACAGCTTGCCGCTCTTGTAGCCGCGCGCCAGCCATGTCTGCCGCTGCTGGGAGGTGCCATGGTTGAAGCTTTCCGGCACGACATAGCCCTGCATCTTCTTCTGCAGCGTGTCGTCGCCGATCTGCTTGGCGGCATTCAGCGCGCTTTCGATGTCACCCTGCTCCAATATACCTTTTTGCGCGGTGTAATGGGCCCATACGCCGGCGAAGCAGTCGGCCTGAAGCTCGATGCGCACCGAGAGCTGGTTGGCGTCGGCCTCGCTCATGCCTTGGCGCATCTGGTTGAACTTGCTCATGATGCCGGTGAGGTTCTGCACATGGTGACCAACCTCATGGGCCACCACATAGGCACGGGCGAACTCGCCGGAAGCGCCGAACTGCTGGTCGAGCTGCTGGAAGAAGGTCATGTCGAGATAGACCTTGCGATCGCCCGGGCAGTAGAACGGACCGGCCGCCGCCGAGGCGAAACCGCAGGCTGAACGGATCTGGCCGCTAAACAGCACCAGCTTGGGATCCTCATAGGTCAGGCCCTGCGCCTTGAAAATGCCGGTCCAGGTGTCTTCGGTTTCCGCCAGCACCGTCGCGACGAACTGCTTCATCTCGTCATTGGCGGGCGCGCCGCCATTGTCCTGCGAGCCGCTGTTGTCGGTGATCTGGCCGCCGCCACCCGGGAGCAATCCGCCGTCGCCGCCACCCAGGATCTGCGACGGATCAAAACCGAAATACCATCCCGCAAGCACGACCAGGATGACCAGGAGAATGCTGCCGCCGCCACCGGTACGGCCGCCGACGGGAAGTCGGAACTGACCGCCGCCGCCCATTCCGCCGCCAAGTCCGCCGCCGCTGTCGCTACGGTCATCCTCGATGTTGTCGCTCTGACGACGGCCTCTCCAAAGCATGGCAACTCCTCGCAACGCGAATGTCCTGGAGGGACTGGCCCACGACCACCCCCTGCAGACAATTATCGCAACGGCTGGCCTAAGTCACAGAATTTTTCGCTCCCGCCAAATGTCGGACGCACCGGAAACCTCAATCGGACAAGCAAAGCCCACCGACCATAAACCGGCTAAAAGCATCAGCTTTTCTGCTTGGCGCCGGCGCTCTTGCCGTCCGAACTTTTCGAACGTTCCTCGAAACGCGCCGCGCCCTTCTTCAGCGGATGGCCGGTCTCGGCCTCGGTCTTGCGCTCGTCCTTGGCGGCCGCCTGCCGCAATCCCCTGGCTGCCTGCTTCCCTTTAGCGGTCGGAGCCTGTTCGACGCCCATTGCTTCCTCCTTGAGCGCGGCAATCGCGCGATGTGGGAAGTAATGCGGCGGAGATGCGTCGGTTCCGCTTCAATACGCTCGGACGGACCGCAGACCTAATCCTGGCGGTTCGTCATCGCCCGGCGGAAAGCTTCCAGCGTTTCGGCGCTGACATGGTGCTCGATGCCCTCGGCGTCGATGCGCGCCGTCTCGGCGCTGACGCCGAGAGAGCGCAGGAAGGCCTCCACCGTCTGGTGGCGGATACGGCTTTCCTCGGCGACCTTGCGGCCGGCTTCGGTCAGGAACACGCCGCGATAGGGCTTCCGCGAAACCAGCCCATCGGCGCACAGCCTGGTCAGCATCTTTGCCACCGTCGGCTGCGCGACGCCGAGCCTTGCCGCGATATCCACCTGCCGCGCTTCGTTGCCGTCCTCGATCAGGTCGGCGATCAGTTCGACATAGTCCTCGACCAGCGCGCCGCGGCGCGCTTCGCGCGTCTGCCGGAAACCCTCCGAATGGATTTCGGCATCGGGAAGCGGCTCCTCGCGTCGAACTGGTTTGTTCCTAAGCGCCAATACGCGCTCCTCCTTGAATCGGGGTCGTATCCATAACACGAACCCCTGATGGTCCGGCCGTTTATTTGCATTCCCGCGCGGGCGCAACCAGCGTTTGCGGTCGCCCGCGTCCTGCTCTGGCGCATCACGAAAGCATGATCAATGAAATATAGCCTATTGCATAATGTTGAGCCATGGCGTAGATAAAAGGTACCTTCGACACATTCCAGCGGAAATCCCCCATGTCCGACGCCGATGCAGCAACCGTAGCCCGACCCACATGGCGATTCGACAAGCCCGACGACGAGCAGCCAAGCCTGCGCGAGGTGAACGCCTCGATCGCGGTGCCACAGACTGGAGTCTGGTTCCGCCGCCTGTTCGCGTTCATGGGACCGGGCTACATGGTCTCCGTCGGCTATATGGATCCGGGCAACTGGGCGACCGACCTCGCCGGCGGCGCCCAGTTCGGCTACACGCTGCTTTTCATCATCATGCTGTCGAACCTGATGGCGATTCTGTTGCAGGCGCTCGCCGCGCGCCTCGGCATCGCCACCGGGCGCGACCTCGCCCAGGCCTGCCGCGCCTACTATCCGCGTCCCGTCAATTTCGTGCTCTGGATCGCCTGCGAGCTGGCGATCATCGCCTGCGACCTCGCCGAGGTGATCGGCACGGCGATCGCGCTGCAGCTTCTGTTCGGCATTCCGCTGATCGGCGGCGCCATGCTGACCGCGCTCGACGCCTTCCTGGTGCTTCTCTTGATGAACAAGGGGTTCCGCTATCTCGAAGCCTTCGTCATCGCGCTCCTGATCATCATCTTCGGCTGCTTTGCCATCCAGATCTTCGTCGCCGCGCCGCCGGCCGGCACGATCCTGCATTCGATGTTCGTGCCGTCACCCGAGATCGTCACCAATCCGACGATGCTCTATATCGCCATCGGCATCATCGGCGCGACGGTCATGCCGCATAATCTCTATCTGCACTCCTCGATCGTGCAGACCCGCGCCTATGAGCGTACCGACGCAGGCAAGCGCGACGCCATCAAATGGGCGACGACGGATTCGACCATCGCGCTGATCCTGGCGCTGTTCGTCAACGCCTCGATCCTGATCGTCGCGGCGGTCGCCTTCCACGACACCGGTCATCAGGACGTCGCCGAGATCGGCCAGGCCTTCGAGCTGCTGTCGCCGCTGCTGGGCCTGAGCATCGCCTCGATCCTGTTTGCCATCGCGCTGTTGGCTTCTGGCCTCAATTCGACCGTCACCGCGACGCTTGCCGGCCAGATCGTGATGGAAGGTTTTCTGCGGCTGCGCATCCCGCAATGGGCACGGCGCCTCCTGACGCGCGGCATCGCCATCGTCCCGGTGGTGTTCGTCACCGCGCTCTACGGCGAAAAGGGCACAGCTCAATTGCTGGTCTTCAGTCAGGTGGTGCTGTCGATGCAACTGCCCTTCGCGGTCATCCCGCTCGTGCAGTTCGTGTCGGACAAGAAGAAGATGGGCAATTTCGCCGTACCGCGCGGCGTCGCGGCGCTGGCTTGGGTAGTGGCCGCCGTCATCCTCGTTCTCAACTTCAAGCTGCTCTACGACACCTTCGCCGGCTGACCGCGACATTCGCGCCGGCCGCGCTATCTTCGCGCCATGGCCAAACCGGACGAAGCCCGCAGATTCTACGCCAGGCTGATGGCCGCGCAGGCCCGGTCGTCCGATCCGCGCATCGAGGAGGTATTCGCCTCGGTGCCGCGCGAGGCTTTCCTGGGTCCGGGACCATGGACTGTTTTTGCCGGCGAGGGCCGGTTCGAGACGCCAAGCGCCGATCCAACCTATATCTACCAGAACGTGCTTGTCGTGCTCGATGCCGACAAAGGCATCAACAATGGCGAGCCGCTTCTGCATGCCATGTGGCTCGGCAAGGTCGGGCCGAAGCCAGGCGAGCACGTCACCCATATCGGCGCCGGCACCGGCTATTACATGGCACTGCTGGCGAGGCTGGTCGAGCCGGGCGGCGGCGTCACCGCCTTCGAGCTGGACGCTGGTCTCGCCGCGCGCGCCAAAGCGAACCTTGCGGCTTACGGCAACGTCGAAATTGTCCAGGCCGATGCCGTCGCCAATCCATTGCCGCCGTCCGACGTCATCTACGTCAATGCCGGCGTCGTCGCTCCGCCCGCCGCGTGGCTGAAAGCGTTGAAGCCCGGCGGCCGCATGATCTTTCCGTGGCGCCCGTCCGAAACCGTCGGCCTCGCGGTCCTCATAACACGCCTGGAAAACGGCTTTGCCTGCCGGCCCTTCATGGGCTCCTGGTTCATCCCTTGCGTCGGCGCCTCCATTGCCGAGCCGGCAGCGAAAATACCGACCCGCGAGCGCGCCGCGCGCACCCGGTCGATCTGGCTGAGGGAGGACAGGGCGCCGGACCGGACCGCAACCGCCGTGTTCGGCGACGTCTGGTTCTCATCTCGCACGGTCCGCGCCGAGAGCACGCGATAGAAATTTTAAAACCCTTGTCGAAAACGCGCCTTGCCGTTCGTCCTAGGAGCAATTCCAGGAAAAGTGCGAAGCGGTTTTCCGTCAGGAATTGCGTCAAACCACTCTAGGCAGAAATCCGGCCCTGACGGCGCGGATTGCGAAACGGAGAAGACAGATGCGCAAGATCATCGCCGCCACATTCGTAAGCCTCGACGGCGTCATGCAGACGCCGGGCGGACCGGAAGAGGATCCGGTCGGCGGTTTCAAGTTCGGCGGCTGGACCTTCCATTACTTCGACGAAGTGGCGGGCGCGGCAATGGAGGAACTGTTCTCCAAACCCTTCGCCTTGCTGCTCGGCCGCAGAACCTATGACATCTTCGCCGCGCACTGGCCGTATCAGAACGATCCGATCGCGGATGTCTTCAATCCCGCGGTCAAATATGTGGCCACGCACCGGCCGGATTCGCTGACCTGGCAGAACACCCAGTCGCTCGGGCCCGATATCGTTGCCAGGCTTAAGGAACTCAAGCAGGAAGACGGACCGGACCTGCTCATCCAGGGATCGGGCAATCTGACCCAGACCTTGCTCGCCAACGGGCTGATCGACGAGATCTGGCTGATGACCTTCCCGCTGGTCCTGGGCAAGGGCAAGCGGCTGTTCGGCGACAGCGCGATACCGGCGGCGTTCAAGCTCGTCAAATCGCAAGCTTCCGCCACCGGCGTCATCATAGCGATCTATGAGCGCGCCGGCGAAATCCGCACGGGCTCGTTTGCTCAGCAGGAGCCTTCCAAAGCCGAGCTCGAACGGCGCAGGAACTGGAAGTAGCACAAGGCTGTCGCGCGGCGGCCGGGCCCGCCGCGTATTCGCTTTATGAAGCCTCTCTTCGCCACGACGACTGAACGGTCAGGAGCCGCCGATGATCCCCACCATTACCGCCTTTGAACGCTCGCCCGATGGCGGCAGGGGGCTGGCGCGCGACATGCACGTGCGCTGGGCACTCGAGGAAGTCGGCCAGCCTTATGACGTTCGTCTTGTTTCGTTCGACGCGATGAAGCGACCCGAGCATCTTGCGATCAACCCCTTCGGCAGCATCCCGACCTATGAAAAAGGAGATCTCGCTCTGTTCGAGTCAGGCGCGATCGTCCTTCACATCGCGGTTCGTCACCCCGGCCTGCTGCCCGAGGATGCAAACGCACGGGCGCGCGCGATCGCCTGGATGTTCGCAGCCTTCAGCACCGTGGAGCAACCGATCCTCGATCGCACGACAGCCGTGATCCTGGAGCGCGAAGCGGCGTGGCACGACCAGCGCCTGCCTTTGGTCGATGACCGGATCCGCAAGCGGCTGGCCGAGCTCTCCCGCCATCTCGGCGATAGCGACTGGCTCGACGGCGCGTTCAGCGCCGGCGACCTCGTCATGGTGGGCGTGTTGCGCCGGCTGCAGAGATCGGGTTTGCTGAACGAATTCCCGAACGTTGCGGCCTATGTCGCCCGCGGCGAGGCTCGGCCCGCCTTCAAGCGCGCTTTCGATGCGCAATTGGCGGTCGCCATGGCCGCGTCGAACGGCTGACCGGGTGCCTAGAGCAATTCCAGGAAAAGTGTGAGCGGTTTTCCGTCCGGAATTGCGTAGAAACAAAGAGATAGAGCGGTTCGCCGTTTCCGTGAAACGGTGAAACGCGCTAGCCGTTCACGCTGCCTGGCGATAGCGTGAAAGGCCCTCGCGGATATGGCTGGCAAAAGCCTGCGCGGCCGGTTGGATGGCATGTTTGGGCATATGCAGGTTGACGGAGAAATTCGGCAGCGCCGGAAGCCCGGCATCGGACAGGATGTCGAGATCGGGCGGAACCGTCGAGGCAAGCCATGTGGTCACAGCGAGGTCCGACCGCACAGTGGCGGTCGTCGCATCGATGTTGCCGTTCTCGAACACGGTGCGCCAGTCGAGCCCGTGCTCGCTGAGCGCCGCCAGCACCGCCGGCCGGAAGGCGCAGGTGTCGGCGACGATGGAAACCGGCAGCGGCCGCTTCAGGCGTGCGGCCCCGCCTCTGGCGCCGACCCATACCAGCCGGTCGACGAGCAGGCATTCGCCCGCGCTGGGACCGACGCGCTCCTCGATGACGGCAAGGTCGATCGTGCCCGCCGCCAGGGCCGCCGCGAGTTCCGGCGAGGACGCGCAGACCAGCGAAATCTCGACCTGCGGATAGGCTTCGGCATAGGCTTTCAGCACGGGCGCGAGCAGCGTGCCGACGAGATCGTAAGGCACGCCGATCCGCACCTGCCCGGCAACCGCCCCGCCCCTGATTTCGGCAAGGATCTCGTCGTTGAGCTGCAGCAGGCGCCTGGCCCTGTCGAGCAGCCGCTCGCCGGATCGCGTCAGCTTCAGGCCGCGGCGGTCGCGCTCGAACAGGCTCTGACCGAGCACCTCTTCCAGCCGCTTCACCTGCTGGCTGACGGCGCCTTGCGTCAGGTGAAGCGCATTGGCGGCCGCCGTCATGCTGGCCTTGTCGGCCGTGTGACGAAGGTGCGGATAAGAGTCATGTCGAGATCGCGGATCACGGCTGGCATTATAATCTCTAATGCAAACCATATCAAACATTGCATTTACTGATGGGACGAAGCGCCTAAGCATGCCGGCTTCCTCGACTGGGAAGCCCGCATGTCCGACACCATCATCCCGCTGGTCCTGTTCGCGCTGATCTCGACCTCGACGCCAGGCATCGCCACGACATTGTCGACGGCGTCCGGCGCGCAATTCGGCTTCCGCCGTTCCGTGCCTTTGATGGCCGGCAGCGCCGCCGGTTTGGCTACCGTGGCGGCTGCGGGCGCGGCCGGGCTGGCCGGTCTGCTCGCCGCGGTGCCGTCCTTGCAGCTTGCCATGAAGATCGCCGGCTCACTCTATCTGATCTGGCTGGCCATCAAGATCGGCCGCAGCGGTCCCCCCAACCTCGACATCAGCATGGCAAAGCCAAACAGCTTCTTCGGTGGCGCCGGCATCCAGTGGATGAACCCGAAAGGTTGGGCGATGGGACTGGGCGCTGCAGCATCCTTCGCGGCGCTGGCCGATGGTCCCTTGCAACTGGCGCTCCTGCTCGGCGCCGTGTTCGGCTTGGCAGCGGCCTTTTCGCTGTCGCTGTGGTGCGTGGCGGGAACCCTGCTTGCCCGCCTGCTCAAGACCGAGCGCCAGTGGCGCGCGCTCAACATCGTGCTCGGCCTGCTGCTGGCCGCCTCGATCCTGCAGATGTGGCGGCCGGTATGAACGCTCATTCCTCGCCCCACGAAGTGGGGGAGAGGTGGCTCGGCGAAGCCGAGACGGAGAGGGGGACTGGCGCCCAAGGTTGCCAATTATCCGGTGACGGGATCGCCCTACGAAAGCCCCTCTCCGGCCACTCCGCGGCCACCTCTCCCCACTTCGTGGGGCGAGGAACTTCAGACGGCGTAGCGTGCCGCCGGCTTGCCTGAGAACAGGCTGCCGAAGAACTGGTCCCGGGCACCGAGATAGGTGGCCAGCCCGGCCGCATCGGCAAGGCCGGGCGCGGTGACGGTCTCGCCCTGGGCGAACCCGACAAGTGCCGCATCGACCAGATCTTCGGCACTCATGATCCAGTCCGGATTGATCCCGTCGAGGCTGATGCCGGAGACGTCCCACAACTCGGTGCGGATCGGTCCGGGCACGACGGACTGCACCTTCACATTGGTGCCGGCGACTTCCTTCTGCAGTGCTTCGGTGAAGTTGGCGACATAGGCCTTGGTGCCACTGTAGATGCCGCCGACGGCAATGCCATAGGCGACGACCGAGGCGATGTTGATGATGGCACCGCGGTTGCGCGCAAGCAGGCCCGGCAAGACCGCCCTGGTCAGCCTGGTCAGCGCCACGACATTGACCTTGATCATGCGCTCCGCCGTGTCGGCGTCGGCGTCGGCAATCGTCTCCAGGCCGGCCACGCCGGCATTGTTGATCAGCAGCGTCACGCTATTGTCCGTCGCGACCGTCTGTTCGACGCGGCGCAGATCGGCATCGACGGAGAGATCGGCGACGATCGTCTTGACCTTGCGGCCATAGGCATAGGCCAGCTTGTCCGCCACTTCCTGCAGCCGGTCGGCGCGCCGCGCCACCAGCACCAGGTCATAGCCCTGCCCCGCCAGCCGGTCGGCATAGACCGCGCCGATGCCCGACGATCCGCCGGTGATGACCGCCGTGCCCTTGTTGTCCTTCGTGCTCATTGTCCTGTTCCTTTGTTCGCTTCGCTTGGTCGGCGTCGATGGTCACATCATCCGCTGAGCCTCTGATTTCAATTAGTGGCATATGCCACTTTCGCCGAAGTGGGTATATGCCACTATCTTGTCAACGGCGGCCGCGAAAACTATTTCTACGGCAGGCCGGCGCGTCGCCTCGCCGGCAGGAGTGAACATGACCGACGCTCAACAACCCGGATTCAGCCGCTGCAACAACGCCACGCTGCGGCGCGCCGCGCGCAGCCTCGGCCGCTTCTACGACGACGCGCTGGCGCCTTCGGGCCTGAAGGGCACGCAGTTCGGACTGCTCTTTCAGATCCATGTCAGCAACGAGCCAGCGATGAGCATCGTGGCCGACGCCCTGATCATGGACCTGTCGGCGCTCGGCCACACGCTGAAGCCGCTGATCCGCGACGGCTATGTCGAGACCTTTCCCGACACGAACGACCGCCGCGTCAAACGTTTGCGGCTGACGCGGCAAGGCCAGGCCAAGCTCGACGAGGCGCTCAAGCTCTGGAGCGTCGCGCAGCGGCAATTCGAGGACAAGGTCGGCGCGGAGCGGGCGACGAAGCTGCGCGCGGCGCTGGACGCGGTGGCCGATCTCGATCTTCAAATGCCGGCGGCCGTTCCTTCGCCCTGAAGAAGCGGCCGTCGGTCAATTCTTTAGCTGTGAAGACGTGCCGAGATCCAGGTCGGGCCGGGCTCACCTGAATATCGGCACCTCTTATTCGGCTGGCATTGCGACCGGCCGGGCGAACATCCGGCCGGCGAGCACGATGCCCAGGCCAACAATCGGGAACACCGCCGCGATCAGGCCGAGGTCGGTCGGGACGCCGAAGCGCAGCACGGCGGCGCCGACCACCGCGCCCAGCGCGACGCCGAAGTAAAGCGCCGAGGCGTTGAGTGACAAAACAATGGGCGCGGCGTCAGGAGCGATCTTGATGATTCGGCTCGCCTGCGCCGGCGGAAAAGCCCAGCCGACGATGCCCCACGGCACCATCATACCCATCAGCGCCGGTCCGGCGAGATGATGCGGCAGGAAGGCCGGGATCAGCGAGAAGGTGGCGAGCATCGCGGCGGAGAGCGCCAGCGACCAGGCGACGGTGCGGGTGGCGCCGAAGCGGTCGGCCGCCTGCCCGCCGGCGATGTTGCCGATGACGGCGCCGACGCCGAAGGCGAGCAGCATGCCCGGCAGCGCGATCGGCGAGAGCCCGCCGCCTTGGATCGCCAAGGGCGCGATGAAGCTGAAGACGGTAAAGGCGCCGACAAGCGCAAGCGCCGTCGTCAGAAGGATCGGCATCACGCCGGGGCGCACAGCCGCCGCCAGCCTGCGCTTCAGCGGCAGCCTGGTGCCGACGATGCCGCGCGGCAGCCGCCACCACAGGATCGCGCCGGACAGCGCGCCGAGCCCGGCAATGGCGAAGAACGTGCCGCGCCAGCCGGCGATCGCCGCGACGAGCGCGCCGAGCGGCGCGCCGACCGCCACGGCCACCGTGGTGCCGCCGACGACGACGGCGATGGCGCGCGCCCGGTGATGGTCGTCGACCAGCGCCACGGCGGTCCCTTGCGCGGTCGCCGCGAACAGGCCGGACGACAGCGCCATGACGATGCGCGCGATCAAAAGCAGTTCGAAGGACGAACTGAGCGCGGCAACGATGTTGCCGATGACGAAGAACACCAGCGTCCATAGGATGACGCGGCGCCGGTCCCATTCGCCGGTCAGCGTCGCCAGCACCGGCGCGCCGATCGCATAGGCGAGCGCGAAGGCTGTGATCAGCGAGCCGGCGAGTGGCACGGATATGCCGGCGTCAGTGGCGATATCGGGAAGAAGGCTCGATATGACGAAGCCTTCGGTCGAGATCGCAAACGATCCGAGCGCAAGCCAGAAGATCCGCTTGTCCATGGGGAGCTGTCCTTAGTTCAAAAGTTATTGAACAATTGGACATAACAGGGCATGATGTCAACCGAGCCGGGGCAAAATAGCTGAACCCTGCTGACAGCCCTGTGTCAGGACCGGGGCCAAAATGGAGAGGCTATGTCCATCGGCAGAAAGGAAGCCGCGTTGAAGTTCGTGCCGTTTATGCTTAATTCTGAGCCATGACCCTGCCCCATCCAACCGCCGACCAGATCAGCCTGCCGATCGTACTTGCCGTGCTCGGCGACCCGACCCGGCTTGCCATCGTGCGCTATCTGGCGAGCAAGGAAGGCGTGCCGCTGAACTGCAGCAAGTTCCTCGACCTCGCCTCCAAGACCAATCTCAGCTACCACCTCGCCAAGCTGCGCGAGGCGGGCGTCACCCGCAGCGAAGCGGTCGGCACCAGCCGGCTGATCACATTGCGCCGTGACGATCTCGACAGGCGTTTCCCCGGCCTGCTCGACAGCGTGATTGCCGCGGCTGAGGGCGATCCTGCTTTGCCGGCAGTCGGCACCGCTGAAGTCGAGGTTTCGGCCTGAGCGACACATTTGCGCGTGGCCCGGGCCTCACAATCGCCGCTAAATTCAGGATGACATTCGGCAGCCTCGCCGCCTATATCTGGTCGCGCCTTGGAACTTGCAGTTAAAAGATGAAGCGCAAAGTCACGCTCCGATCGACACTGCTGATCGCCGCTCCTTTGCTGCTGGCCGCGTTGTTGCCGGCCATGGCTCAGGATCCGCCGGGACCGATCGTTTCGATTATCGGCGGCCTCGCACCGGACGATCTCCTCAATATCCGTGCCACCGCCTCGCCGAGTGGAAAGGTGGCCGCGCGGCTGCCCAACGGCACGGCCGTCAAGAATTTCGGCTGCAACGTCGTCGACGGCTATCCCTGGTGCAAGGTTGAGGATACGCAGGATGCGCATATCGTCGGATGGGCGCCCGCCCGCTATCTCAGCCCCAACAACCCGGCGCCGGTGCCTGAAGATGCCGCCGCGCCAGCAGTCGCGGCCGTTGCGTCTCAACCTTCCGGGGAGCAGCAGCCTGATATAGCGGCGCGCCTGGGTGGCGGGGAGCCGGCCGAGCCGCCGACTGCAGCCGAGATCGGCAGGACCGCCATGCAGGACGCGTATGGTCTCGCCTTCGCAGCCTCGGCCAGCGCCGGGTCCGATGCCCCAGACACCGGCATCCCCTGCGCTCGCGATGTCGGCCAGCCAATGATCCGTTGCGAGACCAGCGTCGCGCACACAGGCGCCGACAGCACCGTGACGGTGACCTGGCCGGATGGCGGCAGCCGCGTCATCACCTTCCATGGCGGCAAGCCGAGCGGCTCGGACTCGCCGGACGAATTCCGTTTCACGCGCGAAGGCAGCCTCAACATGATCCGCATCGGCGTTTCCGAACGCTTCGAGATCACGGACCAGATGGCGTTGGGGAATTAGGGGTTAGGCAGTAGGGAATAGGCAGTAGGGCAATCAAGAGCATCTGCCTACTGCCTACTCCCCTATTCCCTCATTTTCAGGGTTACATCCGCCAAAACTCTTCCCTATAAGGCCCTCCTAGCCTGATACCAGAATCGCAAGCACAACCGGCCGGGTCCTCCCCCGCCCGGTTTTTCGTGCAAGCCGCTCGCCGAACGGATTTTCGAATATGCCAAGACGCACCGACATCAAGTCGATCCTGATCATCGGGGCCGGCCCCATCGTTATCGGCCAGGCCTGCGAATTCGACTATTCCGGCACCCAGGCCTGCAAGGCGCTGAAGGAAGAGGGTTTCCGCGTCATCCTGGTCAACTCCAATCCGGCCACCATCATGACCGATCCGGAGCTGGCCGACGCCACCTATATCGAGCCGATCACGCCCGAAGTGGTGGCCAAGATCATCGCCAAGGAGCGGCCCGACGCGCTGCTGCCGACCATGGGCGGCCAGACGGCGCTCAACACCGCGTTGTCGCTGCGCCGCATGGGCGTGCTCGAGCGCTATCAAGTAGAGATGATCGGCGCCGACGCGCACGCCATCGACAAGGCCGAGGACCGCGCGCTGTTCCGCGAGGCGATGAGCAAGATCGGCCTCGAAACGCCGAAGTCGATGCTGGCCAACGCCACCGACGTCAAGAACGCCGACCGCAAGACGCATGAGGCCGAGCGTGCCGCGCTGAAGGCCGAGAACCCGGAAAACCTGGACGCCGCGCTCGATGCGCTGGAAACCCGCTGGAACCTCGGCGAAGGCGACCGCAAGCAGCGCTATATCAGCCACGGCATGGCGATCGCCGCCCAGGCGCTCGACCATGTCGGCCTGCCGGCGATCATCCGCCCCTCCTTCACCATGGGCGGCACCGGCGGCGGCATCGCCTACAACCGCGCCGAATTCTACGACATCGTCCAGTCCGGCCTCGACGCCTCGCCAACCACCGAGGTGCTGATCGAGGAAAGCGTGCTCGGCTGGAAGGAGTATGAGATGGAGGTCGTCCGCGACAAGGCGGACAATTGCATCATCATCTGCTCGATCGAGAACCTGGACCCGATGGGCGTGCACACCGGCGATTCCATCACCGTCGCGCCGGCGCTGACGCTGACCGACAAGGAATACCAGATGATGCGCAACGCCTCGATCGCGGTGCTGCGCGAGATCGGCGTCGAGACCGGCGGCTCCAACGTGCAGTTCGCCGTCAATCCGGCCGATGGCCGGCTGGTCGTCATCGAGATGAACCCGCGCGTCTCGCGCTCATCGGCGCTTGCCTCCAAGGCCACCGGCTTCCCGATCGCCAAGGTCGCGGCCAAGCTTGCCGTCGGCTACACGCTGGACGAGCTGGAGAACGACATCACCGGCGGCGCGACGCCCGCTTCCTTCGAGCCGACCATCGACTACGTGGTGACGAAGATCCCGCGCTTCGCCTTCGAGAAATTCCCCGGCGCCGAGCCGGTGCTGACCACCGCCATGAAGTCGGTCGGCGAGGTGATGGCCATCGGCCGCACCTTCCAGGAATCGCTGCAGAAGGCGTTGCGCGGGCTCGAAACCGGCCTGACCGGCCTGGACGAGATCGAAATCCCCCGCCTCGGTCACGGGAGCACCGCCGCAAGCCACGCCGACGACCGCAACGCGATCCGCGCCGCCCTCGGCACGCCGACGCCGGACCGGCTGCGCATGGTGGCGCAGGCGATCCGCATGGGCACCTCGCTCGAGGACGTGCACGCCATGTGCAAGATCGACCCGTGGTTCCTCGAGCAGATCGCCGGCATCATCGCCATGGAGGAACGCATCCGCGAGCACGGCCTGCCGCGGGATGCCGTCAATCTGCGCATGCTGAAGGCGATGGGTTTTTCCGACGCCCGCCTCGCGTCGCTGACGAAGACCGACGCCGAAGTGATTCAGAAGGCTCGCGAAAAGCTCGACGTTCATCCGGTCTACAAGCGCATCGACACCTGCGCCGCCGAGTTCGCCTCGCCGACCGCCTATATGTACTCGACCTATGAAGTGCCCTTCGTCGGCGAGCCCGCCAACGAGGCGCGCGTGTCGTCGCGCAAGAAGGTCGTGATCCTCGGCGGCGGCCCGAACCGCATCGGCCAGGGCATCGAGTTCGACTATTGCTGCTGCCACGCCGCCTTCGCGCTGCGCGACGCCGGCTATGAAGCGATCATGATCAACTGCAATCCGGAGACGGTCTCGACCGACTACGACACCTCCGACCGGCTCTATTTCGATCCGCTGACGGCGGAGGACGTGCTGGAGATCCTGCGCGCCGAGCAGGCCTCGGGCGAGTTGGTCGGCGTCATCGTCCAGTTCGGCGGCCAGACGCCGCTGAAGCTGGCCGACGCGCTGGAGAAGGCCGGCATCCCGATCCTCGGCACCTCGCCCGACATGATCGACTTGGCCGAAGATCGCGACCGCTTCCAGAAGCTCCTGCACAAGCTCAATCTCAGCCAGCCGAAGAACGGCATCGCCTATTCGGTCGAGCAGGCCCGCCTTGTCGCCGGCGAGCTCGGCTTCCCGCTGGTCGTGCGCCCCTCCTATGTGCTCGGCGGCCGCGCCATGCAGATCATCCATGACGAGGGCATGCTGCAGACCTATCTGCTCGACACCGTGCCCGGCCTGGTGCCGGAGGACATCAAGCAGAAATACCCCAACGACAAGACCGGCCAGATCAACACGCTGCTCGGCAAGAACCCGCTGCTGTTCGACACCTATCTCTCAGGCGCCATCGAGGTCGATGTCGACTGCCTGTGCGACGGCAAGGCGACCTTCGTCTCCGGCATCCTGGAGCATATCGAGGAGGCCGGTATCCACTCGGGCGACTCCGCCTGCTCGCTGCCGGTGCACTCGCTGCCCTCCGACCTCGTCGACGAGTTGGAGCGCCAGACGGCGGCCCTGGCCCGCGCGCTCAACGTCGGCGGCCTGATGAACGTGCAATACGCTATTCAAGACGGCACGGTCTATGTGCTGGAGGTGAACCCCCGCGCCTCGCGCACCGTGCCCTTCGTGGCCAAGACCATCGGGCGTCCGATCGCCAAGATCGCCGCCCGCATCATGGCCGGCGAGACGCTGGAAAACGCCTTCGCCCATTACGGCGCCATGCCCGATCCTCGCAACCCGGGCCACATCGCGGTCAAGGAAGCCGTCTTCCCCTTCGCCCGCTTCCCCGGCGTCGACATATTGCTCGGCCCGGAAATGCGCTCGACCGGCGAGGTCATGGGCCTCGACCGCGACTTTGCGCTGGCCTTCGCCAAGAGCCAGCTCGGAGCGGGTGTCGATCTCCCCCGCGCCGGCACGCTGTTCGTCTCGGTGCGAGACGAGGACAAGAAGGGCATCCTGCCGGCGGTAAAACGCCTCGCCGGCCAAGGCTTCAAGGTTTTAGCCACCTCCGGCACCGCCCGCTTCCTCGCCGAGAACGGCGTGGTCGCCGAAAAGATCAACAAGGTCCTGGAAGGCCGCCCCCACATCGAAGACGCCATCCGCAACCGCCAGGTCCAGATCGTCTTCAACACGACGGACGGCCAGAAGGCGGTGTCGGACTCGAAGTCGCTGCGCCGCGCAACGCTGATGCAGAAGGTGCCGTATTACACGACGCTGTCAGGTGCTGCGGCCGTGGCGGAGGCGATCGCGGCGCTGCGGGCGGGGAATTTGGAGGTTCGGCCGCTGCAGGAGTATTTTGCTTAGGGATTACGGCTCTTCTCCCTGTTCGCCTTATCTCCGCCTACGATGTCTGCGATGTTGCGGTCGGCTGTTCTGTGAAGACTGCGGCTTCTCCCAAGTACCCTGCGTAATGTAATGCGCAAGACGTTCTCTAGCTCGATCAATCTGCATATCGGTACGGCGCATCGCCTCAATCAGTCGGAAATATCGCTGCGCAGCGGATAATGCGGGCTTTTGCTGGCCATGTTTAATAAGCGCAGATATGTGGCTATTCGCCAGCGTGACGATAGGGTAAAAATCAGTCTCAAGATTTTGCGCAGCATGAAGACCCTCCAGCGTCTCCACAGCATCACCAATCAGGGCGACAGTCGTTGCGTCATAGGCGGTACGATTGTGTGCTACTCGAAGCTGAAGGTCGGCCAAAGCGTGCACTGCAAAGACGTTCTCGGGATATGCTGCAATTGACTTCTCCAAAGCACGCAATGCCGGTTCGAGTTCACCGAACATAGCAAGGTACTGCCCATATTGTAGCCAGAAGTGACCATCGAGCTGAAAATCGATCTCAAAACTTTGAAATGTTCGGAGGCCCTCTTCAACTTCGTTCCGTCGACGAGCCAATTCACCGATGAAATTGTGATTGAGAATGAACTTAAACAGAAGTCCGTCAGGCCGGTTGACATTTCTTACGATTGGCAAAGCATACTTTGTATAGGTCCGAAGGATTTCAACCGCCGCATCCACGACAACTGAGAAACTGGCTACGTTCTCTACGATGTGCCTTACATACAATTCGTGCCGCGCGACGAGGCGCCCCGTATCGTTGGCGCTCACAATGCCTTCGAGTTGGCGCAATGCCCCCTCGAATGACAAATCTTTTCGCAGCCGATTGTATGCCTCACGTGCAGCCGACTTAGAAATGCCGGTACGGGCGATTGTTGCGAGACCAACGATCAGAAGCAGCGCTTTGGTGTCATCGTCGGGAAGCTCTTCATACTCGTCAGTTATAACTTTCGTGAATTTCTCAGAAGTTGTCGTCTCCTTAAGGGCGATAAGGAGTTGCTCCTGTGAGGCCGCAAGCTTCTGCTCACGCTCACTTGGCTTCATCCTAAGGAACTTTGGCGATGGAACGTACTGCAACAGTCGCTCGATCAAGGCCGAATAGTCTTTTTTTACAAACCGTTGAAACTCGAAAGAAGTAGTAAAATCGCCTACGCGCCGTTCAATATGCTGCCGCCATTCATTTGATCGGGCGCTTGTGACGAGGGTAATTTTCCCTCGCGGGAGGGCAAGGGCATCCTCTCCAAGAGCATCCCCATAAATGAAGGCGTCTCCGACGTAGACGATAGCGTGATCGTCAGGATGGAGCCGAGCAATTAGCTCAAGTGAGGAACGAAGAGATTTCACATCGCTCTTCAACTCATAGATGGCCGTGCCATCATGCTCGCGAAGATACCTTAGGAGCGACTGAAGAAGCGCTGTCGTCTTTCCACTGCCCGATTGTCCGTAAACAAGGAACATCCGGTCTTCGGCCTTAATCGCCGCCAAAAGTGCCCTGTAAAGATCATTCGTCGCACTAAGCCAAACCGGTATATCGCTTGCGGCAACTTTCCAGGTTGGCGGCTCTCCTTCAAGGAAAGCTCGAGCGGCTTGTTGCAGTTTTAGCCCTTGAAGCTCATCAGCCTTTTTTTTGGCGTCTTCCCAAGTTTGAACCAGAATGGAATTGGCCGTGCTGATCTCCGATCGCGTGGCAGTTATTTTGGAGGCAATGGCGTTAGTGAAGGAATTTTTTCCCTTGCTGATCTCCAAGGGGTTTAAGCTAGAGCCGACAGTTCTCCCGAGCCAGCCAATAAAATCTTCAAGGGTTCCTTGAACGATCACAATGTTACGTGCCAGATAGGCCGCTTTTTGCAGTTCAGTAAAATGATCTGGTGTTATTAGGAAAGCGACGCCCAAGGATGCGTCCGTATTTGGACGTGCGCGATCAAGCTCTGCCGAAAGAATAGGTTCCTTTAGGGTACTGCCAATAAAGATTGGCACATGTGCTGCATAGTCAGTTGCAGCTTGTCTGTACCAATCGTGCTTGTTTTCATTGAGCCGTCGATTGTATTCAGAAGGACCAAATATGAAGCCATGTTCGGGCTTGGAGGCCTCACCATGTAAATGGATGACATGCAGATATTCGATGCCCTCATCGACGGCAACCCGGTCCCTTAATCCATTATAGTAGCGCCGCAGCTGCACGGTAGACCGTACATTTTCGATCGCGTCGTCGATGTTCCATGTATAGAGACGGCGCCAGCTGTACTGAAGAAGTTCGTTAAGCTCAGCAGCGGGAACGATGCGCGTAAATTCTTTAGTGAATAACTGGTGAAGCTGCACTTCGCTTATTCGCGGGCCTACGGCTTGGATGACATCGGGCAAATCTTCGTTCGCGTACGGAAGCCCTGCCATTCCGGCGAGTTCAGCGGCAAGCGCTCTACCCAACTTGACGTTTTGCCCCTGCGCATTGCGCGATGTGGCGGATGTTCCAGCACCGAGTAACAAGACCGCGTTACCATCCTTGACAGCTTTCTGAAGCAGATTGCTGTCGTGCTCACCGATCTCGAACATTCGCCCTCCAAAATATATTTGGCAAAGAAGTGGTAGCGGTAATTTCGGAACTTGCAAGTTAGGTTGTCGCTTTTACTGGCGACGTCCACAAAAAACGAGAATTTGACAAAAATTTCCAGTCAGTTGTGGTTTCGTTCGGCACGTTTCCCATCTGGGTCGCTTTCTTAAGAGTCGCGCGGAACTGTCTCAAAAGTATGAAAGACCAGAACTCGAGCGCGCAGATGGGTCATTCTCTCAGGTAACAAATTTGGAATGATAGGCTGTTGTTGAGAGGCTTCAGCAGTCCGCTTTGCATACCAATGACTTCGCTCGGCTCACCCCACCGCCACGCACTCGATCTCGATATCGAACTCCATCGGCCAAGATGCCACCGGCACGAAACTCCGTGCCGGCGGGTTGACGCTGAAGTACTTCGCGTAGACTCGATTGATGGCGTTGTAGAAGCCGGAGTTGGCGGCGTAGATGCGCACCATCACCACCTTGTCAAGCGAGGTGCCGGCCGCTTCCAGGCAGTGTTTCAGCGCCTTCAGCGACGCCTCGGTCTGGACCTCGATGTCGCCGCGCACCATCTCGCCGGTGGCCATGTCGACCGGCGGCGTCGCCGAGATGAACACGAAGCCGTTGGCCCGCACCGCTGTCGAACACGGCAGGCCGAGCGCGCGCACCTTTGCCGACATCACGGGCACTTCGATGACTTCCTTGTCCATGGTGGTCCTCCCTTTGTTGGCGGGAGCTTATCGTGGCAGAGAGGGAATGCCAGCGGCGTTCTCCCCTTCTCCAGTGCTTCCAATCGAGGCCGGCGCCGCCCCTCATCTGCCTGCCAGCATCTTCTCCCCGTTGAACGGGGAGAAGGGACCGGCCGCGATGCCGGCACCCATCTGCAACGTTGATGATTGGCGAAAGCGCCGGCGCAGTCTTCTTTCTCCCCGTGTACGGGGAGAAATGCCCGGCAGGGCAATGAGGGGCAGCGCCGACGATCAGCAAAGCTAGGCGCCAAGGCACAATTAACGCCTGGTAAAACGCCGATATATCGAATGCAATCGTAGGCAGGCCGACGCACGCCCCTCACTGATGCGCGACCGCCAGTTCCTTCGCATGCTTCTCGTGCATTTTCAGCACCGGCAGCATCTTCTTGGCGAATTCCTTCATCGCCGGGTCGTCGCCGGAATTGGCATAGGTGGAAAACAGCGCCACCGCATCCTTATGCGCGTCGGTCTGCATCGTGATGTATTTGGTTTCGAAGTCCTTGCCGCTCGCAGCCTTCAATTCGTCGAGCATCTGCTGCTCCTTGGGCTGCAGTCCCGGCGCGGCAGGCTTGATCGAAGCCGTAGTCTGACCCTGGCTGAGTGCGGCTTTAAACTCCTCGCCGGCCTTGGTGTGGTCCTTGATCATCTGCGCGGCGAAAGCCTTGACGTCGGCCGACGCCGACTTCTCTTGCGCCAGTTTGCTCGACTCGATCTCGAACGTGTTGGCATTCGGCACCGTTGTGACGAAGGTTTGTGTGTCGACCTTGTTCTCGGTCACCATCGGCCCGACCGCATCTGAATTGTCCGACTGGGCGAACGCGGCGGGCGCGCCGGCAAGAAGCGCGACGGCGACCAGGGGCAGCAGCGTTTTCATCTCAAATCTCCGATCCGAAACAGCCCCTCCGCCATCCCCAACGCGGCATCGGCCCCGCGGTTGCGTGGAAAGAAGCGCCCACCGGCCCGCCGTCCTCGGTCCTGCGTCGGCTGTTTCGCCCGCCAGGCGGCCTGAGACCGCGCCGCGTCAGCCCTTCACCCCACCGGCGGTGAGGCCGGACACGATGCGGCGCTGGAAGACCAGCACCAGCGCCACCAGCGGCACTGTGACGATCACCGAAGCGGCCATGATGTTGCCCCACGGGATCTCGAACTGCGAGTTGCCGGAGAGCAGCGCGATCGCCACCGGCACGGTGCGTTGCGTGTTGGTGGAGGTGAAGGTGAGCGCGAACAGGAACTCGTTCCAGGCGCTGATGAAGGCGAGCAGGCCGGTGGTGGCGAGCGCCGGCCACATCAGCGGCAGGAAGATGCGCGTGAGGATTGTCCACGGCCCGGCGCCGTCGAGGATCGCCGCCTCCTCGACCTCGACCGGCAGGTCGCGCACGAAAGTGGTGAGCACCCAGACCGTGAACGGCAAGGTGAAGATCATGTAGGACAGGATAAGCGCCAGTAGCGAATTGTAGAGATGCAGCGCCCGGATGATCTCGAACAGCCCGGCCAATGCGGCGACTTGCGGAAACATCGACACCGACAGGATAGCCAGCATCAGCGCCGAGCGCCCGCGGAAACGAATGCGCGCCAGCGCATAGGCCGCGGTGACGCCGAGCAGCAGCGAGACCGCCACGACCGCGCCGGAGACGATCAGCGAATTGACAAGATTGCGCAGGAAGGGCCCTTCGGTCAGCACATTGCGGTAATTGGCAAGGCTGAACGATTGCGGCCACAGGCCTGCCTGGAACAGCTCTGTTCCCGATTTCAGGCTGGTGACGATTGCGTAGTAGAACGGAAACACCGCGACGAAGACGATCGCCAGAAGCAGCAGGTAGAAGCCGGCGCGCTTCAGCAACCTCATGTCAGCGGCCTCCGTCCAGGCTCAGCCGGCCGATCCGGATATAGGCGATGGTGAGCAGGCCGATGATCAGGAAAAGCAGCGTCGAGGCGGCCGAGCCATAGGCGAACTTGTCGAACTCGAACAGGTTCTCGCGCGCGAAGGTCGACATCGACTTGGTCTGCACATTGTTCGGTGTCAGCACATAGATGAGGTCGAAGATGCGCAGCGCGTCGAGCGCGCGGAAGATCACCGCCACCATCACCGCCGGCCGGATCAGCGGCAAGGTCACCCGCCAGAAGATCTGCCAGGGGCTGGCGCCGTCGAGCCTGGCCACCTCGAGGATCTCGCGCGGCAGCATCTGCAGTGCCGCCAGGATCAGCAGCGCCATGAACGGCGTTGTCTTCCAGATGTCGACGATCAGCACGGCGATCATCGCGGTGTCGGCGCTGGCGGTCCAGGCGATCTTGGCGTGGATCAGGCCGAGATCGAGAAGCGCGGCATTGATGATGCCGAACTGGTCGTTGAGCATCCACTGCCACATCTTGGCCGAGACGATGGTCGGGATCGCCCAGGGAATGAGGATCGCCGCCCGCACGATCCCACGTCCCGGGAATTCGGCGTTGAGCGCAAGCGCCACGATCATGCCCAGCACCGTCTCGCAGGCCACCGACACCACGGCGAAGCGCACCGTGTTCCACACCGCGCGCCACCAGACCGGATCGACAAGCAGCCCGTCATAGAGCAGGCGGCCGCTCGGCAGACGCAGCACCGAAAAGTAATTGTCGAAGCCGATCCATCGGCGCGCGTCCAAGTCGGCCAGCGAAGCATCGGTGAAGCTGTAATAGACCGTGCGCAGGAACGGCCAGCCGGCGACGAGGCCAAGCACCAAAAGCATCGGGGCGAGAAACAGCCAGGCCGTGCGCACGCGTTGGCGCATCAGCGGCGATCGCCTTGCCGCGCTCACCAGCCCTTGCCTTTCAGCCTGGCCAGCCTCGCCGCGAGATCGGCCAGATTGTCGGCGGCGGTGCCTTGGCCGGAGATCGTGTCGTGCACGGCAGTCCAGAACTGGCTGGATGCCTCGTTGTATTTGATCCTGGCGGTCGCCGAGGGACGCGGCTGCGCGTTGAGGAAGATCGGTTTCCAGCGCGGCACGATCGGCTGCTGCTGGGCGATGTCGGGGTCGTCATAGAGTGCTGCGATGGTCGGCAGGTTGGATGTTTTGAGCGTCCGGTATTTCTGCATCTCGCGCGACGCGATGAACTTGACCAGGTCGATCGCAGCGGCAGGATGTTTCGAATATCTGGAGACGGCAAGGTTCCAGCCGCCGAGCGTGGCGACCGGCCGGCCGCCTTCGCCGGCCGGCAACGGCGCCACGTCGAACTTGCCCTTGATCGGCGAATTTTCGCTGTTGCCGAGCGCATAGGCATAGGGCCAGTTGCGCATGAAGACGGCATTGCCGGTCTGCCAGACGCCGCGCGCTTCCTCCTCCTGATAGGCGAGCACGCCCGGCGGCGCGATGGTGCCGATCCAGCCCTTGACCATGTCGAGCGCGGCCGCAGCCTTGGGGTTGTCGATGGAAATCGTGCCGTCCGGCTCGATGATCCCGCCGCCGCCATTCGACATCACCCATTCGAGCGCGTCGCAGGTCAGCCCCTCATAGGCATTGCCCTGGAAGACGAAGCCCCAGATGTCCTTGTTGCCGGCCGCCCGCTCCTTGTTCATCACAAGCTTCGCGGTATCGGCGAGCTCCTTCCAGGTGGTCGGCATCTTGGCGCCATATTTGTCGAGCAGATCCTTGCGGTAGTAGAGCGCCGGCGCATCGGTGAAGATCGGCAGGGCGACCAGCCTGCCGTTGACCGTCTGCGACTTGATGATCGACGGGAAATGCTCACCGACCACATCCCTGGTCGCCTCGGTCAGGTCGAGCAGCTGGCTGGCAAGCTGCGGCGCCCAGATCACGTCGGTCTGGTAGATGTCGATATCGCTGCTGCCGGCGGCGAGCCAGAGCCGGTATTGGCCGAACTGGTCGGTGGTCGAAGGCGGAATGACGACGATGTCGACTTTGTTGCCGCTCTTCTTCTCGTAACGATCGAGTATCTCGCGCAGCACCTTGATGCCGTTGCCGGTATCGCCCGACACGATCGACAGCTCCACGGCTCGCGCTTGAACAGCGCCAAGCATGATGCCGGCGGCCAGGAATGCTAAAGCAAGTTTCACGGGATTGCGGACCTCCCTGCGCGACCGGCGACGCGCGGGTCGCGGCTCATCAAGGCCCCTGCGTTGAATGCGCGACGCCGCTTAGGGTTCCCGCGCTTGTACGTGCCGATCGGGCCGGCGGGTTGGTGAAGCCGATCTCGGTTGGGTCGACCGCGTCGATGACCCGTTCCGTCCACCTCGCTTCACGCAAAGCGGACGGGCTCCGAAACCCCCGCCCCGGAGCCCGCCTGGGAGTGGCTGACGCATGCCGGCACAGCCTCCTCCGACGCCTTGCCCGCGTCGATCCGCCGATCGGCCGCCCGGCACGACGACGAACTAGCATGCCCTAACGTCAGCCTATGTGAAGCCGTTCACAATGCTCGCGCTCAGGTGGTTGCAACGCCGCGCCGGGAGCCTCCAATCCGGCCCGCCGCGCTTTGCGCGTCAGCCTTCCCAGCCGACCGGGATCATGCCGAGCCGTTCGTAGAGCCGGAAGGCCGTGGTGTTCTTCACACTATTGGTCTTGAGATCGACATGCGTCGCCCCGCGCTCGCGAAACGTCAGGAACACCTGCCGCATCAGCGCCTCGCCGAGGCCCTGCCGTCTCGATTCCGGATGGACGGCGAGGTCCTTGACGAAACCGGACGTCCAGCAAAGCGCCGCGCCCGCCAGCAGGCCCTTGCCGTCGATCGCCAGGAAACAGAGAGCGGGATCGAACTCCGCATCGCCGGCAATGCGCGGCCACCATTCGTCGAACGGCCCGTCGGCGCCGTCGTCGAACACCTCTTCCAGCAGCGCGTGCAAAGCCTGCGCATCCCGCTGCTCGAACGCGCGCATGACGAAACCTTCCGGCCAGTGCGGCGCGGCGAGCGTATCGTCGAACAGCTTGCGCAGGCGGATGTCGTTGGCAGCCGGCGGGCGGGGCGTCGTGTTTTCATGCATGGCGCTGTCTCGAACGCCGCGCGCGACCTGACCCGTCGGCTCAGGCGTCGGGTTGCAGGCGGCGGCGCTTGCGGTCGACGCCAAGGCCCGTCGCCTCGAGCAGGCCCTTGCGCTTGGCGTCGTAATAATAGCCGGTCTGGTAGAGCATGTCGGCCCGCTTGGCGTTGCCGCCCGAAACCAGCCAGGCGCCGCGCAGATATTTCACCGCGTATTTGAGATTGGTCTCGGCGTCGAATAGGCCGGTCGCCGGTCCGTCATAGCCCATGCCGCGCGCCGTCGCGTGCTTGATCTGCATCAGTCCCCAATGGCCGTGATTATAGGCTTTCGGGTTGAAGGTGCTTTCACGATTGACGACATGGCGTACCAGGTCGATGGGCACCTCATAGATCGCCGAATATTTCTCGATCAGCCGTTCGATCTCGCTGCGCGGGCCGCTGGCGTGCTGCTCGGGTTGGCCGGGTGCCGCTAGCAGCGCCGGATTTTCCGGCGCCACATAGGCGACCTGCTGGACGCCGGGCATCGGAGCGACTTTCGCCGACTGGCCGGTGACCGGCATGGCGACGCCCGCGGTCGTATAGACCGCCGCTCGGCTGATGGATCCCGGGCCGGTCGGCGAGCCACCGGCGGTCAGCACCGGCGGCGGCGGAAACTGGCCGACGAGCGGCGTCGAACCGGCGAAAGCCGCCGGCTGCGCCAAGGCTACTCCGGACTGGGGCGCACCGGCTTGGTCAGATGGCGGCAACAGCGCGCTTTGCGTCGCGAGCGCGCTTTGTGTCGCGGGCGAGCCTGGCGTCGTTGCCGCCGCAACGGCATCGCCGGTCAGCGCCGCGGTCTGCACCTGCGCGAGGCCGGAAGGTTCTGGCAGCACGGCCACCGTTTCAGGCAGCGCGACGGTCGGCGTGTCGTCCGCGACGGCAGGCGTCGAGGCTTCCGCAAGCGCGGGCGTGGCCTTCATCTGCGAGGTCGAGGTGCAACCGCTCAGACCAGCAGCGGCAACGAGCACGCCGATCGCGGTGAATATGATTTTAGCGGGCAAGCCGTGCGGATCCGGTTTGTCGGTTGTTAAGGAGTCCTTACACCAGCGATTCACACCCGGCAATCGGGGCCACCCGGCGGTTTTCGGGTGGCGACAACAGGGCGGAAGTGCCATATTGTTCTGGATATGTACTCGTTTTTCGCTGTTTTGCGGAAGGAATACGTCATGAAACCCACATCCCAGATCACGGCCGGCCACGCAGTGTTAGAAACAGTGATCGGCTTCATGGGCATCGCCTGGAGCGAGAAGGGCCTGATCCGGCTTTGCCTGCCGCAACGCAGCCGCGAAGCTGTCGAGCGCCGGCTGCTTCGCCACCCCGGCGTCTCTGCCTCGACAGACCAGCCGTCCTGGGTGGTCGATCTGATCGCCTCGATCAAGGCCTATGCGGCCGGCGAGGACATCGACTTCTCCGGCGTGCCGGTCGATCTCGACGGCGTCGACGATTTCCGCCTCGCCATTTATGACGCGGCGCGCAAGCTCCGCTTCGGCGAGACCACCACCTATGGTGAGTTGGCAAAGCGCGCCGGCCATGCCGGCCTTCCGCGCGAAACTGGCGCGGCGCTTGGCGCCAACCCGGTGCCGCTGGTCATTCCGTGCCACCGCATCCTGGCGGCCGGCGGTAAGATCGGCGGCTTCTCCGCGCCGGGCGGCTCGGCCACCAAGGAAAAGATGCTGGCCATGGAAGGCGTGCGCGTCGGCCCGCCGCCGGCCATGCAGGCCTCGTTCGGGTTCTGAGAACACAAAAGCAATTCCAGGAAAAATGCATAGCGGTTGGGCTCGGCGGCTTCGCCGTGGCCTTCCGTCCGGAATTGCGTCAGAAGATAGAGCGGTTCGTCGTTTCCGTGAAACGCCGAACCGCTCTAGTCTTGCAGGAACCGGCGGCGGAAGCGCCGGTCGAAATCCGGACGCTTGCAGACATAGACCATGCAGGACCTGGTGTCGGCGCTCGGCACATAGGCGCGCGCCCTCACTTCGCCCGCGTTGCAGAAGCGCTCGTCGCGCACGTAGCGGTCGTAAAGCGGCAGCCCCGGCACGCGCGTCGACTGGTAGCGCAGGATGACGGCGCCCTGTCTGGCGATCGTCGCCTGCACCCGGTCGCAGCTCATGCGCGTCGGATCGTAGCGCGACACCGCCTGCGCCTCGGCGGCCAGCAGCAGGAAGCAGGCGGCAAGCAAAACGGTCTTCATGGTTCCTCTCCATGGAACGGCAAGCATCTCATCCCTCCACAACGCGCGGCCGCTGTCAAAACTTCCGTGCAACCGCGAGCAGCGCGCCTGCAACCCGTCTTGTATTCCTTCGCAAACTGTCCTATATGCGGGCCATTGAATTTGGCCGATCGATCGGGCCTCGCGATCCCTCGCGTTTGCTGACGTCTCCAAAATTTCGATACCACCGGCCGGACTTCGGGTCTGGTCAAACGAAAGCAAATGTGGAAGGGCATTTTACATGGCAACTGGTACGGTCAAGTGGTTCAACGCCACCAAGGGCTACGGCTTCATCCAGCCTGACAATGGCGGCGCGGACGTTTTCGTCCACATCTCCGCTGTCGAGCGCGCTGGCATGACCAGCCTCGCCGAAGGCCAGAAAATCAACTTCGAGATCGAGCAGGACCGCCGCACCGGCAAGTCCGCTGCTGGGTCTCTGAGCAAGGCAGCCTGATTTGGCTTAAGCATTTTGCAGCCAAGCGGAATCGCTTGGCGTTGCAGAAATGCGGCTAAGCAAAGGCGCGCGCCGGACGAAGGTTCGGGGCGCGCGGCAAGTCACGGATGTACTGACGGTCGCGCGAGAAGCGCGCCGGAGCGAAAAGACCGACAAGCTGGAACAGCAGATAGCTGCCAGTCCGGACCAGACGCTCCCGATCAGGCTACCGGCAGAGGAAGGCGGGCATTGCCCGCCTTTTTTGTTGTCCGGATTTTTGGGTGGGTTGTTGTCCGGGCTCAGCAGCCCGCGGGTGGCACTTTTGGCCCATCAATGCTACCTTTGATGCATGACCAAACTCGAACAGATCGAAAAATCCGTCGCGGAGCTCAGCCCAGATGAGCTTAAAGCGTTCGCCGCATGGTTCGAAGCGCTGCAGGCTGATTTATGGGACCGGAAGATCGAGGCCGACGCAAAATCGGGCCGGCTGGATAAGCTGGTGGCAGACGCACGTGCCGAAATAGCCGCCGGCAAACTGCGTGACCTGTGAGGCACAGAGCCACCGCTAGCTTCTGGAAAAAATTCAATTCTTTGCCAAAGGCCGCTCGCCGCGTGGCCGACAAGAATTTCATTTTGATGAAGACCAATCCGCGACATCCATCCCTCCATTTCAAGAAGGTGGGAGAGCTTTGGTCGGCGAGAATAGACGACAATTACCGGGCCTTGGCTCTTGAAAGCAGTGATGGTTTTGACTGGATCTGGATCGGCACCCATGCCGAATATGATCGACTTATCAAATAGCCCTCGCGCTTGTGCTCCAGCGAAAGCGGCTAGCAGACGCTAGATCATTCCTTCCACTCGATCGGCACATGCCCCTTGTCCGCCTCGACACGCTTCAGCCAGGCGGCGACCGCCGGATAGGCGTCGAGCTGGAAGCCGCCCATCTCGGCGGTGTGGGTATAGGCATATAAAGCGATGTCGGCGACGCTGTAGGCGCTGCCGGCAAAGAACGCGTTTTGCTGCAGGTGGCTGTTCATCACGCCGAGCGCCTTGTTGCCGCGTTCCAGCGTCTGCGCCAATCGTTCCGCCGTCGCGTCCTTCGCCCGCTCCGGGAAAGTCAAAAGCGCCTTGCGCACCGCGATATAGGGCTCATGGCTGTATTGCTCGAAGAACAGCCATTGGTAAGCCAACGCCCGCTCATATTTGTCGGCCGGCAGGAAGCGCGTGCCTTCGGCGAGGTAAAGCAGGATGGCATTGCTCTCGGCGATGCGCCTGCCGTCGTCGAGCTCGAGCATCGGCACCATCGCATTCGGATTCTTGGCGACATAGTCGGGCTTGCGCGTCTCGCCGGTATGCGAGCTCAACTCGACCCGGGTGAAGGGGATGCCGAGCTTCGCCATCAACAGCCGCGGCTTGTAGCAATTGCCGCTGTCGGCCATGTCGTAAAGGATCATGCCTCTTGCCCTCTCGAGTCTCCTGGGAACGCTCTAACGCGCGCGGCTAGGTCCCATCCAGTGATTTGTTTTTGAGACGAAACATCAGCGGCGCTGATGCGTCCTTTCCCGCATCAGCGATGCTGATACGTTTTCCTTGGTCGGCATCAGCGATGCTGATGCAGGGGCACGACCTTGTTGCCGGCGCCGAGCAGGGCGTCGACGGAAAGCGGTTCCTCCTTGAAGATCGTGCCGGCGAGCGCCGGACGGGCGAGATGGAAACCCTGCAAAAGGTCGACCCCGCCCTCGAGCGCGACGCGCAAATGCTGTGCGTTCTCGATGCCCTCGACCAGCACTTTGGCGCCGCGCTCGTGCAGCGTCGCCACCAACGGCCGGAAGAAGCGTTCAGCGGCGGCATGGCGGCAGAGCTCGCCAAACCAGGCGCCGTCGATCTTGACGATGTCAGGCGCAAGCAGATCGATGCGCGCCTCGGTCGAATGCCCCGTGCCGAAATCGTCGATGGCGATGCGGATGCCATCGCGCCGCATTTCGCGCACCAGGCTGGCAAGAACCTGGTCGTCGGCTGCCTGCTCCGTGATCTCGCAGACCAGCAGGCTGGGCTCAAGCTCCAGATCGTCGAGATGCCTGGTCATCAGCCGGATCTCGGCGAGCGCCCGTCCGAGATGGTCGTTGATGGTCGGATTATAGTTGAAGAACAGCGTCAATCCCTCGACGCCGATGTTGCGATAATTGCCGAGATGCAGCATCCGGCACATCGTTTCGACAAACAGAAGGTCGGGCGCGGGAACGCCGCCGAAGAAGACCGAAGAGGCTACCGGCTGCGCGACGCGGCGCGGCTCGATCAGCCCCTCGACGGCGACGGCTCTGAGCACCTTGCCCTCCGGCGCGAAAATCGGCTGATAGGCGCTCCACAGCCGGAACTCGCCATAAACGCCGAACTGGAGGCCGATCTCGTCGGCGAAGATCGCCTCGGCGACGTTGCGCCGCCTGTCTGGTTGTCCGCTCATGGCGTGACCTTGCGCCCGAACACCCTTGCCGGCCGTCCGTGCGGCGTTGGCGCCGCCGGGCTTGCGGCGGCCGATGCCTTGCTGTCTCCGGTCGAAGGCTGCTGCGTGCCCTTGCTGAAAACGCCAAAGCTGGTGGGAGCAAGTTCCGGTCGGGCAAGCACATAGCCCTGCACCATGGAGGCGCCAGACCTCTCGGCAAGCTCCAGCTGCCAGCCTTCCTCGATGCCTTCGAAGACGGTGCGGATGCCCTGGTTCTCGAAGCTCTGCACCATCGCCGTCAGCAAGGCAAAGCCCGCGCCGGACTCCATCAGATGGGTGATCCAATGCGCATCGAACTTGACGATGTCTGGTTTGAGTTCCTTGATCCGGTTGATGTCGGATTCATCGGCGCCATAGTCGTCCACCGCGATGCGGAAGCCGTTGGCCCTCAACGCCTCGACAAAATCGTAGAGTGTTTCCTGCGAGGCCGATTTCTGCTCGGTGACCTCGCAGACGATACGGCGCGGATCGATGCCGGCTTCGTGCAGCACCAGCCGCATGTCGCGCAGGGCCTTGTCGGCGATGCTGCGATCCGTGAAGACCGACGGATCGAAATTGACGAAGATGGACGCCTCTTGTGGCAGGCAGGCGCCGGCGTTCAGCAGATGCAGAGTGCGCGTCAGCGCCTCGATATGCAGCCGGTCGGCCGCCGGGCAGGTACCGAAAAATGTCCCCGGCGACTGCGGCTCGCCGTCGCGGAACGGCCGGATCAGCCCCTCGAAAGCGGCGACCGAAAGCTTGCCCTCCTTGAAAGCGAAGATCGGCTGGAACGCGCTCTGCAGCGTATAGATGCCCCAGACACCGGTCGAGGTGCCGTCATCATGACGGATGAGGTGGGCAAGCCCGATGCTGCGCGACAAGGTTTCTCGCTCCGCGAACAGGCGCAATCCGATCTGCGATCCTGCCAGCCAAGGGTTTACCGGCCGTTGATGAATTTAGCGTTGCCGCTCACGCCTCCTTGACCTCTGGCTCATCGCACAATGCTTGCGCTCCGCGCCACGATGCGACATGAGAGGCGCCGCGGCCGCTCCTGGCCGCTTTCCTAGGAGACATTTTGTCATGGCCTTTCTCGCCGACGCCCTTTCCCGCGTTAAGCCTTCCGCGACCATCGCGGTGACGCAGAAAGCGCGCGAGCTGAAAAATGCCGGCCGTGACGTGATCGGCCTCGGCGCCGGCGAGCCGGATTTCGATACGCCCGACAACATCAAGAACGCGGCGATCGAGGCGATCCGCCGCGGCGAGACCAAATATCCGCCGGTTTCCGGCATCGTGCCGCTGCGCGAGGCGATCGCCAGGAAGTTCAAGCGCGAGAACAACCTCGACTACCGGCCGGAGCAGACCATCGTCGGCACCGGCGGCAAGCAGATCCTGTTCAACGCCTTCATGGCGACGCTGAACCCCGGCGACGAAGTCGTCATCCCGCGCCCCTACTGGGTGAGCTATCCCGAAATGGTGGCGATCTGCGGCGGCACGTCGGTGTTCGCCGACACCTCGATCGACAACGGCTTCAAGCTCACACCGCAAGTGCTGGAAAAGGCGATCACGCCGAAGACCAAATGGCTGTTGATGAATTCGCCGTCGAACCCTTCGGGCGCCGCCTACACGGAGGCCGAGCTCAGGGCGCTGGCCGACGTGCTGCTCAAGCATCCGCATGTCTGGACGCTGACCGACGACATGTATGAGCACCTGACCTATGGCGACTTCGTCTTCAAGACCATCGCCGAGGTCGAGCCGAACCTCTATGAGCGCACGCTGACCATGAACGGCGTGTCGAAAGCCTATGCCATGACCGGCTGGCGCATCGGCTATGCCGCCGGCCCGGTGCCCCTCGTCAAGGCCATGGACATGATCCAGGGCCAGCAGACGTCGGGCGCCTGCACCATCGCGCAATGGGCTTCCGTCGAGGCGCTCAACGGGCCGCAGGATTTCATTGCCAAGAACAAGGCGATCTTCCAGGGCCGGCGCGACCTAGTCGTCTCTATGCTCAATCAGGCGCGCGGCATCTCCTGCCCGTCGCCGGAAGGCGCCTTCTATGTCTACCCGTCCTGCGCCCAGCTGATCGGCAAGAAGACCAAGACGGGCAAGGTCATCGACACCGACGAAGCCTTCTGCTCCGAACTGTTGGAGGCCGAAGGCGTCGCGGTGGTGTTCGGCTCGGCCTTTGGGCTGGGGCCGAACTTCCGCATCTCCTACGCCACCTCGGACGCGCTGCTGGAAGAAGCCTGCACGCGCATCCAGCGCTTTACCGCGTCGCTGACCTGATCGACGCCACGTTGTCACATTGGAGAACCCGGCTTCGGCCGGGTTTTTTGTTGGCCTTAGCCGCCATATTGCTCCGGCGTGACCGCTTCCAGCCAGTCGGCATGGACGCCGTCCAGCGCCTCCTGCATGGCGATATGGGCCATGGCGGTTTTCGCCCCGGCGCCGTGCCAGTGCTTTTCGCCCGGCGCGAAGGAAATGACATCCCCTGCCCTGATCTCTTCGATCGGTCCGCCCCAGGTCTGCGCAAGCCCGGCGCCGGAGGTGACATAGAGCGTCTGTCCGAGCGGGTGCGTGTGCCAATGCGTGCGTGCGCCGGGCTCGAAGCTGACCAGCGTCGCCCTGAGCCTTGCCGGCGCCTCCTTCTCGACGATTGGCGTCTGCAGCACCCGCCCGGTAAAGTATTTGTCCGGCGCGATGACTGTCGGCACTGAGCCGCACGCAATGATCTTCATCGTCCAATCCTTCTCGAATATTGCTTCGCTGGAGCAATTCCAGGAAAAGTGTGAGCGGTTAAGTTCGGCGCCTTCGCCGTAACCTTCCGTCCGGAATGGCATAAAAACAAGGAGATGGAGCGTTTCGCCGTTTCCGCGAGACGGTGAACCGCTCCAGCCTCGTCTTGCGAAGCAGTTTCACCCCGATGCGCTGTTGACGCAACCGGCCTTTTTCAGCCGCCTGACGACCGCGTCGAGGCCCCGCGATAGAGGCTCGTTAGCCGGTCAACAAACTGTCATAAATCGTTGCTTTTTAACCATAAAACGCCACCGCTCAATCCGGCGCTGATTAATGCCGCGGAACGGTCGCCGAACTCAGTGTTTGTTAACGGCTGAAGCCCTAGCCATGTCGCGTGCTGTGGGGGCGCGGACATGAGTATCTTGGCGACAATCAAGGATCACAGCGGCCGTATCTATCGCGGCATCCAGGCTTTGCTCGTGATGAGCATCGCCGCCACCTGGCTTGCGGCTTTCGCGCTGACGGAGAACGCCTCCCGCGCAGGCGCGCTGGTGGTATCGGTGGCATCGACCTTAATGGCGCTTCTGGTGTTGATGTATATGCGCGCGAGCGTCGTCCAGCGCCTGCAATCGGCGGCGGATGCCGAGGCCGAGAAGCATCGCTTTCTCACCGTCGATGCCATGACCGGGGCCATGACCCGGCGCTATTTCATCGAAGCGCTGGGCGACTGGTTGGGTGGCTTGCGCAACCGTCGCCAGGCAAGCCTGCTTTTGATCGACCTCGATCATTTCAAGCAGCTCAACGACACGTTCGGCCATCAGTTCGGCGATCTGGCGCTGGCGCACCTGGTCGCGGAAGCCCAGCGCATCTTCGAGGACGGCGTCATCGGCCGGCTCGGCGGCGACGAGTTCGGCATCATGGTTCCGCATGGCGACGTCGCCATTATCAACAAGGACGCGCGCCGGCTGCTGGACGCGATGCGTGCCGGCAAGAGGCATGAAGGCAAGATCATTCCCCTGTCGATCTCGGTGGGCGTCGCGCTCGCGCCGTTGCATGCTTCGAACGGCGCTGAATTGATGCTGCTGGCCGATCTCGCGCTCTACGAAAGCAAGGCAGCCGGTCGCGGCCGCATCACCGTTTTCGATGAGGAGATGCTGTCGGACAAGCGTTATCGCCGCCTGGTGGAACGCGAACTGCGCGCCGCGGTCTATCTCGGCGAGCTGGAGCTGCACTATCAGCCGATCGTCAATCCCGACGGCTCGGTCGACGCGCTGGAAGGCTTGATCCGCTGGCGTCACCCGGTGCGCGGTTTGATCTCGCCGGCGGAATTCATCCCGATCGCCGAGCGCTCGACGCTGATCGACATGATCGGCGAGTGGGTCTTCAAGCGCGCCTGTGCCGATGTCGGGCATTTTCCCGGACGGCGTATCTCGATCAACGTCTCGGGCGAGCAGTTGAAGCGCGACGAGATCGTGACGATGTGCAACCGGATCCTGCGCGAAACCGGCCGGTCCGCATCGCAGTTCATCATCGAGATCACCGAGACGGTGGCGACGGCCGCGACGCCCGAGGTTCTGAGGCGCCTGGAGGCGCTGCGCGGCCTCGGCTTCCACATTGCGCTGGACGACTTCGGCACCGGCCATTGCGGTTTCAACTATCTGAAGTCGCTGCCCATCGACAGCGTCAAGATCGACCGCTCCTACATCCGCAGCCTCGCCCATGACCAGGTGGCGCAGATCTTCGTTTCCGCGCTTGCCCAGATCGCCCGCATCCAGGACATCGCCATCGTCGCGGAAGGCGTCGAAACTGCGGAGGAATTCGCCCTCGCCAGGACCGCCGGCTGCAGCCGTTTCCAGGGCTATTTCTTCGGCAAGCCCGCGCCGCGCGACAAGGCAAGCGCGTTGTGTGCAGCCGCCCGCGAACCGCTCGCCCTCACGGCCTGACATAGGAAATGGTGGCCTGACGACTCCAAGCCGGCGAACATCCTATTTTTCTTGCCCTCCCGGCGAACCCGTGTGACGATGGCTTTGGGAAGGGGTGGATAAACCCCGCCCGCGACGGCCGAACAGGCCGGCCGCCGCTCTGCATAGGGTGCGATCGGACGCAAAACCGGTTTCCACTTTTGCTGATCGCTCTCTTGGGAAACGCCTGAGTGGAGGTCAGCCATGGGTACTCGCGCCGGAGGACGACGCACGGGACCGAAATGCATCGCCATAATCGGTCCCTTCGCAAGCGGTAAGACGACACTTCTCGAAGCCATACTCGCCCGCACGGGCGCCATTCCCCGCCAGTCACCAGTTTCGTCGGGCAACACTGTTTCCGATCATTCGCCCGAGGCCCGCGCTCACGCCATGAGCGTCGAGGCGACCTTCGCCACCACCGATTTCATGGGCGAGCAGATCACCTTCGTCGACTGCCCCGGCTCCATCGAATTCGCCTTCGAGGCCGAACCCGTGCTTGCCGCTTGCGACCTCGCTGTCGTCGTCGCCGAGGCCGACGAGAAGAAGATCCCGGCACTCCAGCTCATCATGCGCAAGCTCGACGATCTCGCCATTCCGCGCATCCTGTTCCTCAACAAGGTCGACAAGGCGATCATGGGCGTGCGCGACACGCTGAAGATGCTGCAGCCGGCAAGTTCTGTGCCGCTGCTGCTGCGCCAGATTCCGGTGCGCAAGGACGGTGTCGTCATCGGCTCGATCGATCTGGCGTTGGAACGCGCCTACATCTACCGCGAATATGCCGAGAGCCAGGTCGCCGACATCGCGAACGACGACAAGGCGCGCGAGCTGGAGGCGCGGTTCTCCATGCTGGAGACGCTTGCCGACCATGACGATCACCTGATGGAGCAGTTGCTGGAGGAGATCGAGCCGCCGAAGGATGCGATCTTCGATGATCTCTCGGCCGACCTGCGCGCCGGCGCGGTGACGCCGGTGCTGATCGGCACGGCCGAGAAGGGCAATGGCGTGCTGCGCCTGTTGAAGGCCATTCGCCACGACGCGCCCGATGTCGAGGCAACCAGGAAGCGCCTTGGCGCGCCGGACGGCCAGACGGTGGTGCAGGTGATGAAGACCATCCACACTGCGCATGGCGGCAAGCTTTCGGTGTCGCGCGTGCTTTCCGGCCAATTGGCCGACGCGGCCGAGCTCTTCCTTTCCAACGGCGACACGGCGAAGGTTTCCGGCATCTACAAGATGCTCGGCAAGGACCAGACGAAGCTGACGTCCGCCAAGGCGGGCGACACGGTCGCGCTCGGCAAGCTCGACGACGTCAAGACCGCCCAGACGCTGAGTTCGGCCAAGGGCGGCATCCGGCCATTGGTCACGCTGGAACCGCCGCAGCCTGTCTTCGCCTTCGCGCTTCGCCCCAAGGAGCGCAAGGACGAGGTCAAGATGTCCGCGGCGATCCAGCGGCTTGCCGAGGAGGATCCATCGCTCAGCCTGCGCCACAACCAGGATTCCGCCGAAACCGTCCTGTCGGGCCACGGCGAAATGCATCTGCGCGTGGTTCGCGAGCGCCTCGAGGGCAAGAACCAGATCCCGATCGAGGGTCATGCCCCGGCGGTGCCTTACCGGGAGACGATCCGCAAAGGAGCGCAGCAGCGCGGCCGCCACAAGAAGCAGTCCGGCGGCCACGGCCAGTTCGGCGACGTGGTGATCGAGATCAAGCCGCTGCCGCGCGGGTCCGGCTTCCAGTTCTCCGACACCATCACCGGTGGCGTGGTGCCGAAAACCTACATTCAGTCGGTGGAGACCGGCATCCGCGACTACCTGAAGACAGGCCCGCTCGGCTTCCCGGTTGTCGACGTCGCCGTCAACCTGTCGGACGGCTCCTACCATGCCGTGGACTCCTCCGACATGGCCTTCCAGATGGCGGCGAAGCTCGCGATGAAGGAAGGCATGACCGCCTGTTCGCCGGTCCTGCTGGAGCCGGTGATGAAGGTCGAGATCGTCACGCCTTCGGACGCGACCTCGAAGATCATCGCGCTGATCCCGCAGCGGCGCGGCCAGATCCTCGGCTATGATGCAAGGCCCGACTGGCCCGGCTGGGACGTCGTCGAGGCGACCATGCCGCAGGCCGAAATCGGTGACCTGATCATCGAGCTGCGCTCGGCGACCGCCGGCGTCGCCAGCTACAAGGCCGCTTTCGACCACATGGCCGAGCTCACCGGCCGGCTCGCCGACGAGGCGATGAACGCCAACGGCAAAGCCGCCTGAGCAGGTCGCAGACTTCTGTTGAAGATATGAAAACGGCGTCCGGATGATCCGGACGCCGTTCCTATTGCGGACCGTTTTCCTGGGAGGCAACGGCTGGTCCGCCGCATCCGGAAAAATGGTTCGGACGCGGTGCTTGCCTGAGCCCGGTCTTCCGAGTGATGCCCCCATCTCCCGAACCGACCAACCGCGTCCTATCCTCTACTTAAACCATAGAGTTCGTCCGCGACATGTTACCCGATGTTACATGTCACTGTTACGTGGTGGATCCAGTCGTTTTTTTCCCGGCTCGAAGGCACGCGGGCAACAAAAAAGCCGGATCAATAAAGATCCGGCTGAGTTGATTGGAAGTGCCGATTAGGGCTAACCTCCAGAGGGGAACACTCGAGGGCGCTAATGGGAGGAGAACGCGCCCTGGAGATGACACTATATATGTGCTCATCATGCCCAAGAAACAAGCATCTATTTTGCAACACACGCATGCAAAAAGACGCAGGCTGTGGTCCAACCTATTCTTGGAACCCATAGGACCAGAAAAATCGCCGATTCCGGTGCGTTTCCGGCCCTAAAGCGACTGCTTAAATGCAAAATCGAGCTGATTTTGCTCGGAAATATGCGAATCCGCGAAATGATGTCGATTTCGGCAAGCCGAGTTTATTTTTACGGCAGGAGACCGACGATGCGAACTTTTTCGGCAATCGCCGGCAGCGCGCTGTTCCTTGTCGTCGCGCCCGGCGTCGTCGCCGGCCTGGCGCCATGGCTCTTGACCGACCACTATCGCAAACCTCTGTCGGCCCTGCCGGGCTTCGTGTCTGCGGGCTCGCTTCTCGTGGTCGGAGCCGCCGCCATCTTGCTTCATGCCTTTGCCCGTTTTGCCCTCGAGGGCTTGGGCACGCCCGCTCCCGTGGCTCCGACCGAGAAACTGGTCGTCGGCGGCATCTACCGCCATGTGCGCAACCCAATGTACGTGGCGGTGCTGGTGATCATCCTTGGCCAGGCGCTGATCTTTTCGAGCTGGGCGGTGCTGGTCTACGGCCTGATCGCCGCCGCGGCGATGGTCTCCTTCGTCAAGGTCTATGAAGAGCCGACGCTCGCCAACCGCTATGGCGCGGAATACGAAACCTACCGCCGCGCCGTCCCCGGCTGGCTGCCACGGCTGACGCCGTGGCGCGGGCAGTAGTTTCTCGGCCGGTCGTTTTTAGTAAGACCAGCTGCGGGCCTTGGCGATGATGAAATCGCGAAAAACGTGCAGCTTCGCCTGGTTCTTCATCGCGTCGGGATAGGCGAAATAGGTATCGAAGGACGGCACCTCGGTCTCCGGCAGCAACTGCACCAGGTTCGAGTCCTTGTTGATCACATAGTCCGGCAGCATGGCGATGCCGGCGCCGCCCTGCACGGCCCGCTTGATCGACAGGATGTCGTTGATCTGCAGCGTCGGCACCCGCTGCGCGCCCTCGAAATCGCCGACGGTCTCCAGCCAGTTCAGCTCCGACAGATGCGATGGCACCGGCACGCCGAAGGTGACGATGCGGTGGTTCCTGAGCTCGGCGATCGAGGCCGGCCTGCTGAACTTGGCGATATAGGACGGCGCCGCGTAAAGGTGGAAATGCACCGTGAACAGCCGGCGCTGGATGAGGTCGGGCTGCTGCGGCTGGCGCAGCCGGATCGCGCAATCGGCCTGGCGCATGGTGAGGTCGAGCTCCTCATTGGCGAGGATCAGCTGCAGGCTGATCTCGGGATAGAGCTCGATGAATTCCTGCACCCGTTCGGTCAGCCAGCCGGCGCCCAGGCCCACCGTGGTCGTTACCCTGAGCACGCCCGACGGCCGGTCCTTGGTCTCGGTCAGCCGCGTCTTGATCGTTTCCAGCTTCATCAGCACGTCATGCGCCGTGCGGAACAGCATCTCGCCCTGCTCGGTCAGCACCAGGCCGCGCGCATGGCGGTGGAACAGCGCGACGCCGACATCATGCTCCAGCGCGCTGACCTGCCGCGAAATAGCCGATTGCGACAGATGCAGCGTCTCCGCGGCATGGGTGAACGACCCAGCCTCCGCCGCTGCGTGAAATACGCGTAATTTGTCCCAGTCCAGCGCCATGATTCCCCTCGCGTTGCCTTCGGCGTCTGAATGAAAAATCAGGCTTTTAAACGGCTTCTTTCAGCCGATCTGTCATTCCGCCGCTTCGCGGTGAACCTCGATGCCCGCCAGATATTTTTCCGCCTCGAGCGCCGCCATGCAGCCAAGCCCGGCCGCCGTCACCGCCTGGCGGTACACGTCGTCGGTGACGTCGCCGGCTGCGAAGACGCCGGGCACATCGGTGCGGGTGGAATCGGGCGCCGTCCACAGATAGCCGTTCGGCTTCTGCTTCAGCTTGCCGGCGAAGAGTTCCACCGCCGGCGCATGGCCGATGGCGACGAACACGCCGTCGACCGGCAGCTTCGATTCCTGGCCGGTCACCACGTTGCGCAGCGTCAGGCCCTCGACCGAGGGCGGCAGCGGCGCCTTGCCCGGCCGTCCGGTGATCTCGTCGACGACCGTGTCCCAGATGACGCGGACATTGTCCTTCTTGAGCAGCCGCTCGCGCAGGATGCGCTCGGCGCGGAAATCGCTGCGCCGGTGGATGACGGTGACGCTCTTGGCGAGGTTCGACAGATAGAGCGCCTCCTCGACCGCGGAATTGCCGCCGCCCACCACCGCGACGTCCTTGCCGCGATAGAAGAAGCCGTCGCAGGTGGCGCAGGCCGAAACGCCGAAGCCCATGAAGGTCTGCTCCGACGGAATGCCCAGCCACTTCGCCTGCGCCCCGGTGGCGATGATCAAGGCGTCCGCCGTGTAGATTGTGCCGGAGTCGCCTGTGGCGCGAAACGGCCGCACATTGAGGTCGACCTCGGTGATGATGTCGTTGATGATGTCGGTGCCGACATGCTCGGCCTGCTTGAGCATCTGCTCCATCAGCCAGGGGCCCTGGATCGGATCGGCGAAGCCGGGATAGTTCTCGACGTCGGTAGTGATCATCAATTGGCCGCCCTGCTGCAGGCCGGCGACCAGCATCGGCTTCAGCATGGCGCGCGCGGCGTAGACCGCCGCCGTGTAGCCGGCCGGGCCGGAACCGATGATAAGAACGGGCGCATGTTTGGTGTTCATGAAAGTCCCCTGCGGCGCGCAGCCGTGGTTGTCGCGCGTAATGTAAGTGTTGCCCGTGGGACCAGCAAGGCAGGTTGGCCTTCGTCCCCGGAAAGCTTCGTCCTCTGCATATCGGGCCATATCGCCGACCGTCACCGATGCATGGCGCCAGAGGTGTGCGCGGCCCTGGGATCACCGCATGCCTCAAAACAGGGTGAAAATCATCGCAAAGCTATGGCCTCCGGCGCGAAACCAAATTACAAAATTGCGAAAGATTCTTGCGCGAAAGCCCTTCATGCCGCTGAAAGCCGATCTCGACGCCATCGACTGGAAGATCCTGCGCGAACTGCAGGGCGACGGCCGCATGACCAATGTCGAATTGTCGAGCCGGGTCGGCATCTCGGCGCCGCCTTGCCTGCGCCGGGTCAGGCGGCTGGAGGAGGCCGGCATCATCCGCGGCTACCGCGCGCTTCTCAACGCCCCGGCACTGGGCATGGATGTCGTGGCCTTCTGCCTGATCGGCCTGCATCATCAGGCCGATGCCGAACTGAAAGCCTTCGCCGAGCGCACGCGCGGCTGGCCGATCGTGCGCGACGCCTGGATGGTGTCGGGCGAATCCGACTTCCTGCTGCATTGCGTGGCAAGCGACCTCGGCACCTTCCAGACCTTCGTCATCGAGGAGCTGGCTTCGGCGCCCAATGTGGACACCGTGCGCACCGCCTTGACCATCCGTCGCGTCAAGGATGAGGGCCTGGTGGCTTTTCCGACTTAATGTGCCGGCTTCCGGAAATTCACCTGCAAAAACAAGCAGTTTAGCTCGGGGCTTTGAATCAAACCGCGATCAGAGCGACCGTATCGCGGTAAGCAGCGCCTCAAGGTCATGAGCGCCGCGCAACGGCAAAACCGGGAGCCCGTCCATCGTCGAGCCTTCGCCGTCGACCAGCCAGCCACGCGCAAGGCCGGCGCGCTGGCCGGCTTCCATATCGGCCGGCTTGTCGCCGACGATCAGCGATCGCTTGAGATCGAGGCCGAGCCGCCGGCCCGCCTCCAGCAGCATGCCCGGATTGGGCTTGCGCATCGGATGGTCGGCAACCGCTAGCGGATCCTTGCCGGCGTCGTGGTAGGCGCAGGCAAGAACCATGTCGACAAACGCGTTTTGTTCAGCCATGAGGCCGAGCACGCGCTCGTTGACCCTGGCGAACGCATCCCAGCCGAAATAGCCGCGTGCGATGCCGGACTGGTTGGTGACGACAACGACCGGAATCCCGCGCCGGTTCGCGGCCTCGATGGCAAGTATGATATCGTCGCGCAGCTCTACATCGGCCGGATTGTCGGGATAGCCAGTATCGACATTGATGGTGCCGTCACGGTCGAGAAACAGCGCCGGTCGGCCGGCCGCAAAGACCTTGCTACCAATCCGCTCCACCCATAGGCCGGGCTCGACGAGCGGAAAGGCGGACTCGCCCTCAGCCATTGCTGAGACGCGCTTCGACCGCCTCGCACAGATGATGATAGAGGCACAAATGCCCCTGCTGGATGATCGGCGTCGAGGTCGACGGCACGTTGAGCAGGATGTCGGTCAGCGGCCTGAGCTTGCCGCCGGTGTCGCCGGTCAGGCTGATCACCGTCATCTCCATCACACGCGCCTGCTCGGCGGCGGCAAGAATGCTTGGCGAGTTGCCGCTGGTCGAGATGGCCAGCAGCACCGCGCCTTCCGATCCATGCGCCTCGACCTGGCGCGAGAAGACGGTGTCGAAGCCGTAGTCGTTGCCCCAGGCCGTCAGCACTGCGGCGTTGGCCGGCAGCGCGATGACGTTATAGGCCTTGCGTTCCTTCAGGAAGCGGCCGACCAGCTCGCCGGCGATGTGGATGGCGTCGCTCGCCGAGCCGCCATTGCCGCAGATCAGCAGCGCCTTGCCTTGCGACAGCGCCTTGACGACGGTCGCGACGGCGCGCTCCATTTCCGCGGTGAGGTCGCGTTCAACCATCGCTGAGATCGCCGCCGCGGAGCGGACAAGATAATCGTTCAAGTCAGACATGAGATCCTCAGTTTGCGGCACGCAGCTTGCCGATGGTGTTCGTCGTGCTCTTGCCGGCGACGAGATCGACCAGCACCACGCGCCCGCCCGCCTTCTGCACCACATCGGCGCCGACCACGGTCTCGACCGTGTAATCCGCGCCTTTGACCAGGATGTCCGGCAGAAGCGCCTCGATCAGCTTCAGCGGCGTGTCTTCCTCGAAGACGACGACGGCATCGACCGACGCGAGCGCGGCCAGCACGCAGGCGCGATCATGCTGGTTGTTGACCGGGCGCCCCGGCCCTTTCAGCCGGTGCACCGAGGCGTCGCTGTTGAGGCCGAGCACCAGCCGGTCGCACTGGCTGCGCGCGGCATGCAGCAGGCTGACATGGCCGGCATGCAGGATATCGAAACAGCCATTGGTGAAGCCGACGGTCAGCCCCTCTTCCTTCCATGCTGCCACCATCCTGGCCGCCGCATTGGCGTCAAGAATGGCATCGGTATGAGACGTCGGCCCATGCGAGCGGAACAACGCGCCGGACAGTTCCTCGACGTTTAGCCGCGCCGTGCCGCGTTTGCCTACCACGACGCCGCCGGCCGCATTTGCAATGACGGCGGCATGCACCCGGTCGGCGCCGGCGGCGAGCGAAAGCGCGAAACTGGCGATGACCGTATCGCCGGCGCCCGAAACATCAAAGACTTCGCGCGCCTGGGTGGAGATATGCCGGGCGTCCTCGGCGGAGACCACGCTCATGCCCTTCTCGCTGCGCGTGGCGACGATGAACTCGAAGTCATGCGCGGCGATCAGGTCGCGCGCAGCGGCTACGATCTCGTCGTCGCCGAACACCTTGCGCCCGACAGCCTCGCCAAGCTCCTTGCGGTTCGGCGTCACTGCCGTAGCACCTGCATAGCGCGCGTAATCGCGCCCCTTCGGATCGACCAGCACCGGCTTGCCGGCATCGCGGCAGATCGCGATCAACTCACCGGCGACGCCGTCGAGCAGGATGCCCTTGCCGTAGTCGGAGAGGATGACGATGTCGGCGCGGCCAAGCGCGGCCTGGAAATGATCGATGAGCTTCGCCCGCTCGGCGGAAGTGAGCGGCTTGATCTCTTCCTCGTCGAAACGCAGCACCTGCTGGTTGAGCGCGCTGAAACGGCTTTTCGACGAGGTCATGCGATCCTGGCGCTGCAGGAGCCCGTCCGCGTCGACGCCGATCTCGCTGAGCATCCGCATCAGATTGTTACCCGCCTGGTCGGCGCCGATCACCGACACGGGTATGGCGGCAGCACCCAGCGAAACGATGTTGGAGACGACATTGCCGGCGCCGCCCATGTTCAACGTCTCGCCCTTTCCATGCAGCACGGGGATGGGGGCTTCCGGCGAGATGCGCTCGATCACGCCGCTGACGAAGCGGTCGAGGATGAAATCGCCCACCACCAGCACGGTGACGTCGCCGAACCGGGCGATGGTGCGATGCAAAGGTTCCGGAGAAGGCGGATTGTGCTTGATCATCTCACTCGAGGTCTGCCTGAAGACGGCCGGACTTGATTAGGTTTCAGCGCCGGAATTGTGGCGTGGGCTACTCAAGGCGATGCCGATATACCGCAATTCGGGCGAGCGCAACGGCAGGCCTGGTGCGGACCGCAGCCGAAGCCGGCTGGGCAATCAGCTCTTCTGCAGGGCGACGTGGACGCCGAGGCCGACCAGCACGGCGCCACCCGCACGCTGCATCAGCCGCTGCGCTCGGCCCGAGCGCCGCAGCCGGGCGATCATCGCGCCGGCCAGGAACACGCAGGCGATGTCGGCCGAGGAAAACATCAGATTGACGATGGTTCCCAGCACCACGAACTGCAGCCAGACCGGCAACGCCGCCGAAGCGTCGATGAACTGCGGCAGGAACGCCATGAAGAAGATCGCCGTCTTGGGATTGAGCACCTCGACGGTGATGCTCTCGAAAAAGGCCCGGCGGGCCGATTTCCGCTCGATCGCGGGCAGCGCCGTCTCGCCATCCGCGCGCTTGCGGAAGAGACAAACGCCGAGCCAGATCAGATAGAGCGCGCCGATGAGCTTGACCGCCATGTAGAGCGGCGGCACGGCGTGGAACAGCACGGACAGGCCAGTGGCGGCAGCGAAGACATGGAAATAGCCGCCGAGATGGATGCCCAGCGCCGCCGTCAGCCCCGACCAGCGCCCGCGCGCCATGGTCTGCGCCGCCGCATAAAGCATGGCGGGGCCGGGTATATAGGCGAAGATCGCCGTGGTGGCGAAGAACGCGATGAGCAGTTCGGTCGACGGCATTCTTGGTCCCTCATGGTACTGCGGGTAGCGAATGCCTACTGAAGCGGGAGCTTTGCGGCTTCACTGTGATGCACCGGAGCGCCTGCTTTATCGACACTCCCGTCCACCTCCCCTATAAGGGCCGGAATCGGCAACGGAGCAAGGCTGAAAAGCATGATCATTGTCACGGGCGGCGCCGGCATGATCGGCTCCAACATCGTCGCCGCTCTCAACGCCGAGGAGCATGACGACATCGTCGTCGTCGACGACCTCACCGACGGCCACAAGATCGCCAACCTCGCCGACCTGCGCATCGCCGACTATCTCGACAAGGACGATTTTCTCGCCCGGATCGAGGATGGCGCGCTCGGCCGCATCGAGGCCGTCTTCCATCAAGGCGCCTGCTCGACCACCACCGAATGGAACGGCAAGTTCATGATGGAGGTGAACTACGCCTATTCGAAGCGGCTCCTGCATGCCTGCCTGGCCTTGCGCGTGCCCTTCCTCTATGCCTCCTCGGCGTCGGTCTATGGCGGCGGCAGCGAATTTCGCGAGGAGCCCGAATTAGAGCGGCCGCTCAACGTCTACGCCTATTCCAAGAAACTGTTCGATGACTATGTCCGCCGTAACGTCTTCGACACCGATCATTCGCAGGTCGCCGGCCTGCGCTATTTCAACGTCTATGGACCGCGCGAGGCGCATAAGGGCGCCATGGCCTCGGTCGCTTTCCATCTGTTCAACCAGGTCGAACGCGGCGAAAACCCGAAGCTGTTCGGCGCTTATGGCGATTTCGGCCCCGGCGAGCAGAGCCGCGACTTCATCCATGTCGGCGACGTGGCGGAGGTCAATCTGTGGCTGTGGAAACGCGGCGCCAGCGGCATCTTCAATTGCGGCACCGGCCGCGCCCAGCCGTTCCGCGCCATCGCCGAGACGGTCATCGACACACTGGGCAAGGGGGAGATCGAGTTCATCCCCTTTCCCGATCACCTCAAGGGCAGCTACCAGAGTTTCACGCAGGCTGATATGTCCCGCTTGCGCGCGGCCGGCTACAATGGCCAATTCCGTACAGTCGAAACCGGCGTCAGGGACTATGTCGAATGGCTGAAGGCCCAACGATCCTCGTGATCGGCCCACGCTGGGTGGGCGACATGGTCATGGCGCAGTGCCTGTTTGCGGCGCTGAAGGAAAAGCATCCGCACGCCGCCATCGACGTGCTGGCGCCGGCCTGGGCGGCACCACTGGTCAAGCGCATGCCCGAGATACGCAGCCAGATCGACTTTCCGCTGATGCCGGGAGCGCTCGAATTCCGCAGCCGGCGGCGCTTCGGCCGCCTGCTGCGCGGCCGCTACGACATGGCCTATGTGCTGCCGGGAAGCTGGAAATCGGCGCTGATCCCGTTCTTTGCCCGCATCCCACATCGTGTCGGCAATTTGCGCGAGATGCGCTATGGCCTGCTGACAGATGTCGTGCCGCTGCCCGAAGCGCTGAAACGGCGCACGGCGCGCGCCTATTTCGGCCTCGCGCGCGGCGGCACCTTTCGCGCGCCGAGGCTTACCGTCGACGAGGCCAACCAGGCGGATTTGCTGGCGCGCTTCGGGCTGGCGGGCCAAAAATTCGTGGCGCTCATGCCCGGCGCCGAATTCGGCCCGGCAAAGCGCTGGCCGAGCGATCATTATGCCGGGCTTGCCCGGGACATGATGGCCAGGGGACTGGGCGTCGTCCTGCTCGGCTCGAAGAACGATGCCGACGTCACCGGTGAGATCGCAGCACTTGCCCCGGGCGCCGTCGACCTTGCCGGCAAGACGCGGCTGGAGGACGCCATCGACCTGATCGCCGCGGCGAAGCTTGCGGTGTCGAACGACAGCGGGCTGATGCATGTCGCGGCCGCCGTCGGCACCCCGATCGTGGCCGTTTACGGTTCGACCTCGCCGCAAAACACGCCGCCGCTCAGCGACCGCTCCGAACTGATCTGGCTGCATCTGTCCTGCTCGCCCTGCCACAAGAAGGTCTGCCCGCTCGGCCATCTCAACTGCCTGAAGACGCTCGATGTCGCCCGCATTACAGCCGCGGCCGACCGCTTGCTCGAGGTTCCGGCGGCCGCATGAAAGTGCTGATCGTCAAGACATCGTCGATGGGCGATGTCATTCACACCTTTCCCGCCGTCGAGGACGCGGTGCGCAACCGCCCCGACATAAATTTCGACTGGTGCGTGGAGGAGGCGTTTGCCGGGATCGTTGCGCTGCACCCGGCCATTGGAGTGATCCACAAGGTGGCGGTCCGGCGCTGGCGCAAGCGGCTTCTCGACGGCGCCACATGGCGCGAGATGGCCGGACTGCGCAAAGCGCTGCGCACCTCCCGCTACGATCTCGTCATTGACGCCCAAGGCTTGTTGAAGTCGGCCCTGGTCGCCATACAGGCCGGCGCGCCGATCGCCGGCTTCGACCGCGCCAGCGCCCGCGAGCCATCGGCGACGCTGTTTTATCAGCGCAAATATGCCGTGCCGCGCGACCTGCATGCCATCGAGCGCACCAGGCGGCTGTTCGGGCTGGCGTTTGGCTACCAGCCTGACCTGTCGACGCTCGACTCCGGCATCGTGCCGCCGGCGGGCAATCCGGCCGGCATTGAAGGCAGAATCGCCCTCCTGCTGCACGGCACCAGCCGCGAGGACAAGAAATGGCCGGTCGAGGACTGGATCGAAACCGCGCACCAACTGGCCGACCGGCAGTTCACGCCGGTGGTCACTTGGTCGAACGAGGCGGAAAAGAAAGTGGCGGAAGCCGTTTCAGGTGCCGTGCCAGGGACGGTGCTGGTTGCCAAATCGCCGCTCGCGGACATCGCCGCGCTCCTCGGCCGTTCGACGCTGGTCATCGGCGCCGACACCGGCCTCACCCACCTCGCCAGCGCCTTCGGCCTGCCGACGGTCGCCATCTTCCTGGCGACGGAACCGGGTCTCACCGGCCCGCGCGGGAAGTTTGCGTCGACCTTGATGGCGCCGGCCAGCGGCAAGATCACGGCGGCTGAGGTGATAGCGGAAGCGGAACGGCTGCTGGCGCTCCGATCGAAGGCGCCAGCCTGAGCTGCTAGATAAACTGCACCTGGACGATCTCGTAGCCTCTGGCGCCACCCGGAGCATTGACCTCGATGGCGTCGCCGACTTCCTTGCCGATGAGCGCTCGCGCGATCGGCGAGGAGATCGAGATGCGGCCGGACTTCACGTCCGCTTCCTGGTCGCCGACGATCTGGTAGGTCTTCTTTTCCTCGGTGTCCTCGTCGACGAGCACGACGGTCGCGCCGAACTTCACCTTGTCGCCGGAAAGCTTGGAGACGTCGATAACCTCGGCCCGCGCAATCAGATCCTCGAGCTCGTTGATGCGGCCCTCATTGTGGCTCTGCGACTCCTTCGCCGCGTGATATTCGGCATTTTCCGACAGGTCGCCATGCGAGCGCGCTTCGGAGATCGCCTCGATGATACGGGGACGTTCCTCCTGCTGACGCCAGCGAAGTTCTTCCTTCAATGACGCGAACCCCTCGCCTGTCATCGGGACCTTGATCATATGCCTGACCTTTCCTGCCGCCACCCCCGCTTTTCGGGAGCAGCCTTGTCAAATGGGTACAAAAAGAAAACGGTCCGGCAGCCTCGGGCTAACGGAACCGTTTCACCACAATTTCCCTGAATATAGCGATCTTCGCGCGATTTTCACGCCCAAAAATTGAAGTTCGGCAAAATGATCACCGCTTTCGCGGGCCCGCGGCTGACGGCGAGCAACAAAAACCGGCTGTGAGCAATCACAGCCGGTTCGAGAGACGTCGGGCCCTGCTCAGCTCCTCAGGAAATGATCGATCTGCTCGGACAGCATGCCGTATTCGCGCGAGCCCTTGCCGGTCCGCTTTTCGATTTCCTGGAGCTGCTGCTGGGCGCCGGCGAGATCGCCGATCTGCAGATGCGCTTCGCCGAGATATTCGCGCACCAGCGTATAGTTCGGGTCGATGCGAAGCGCTTCCTCGTAATAGCCAAGGCCGACCGTGACGCGGCCGGAATGGCGATGCGAATAACCGAGATAGTTGAGGATGCGCGGATCCTGCTTGTTGGCGGCAAGCGTCAGCACTGAGATCGCCTCGTCATAGCGCCCGGCCATCGCCAGATCGTGGCCGGCCTCATAGATGCTGTCATCATCCAGCATGCCATATTGCGGCACGACGCACTTCTTCTTTTTCTTGTCCCAAACCTCGCCCTTCTTGCAGGTGGTGGTCGTCTGGCCACCGCTGCTGCCGCCTTCACCAGCTGCAAAAGCCGGCGCAACGAACAGCGGCAGCGCCGCAATAGCCATGACCTGAACAAGCAAACGTCTGCGCATCGAAGCCTCCATGAGCGTGACAATGCCAGATTAACGCCGCCTTGGCGCGGTTTCATCCCGAAATGCGGGTAGCTGCCGAACTATTTTGGACGGCCGGACAGAAGCCGTTACCGCCGGACGTGACGCGCGCTTTAATTCCGCTATCATCGGGGCCAAGCGCATCACGTGGAGAAGGATCGTGCAGCAGCGCCTCGAGAAGGAGTGGGACCTTTCGATCGATCCGGACACGGTGCGCCTGTTCATCCTCAAGGCCAAGGCGCTGAGCGCCGCCGTAAACGAGGACTATGACGACGGCGCCGAGCACGAGGTCGAATTCGACGGCGACACCCATGCCAGCCATCACCATGACGGCCTTGTCGAGGAAGCTTCGGAAGACCTCACCGAGGAGGAATTCCGCGAGCTGATCAACGATCTCAATATCGACGAAGCGGCCGAGCTGATCGCGCTCGCCTGGGTCGGACGCGGCGACTATGACGCATCCGAATGGGCGGACGCGGTGGCCGCGGCCAGGGAGCGTCCCAGGAAGCGCACGGCCAAGTATCTGCTTGGCCTGCCGATGCTTGCCGACTGGCTGGAGGAAGGCCTTGAAGCCATCGGCGCGTAACGCGCCGGTAACCGATTGTGATCGGCAAGGCGGGTCGCGCAGGCAACTTCGCGACGCGACCGCCGTTTCCGGGCGATGGCAACGCTGAGCCTTTCACGATTTTGCAGACTGGCGCTGCCTGTGGCGGCTGCGATCCTGCTGGTTGCGCCGGCCGCCGCCAAGCATCATCATCGGCATAAGAGGCACCTGCCGCCGGCCGGCCAAAGCGCCGCTCCGGCGCCGCAAACGCCTGCGGCGACACCGGTTCCGGGGTCGCGTCCGCGGGATATGGAGAACGGCGCCGATAGGTCCGGGCGAGACAAAAGCCGCCTCGACAGCAATGACGACTTTCTCAACCAGGACAAGTCGCATCCGAAATGGGATGCCCGCCCGCCACGTTCGAAGGGCGCTCAATCCGGGCCGCGGACGCAATCCGAACCGCAGACGCCGGATGTCGTGCCCACGCCCCCGCAGAAGCCCACCGAACTGGAGCCCGAGCCGCCGGAAACTGGGCCGCAACCATCGGAAAAACCCGAACCGCCGGGCGAGGAAAAGATGCCTCCCGATCCGCGTTCCGCCGAGATGCCGGCCGACAAGATGCCGGCGGAGGAAACCGCATGCCGGGAAAGGCTGAAGGCGCTTGGCATCGAATTCGAGGAGCACAAGGCCGAGCACGACGCGGAAATCGGCTGCTCGATTCCCTATCCGATAATTTTGAAAACGCTTGGCAAATCCATCGGTATCAGCCCCGGCACCGAGCTCAACTGCCAGATGGCGGAGGCGGCCGCGCGCTTCATGGCCGATGTCGTCCAGCCCACGGCGAAGGCCGAACTCGGGGCCGACCTGAAGTCGATCAACCAGACTTCGGCCTTTGTCTGCCGGCCGCGCCACGGCACGCGCAAACTGTCGGAACACGCCTTCGGCAACGCGCTCGACATCGCCAGCTTCACCTTGTCGGACGGGAGGACGATCGAGGTCGGGCCGGCGCCGCCGGAGAAGGACGCGAAGTTCCTCAACGCGGTGCGCAAGGCTGCCTGCGGGCCATTCAAGACGGTGCTCGGGCCGGGCGCCGACGCCGACCATGCGCTGCATTTCCACCTCGACCTGGAACCGCGCCGCCACGGCGGCACTTTTTGCCAGTAAGCGCGATATCGAAAGTCTCGGGTCACGTCCGGCAAGAACAGCGCCGCAATTCCGCCCCATGCGTGAATGGGGCCGCTGATCTTTCCTTTACTCTTGGCGATTAATCTTGTGCCATTCGGGGACAAGGACGCCTTTCAATGGCTCGAAGACTTGGCGCCATGCTTGGCTTGGCGCAACGGAACAAGCGTGCGCGCGTCACGATCGCAGGGCTGGCCGCGGGCGTTGCCATCGCGACGATATCGGCCTGTACGACGGGCGACGTCTTTGCGCTGCAGCCGGCCGTCGATGTCGGCAGCCAGACGGCAGCCGTGCCGCAGCCCGACGCGCCGCAATATTCCGGAATGCAGCGCCTCGTTCCGTCCAATCCCTACATGACCGAGGCCGCCTATCCGCGCATGGACGAGCCGATGTCGCCCGGCGAGCAGTTGCCGGCCAGCGAGATCGACTGCCGCAACGAGTTGAAGCGGATGGGCGTCGTCTATCAGGACATCCAGCCGATCCATGAAGGCCAGTGCGGCATCGATTTCCCGGTAAAAGTTTCGGCCATCGGCAGTGTCGCCATGAAGCCGGCCGCAACGCTGACCTGCAACATGGCCGCCACCTTTGCCGCCTGGACGAAGAACGAGCTGCAGCCGGCCGCCCGCTGGCGCTATTTCTCCGGCGTCAGGGCGATCCACCAGGGCTCCAGCTATTCCTGCCGCAACATCGCCGGCGAAGGCGTCCTGTCCGAGCACGGCAAGGGCAACGCGCTCGACGTGATGAGCATCGAGCTCAACAATGGCGACGACATCGATGTCCGCAAGCCCGGCCTGTTCGCCTTCCGCACGCGCGGCTTCCTCAACAATGTGCGCGCCGACGGTTGCCAATATTTCACCACGGTGCTCGGCCCCGGCTACAATTACGACCACCGCAACCACTTCCATTTCGACATCAAGAACCGCAAAAGCGGCTACCGCGCCTGCCGCTAGATCAGCCTCGGGCTTCGGTGGCAGCGATGATCTGCCGGGCGACCAGATCCTGGATACGCCAAAGGTTTCTGTCGCGAATCCCGCTTTCCTCCAGTTTGGCGACCGTTCGGAAAAGATATTGCGCCGAGGAGCCCCAATGCCCGGCGGCGCGCGCCAGCGTGTGCGCAACCTGCTCCAGCGCCAGCTTGCCGGCATAGGCCCTTCCTTGGGGTGCGGCGACAAAGGCCAGGGCACGCAACGGTCCGTCCTTGGTCCGGAGCTTGATCCAGCAGGGCACATTGGTCGGCGGGTTCGCGTCTATTTCGCGACGAAGCAGTTGGACGATTTGCCCAAAATGGTCCTCCGACGGCAGCCGGTAGGCGATGCCGTTGCAACTGCCTCCCCGGTCGAGCGCCAGCATCAGCGCCGGCATCTCTCGCGTTCCGCGCCAACGTGTCAGCGTCAGGCAGAATGAGCGATGCCACCCTGGCGCGGTGGCTGGACGCTGCTCTTCATAGATGAACTCCGGATTCCAGATCAGCGAGCCATAGGCAAAGACCCAGAGCGTCTCAGGCCGATATTGCGCAAGCAGCTGTTCGGCCAGATCGTCAAATTCGGCATCGCTGTGTTCGCCAGTTCCGGGCTCGGGACCGGGATCGGGCTCCATGCGCTCGACCCTCGCGACAAGCTCCGCGGTCAGCGCCATTTTCCCGTGGCTTGTCTTTGTCCGCCCCATTCGCACCCCCCTTTAGCGATAACTAATGATAAATGGTCTCCAGATCGCTGGCCATTGATTTCCCATGATTGTAGCGCAACAGATGCCATACGGGTCGGGCGGCATTCATGAGCCAACGAAGCTTAAGACGGCGGGCGGCGATCTGGCTGGTGGCGTTTTGTGCCTTCTATCTGGCGCTCGCCTATCTCGCCGCGCCGGAATTTTGGACCTGGCGGGAGCGCGGCTTCCGCACGCGGCCCTTCGAGATGGTGACGCACACGCCGCAAGGCATTCCCGGCGACCCGATCAATGTCGGCCTGGTCGGCACCGAGAAGGAAGTCGTCCACGCCTTCGCCGTCGCCGGCTGGGATACGGCCGATGCCGTGACGCTGCGGACCGCGATCGACATCGGCGAAAGCGTCTTGTTTTCCCGCCCCTACCCCGATGCGCCGATGAGCCGCCTTTTGTTCGAGGGCCGTGCCCAGGACCTCGCCTTCGAAAAGCCGATCGGAGGCAGCGCCGACCGGCGCCACCACGTCCGCTTCTGGCAGACGGATACGGTCGGCGACGACGGCCGTCCGCTCTGGCTGGGCGCCGCGAGCTTCGATCGCGGCGTCGGCCTCAGCCACGATACGGGCGCCGTCACCCACCATATCGGCCCCGACATCGACGCGGAGCGCGACTTCCTGATCGGCGACCTGAAGGCTGCCGATCTGCTGGCATCCACCAGCGAGATACCGGGGATCGGCGCCACCAAGGCAGGACGCAACGGCGGCGGCGATCCCTATTTTACCGACGGCATGGCCGTGATCGGCGTGCTGAAGACGCCGCAATGACGGCGCACCCGTCACGCGCGCGCTGACGCCTAAGGTGCGCGTCGTCATCGACGCGCTTGTCGGGCATTTCTCGGCGCCGATCTGGGATGCGGCTTGAACAGCGCGCCTGTCATGTTCCAAAAATACCGACAAGCTATTTTCGAATGCGCTGCAGCAATGCTATTGACCGCCCATGCTTTATGTTGAAATCGCCGTCGTTGCCGTCCTCATCTGCGTGAACGGCCTTCTGGCAATGTCGGAGCTCGCCATCGTCTCGTCGCGGCCCGCCCGCCTCAAGGCGATGATCGACCGCAACGTCAAGGGCGCCGGCCGCGCGCTGGCGCTGGGCTCGAACCCTGGCAAATTCCTGTCCTCGGTGCAGATCGGCATCACGCTCGTCGGCGTTCTTTCGGGCGCGTTCTCGGGCGCGACCCTCGGCGAAAGGCTGGCGCAATATCTGGCCACGACCGGCATCCGCGAAAACATCGCCGACCCTGTCGGCGTCGGCATCGTCGTCGCAATCATCACCTATGCCTCGCTGATCGTCGGCGAGCTTGTGCCGAAGCAGATCGCGCTGCGCGATCCCGAGCGCGTCGCCGTCCGCGCGGCGCCCGCAATGACCATCATTGCCACCATCTCGGCGCCGCTCGTCTTCCTGCTCGACATTTCCGGCCGCGCCGTTCTGTGGCTGCTCGGCCAGGCTGGCGAGGCGGAAGAGAAGGTCACCGACGAGGAGATCAAGATGCTGGTCGCCGAGGCCGAGCATCACGGCACCATCGAATCCGACGAGCGCCGCATGATCGCCGGCGTCATGCGCCTCGGCGACCGCGCCGTGCGCGCCGTCATGACGCCGCGCACCGAGGTCGACTGGCTGAACCTGCAGTCCGACGAGACCGCCGTCAAAAAGCTTCTGATGGATACCCAGCACTCGCGCCTGCCCGTCGGCGACGGCAATGTCGACGCCATGGTCGGCGTCATCCAGACGCGCGACGTGCTGGCCGCCCTTCTCGCCGGCAGGGTGCTGGATCCGCGCCAGCATGTGCGCGCCGCCCCCATCGTGCATGACCAGGCCGACGCGCTCGACGTGCTGCAGAAGCTTAGGGAATCGGACGTGCCGATGGCGCTCGTTCATGACGAATACGGCCATTTCGAAGGCATCGTCACGCCGGCCGACATCCTCGAAGCCATCACAGGCGTGTTCCGCTCCGACCTCGAGGCGGGCGAGGAAGAGAACGCCGTCAAGCGCGATGACGGCTCGTGGCTGCTGGCCGGCTACATGCAGGCCGACGAGATGGCCGAGGTGCTGGGCATCGACCTGCCCGAAAACCGCGACTACGAAACCGTCGCCGGCTATGTGCTGTCGCATCTCCACCATCTGCCGACGACCGGCGAGTGCGTCGACGCGCAAGGCTGGCGCTTCGAGGTGGTCGACCTCGACGGCCGCCGCATCGACAAGCTGATCGCCACCCGCCTGCCCGGCGGCCATCGCCCGGTGGCGCGCTGAGTGGCCGGAAAGGTTCGATCGGGCGTCGGGGCGGTTGGCGCGGCAGCCAAGCTTCGCTTCCTCACTTAGGATTGACGGTCAGAAAGCTTTGAAGCGCTGCGAAAGCGTCTATATCGGCAACCATGGATGCATCGAGCGAACACGCGCTGAACGACGAGCTTCTTTCAGACATCCAACGTCTGTCCTTCGACTATTTTCTGAAGGAGGCCAATCCGGTCAACGGCCTGGTCGCCGACCGCAACACCGCGGCATCGCCCGCCAGCATAGCGGCCGTCGGCCTCGCTTTGTCGTCCTATCCTGTCGGAGTCGAGCGCGGTTTCATGACGCGCGCCGCCGCGGTCGAGCGGACGCTCGCCACGCTCCGCTTCTTCTGGAATGCGCCGCATGGGCCGGAGCCCGACGCCACCGGCTACAAGGGCTTCTATTATCATTTCCTCGACATGCGGACCGGACGCCGCGTCTGGAACTGCGAATTGTCCACCATCGATACCGCGCTTCTGCTTGCCGGTGTCCTGACGGCCGGCGCCTATTTCGACGCCGACGACGAGTTCGAACTGGAGATCCGCCGGCTCGCCGATGCGCTCTACCGCCGCACCGACTGGCGCTGGGCCCAGAATGGCGGCGCCACCGTCACCCATGGCTGGCGGCCCGAAAAAGGCTTCCTGCGTTACCGCTGGGAAGGCTATGACGAGGCGCTGATCCTCTACATGCTGGGCCTCGGCTCGCCGACTTTCCCATTGTCGCCCGAGAGCTACGCCGCCTGGTTGTCGAGCTATAGATGGAAGAAGATCTATGGCCGGGACCTGGTCTATGCCGGTCCGCTCTTCATCCATCAGTTCTCGCATATCTGGATCGATTTTCGCGGCATTCGCGATGCCTTCATGCGCAATGTCGGCAGCGACTATTTCGAGAACAGCCGGCAGGCGACCTTTCTCCAGCGCGACTATGCCATCCGCAATCCCAAGGGCTTCACCGGCTACGGGGAGAATTGCTGGGGCCTCACGGCCAGCGACGGCCCGGGCCCGCAACAGAAGCAGGCCGGTGGACGCCGCTTCTTCAACTACCTGGCGCGCGGCGCGCCTTTCGGTCCCGATGACGGCACGCTGTCGGCATGGGCGGCGATCACGTCCTTGCCGTTTGCGCCGGAGATCGTGCTGCCGGCGCTGCGCTACTTCCACGAAATCGACCTGCACGACGGCAATCCCTACGGCTTCACCGCGAGCTTCAATCCAACGATCGCCGCCATTGAAGGCCGGCCTTGCGGCTGGGTGTCGCCGGACCATGTCGGCATCAATCAGGGGCCGATAGTGTTGATGATCGAGAATTACAGGTCCGATTTCCTGTGGCGGCTGATGCGAAGCGTGCCGGCAATTGCCACGGGCCTGCGACGGGCCGGATTTTCGGGCGGCTGGCTGTAAGGATGAGCCTACTCTTCGTATGGCAGGGCAGCGTCCGCACCGGCCTCTGCCGGTTGCGCTCAATGGGCATCCGGCGGCGGCGCCTTCGGCGTCACGTTGGGCAGGAACGGCACCAGCGCCGTGGCGATGACGAAAGCCACCATGATGACCAGGAACGTATCGGCATAGGCCATCGTCGAGGCCTCCCGACTTCCGCAAACCAAAAAAAGGGCGGCGCAAGCGCCGCCCCTCGGGAGGATAGTCCACGCAGGCTCTTTAAGCGGCCTGGGCTTCGCCGGCGATCGCGTCGGCGGCGCGGGCGGCCTTCAGCACCTTCGCCCACCAGGCGACGTCGTTGACCAGCGCGGCGGCGGCCTGGTTCAGGTGCTCGATGTCCTCGAGCTTCTTCTCGCCCTGGCGGACCGCAAGGAAATCGCCCCAGGCGATATGGACGGCCGACTTGACCGGCGCCATCTGCAGCTCGACGGCGATCAGGCGGAGCTGTTCGACCGCGCGCGCACCGCCGACCGAGCCATAGCCGACAAAACCGGCCGGCTTCTTGTTCCATTCATTGGCAGCATAATCGATGGCGTTCTTCAAGACACCGGTCGGAGCATGGTTGTATTCGGCGGCGGTGAAGATGAAGCCGTCGAACTCGGCGACCTTCTTCTGCCAGCGCTGCGCCACTTCGTTCTGCGACGGCGCCCAGGCGGAGGAAGCGACCTCGTCGAAGAAAGGCAGCGGCCAGTCGCGCAGGTCGACGATCTCGACGTCGATATCGGCGTGCGACTTGGCGATCTTGGCGATCCATTGCGTCGGAACGTCGGCGAAGCGGGCGGCGCGCGTCGAACCGACGACAATGGCGATTTTGGGTTTGGACATAAGGGGCTCTCCTTGCGGGAATTTTTGGTATCGTTTGGATACCGGCGCTATATGTGATACTGACAAATCGGCGCGCAAGGAGGCACGTTTTTGTTACTGAGGCACCCGCACATCACCGAGGACTGCCGCGCCGTGTCGGAGATCCTGCAACGGGTCGGCGACAAATGGACCGTGCTCGTGGTCGGCAAGCTGGGCGACGGGGCGATGCGCTTCAACGAGTTGCGCGCCGCCGTCGGAGGCATTTCGCAAAAGATGCTGACCACCACCTTGCGCGGTCTGGAACGCGACGGGTTCGTGACGCGAAAAGTGTTTCCGACCATTCCGCCACGTGTCGATTACGAGCTGACCCCGCTCGGCCACGAGCTGCTCGTGCCGGTCGGCGCGCTCGGCGAATGGGCGCGCAAGAACACCAATCGGGTCCGCGAAGCGCGCGCGAAATTCGACAGCCAGCAGGCTTGAAACCCTTGTAGTTCAATGGTTTCTGAACCATTGGATGAACCGTGCGGCTCGGCGCCGGCCCTGTCTCGCGTTTCGCTTCGATCAAATCCGCTGCGGTCTCGCCGCTAGCCTCGCTGGCGTCTCCGCGCAACCGCCTCGACAAGAAGGGCTGTCTTTAGCCGGCCACGCATCAGGCGTTTGGATTGGTGCTGCCGCAACACGCCGTCGAGCAGCTTTCCGATTGCGCGGCCCTCTTGCCCGCCACGGTGCGATCCCGCATGCAGGCGACGCGTGGAAGGTCTTTCCTGACCTCCATATAGGCCGTTACGCCGAGCAGGCAGACCAGGGCAATAAGGGCTGCCACGAGCCAGCCGTTCAGCATATGTTGACGCATTGTTGTCCCCTCGCCACCTCAAAGTGGGGCGCGAAGGCAACCATTGGATGTCGCGAAGCGCATCTCCCACGCGGGCGTTGTTACAAAACGGCAAGCCTGGGGAGAATCGGGTATCCCGTCAGATCTCGGCCGGAACCGGCTTTGGCTTGCCTTCGCCGTCGAGCGCGACCATGACGAAATCGGCATGGGTGACCTTTTCCATCAGGTCGGAAAGGTAGCGCTGCGCCCAGGCCTCGACCTTGAGCACCATCGAGGTGCGGCCGACGCGCTCGACATGGGTGTAGATGCAAAGCGTGTCGCCGATCTTCATCGGCTTGGCGAAGGACATCTCCTTGACCGCGGCGGTGACCACGCGCCCCTTGGCGCGCTCGGCGGCGCGGATGCCGCAGGCAAGGTCCATCTGCGCCATAACCCAGCCGCCGAAGATGTCGCCGGCCGCATTGGCGTCGGAGGGCATGGCAAGCGTCCTCAAAGTGAGATCGCCGAGAGGTTTTCCGTCCGCGTAATGCACCATGGCGAAATCCTTGGAGGTCGGTTGCTGTTGCGTAGCAATGCGACCGCCATGTCGCAAGCTTTGGTGAAAGCGAAATGCACGCCGCTTCGCCGGTCGCTTTTTTCACAAGCCATGCCGGAAGCCACGGCGACGCCGCGAGCCGGCAATGTCTAGGGTAAGCCTGACATTGCGGAGCCGCCCACACCATCATGCAGACTTATGATTTCATCGTCGTCGGCTCCGGTTCGGCCGGTTCGGTCGTTGCCGACAGGCTGTCGGCGTCGGGCCGCTTCTCGGTGCTGGTGCTGGAGGCCGGCGGAACCGATCAGCGGTTCTACGTCCAGATGCCGCTCGGCTACGGCAAGACCTTCTTCGATCCGGCCGTCAACTGGAACTACAAGGCCGAGCCGGATCCCGGTCTCGCCGGCAATGCCGACCACTGGCCGCGCGGCAAGCTGCTCGGCGGCTCGAGCTCCATCAACGCCATGGTCTTTATCCGCGGCGCGCGCGAGGATTTCGACGCCTGGGCCGCCGCCGGCAATCCCGGCTGGGGCTATGACGACCTCCTGCCCTCCTTCAAGGCGATGGAAGACAATGCGGCCGGCGCCGACCGGTGGCGCGGCGTCGGCGGTCCGCTGCGCGTCACCGACTGCACGAACGCGGTGCATCCGCTGACCAAGCGCTATCTTGCCGCCGCCCAACAGGCCGGACTGCCGTTCAATCCGGACTTCAACGGCGCCTCCCAGGAAGGCGTTGGCGTCTACCAGATCACGACGAAGAACGGCCGCCGCATGTCGGCGGCCCGAGCTTTCCTGCGGCCCGCGATGAAGCGCGGCAACGTCCGCGTCGAGACAAAGGCGCTGGCGACGAAAATCCTGTTCGAGGGCAAGCGCGCCGTCGGCGTCGAATACGAGCAGAACGGCGAAACGAAAACTGTCCGCGCCGGCCGCGAGGTGATCCTCTGCGGTGGCTCGATCAACTCGCCACAGCTGCTGCAGCTTTCCGGCATCGGCCCGTCGGCGCTGCTCGGCAATCTCGACATCCCGATCATTCACGCCAACGACAATATCGGCGCCAACCTGCAGGACCATGTCGGCATCAACTATACTTTCAAGGGCAAGGTCCCGACGCTCAACCAGATCCTGCGCCCATGGTGGGGCAAGCTGCTGGTCGGCATGCAATACATACTGACACGCTCAGGCCCGCTGTCGCTGTCGATGAACAATGCCGGCGGCTTCTTCCGCACCGACCCGTCGATGGCGCGGCCGAACATGCAGCTCTATTTCCAGGCCTTCTCGACGGTGATCCCGAAGAGCGGCGAGCGTCCGATCCTGACGCCCGACCCCTGGCCAGGCTTCTCGATCGGCCTGTCCAACTGCCGGCCGTCGAGCCGCGGCGAGATCATGATCCGTTCGAACAACCCGCGCGACTTTCCCAAGATCACAGCCAACGCCTATTCGACCAATGCCGATGTCGACGAGATGCTGGCGGCGGTGAAGTTCGTGCGCAAGATCGCCGCGATGCCGGCGATGGCAGAGATCATCGAGGAAGAGGTGCTGCCCGGCCCCTCGATAAGGTCGGACGCCGACTTGATCCAGGATTTCAGGAAACGCTCGGGCACCGTCTATCACCCCGTCTCGACCTGCCGCATGGGGCCGGACGCATCGCGCGCCGTGGTCGATCCCCGGCTGAAAGTGCACGGGCTGGACGCCTTGCGGGTCATCGACGCTTCGATTTTCCCCGACAACATCACGGGCAACACCAATGCCGCCTCGATCCTGACCGGATGGAAAGGCGCCGATCTGGTTCTGGAGGACCACAAATGAAAATCACCGACGTGAAGACCTGGGTTGTCGGCAACCCGCCGCCCGGCATCGGCGGCAAGTATTTCATCTTCGTCAAGCTCACCACCGACGGCGGCGTGGCCGGCTATGGCGAAGCCTACAACGCCACCTTCTCCGCGCATGTCACCGCCAGGATGATCGAGGACATGGCCGAACGCTATCTCGTCGGCCGCGATCCGCACGACATCGAGAATTTCTTCCGCCGCGCCTATTCCTCCGGCTTCACCCAGCGCCCCGACGTCTCCGGCATGGGCTGCTTCTCGGCGCTCGAAATGGCCTGCTGGGACATCGTCGGCAAGGAAGCCGGCAAGCCGGTCTACAAGCTGCTCGGCGGCCAGGTGCATGAGACGCTGCGCTCCTACACCTATCTCTATCCGCACACCGGCAGCGTCCATTCGGAAGATGCGCGCGGCAAGAACGTCTACAACGACCCCGACATGGCCGCCGCTTGCGCGCTCGAATATGTCGAGCAGGGCTTCAACGCCGTGAAGCTCGATCCGGCTGGCCCTTACACCGCCTATGACGGCCACCAGCCGCGCCTGATCGACATCGACCTTTCGGCGCGCATGATCAAGGCGATCCGCGAGGCGGTCGGCACCAGGGCCGACATCCTGTTCGGCACGCATGGCCAGTTCACCGCATCCGGCGCGCTGCGCATGGCGCGCGCCATCGAGCCCTACGATCCGCTCTGGTTCGAGGAGCCGGTGCCGCCGGACATGCCGGAGGTGATGGCGCAGGTCGCCCGCGGCACGTCGATCCCGGTCGCCACCGGCGAGCGGCTGACGACGAAGTTCGAATTCGCCCGCGTCATCGAGAACCGCGCCGCCACCATCCTGCAGCCGGATCTCGGCCGCTCCGGCGGCATCCTCGAAACCAAGAAGATCGCCGCCATGGCCGAGGCCTACCACATCCAGGTGGCGCCGCACTGCTATTGCGGTCCGATCGTCGGCGCCGCCAACATCCAGCTTGCGGTGACGCTGCCCAATTTCCTGATCCTGGAATCGCTGAAGCAGTGGGACGGTTTCCACGAAAAACTGCTCAAGAAGAAGATCGAATGGCAGGACGGCAACGTCATCCCCTCGAAAGAGCCCGGCCTCGGTGTCGAGCTCAACGAGGAAGTCTGCGACGCGCATCCCTATAACGGCAAGGACCTGCATCTGCAGATGATGCAGACCCCGTTGATGCCGTGACCCTGGCCTACGCCTTCATCGGGCTTGGCCATCTCGGCGGCAACCTTGCCGCCAGCCTGCTGCGCAACGGCTTTGCCGTCACCGTCTTCGACCGCGACCCGGCGGCGGTCGAGCGTCTGGTCGCGCTCGGCGCCACGGCGGCGGCGAGCCCGGCGGAGGCCGCCGCCCGCGCCGGCAACGCGATCACCTGCCTGCCTTCGCCGAAGGTCAGCGAAGCGGTGCTCGCCGGCCCGGACGGATTGCTTCAAGGCCTGCCGGCGGGCGGCACCTGGATCGAGATGTCGACCAACGGCCGCGACGAGATCCTGCGGCTTGCCGCAATCGCCTCGGCGAAGGGCATCGAGACGCTGGAATGCCCGGTGACCGGCGGCGTGCATCTGGCGGCGGCGGGCAGGATCACCGCGCTGGTCGGCGGCGATGCCGCGCTCTACGAACGCCATCGATTAGCCATCGAGGCGATGTGCGCAAAGTCTTTCCTGATGGGTCCGATCGGCTCCGCGGCGGTGATCAAGGTCATCACCAACATGCTCGCCTTCATCCATCTCGTCGCCGCCGGCGAGGCGCTGATGCTCGCCAAACAGGGCGGGCTCGACCTCGCCCAGGCCTACCACGCCATCGTCGCCTCTTCCGGCAACAGCTTCGTCCACGAGACCGAGAGCCAGCTGGTGCTCAACGGCTCCTACGACATCGGCTTCACCATGGACCTGGCGCTGAAGGACCTCGGCTTCGCGCTGGCCATGGGCAGGGATTTCGGCGCGCCGCTCGATCTGGCATCGCACGTCAACGCGATCTTCGAGGAGGGCAAGCGCGCCTATGGCGGCGATGCCTGGTCGACCCAGATCGTCAAGCTTCTGGAGGATGCGATGGGGACGGAGCTGCGCGCACCGGGCTTCCCTGCCAAGCTCGAACTGTAATCCGGCAAAAATTTAGCCAGCTATTTCAAACATCTGGCCGTGCCAGCGGAATCAAGCTCTCAGCCAGTTGATTCAACCTCGCAGCGTCAGCGCGCCGGGCAGGATCTCGAAGGTCGCCGGAATCCGGCCCGGGGACTCGCCGTCTATGTCGACCAGCGCGCCGTTCTTCTCGACATCGCCGAGCGGCTCGACCAGCACCTTGCGGCCACGCAGGATGGTGATTGCCGGATGGTTGCGATGGCGGCCGCCATAGAGCAGGCGAAGGTCGCGGATCAAGCCGAGCTTGCCGGCGGCCCGCAAGATAACGATGTCGAACTGGCCGTCGGCGAGCTCGGCGTCCGGCGCGATCATCATGCCGCCGCCGAAGAATTTGCCGTTGGCCACCGCCACCAGCGCCATGCGCGCCTCGACCGGCTCGCCGTCGTCGATGGTGATCCGGACGTCCTGGAAGCGGTAGCGGACGAACTCCAGCACCGTGCGCCAGAAGAACAGCGCCTTGGCCGACACTCTGCCCTTGCGCTTGTCGGCATTGATGGCGCGATCCGTCGCGCCGGACAGGCCAAGGCTGGCGATATTGATGAAGTGGCGGCTGGCCAGCGCGCCGTGGTCGTCGATGTAGCAGATGCGGCCGGCGTCGATCTTGCGGCCCTCGGCATCGGCGATTTGCTTGACCGAGGCGCCTATGCCGCGCGGCAGGCCAAGCCCGCGCGCGAAGTCGATGCCGGTGCCACAGGGCAGAAGCCCAAGCGCGCTTTCGCGGCCGCTCTCCTGCCGTGCCTGCAGCAGCCCGTCGGCCACCTCGCTGGCGGTGCCGTCGCCGCCGGCCGCGATCACCAGGTCGCATCCGCCGGCGGCGAGGTCGATCGCCAGCCGCTCGGCGTCGCCGCAGGCTTGCGTCTCGCGCAGGTCGAAACCGCCGAAATTCGTCTTGAGCGACGCCGCCGCCTCCGCCCAATGCCGCTTGAGCCTGCCGCCTCCGGCAATCGGATTGAGTACTACCCCGACCTTCAAGCCGACCTCCCCCGAGGCACGCCGCGCAAAATGCGCGGCGGAGTCCGCGCTGGCGCCCAAAGTCTTTTGCCGGCCCAAACTCTTTTGCCGACATTGAAACGCGGACCGGGCGGCGGAGCAAGGCTCGAACACCCAAGGTCGCTAAAAAAGCGGGGCAGGCTGTCTAAGGGGTTCGGCCGGCAGATTCCGAAGCTTTTGCCATTGGTCCCCGATAATCCCGCTATCCACAGGCACGCCGGCATTCCCCAGACCCCTTACCCGGCGTACATTCAACCCATCTCAGGCGGCCACTGAACGCCCCAGCCGAAAGGCAAAAGCGCAAGGCGGATTTCCTGAGGCCCGTACGGCCCAGAACGAGAGCAGGCTTGCCTGTTGGAGGGACGGATGCCGAGACCTACGGGTGCCGCGGAAAGCGTGCCAACGCCGACGGCGGACCGATGCTGCCATGAAGGCCGGTAAAAACCTTCGATGGCACGCTGGGCGAAGCCCGCAAGGGTGGAGATCGGCGTGGTCTGGAACGGGAGCTGCCCTCGGGTGGCGACTGGCAGGACCGTCAAAATCAAGGCTGGCCTGGCGCGACGACTTTACAGGAGTTGCTGCCTTAACCGGTTCCTGATCTGACAGGGAGGCGCTGGGAGAAATCCCAGCGCCAACTGTCTTTTTGGGAATGGCTTTCCAGGCAGTTTGGCGCGATGCCTCGCCAGCGGGCGAGTGCTGCCGGCGGAGATCGCCGGCGCCGGTAACCTGTTTTGCGCTTTGTGCGGAGCCGGGCTATCAGTCGCCCGCGCCGTCGACCCGGCTGGCTTACCTGAAATGGGCGACCGTCCATGCCGCGCACGACTACGCCACCTTTGTCGAAAAGGATCAGCCGAGCGGCTTTCCCTATTGGGCCTATGTCGGCCATTACTGGCAGGACTATGCAACGATTATCCGTGTGACGTCGGCTCGCGGCATCGACATCCTCGATTACGTCGCGCCGACGCTCATCGGCACCGGCCTGACGGTCGACCACGCCATCCAGTGGGCCTACGAGAACACGGTTGGCCGAGCGACCGAGGCGACCGCCGGCAAGCGCGTCGCGGCCGACATCTACCAGGCCAGGGTCGCCGCCGATTACGCCGGCTTTCTCGACAGGGCGCCCTGGTACGCGTTTCCTTATGCCGAAAAGCGCGCTGGCCTGTTTGCCGTCGAACCGGCAACCGGCGACGACTCCATCCGCACCAGCGAACGCAAGCTCGCCTTCGGCCTGGCCGACACGGTCAAGCAATGGTGCGCCGATCTCGGCAAATCGGCGTTGGCCGCCGCCGGCGATCCAAGCCCGCCCGACGTCCATGTCTGGGCCAAGGGCCCGGTCGGCGAGGCGGCGCGCAACGAGCCGGATACGCTTCTCGAGCGCGATCTCGGCGGCGACGGCACCATCTTCGTCACCAGCCGCTCGCAAGCCTTTACCGGGATGGTCCCGCGCCTGATCGACAAGGGAATCTCCTTCGTCGAGATCGGCGGCAAGGACGAGATCATGATCACGGCGACCTCGGGCGCGGAAATCACCGCCCCCGACGGCTCGCGCATCCTGTTCAGCCAGCCGATACCTGTATCGCCCGACACGCGCCGCACGGCGCTGACCGTCGCCGTGCGCAAGCTGCATTTGGTCCTGCCCGCTCTGGCCAAGGCCGGTGCCGAATTGGAACATGTCTACGCCGACGACTGAGGCATTTCGGCCACAGTCGCCGACTGAGCAACCTTCGGAAACGTCCCGTCATCCACATTTCACAATGGCGGCCAAATCCCGCCTTGTTCGGCGCGGATTGATGCAAGCGGTTGGGGAGGCAATTTCGAAGGGACAAGACCGTGATCAAGACCGCCCTTGTCGCCATGACCATCGTCGGCTGCGACTGCGACGCCAAGCTGTGCGAATATATCGGCGAGACGCCGGCCAAATGGACGACGATCGCCGACTGCGAGGCGGCGATGAAGAGCCAGATGCTGCACCAGCGCAATTTCAACTATCCGCTGGTTTCAGGCATCTGCCGCGTCAAGGGCTCGGCCTCTTCCTCCGAGCTTGCCGCGAAAGCCTCCAGGCCGGATCTGAAGCCCAGGAACCGCGTCGTCGAAACCATCGCCCCGCTGCCGCCCGAGCTCGACCATCGCCCGAGCGCCCCGGTCGGCGCAACGGTGACCGCCAGCGAAACGGAATCGGCAAAGCCCGTCGCCTTCGATAGGTCGGTCGATGGCGGCCGCGCCGTGCTTTACCGCACCAAGGCCGGCTATGCCGTGGTCAAGACCGATCTCAGCCGCGCCGCTGGCGCAACGGTGGACGCGGCGAAGCGCTCGGCGAACTGGCTGGCCGGCCTGACGGGTCTATAAGCCAGTCCAAGGCGTGTTGAGATTCAGGGCAGGCCGGCCTCACCTGAATATCGGCACACCTTACAGCTTGATCTTCAGGGTCTCCCAGAACTTGTCGATCAGCGGTTGTTCGGTCGCATTGTCCTGATCGCCGATGCGCGTGATGAAGAGCAGTCCCCGATCGGCGGTGCCGAAGCCGACGATCTCGAAATCCGCACTGTCTGTGCGCGTCTTGACGGTGGCCTTGAGGCCCGTCAACTCCTTGCCGTCGGCAAGCTTGCGGCTCGTCGGCTGCTGCGTCAGCTGCCCACCCGCCTGGACCGTTTCCTTGGTCATCTCCTGCAGCATCAGCTGGTTGAGGGAAACCGGGTTCATCCTGTCGTATTTCTGCACCACGACGAGGGTGCCGAGCGCCGAAGCCATGAGATACTGGGCGATGCCGTCGCCGAGATCGGTCTTGGTGACCGAATTGCTGCTCGAATGGACGAAGGAGAATGCGCCGCCGGAGAAGGTCGCGAAATCATTGTGATCGATCCGCACCTTGCTGGTCCTGCCGCCGGGCAAGGTCACGTCGACATCCTCGCCCGGATCGATATCGACGCTCACGCCGTCGATGGTCAGCTTGAATGCCTTCGGGTCGTCGGCACGGGCAGGCCCTGCGCAAAGCACGATCGCAGCGAACGCCGCTGCCGCAAATCTCGGTCGCATATCCTGCCCTCTCCGCGCAGTTCCGTTCAACGTATTCGATTTCTTCGGCAGCCGGGTCCCGCTTATCATACCCGGCTGACGATCTGCGTGGGCCACTTCGCAAAAACCACGGATGATTGCCGCAATGGCAGGCGTCCGCCCATGGCTTCAATAGCTTGGCGGCGAACCGCAGTTCGATTGATAATGCCGACATATTACAGGAAGATAGTGGCCTGACTGGGGTTGGGGGGTGTCATGACAATTGCCGTTCGTATCGCGCTATGCCTGCTGCTGGCGCTCGCTCCTTTGCATGCCTGGGCGGAAGGCGACGACAAGGCCATGATGATCGCCTCGGACGACGCCGAGATGGCGGCGGCGATCGCAAAGGCGCGATCCAGCCTGGATGATTTCCTGGCCTTGGCCGACGCTCAGCCGCCGGGAACCGACAGGTTCAAGCTGAAGGTGATGATCGTCGACGGCAATGCGACGGAGCATTTCTGGGTCATTCCCTTCAAGCGGACGGCCAACGGCTTCGTCGGGATATTGGCGAACGAGCCGGAAATCGTCCGCAACGTCGTCCTCGGCCAGAACATCGAATTCACCAGGGACGACATCTCCGACTGGGGCTACACCAGGAACGGCCGCCAGGTCGGCAGCTTCACCGTCTGCGTGATGCTCAAGAAGATGTCGAAGGAAGAGGCGGATTACATGCGTTCTGCATACGGCTTCGATTGCTGAACCCTATCCGGCCGCTTCGTCCTTCGCGCCGATCTTGCGCACCAGCGCCGCCGTCGCCAGCATGGCGCCGAGATCGGTGATCATCGGCGCGACATGAATGCTGTAGTCGATCGGCTGCGAGATATCCGGAAGCTCGAAGAAGTTCTTCGACCGCGGCATCAACAGAAAGCCGTCGCTGCCGCCGAGCGCCACCCGCGCCTGGTCGTAGGGCCATGTCTCGCGCAGCCAGGTCAGCGCCCGCGCCATCCGGCCGGTGACCAGCGGCCGCGCCGCCTCGACATTGTCGGTGCGGAATTCATAGGCGGCGTCGAGGTCTTCGACGCCGGAGGACAGCTCCTGCATCTTGCTGGCGAACATGCCGCGGAAGAAATGCGCCACCTTGCCGGCCTTGCGCGCGGCAACCAGCGTTCCCGGGAACGGCTCGATGGTCTCGAAGGCGACGATGACGCCCTTGAAGGCGATCGTCTCGCTTTTGCCGGAGCCTTCCCAGAGCTTGGCCTCGTAGAGCTCGAAGGGAAAATCCTCATAGCGCCCGGAAATGACGTCGTCGAAGCTCTGGCGGTTGAAAGCGCCGACGGTTTCGCGCGGCATCCTGTCGAAGGAGTTCGGCCGCGTTCCGTGCTGGTAGCGCACGTCGCGCACGAAGCCGAAGATCATCGGCAGCAGCGTGTCGCGGAAGGATTGCTGCAGCCGGGTCGCCGGCCGCAGCGCCTGGAAATAGAGCACCACCGCCGCGGCCATGCCGCCAAGATAGAGAAAGACATGCGGCGTGGAGAGCCACTGTTCGTGAGGATCGGCGGCGGCGTTGAACAGCCAGGCAATGAGCGCGACGAAGACGACGGCCAGGCCGACGAACACGGGGACCCGCCAGCGGACTTGTTTTTGGGCCGACGCCCGTTTCGCCTCATAGTCCTCGATGCCGCGCCTGATGCCTGCGATCACCGCTTCGCTCGGCATGAAATCCACTGCTTCCATGGCCACCCCCCCGGCCGCCGCTGATATGCGGCCATGATAGCGGCTTTTGCGTGAAAGTCGCCTGCGCTCGCGGCGATCGGCGGCCAGAGCAATTCCAGGAAAAGTGTGAAACGGTTTTTCCGTCCGGAATTGCATCAAAACAAATAGCTAGGGCAGTTCGTCGTTTCCGTGAAACGAAGAACTGCTCTAGTTCCGCGAGGCTGCGAAAATCGTCGTCAGCCGGGCCGTTACCCGCGGCTTGAGCGCCCCGTCGAGCCCCTCCACCGACACCAGCCGCTCATGGCTGCCTGCCCGCAGTCGCATGAAGAAGTGCATCTTGTAGGCGACGATGGCGCCGCGCGTGGCCGGATCGGCGCTGACATCGACAACGAATATCGAGCCGACGCGTGCCGGCCATGGCAGTCTGGCAAAGGCAGTGCCGAGAAAATCGCCGAGCCCATAGGCGACGAAGCTGTCGCCGATGCGCTCGATGGGCTGCAAAACATGCGCGTGATGCCCGGCGATCAGCTGGGCGCCGCGATCCGCCAGTCGCCTCGCCAACGCCCGCGTCGCCGGCCGTGGAAAATGCCGGAACTCCCAGTCCCAGTGCGGCACCGCGCAAAGCAAGTCGATGCCGGAAGCGTTGCGCGGCCATTCGGCGGGATCGCTGCGCATCGAGATGCGTTCCTCGAACGGCGCGGCATCCGTGTTGCGCCACAGCGTGAAGGCCGCAAAGCCGATCGTCAGCGATCCGGCCGCATGACGCTGGACCGGTCCGCCCGCAACCGTGCCGATGGTCCGGATCCCGAGCCGGTTCAGCGCCGCGAGCGTTTCCTCGAAACCGGCAATCCCCTGGTCGAGCACATGATTGTTAGCCAGGGACAGCACGAGCCTGTCGCGCGCGATGCCGGCGGTTGCAAGCGCATCGGCCAGGAAGCGCTCGCGCATCGCATGATGCGTGCCGAGCCACGTGCCGATCGCGGCGCGTGGGCGTTCGACGATCGGGCTTTCGCAATTGCCGACCACGAGGTCGGCAGATGAAAGCAGCGCGGCGATCGCCGGATCGCATTCCGGCGCATCGCGATTGGCGACTGCCGAAATGTCGCCGACGAACGCCAGCCGCACCTTCCGCGTTGGCTGCGGATCGATCAGCGTCGCCGCCGGCGCCGCGAAACCGTCCCGGTCGCCGGCAAGCGACGGTCGCAGCAGGCGCGGCAGCCACGACAGTTTGTAGGAAAGCGGATAATTCGACACGGGCAGGTCCAGTTTCGCCCTGTGTAGACTGTCTGACGGGCCGGTTGAAGCCGGGCGCCATTGCGAAAACGGACCCGCTGATCTGGAGGACCGGAGAACGCCTCGAGCCAAATACGTGTATGCTCGCGGTATGAGTGGAGGGCAATGACGATGCGTAGAGCGATCCTTGCAGCAGCCTTGTTTGCATTCCTGCCGGCATCCTTCGCGTGGGCGGAGATGCCGGACGCGGCCAAGTCCATGTTTGAGGCGAAGAGCGTTGCCGACCGCAACGCGGCGCTGTCGACGCTGGAGGCGACAGCGGCCAGGGACCCGGCAGCGGCCTATGCCGCGGGCGCCGGCGAATTCTTCACCGCCCTGGAACTCCTCGCCACCGGCCTGCATCGCCACGGTTTCGAGAGCCCGAAATCCTTCATGCTGCCGCTGATGCAATTGCCCGTGCCGGACAATCCCAACCCGCAACCGCTGGCCTATGAAGAATTCCGCGCCATCCTTGTCGCCTTCCGTGACCGGCTGGAAAAATCCGCTGCAACGCTGGGCTCGGTGCCGGCCGATGCCGATATCGGCATGGTCGTCGACCTCACCCGCGTCGGCATCGACCTCAACGAAGATGGCAAGCTCGCGCCCGACGAAAGCATCGCCGCCATCATGGCCGCGCTTGCCCGTGGCAGCATCGACACCAGCGATGCAGCACCCTCGCTCACCTTCCGCTTCGACCGCGCCGACGCCTTCTGGCTGCAAGGCTATGCCGAGTTCCTGATGGCGCAGGCCGATTTCTGGCTGGCGCATGACTTCAAGGGCATGTTCGACGGCTCCTTCCACATGCTGTTCCCGCGCGCGAAACTGCCCTTGCAGGATGCGCTGGTACCGCCGGATGGCGGCATGAGCGGCAACATCTTTGCCTCGGAATGGCGCTTCGCCGACTTCGTCTCGCTGGTGCACCTCGTCAACTGGCCGGTGGTCGAGCCGGAGCGCCGGCGGGCCGCGCGCCGCCATTTGCTGGAGATGATCCGGCTGTCGCGCGAGGACTGGAAAGCGATCCTGGCCGAGACCGACAATGACCGCGAATGGCTGCCTGGACCGCAGCAGAAAGGCGTCAATCCGCTGACCGGCCTCGAGGTCGGCGAGCAGCAGGTGACCGCCTGGCTCGCCGCGCTGACCATGGCCGAGGACCTTCTCGAAGGCCGCGTGCTGCTGCCGCATTTCCGCGTCACCGGCAGGGGCATCAACATGAAGCGCTTCTTCGACGAGCCGAAACCTTTCGACCTCGTGCTCTCGATCACCGGCCCCGGCATCGCGCCTTATCTCGAAAGCGGGAGGATCCTCGCCGGTGACGATTTCGACCAGATCCAGCGCGAATTCGGCGGTGCCGGTTTTTTGACCTTTGCGCTGTGGTTCAATTGAAGCCCGCGGTTTTAGGTTCCTCGCCCCCATGAAATGGGGAGAGGTGGCTCGGCGAAGCCGAGACGGAGAGGGGGCGCCGGTCCGGGCGGCGAAGGCGCTTTGAAGAGAAGGGCTTCCGCCTTACGAAACCCCCTCTCCGTCCGCTTCGCGGACACCTCTCCCCCGCCTCTGGCGGGGGCGAGGAACCGAACCTTCGAGGTCGACGCCGTCCCCCTGGCTATCGTCAGAAAATTGCCCCCTGGTAAAGCACCGCCTGTGCCTCTTGCGGCGCGAAGCGACGGGCCAGCGTGCGGAACGCGCTGTGGACGCCGTCACGGTCGAGGTTGCTGCTTCTGAGGTGGCGGACCGCCAATGTCGGATCGAATTCGGTGCGCCCGTGCAGGACCCGCTGATTGTCGAAGACCAGCACCTCGCCTGGCTGCAGCTGATGCCGGAACTGGTTCGCCGGATCGCAGATCAGCCGCGTCAGCTCGGCAAGCGCCTCGATCAGCCCATCGATCTCGTCGACGGCGCCGGCCTGTGGTGCCAGGCAGCGATCGTTGAAGCGCATGCCGGTGACGGCGCCGGTCGCGTCTAGGCTGATGACATGCGCCTCGGCGCTGAAGAACACGTCGCCGGCGTGCTCGCGATGGAATGTCACTCCATGCCGGGTCAGCAGGTCGAACAAATGAGGCGTGTTCGTGCGCATCTGTTCGGCGACCTGAAAACCGTCGACCATCAGCGATGTGCCGCCGCTGCCGGCGCCGGTCCTGATGGCATGGAAGAAGATGAAGCCCGGCGGCGAATAGCGGAACGGCTCGTCCGTGTGCGGGATCTGCGCCCGCGCCGTCTCTCCGGCTACCCGCGCGTCAGGTCGTGAGACGAGGTCGAAAACCTTGCCGTAGCTGGTCTCGCGCACGGGCCCGTAGCGGCCGGCGACACGCAGCGTCGCCTCGGGCTCGGCCGGAACGCCGGTCAGCATGGCGATGCCGTGGTCGCGTAAGGCGCGCAGCGAGCGGAAAAGCGCCTCGTCGTCCTCGACCACCGCATCGAAGGCAAAGCGACCGAGCCGCCTCGATAGATCGCTGTTCCACAGTTCCGGATGGAAGCGTGGCCCGCCGAAATCGCCGACCCGTCCGGCATAGACAGCCAGAAAGCCAGCCGCGAAACGGGAGGTATGGCCGTCCTGCCAGACCACGTCCATCGTCCCGTCGGACGAGATTTCGACCGACGTTGCCCGGATATCGGCGGGAACGTCGGCGGGCGTCAGCCAGCGCTTTCCGGAAGCGGTGTCGCCGCATATCTCGCATTCGCAGGCAAGCCTCAGCCAGCGCATCGACAGCCGGCCGGCGCTACCGTCGTCGAATTCGACCGCGATGCGTGCTCCCTCGTTGCGCATCGATCGGAACGAGCAGGGCGGCGCAAAAGCCTGATTAACGGGAATGGACTGCGTTTGCATATCGAGCATGACTTGGCATCCTAAGTTGAGCTAGCTTCAACGCTAGGTCGGCGGTAGCCCACATAGCAAACGAGTTTGTTTTCGCAGGTTTTGAGGTAAACTCAATCCATGACGTTCCTTCGCGACCTCCCTTTGTCGGCTTTGCGGGCGCTGGCCGCCGCCGCGCGCACCGGCAGTCTCACGCGCGCCGCCGACGAGCTCGGTGTCACGCCGGGCGCCGTCGGCCATCAGTTGCGGCAGTTGGAGGATCGGCTTGGCGTCAAGCTGGTCAGACGCGAGGGCAACGGCATCGCGCTCACGCGCATCGCCGAAGCGGCGCTGCCCGACATCGACCGCGGCTTCGACGCACTGGCGTCCGGGCTGCGGCGGCTGCGTTTCGAGCGCCGCGCCGATACGTTCACCGTCGCGGCCGATCCGTCCTTCGCCTCGCTTTGGCTGGCGCCGCGACTTGGCAATGTCCGCGCGGCTCTCGGCAGGCTGGATGTGCGCGTCGTCGTGTCGATCGCGTTGGATTCGATGCTGGAGGAAGGCATCGACCTCGCCATCAGCTACCGCAACAGCTCGGCGAAATATCTCGCTTCGGCCGAGCTCTTCACCGAAAGGGTAGTCCCGGCCTGCGCCCCGGCGTTGATCGGGAACCGCTCCGACCGGGACGGCGCCGGGATGCTCGACCGCCTGCCTCTGCTGCATATCGATCAGACCATGGGCGACGACGTCTATCCCACATGGGAGAACTGGTTCACCGCCGCCGGCCGACAGCGCAAGAACATCGACCACGGACCGCGGTTCCCCTTGACCGTACTGGCCGCGCAGGCCGCGATCTCCGGGATGGGCGCGCTGCTCGCCAGCGAACTGGTACTGAGACAGCATTTCCGCTCCGGGCAGCTCGTCGAGATTGCCAGCGAGATTCCGGCATTGACCATCAGGCGCCGTCTGGTCTGGCCGGTGGACGGACCGAAGGCCCGCCGCGCCGCCGCCGTCGCCGCGGCGCTTGCCTCGACCGCGACAGCGGACGCCAGCGATCTCCGGCTCACTACGCCATGATGCCTCTCCTGACAGCCTTCTGTCAGCAGCGTCCGCGCGCGGCCGGCGCCGTTTCACTCGGCTCTTTCCATTTCGGCCGAGTCCACCCATATTCCGGTCATGGCCAGACATCCTGACAAGAAGATGCCTTCGCCGGCGCAAGATGACGCGCCGAAGCGGCGCAGTCCGCTGACGGAATTCCTCGATGCCGCCGAGCCGCTGAAGCCCGGTGGTTTTGGCGAGGTGCCACAGGCCGACTTTTCCGGCGCGCCGCTGACCGGCTCGATCTCCGATTGGGCCGGGCAGATCGAGCGCGAGGCGGAAAAGCAGCCGAAGGCAAAGGCCCCGAAGAAGATCCCCGAGCGCTCGTCGGCGCCCGGGCGCACGGCGCGCGGCACCTCGATGGGGGGTGCTGCGTCGGCGCGCGAGCGCACCGCGGCCGGCCTCAATCCGATCGCCGGCCTCGACGTCTCGCTGGAAGAAGCCGAGACGATGACGTCCAGTGGCGTCACCGCCACGGTGGCAGCACTGTCGGCACTGATCGAATCCGGCAATCCCCTGCACAAGGACGGCGTGCTTTGGACGCCGCACCGCCCCGAGCGCCCGGAAAAATCCGAAGGCGGCATCGCCATCAAGATGGTGTCGGATTTCGAGCCGGCCGGCGACCAGCCGACCGCGATCAAGGATCTCGTCGAAGGCGTCGGCAGCAACGACCGCACCCAGGTGCTTCTCGGGGTCACCGGCTCCGGCAAGACGTTCACCATGGCCAAGGTGATCGAGGAAACGCAGCGTCCTGCCTTGATCCTGGCGCCCAACAAGACGCTGGCCGCGCAGCTCTATGCCGAGTTCAAGAAATTCTTCCCCGAAAACGCGGTCGAGTATTTTGTCTCCTACTACGACTATTACCAGCCGGAGGCCTATGTGCCCCGGACCGACACCTTCATCGAAAAGGAATCCTCGATCAACGAGCAGATCGACCGCATGCGCCATTCGGCGACGCGTTCGCTGCTCGAGCGCGACGACGTCATTATCGTCGCCTCGGTGTCTTGCATCTACGGTATCGGCTCGGTCGAGACCTATACGGCGATGACCTTCCAGATGCAGGTCGGCGACCGGCTCGACCAGCGCGCCCTGCTCGCCGATCTCGTCGCCCAGCAGTACAAGCGCCAGGACATCAATTTCGTCCGTGGCTCCTTCCGCGTGCGCGGCGACACCATCGAGATCTTCCCGGCCCACCTGGAAGACCGCGCCTGGCGCATCTCGATGTTCGGCGACGAGATCGAGTCCATCACCGAGTTCGACCCGCTGACCGGCCAGAAGACCGGCGAGCTGAAAAGCGTCAAGATCTACGCCAATTCGCACTATGTGACGCCGCGCCCGACCTTGAATCAAGCCATCAAGTCTATCAAGGAAGAGCTCAAGCTTCGCTTGCAAGAGCTTGAAAAGGCTGGCCGCCTGCTGGAGGCGCAGCGGCTGGAGCAGCGCACCCGCTTCGACCTGGAGATGCTTGAGGCGACCGGTTCCTGCGCCGGCATCGAAAACTATTCGCGCTATCTAACCGGACGCCAGCCGGGCGATCCGCCGCCAACCTTGTTCGAATACATTCCCGACAACGCGCTGGTCTTCATCGACGAAAGCCACGTTACCGTGCCGCAGATCGGCGGCATGTATCGCGGCGACTTCCGCCGCAAGGCGACCTTGGCCGAGTACGGTTTCCGCCTGCCTTCCTGCATGGACAACCGGCCGCTTCGCTTCGAGGAATGGGACGCCATGCGCCCGCTGTCGGTGGCGGTTTCGGCGACGCCGGGCAGTTGGGAGCTCGACCAGTCCGGCGGCGTCTTCGCCGAGCAGGTCATCCGCCCGACCGGCCTGATCGACCCGCCGGTCGAGGTGCGTCCGGCCAAGAGCCAGGTCGACGACGTCGTCGGCGAGATCCGCGACACGACAAGGGCCGGCTACCGCACGCTGGTCACAGTGCTGACCAAGCGCATGGCCGAGGACCTCACCGAATACCTGCATGAGAACGGCATCCGCGTCCGCTACATGCATTCCGATATCGACACGCTGGAGCGTATCGAGATCCTGCGCGATCTGCGCCTCGGCGCCTTCGACGTGCTGGTCGGCATCAACCTGTTGCGCGAAGGCCTCGACATTCCCGAATGCGGCTTCGTAGCGATTCTCGATGCCGACAAGGAAGGTTTCCTGCGTTCGGAAACCTCACTGATCCAGACCATCGGCCGCGCCGCCCGTAACGTCGATGGCAAGGTCATCCTCTACGCCGACCAGATCACCGGCTCGATGGAGCGGGCGATGGCCGAGACCAACCGCCGCCGCGAGAAGCAGATGGAGTGGAATCTCGCCAACGGCATCACGCCGGAATCGGTCAAGTCGCGCATCGCCGACATCCTCGACTCGGTCTACGAGAAGGACCATGTCCGCGCCGACATCTCGCAGTTCACCGACGATGCCGGGGCGATGATCGGCAACAACCTCAAGACCCATCTCGAGGCGTTGGACAAGCAGATGCGCGATGCCGCCGCCAATCTCGACTTCGAGAAGGCGGCGCGCGTCCGCGACGAGATCAAGCGGCTGCGCGAGATGGAGCTCGCCATCTCCGACGATCCGCTGGCGCGCGAGGTGGAAGGGCAAAGTCCTGCATCGGGCCGCGAAAAGGGCAAGCACAACAAGGGCGTGGCCAAACATCGTACGGTCGAGGAACATGAGCGGTTCCGCAAGCTCGATGAAGCGCGTGCCGCCGACGAAGCGGCCAAAGCTGCCCGGCCCAACCTGTTCCGCAAGCCGCATCTCGACGAGATGGGCGCCGACGGTGCCGTGCCGGTGAAGAAGCCGCTTTTCGCCAAGCCGTCGATCGACGACATGGGCCCCGGCACCGACATGACGACCCCGGCCGGCGCCGTCTCGCGTTCGCTGTTCAAGAAGCAGAGCGCGCAGGAAGCGCATGGTTCCGATTTCGGCATTCCCGGCGACCGCAGCAAACCGCTGTTCCGCAAGAACTCGCTTGACGAGATGACGGTGCGCCGCACCGAGAAGCCCGTCGAAGGCAAGAAGCCGGCTAAGCCGCAGCCGATCTCCCCCCCTGGGGGCGAGATGTCCGGCAGGACAGAGGGGGGCGCGAAGGAACGCGACGACAAACCCATCGTCCGCCAGCGCGCCGGCATCGGCTCCTACGAGGATCCAGCCGACGAGCGCCGCCAGAAACGCCGGCCGGGCAAGACCGGGCGGCCGGGGCAGTAGCGCCTTTTCCTTCTCCGCTTGTGGGAGAAAGAAAGTGCGGCCCACTTGCCCTCACCCTCGCCTTTGATGTAGTCGCTCAGCATACTCGAACGTCTGGAAAGGAGGGCTGCGTGAACTACTATCACCATCGTCAGCGTGGCCCGATTTGTGCCCTGCGGGCTTGCTTGCAGGGCTGACCAGGACGGTCCGGGTTTTCCCGCTTCGATTTTTGGTCTGCCCTTCGTGGTGCCGCTGAGTGTGGCCTGATGGCCTGCCGGCGCACCGTCAAAGTGCATTGAGCCGCTAGAGCATGATCCCGAAAATGGGAACCGTTTTTCAGGATCATGCTCCGACAAAGTGTCGGCAAGACCAGAGATATCGACATGGCCCTGATCAGCCTCAAATCCCTCGGCGTCACCATGAGTGCGCCGCTTTTTTCCAATCTCGACCTCATCATCGGCGCCGGCGACCGGCTCGGCATCGTCGCGGCCAATGGCCGTGGCAAATCCACCTTGCTCAAATGCCTGGCCGGCGAATTCGAAGCCAGCACCGGCGACATCACCCGCTCGCGCGGCTTGCGCGTCGGCCATGTCGAGCAATCCGTCCCCGACGCGCTGCTCGACCGCAGCTTCCATAACGCCGTCGCCGATGCTTTGCCGCCCGAACAGCGCGACAGCGAGCTCTGGCGCGTTGACGTGGTGCTGGATTCGCTCGACGTGCCGGAGGACATGCGCGAGCGGAGAATGCGCGCCTTGAGCGGCGGCTGGCAGCGGCTGGCGCTGATCGCGCGCGTCTGGGTCACCGATCCGGACGTGCTCCTGCTTGACGAGCCAACCAATCATCTCGACCTTGCCAGGATCAGCCAACTCGAGACATGGCTCAACGCGTTGCCCCGCGAGGTGCCGGTGATCATCGCCAGCCACGACCGCGCCTTCCTCGACGCCTCCACAAACCGCACACTGTTCCTGCGTCCGGAGGACTCACCGGTGTTCGCCTTGCCGTATTCGCGCGCCAGGCAGGCCCTCGACGAGGTCGATGCGGCGACGGCGCGGAAGTTCGAGCGCGACATGAAAACCGCCCAGCAGCTGCGCAAGCAGGCCGCCAAGCTGAACAATATCGGCATCAATTCCGGCAGCGACCTTTTGACGGTGAAGACCAGGCAGCTCAAGGAGCGGGCGGAGAAGCTGGAAGATGCGGCGGTGGCGGCTCACCGCGAACGCTCGGCCGGCGCGATCCGGCTCGCCAACCGCGGCACCCACGCCAAGGTGCTGATCACGCTCGAGGACGCGGCGGTCGAAACCCCTGACGGCACGCTGCTGTTCAGGACCGGCAAGCGCCATATCTGCCAAGACGATCGCATCGTGCTGCTCGGCCGAAACGGCGTCGGCAAGACGCGCTTCATCGCGATGATCCGCGACGCCGTCGCCGCGCCAGGTTCGGTCGCGAACGTCAAGGTGACGCCCTCGACCGCGCTCGGCTACAGCGATCAGGCGTTGTCGGGCATCGATGGCGACGACACGCCGCTGGCGATGCTCTCGCGCCGCTTCGATGTCGGCGAGCAGCGCGCCCGTTCTCTGCTCGCCGGCGCCGGCATCGCCATCGAAATGCAGGAGCGGAAGATCGGCCTTCTGTCCGGCGGACAGAAATCGAGACTGATGATGCTGGTACTGCGGCTCATCCATCCCAATTTCTATCTGCTCGACGAGCCGACCAACCACCTCGATATCGACGGTCAGGAAGCGTTGGAGGACGAATTGCTGAAGCATCAGGCGAGCTGCCTGCTTGCCTCGCATGACCGCTCTTTCATCCGCGCCGTCGGCAATCGCTTCTGGCTGATCGACAGGCGGCGGCTGACCGAAGTCGACGACCCGGAAGCGTTCTTCCGCTCCGTCGCCGAAACGCCGAGCTGAGAGACGATACATCTGCCGGGCCAGCATTCGAAGCAACGCCGGCCCGGCAGGCTTTGCTGCCGGCCCGGCAATACTTTTCCATCTGCTAAAAAAGGAGCATCTTGAATTGCTCAGCCATGGAGGGAACGGGCCATGCGTGCAGTGGAAATCGTCAGCAATCTCTACAAAGCCTATGCGGACCGCGACATCGAGGGCGCCCTCGCCCATTGCGCCGAGGATGTCGTATTCCGCTGGATTGCCGATCCCCGGCAATCGCGTCATGCCGGCACCGCGCATGGCAAGCAGGAATTCCTCGCCAGGCTCCTGGCGCTCGACGATGACTTCGAATACCGGCACTTCGTCCCGGTCGAGATCATCGACGGCGGCGACAAGGTCGCCGCGCAGGTCGAGATCTACATGACACGCCGCGCCACCGGCGAGGAGTTCATCATGCGCACCGCCAATTTCTGGACGGTGCGCGACGGCGAGATCATCGAGATGGTGGAATATTACGACACCGCGCTGGCGGCGTCGGTGTTCTGAAAAGATTGAGGCGATCTGTCGGATCGCCTGTTGCCGCCTCGTCCTTGGGATGCCGACACGGTGATGCCGGCATCAACCAGGGAGAACCAACATGTCGGTACTGTCATCCATCGGCCGCCTCGCCAACCGGTATGCCGCGGCGCGTGCCCGTCATCGCAGCGAGCGCATCCTGCTTTCGCTGCCCGCCGAGTTGCGCAAGGACATCGGCTTTCCGGAGATTTTCGAAACGCGGGAAAGCCGCCGTGCCGCCACCTTCTCGGCGAAGGTCATATAAAGTGGCATACCAATGCGATTGTTCTCCGGTCGCCCCGGCTGCCGGGAACCGGCCCTTTAAGAAATTTTCGGGAGGCATGTAGGATCGCCGCCGGTTCGTCCGTCCTTGGGTGGCCAGATCAACCCCGTGAAGAGGAACACGAGAATGAACGATCAGACCCCGCCCCGCGCCAAGGTCCTTGGCGGATTGACCCCCTACCTGCAGGTCGACGGCGCCATCAAGGCCGCCGAATTCTACAAGAAGGCTTTCGGCGCGGAGGAAGTGTTCGCCTATCCGCCGGACGACAAGGGCCGCACCATGCACATCCATCTCTACGTCAACGGCTCGACGCTGATGCTGGGCGATGCCTATCCCGAGCACGGCCATCCGCACCAGGCGGCGCAGGGCTACACGCTGCAGCTCCATCTCGGCGGCGACGATATCGATGCCTGGTGGAAGCGCGCGGTCGATGCCGGCTGCGAAGTCGTCACCCCGCTGCAGGTGATGTTCTGGGGCGACCGCTGGGGCCAGGTGAAAGACCCCTTCGGCGTCGCCTGGGCGATGAACGCGCCGGTGAAGTGATTTCCTGGCGAGCAGCGGCGCCCGCCAATGGCGGGCATGTCGCGCTCACTCGCGCCGGGTCGCACCCCGCCGGCCCGGCGCCTGATTTCAGCAAAGAGGAGTCCACCATGTCCTATGTCGATGGCTTCGTGCTCGCCGTGCCGAAGGCAAGTCTCGATGCGTACAAGAAAATGGCTGCGAACGCCGGCGCCGTCTGGAAGGAGCATGGCGCGCTCGCCTACGTCGAATGCGTCGGCGACGACGTGCCCTATGGCGAGCTGACCTCGTTCCCGCGCGCCGTGCAGGCGAAGGACGATGAGATCGTCATCTTCGCCTGGGTCGTCTACGAGTCCAGACAGAGCCGCGACGCGGTCATGGCCAAGGTGATGGCCGACGAGCGCCTCAAGATGGACTGGTCTGCCATGCCGTTCGACGGCAAGCGCATGATCTTCGGCGGCTTCCAGCCGTTCGTGGAGCTTTGAGGAACTCGGCCCTTCGCTTCGTCATCCTATGACGAAGCCGAGAGGCTTCGCCCTGCTATGCTAGCTTATCCAGCAGCGGCTTCAGCCGGTCCCCATACCGCTTCCACAGATCGACCGAGCCCTGATACATCGGCTGGCGCACCTGCGCCGCCGATGCGGTACGCACCGGCCGGTCCGTCTCGTGGAACGACAGGACCTTGTCGTCCCAGGGCAGGCCGAGATACGCCATCAGCGCCCGCGTCTGCCCTTCCTGGTCGGCGATGAAATCCTCGTAGCGCACATCGTGCACGACGCCCGGCAGCACGTTGTGCCAATGCGCCATAATGTCGGTGTAGAGGTTGTGGAAATCGGCGAGCTCGCCGAGATCATAGCCGTAGCGATGGCTGTCGCCGCGGAAATGCACCTTGAAGATCGACAGGCACGTCGCCGCCGCGTCGCGCGCGCAATGGACGATCTTGGCCTTCGGCAGCATCATGTGCAGGAAGCCGACCAGAAGGAAGTTGCCCGGCATCTTGTCGGTGACATGGCGGTACCCCGGATAGCGGCTATGCAGCATGTCGAGATAGGCCTGGCCGGCTTCGGCGAACGCCTTGCCGGGCATGTCGGCGATACCGGCCGGGAAGCCGCCCGGCATGTTCATCGGAAACTGCTTGCCGACGGCCGTCTTCAGGATGTTCAACTCGCCGGCGCCAAGGACCTGTGGGTGGCTGGCGATGATCTGCTCGACCAGCGTGGTGCCGGAACGCGGCATGCCGACGACGAAGATCGGCGTGTCGTCGGAAATGCCGCTTGGGTTGTGCTTTTCGAAAAAGGCTGTGTCGAAGGCCGCCTTCATCGCCTCGAATTCGCCGCGCGTGCGCGCGGGATCGTAGTCGATCGCCTTGCGGCGGATGGCATTGCCCTCGGCGAAATAGTCGAAGGCGCGGCCATAGTCCTTGAGGTCGTCATTGACCTTGCCCAGGCCGAAGGAGAGCTGCATGCGCGCCAGGCTGCCCTGCGGCGCCTTGGCGTGCTCGGCCTCCATGCCGGAAAGCTCCTTGTCGCGCTCGGTCTGGCGCTTGACCTGCGTAAGCAGCAGCCAGGCCCTGGCCATGTTCGGGGCGATCGCCAGTGCCTGGCGGGCGAGATCGGTTGCCTCGTCGAGCTTGCCCTTCTCCATCATCGCGACGCCCAGCCCGTAGAGCAGCTCGGCGTCCTTCGGCCGGATCGACAGCGCCTCGCGGAACAGCTTGATCGCCTCGTCCAGCCGCCCGGCTTCCTGCAGCGTTTCGGCGAGACCGACACGCGCGCGGACATGGAACGGATTGCGGCCGATCGTGCCGCGATAGATCTCCTCGGCGGCGTCGAACTGCCCGAGCTGCGTCAACGACGAACCGAGATTGTCGCGCGCGGCCAGTTGGTCGGGCCGGATATCGACCGCGCCGCGGAAGAAATCGATCGCGGCGGCGACGCGCCCGATGTCACGCATGACCGTGCCCATATTGTTGAGGAAGTCGGCATTCTCGGGTTGCAGCGTCACCGACTGCTCGATGAGATCGAGCCCTTCCTCGCTCCTGCCGGTCTGGTGCAGCAGCAATCCGAGGAAATGCAGCGCGGCGGCATGGTTCGGCTGCTGCCCCAGGACCTGCCGGTAGAGCGCCTCGGCCTCCTGGCGGCGCCCCGCCTGATGCAGTTGCAGCGCCTTTTGCACATACGGGTCGAGCGGGCTGGCCGAGCCACCTGGCCTGCCGCCGGCGTTTGCCGCTCTTCTGTGATCTTTGCTAATGGGAAACCTGCCGTATTTGTTGGTCCGCCGGACCTAAGCCATGCGGGCAAGAGATTCAAGACAAAGCGTCAGCGCGCGTCGCGGTGTCCATTTGCGCGGATGGACACCGCGGTTTTCTCAGCACGGCCCGTCGCCGACGATGCGATAGTCCGCCGCGCGGGCCTCGCATGCGTTCGGGAAGGTGCGCACTTGCCCATGTCGCCTGGCGCAGACCGGCGCGTATTCGCGCGTGCAGAACGTCTGCTCCCCGCCGCCACCGCCTCCACCACCACCATCGCGGCAAGGACCGTCGCGCACGATGCGGTAGCCTTCCCTTTCGGCCAGGCAGGCATTGGCGAAGGTCTGGCGGTCGCCGCCGCGCCGCGCGCAGACCGGTTCGTATTGCATGGTGCAGAGCTGCGGATGTGGCCGGGGCGGCCGGGGGCGCGTCCCATCGTCGACGACGACGGTACAGGCTGCCAGCAGCGCGGACAGCATGAAAATGACGACGCCCTGCCGCCAGACCGCAAGAAACCGCATAAGTCCCTCCTCCATCCCGACGCGTGATGCCGGCTCGCGATATCCTCGCATCCCGCGCGGTAAACGCAACCATCGTTTGTGGAGCGCACGACCCATGGTCGCCACCCTCATGCTGGCCCATGCTTGGCCCGTCTCTGGCCGATGACCGGTGATGAGGCCGGGTCTATCGAGGCCCCAGCGTTGGACGCGCCGCGGGCCGCCCGCGAGCGTCGTCTTGCAAGCATCACGTTTCCGTGTAATAAAAATCATGTTCGGGCATTTGCGACCCGGAGAGCGGAACGTTTTGGACGACCTTTCCCCGATAAGTGTGAATCTCTGACAACCCCGTTTTTCGGCGGGGGGTTTGACCATGCGCGAATGCATGACCGCCGAAGCAACCACCGGGATTTGCCCGAGGCGCGAGGCAGCGGGCGAACCACAAGACTGACACGGGTGAAGGAGTTTCCCCAATGGCCCAGACCGGTACCGTAAAGTTCTTCAATGCCACCAAAGGCTTCGGCTTCATCACGCCGGATGGTGGCGCCAAGGACGTGTTCGTCCACATTTCCGCGATCGAGGCCTCAGGCCTGCGTACGCTGGTCGACGGCCAGAAGGTCACCTTCGACGTCGAGCCGGACCGCATGGGCAAGGGCCCGAAGGCGGTCAACCTGCGCGCCGCCTGATCCCCGCAACAGCCTTATCCTTGCGGATGCAATGGTGCGGCAGGATCATGAACCGGCTTCTGCACAGGCCTGAAATTGCGAAGGCGCGACCGAGACGGTCGCGCCTTTTTTGCGCGCAAATGCTTGGATCGGCAGGCGAAAACTTTCTCTTGCCGATAGCGCTAAAATAAAGGACAAATTTCCTCTCGGGCAGTTTGCCGGCCCGAGACTTGACTTGATGGGATCAAAGGAGTTTCCCATGCCGCAGACCGGCACCGTCAAATTCTTCAACCATGCCAAGGGCTTCGGCTTCATCACGCCCGATGATGGCGCGAAGGATGTCTTCGTCCATATCTCGGCTGTGCAGGCGTCGGGCCTTCCCGGTCTTGAGGATGGGCAGAAAGTGACATTCGACACCGAGCCGGACAAGCGCGGCAAGGGTCCGAAGGCCGTCAATCTGTCGATCGGCTAAGCCGGCCCACGACGGATCCGACGGAGGCCTTTCAGGCGGGACCGCTCCCGCCCGGAATGGATCGTGCCCAGGCCCGGAAAAGTCGCCCCGACTTCAAAAAATTGCCCAGGCTCCAAAAGTCGCCCGGGCTTGAAAATCGGCAAGCCACGAAAAATCGTTTGCGCCGACTTCCGTTCAGCCTCCGTTCAGCCACGGTCTTCTATTAACCTTTGCTAAAGCCGGTCCGTATCCCCCGAAAAAATGCGCGGGCCGGCGCGAAGGAGACCGAAAATGAATAGCTTTCTCAAGACCGCCATTCTGAGCGTTGGCATTGCCGCGACCACCTTGGCCACCTTCTCGGCGGCCAATGCCGACGACTGGCGCTGGCACCATCATCGTAGTCACGGCGGTGACGCCCTTGCTGCCGGCGTCGTCGGCCTCGCGGCGGGCGCCCTGATCGGCAGTGCGCTCAGCAACCCTGGGCCGCGCTACTACGACCCGGCCTATGATGACGGCTATTATGTCGACCGGCCGGTGCGTCGCTACTACGTGCAGCAGCCGCGTGTCGTCTATGCCGACCGCTACGCCGAACCGTGGACCCGCGGCTGGTACGAGTATTGCTCGGATCGCTATCGCAGCTTCAATTCGCGCACCGGCACCTTCACCGGCAATGATGGCGCCCAGCATTTCTGCGTTGCCAATTAAGAAAACCCAGGGTTCCCTGCCCCAGGCAAAAGCGCCGCCTCCAGCGGCGCTTTTTCTTTGCCTGCGGGGTCAGGTCAGAAACGGATTGGTCCGCCGCTCGTCGCCAAAGCGGCTGCCCGGGCCATGGCCGCAGATGAAACCGATGTCGTCGCCAAGCGGCAGAAGTTTGTCCTTGATCGAGGCGATCAGCGCGGCATGGTCACCGCCGGGCAGATCGGTGCGCCCGATCGAGCCCCGGAACAGCACGTCGCCGACATGCGCGAACTTGGCCGCCCGGTTGTAGTAGACGACATGGCCCGGCGCATGCCCCGGGCAATGCAGCACCTCGAACCGATGCCCGCCGAAGGACACGACCTCGCCTTCGGTCAGAAAACGGTCCGGCACGCAATTGCGCACCGGGTCGGTGAGGCCGAAGCGCTTGGCCTGGTTCTCGAGATTGGCAAGCAGTGGTTTGTCGGCCTCGTGCGGTCCGATGATGTCGATGCCGAGCGCATCCTTCAGTTCCATCGCGCCGCCGGCGTGGTCGATATGGCCGTGCGTGATCCAGATCGCGCCGGCGGTGATGGCATTGTCCTTCAGCACCGACAGTATTTTGTCGACATCGCCGCCGGGATCGATGACGACGCCGTTCCTGTCGTCCATGTCGAACAGGATGGTGCAGTTCTGCTGGAAGGGCGTGACCGGCACGATGCTGGCATTGAGCTGACCCATGGCTTTCCTTTCCCACGCTTTCCTTCGAAGTGTCGCCTGATGTAGACAGCCCGGCGAACCTCGTCCACCATTGTCCGAACTTCGGCAGGAAATGCGCGGTCGAGGCGGCCGCCGGCCATGCTCCAAAACGAATGGGCGGCCGAGGCCGCCGGCCATGTTCCCAAAAGGAATGGGCGGCCGAGGCCGCCCATGGCATAGGTCCGAAAGAACCGGACCTATTTCTTCATCGCATTCATGACCGCGCCGATGATGCCGGTCAAGATCGCGCCACCACCAACGCCGCCGAGGAGGTTCTTCAGATCGAGCGCGCTGCCGATGCCACCCGCCGCCGCTGCCGCGTCAACGCCGCCGCCGCCGAGCAAACTGCCGAGAATGGCCGCGCCGCCGACGCCGCCGATCGCACCGCCGAGGATTTTGGTGACTTGGCCCATCGCCGCCTGCTTCAACGCCGCGCCAACCGCCTGGCCACCGATAATGCCGGCAATTACCTGTACAACGATCTGGATAATCGTGTTGCTGTCCATGTAACTAGTCCCTCCATAGCCGCCAGCCTCCTCGGGCCGACGCCATCATGAGACGCCGAATTGTTTGAAAGTCAAATGCGCGGGCGCTTAAATAAAAGGGGCGGCTCGAAAACCGCCCCTATTGCACAAAAAAGCTGTGACTATCGCTATTCTGCAGCGATTGCGTGCTTCGGCTGCACCGCGGCGGAATAGTCATTCATCAACGTCTTGGCGATCTCGCCGACCTCGAATCGGTATGGACCGATCTCGGAAACCGGCGTGACCTCGGCGGCGGTGCCGGTGAGGAAGCACTGCTCGAAACCTTCGAGTTCCTCCGGCATGATGACGCGCTCGATCAATTCGAAACCGCGGTCCTTCGCCAGGCCGATCACCGTGCGGCGGGTTATGCCGTCGAGGAAGCAGTCGGGCGTCGGCGTATGGATTTTGCCGTCCTTGACGAAGAAGATGTTGGCGCCGGTGGCTTCCGCCACCTGGCCGCGCCAATCGAGCATCATGGCGTCGGCGTAGCCCTTGGCCTCGGCGGCGTGCTTGGACAGCGTGCAGATCATGTAGAGGCCCGCGGCCTTCGACTTGGACGGCGCGGTGCGCGGATCCGGCCGGCGCCATTCGGCGACATCGAGGCGGATGCCCTTGAGCTTCTGCGCGGGATCGAAATAGCTCGGCCATTGCCAGATGGCGATGGCGCAGTTGATACGGTTGTTCTGCGCCGAAACGCCCATCTGCTCGCTGCCGCGCCAGGCGATCGGGCGCACATAGGCGTCCTGGAAACCCTGTTTCTTCAATAGCGTGCGGCAGGCCTCGTCGATCTCGGCGACCGGATAGGGAATCTTGAAGCCGAGCAGGCGCGCCGATTCATGCAGGCGCTCATTGTGTTCGGTCAGCTTGAAGATCTGGCCGCCATAGGCGCGCTCGCCCTCGAAGACGGCGCTGGCATAGTGCAGGCCATGGGTCAGCACATGGATCTTGGCGTCGGCCCATTTGACGAACTCGCCGTTCATCCAGATGAAGCCGTCCAATTGATCGAAGGGAACGGATGCCATGGAAACCTCCCGCGGGCGAGTGCCCGCAAATCGTTGTGTTTTAAAGCCTTTCGTACCGGCCCCGCCTCAGGATCCGAAAGACTGGCCAATGCTTGAAAGCGTAGGCGGATATTCAATCCGTGGCAAACTCAGGAAGTTCCAGAAAAACGGCTTCCCCTTGCCTTTTCGTTCGCAATCCGCCGAAAAGCTTGTCAAAAATTATCATTGTTCGGAAATTACGTCAATAGTACTGACATAATTCCCCGCCTCGCATGGAGAAATGATGACGAGCCCCGCAGCCGGTAAACCGATCAGGACGGCGATCGCCGATGAGGACGGCATCGACTTCGCCATCATCGAACTGTTTTTCTTCGCCTATCGCGATTTCACCTCCGATCCGGACCAGATCCTGGCCGATTACGGCTTCGGCCGCGCCCATCATCGCGTGCTGCACTTCGTCAACCGCAGGCCGGGCCTCACCGTCGCCGAACTGCTCGACGTGCTAAAGATCACCAAGCAGAGCCTCGCGCGGGTTTTGAAGCAGTTGATCGACACCGACCATATCGTCCAGGTGCAGGGTCCGCGCGACCGCCGGCAGCGCGAGCTCTATCCGACCGCCAAGGGTCGCGCCTTGGCCTTGGCGCTGGCACGGCCACAGTCACGCCGCATCCGTGCGGCATTGGAGGATTCCGGAACCACCGAACGCGCCACGATCGAGCGTTTCCTGGAAGCGATGGTCAATCCGGAACTAAGAGCGCAGATCGACATTGTGCCTGCGCAAACATCGGGGAAGAACCATGGAGACCATTGAGAAGGTTGATCATCCGTCAGCGCCCGACGATGACGCGCCGCATCTCCTGGTCGTCGACGACGACACGCGTATCCGCAACCTGCTCAAGCAGTATCTGTCCGAGAACGGTTATCGCGTCACCGTGGCCGGCAATTCCGGCGAGGCCAGGCGCAAGCTCGCCGGCCTCGACTTCGACCTTCTGGTGCTCGACGTGATGATGCCGGGCGAGACCGGCGTCGACCTCACCAAGGCGCTGCGGGCCGAGAAGAACGTGCCGATCCTGATGCTGACGGCGCTGTCCGAGACCGACAGCCGCATCACCGGGCTGGAAGCCGGCGCCGATGACTACCTGCCGAAACCGTTCGATCCGCGCGAGCTGATCCTGCGCATCAACAACATCCTGCGCCGTGGCGGCCCGGCGGCGACGCCGAAGGTGGAGCAGCTGGTGTTCGGGCCCTACACGTTCCAGATCGCCAAGCGCGAATTGAAGCGCGGCGGCGAGGCGCTTAAGCTGACCGACCGCGAGCAGGAGATCCTCGCGATCTTCGCTGCGCGTGCGGGTGAGACCATACCGCGCCATGAACTGGTGGGCGATGAATCGGATGTCGGCGAGCGCACCATCGACGTGCAGATCAACCGGCTGCGCCGCAAGATCGAGCGCGATCCGTCCAATCCGGTGTGGCTGCAGACGGTGCGCGGTATTGGGTATCGGCTCAGCGTCGAATAAGCTACCGTCGAGGGCCCTTTGCTGAACGGCCATCGACGAGCGGAAGGCGAATGGCGACCACGCAACTGGACAAGCCGAAAGGAAGCGGTCTCGGCGATCTCGCATTGCGGACGCTGAGGGCGATGCCGCGCGCCTGGAACCGGTTCTGGCGCCTGGTCGCGCTCTACATGCCGAAGCGGCTTTACGCCCGCTCGCTGATCATCGTGATCGCGCCGATGATCCTGCTGCAGTCGGTTGTCGCCTTCGTCTTCATGGAGCGCCATTGGCAGACGGTCACGCAGCGCCTGTCGCAGGCGACTATCTCGGACATAGCGGCCGTCATCGACATGATGGAGACCTATCCGCACGACGCCGATTACGCCAACATCATCCGCATCGCCCAGGACCGCATGCAGTTGAAGGTGGATCTGCTGCCGCCAGATCCGCTGCCGCCGCCCGGCCCGAAACCGTTCTTCTCGATCCTCGACGAGGCCTTGTCGTCGGAGATCACGAAGCAGATCAACCGTCCGTTCTGGATCGACACGGTCGGAAACTCCAACGTCGTCGAGGTTCGCGTCCAGCTTGAAGGCAAAGTGCTGCGCGTCTTCGTGCGGCGCAGCCAGGCTTATGCCTCCAACACCCACATCTTCCTGATCTGGATGGTCGGCACCTCGCTGGTGCTGTTGATGATCGCCATCCCCTTCCTGCGCAATCAGATCAGGCCGATCCTGACGCTCGCTGAGGCCGCCGAGAGTTTCGGCAAGGGTCGGCCGATGCCGCGCGATTTCCGCCCGCGCGGCGCCGAGGAAGTCCGTCGCGCCGGCTTCGCCTTCATCCAGATGCGTGAGCGCATCGAGCGCCAGATCGAGCAGCGCACCGCGATGCTGACCGGCGTCAGCCACGACCTCAGGACCATCCTCACCCGCTTCAAGCTGCAACTGGCGCTGGCCGGCGGCAAATCCGAGACCAAGGCGGCGCTGAACCAGGACATCGACGACATGCAGTCGATGCTGGAGGGCTATCTTTCCTTTGCCCGCGGCGAGGGGGCGGAGGATACCGGCCGTTTCGATCTCGAAACCTATTTCCAGAAACTCGGCGAGGAAGCCCAATTGCGCGGCTGCAAGCTCACGACGGCGCTGACCGGCGATCCGACAGTGCATGTGCGGCCGAACGCCTTTGCCCGTTTGCTGTCAAACGTGATCGGCAATGCCTTCCGCTATGCCAAGACCGTCGAGGTCCACGCCAATCACGGCCGCGGCTCGCTCACCGTCACCATCGACGATAACGGCCCCGGCATCGCGCCCGACAAGCGCGAAGAGGTTTTCAAGCCTTTCCTGCGGCTCGACGAGGCGCGCAACCTCGACGCCAGCGGCACCGGACTTGGCCTGTCGATCGCCCGCGACATCGCCCGCAGCCACGGCGGCGACATCGGTCTCGAGGACAGCCCGCTCGGCGGCCTGCGCGCCGTCATCAAGGTTCCTGCCTAGCCCGAGCATGATCCCGAAAAGTGAAAGCCGGTTTTCGGATAAGATCATGCTCGATCAAAAAAGCAGCTTCATCCGCCCGTCATGAAATCATGGTCAACAGCGCGCATGAAGCGCGCGACCTTCGTTGATTCGGCCCTGCCGCCCCGCTTCGATCCCGTGCCCGCCCGGGTGCGCTGGAGCGACGCGCGAGCTGCTGCCTGGCTGCCGTTCCGGCACCACGCCGGCGCGACCAGGAACTATCGCGGCAAAGGACCGTCATGCGCATCGGGATCGCCATGCGGATCCTGATGGTCACCGACGCATGGCGGCCCCAGATCAATGGCGTGGTGCATACGCTGGAACGTCTCACCGAGGCGCTGAAACCTTTCGACGTCGAGCTCGATTTCCTGACGCCGAACCTCTTTCGCACCTTGCCGATGCCGACCTATCCCGACATCCGGCTCGCGTTGACGACGCCGGGCCATGTCGCGCGTATGATCGACGCCGCCAAGGCTGACCACATCCACATCGTCACCGAAGGTCCGCTCGGCATCATGGCGCGCCGCCATTGCCGAAGGATTGGCCGCCCCTTCACCACCAGCTACCACACACGCTTTCCCGAATATCTCAGCGCCCGCCTGCCGGTGCCGGAGAGCTGGGCCTACAATTGGCTGCGCGACTTCCACAATTCGGGACAGGGCACGCTCGTCGCGACGCAATCGCTGGCGGACGATCTCGCGGCGCGTGGCTTCAACAAGCTGAGGCCCTGGACACGCGGCGTCGACACCGACCATTTCCGGCCCGACAGGCGCAAGGAAACCGGCTTCCCCCGCCCGGTTTTCCTGTGCGTCGGCCGCGTCGCGATCGAAAAGAACCTGACCGCCTTCCTCGATCTCGATTTGCCCGGCAGCAAGATTATCGTCGGCGAAGGACCGGAGCTGGCAAAGCTCAAGGCGCGCTATCCCAAGGCGAATTTCCTCGGCCACCGCCCGAACGACGAGCTGGCCGAGATCTATGCGTCGGCCGACGTCTTCGTCTTCCCGAGCCGCACCGACACCTTCGGCAACGTCATCATCGAGGCGCTGGCCAGCGGAACGCCCGTCGCCGCCTATCCAGTGACCGGCCCGATCGACATTGTCGGCGATGGCGTCGGGGGGGCCGTATCGAACGATCTGGGCGAGGCGGCGATGAAGGCGCTTCACGTCGATCGCGCCGAAGCACGCCAGCGCGCGATGCGCTACAGCTGGCAGGCCTGCGCCGAAATGTTCCTCGACGTGGTCGACGAAGCGCTGGGAATGCCAAGCAAACGCGCCGATCAGGATCAGCTGGCTCCAGGTCGCCCCAGGCTCGTCCTAGAATAAACGCCCGCCGTCCGGCACCTTGCGTTCGATGGCGCCGAGCACGACCGCGCCTTCTTCATCGGGAAAGCCGAGCGTCAGCACCTCCGACATGAACGGGCCGATCTGGCGCGGCGGGAAATTGACCACCGCGAAGACCTGGCGGCCGATCAGCGTTTCCGGCGCGTAGTATTTGGTGATTTGCGCCGACGACTTCTTCACCCCGATCGCCGGACCGAAATCGATCTTCAGCTTGATCGCCGGCTTGCGCGCCTCCGGAAACGGCTCGGCCTCGACGATCGTGCCGGCACGGATGTCGATACGGTCGAAATCGGCAAAGCTGATCTCCGGCTTGCGCTCGCTGCTGGAACTCATCGGCGATATCGGCCTGGCTCAGGCGTTTCCATGGGTCTCGAAGAGCACGCTGGATAGCGCGTCCTTGGCCGATGTACCCGACCAGACGACGAACTGGAAGGCCTGGAAATAGCATTCGCATGCCTCTAACGCCGACGACAGAAGCACCTCGACCTGCTGGCTCGAGGGCTCGACCCCACCGGCAAGCAGCAGCGACTGCCGGAACATGATCGCGCCTTCCTGTTCCCACAGATCGAAGTGGCCGAACAGCATCTGTTCGTTGATCAGCGACAACAGCCGCATCACTTCCAGCGCGCGCGTTTCCGGCACCTTGATGTCGAAGGCGCAGGCCAGATGCAGCGCCTCGAAATCCTCCATCCAGGAAAAGGAGACATGGTAATCGGTCCAGCTGCCGGCCACCGAAATCGAAATCTCGTCGTCGCCGGCGCGCTCGAAGGACCAGTCGTTGTTGTGGGCCACCTGCTCGATGACATCCACCGGGTGGATTTCGCGGGAGAATTCGAGTTCGAGGAGTTCCATGAATGCTTCCTGTGTTCAGGGGAGCGCCACACGCTCCGCGGGGCACACACGACGAACAATCTTGTCTAGAACTCGGACGGTCAGGACTTCCCAACGCAAAGACCCAACCGGACCCCACCGCCCGGCGCATGACCCTGCTTCGAATCATGCAACAAATTCAGTCTATTGATCGGGAGTCGCGTGAACAGCCCAATTTTTCGCACTGCGTCGTCCGCATGTGGAAAGGTGGCTGTCACAGAGATTCATGCAATGCCGGTAAGCGATTCACGGCAAAGCGATTTTTCGGATCGCGCTATGTGGAAAAGTTTAACGATTATTTTTTTGCGCGGGGCTTTGCAGCACCCGTAGGTGCGGCTTGTCCGGTCAGTTCGGCAAGCTTGGCCTCGAGCGCCTCGACGCGCGTCGCCAACTGGATGTTGTCTTCCCTCGCCTTGACCGCCATCTCGCGAACGGCCTCGAACTCTTCGCGCTGCACGATATCCATGGAGTTCAGCATGCGCTCGGCCTGAGCCCGGAACGCCGTCTCCACTTCGCGCCGCACGCCCTGCGCGGCACCCGCAGCGTCGGTCATGATCTTTGCGAATTCATCGAGAATGCGGTTCGGTCCGGTCGACATGGCAGATCCTCGCTTTTGTCGTTTTGACGTAGTGGCGAGCGGCGCGGAATGCAAGAACGTTACGGGTTGATGGGTCCTGTGCGTTGCTATGGCGCATGGCGGTGAATTGCCTTATGCAAAGCTCCGCAAGCGCCCCAGACTGTACTTGAGGGCACCCAATCGCCTAGTGTGTTGCGTATTGCTTCAGCGCTCTTCAGTCCAGGGTCAACCAATGGCAACGCCCCCACGCCGACCGACAAATCCGATGGCCGCCGCGGAAGCCGCCTTCAAGCCAGTCAAAAAACCGGCGCCCCCGATTCGCGAGCCCGCCACCGCGCCAAACGTCAGAGAGCTTGTTTCGATCAGGATCGATCGAGCTGTGCTGGACCACTTCCAGGAAGATGGTCCCGGCTGGCAGGACAGGATCAACGACGCTCTAAGGCAAATTGTCGTCGGCAAGCCACCGGTTTAAGACCACCTCTGTGACAATCAAGGCAATCACCACCTTGCCTTGACCCTGCCAAAACCCTGCCGCATGGTCCGCGCCCGACAGACGACCGCAACCGGGAGACCCCAGTTTGAGCGAATATTTCCTGCTGCCGCTGGCCTCCCTGCCCTTTCCCAACATCGATCCGGTCATCGTCAACATCGGGCCGCTCGCGGTGCACTGGTACGGCGTCGGCTATATCGTCGGCATCCTGTTCGCCTGGTGGTACGCCAAGCACCTCGTCACCAATTCTCGCCTCTGGCCGGACGGCCGCCTGCCGATGAAGCCCGAGGACCTCGATGACTTCATCGTCTGGGCGGCGATCGGCGTCGTGCTCGGCGGACGCACCGGCTACGTGCTCTTCTACGACCTGCCGCGCTACATCGCGCATCCGCTCGACATCTTCGCCGTCTGGCAGGGCGGCATGTCGTTCCATGGCGGCCTTCTCGGCGTCATTCTCGCCATGACGCTGTTTTCGCTCAGGCGCCGCATCCACACCTGGACATTGTTCGATGTGGTGTCGGCCGGCGTGCCGGTTGGGTTGGGCCTGGTCCGTGTCGCGAACTTCATCAATTCGGAGCTCTGGGGCCGGCCTTCGGACGTGCCATGGGCGATCGAATTCCCCAATGGCGGGCCCTTCACTCGCCACCCTAGCCAGCTCTACGAGGCCTTGCTCGAAGGCCTGGTGCTGTTTCTGGTGCTGCGCTTCCTCACCCATTCGCGCCTCAAGCTGAAAACGCCGCGCTTCGTCGGCGGTGCCTTCATCTGCGGCTACGGCCTGTCGCGCATCTTCGTCGAGTTCTTCCGCGAACCCGACCAACAGCTCGGCTACCTGCTCGGCACCAACTGGCTGACCATGGGCATGATCCTGTCCACGCCGATGGTGCTCGCCGGTATCTGGGCCATGGTCACCGCAAAGCCGATGGCGCAACCGCGGACGGCATGACCCGGCTGAAGGAGCGCATCAAAGGCCTGATCGGCGCGACGGGGCCGATCCCGGTCAGCGAATATATGGCGCTCTGCCTGTTCGATCCCAACGCGGGCTACTACACCACGCGCGAGCCCTTCGGCGCCGCCGGCGACTTCATCACCGCGCCCGAGATCAGCCAGATGTTCGGCGAGCTCGTCGCGATCTGGCTCTACCGGGCCTGGCAAGGTGCCGGCCGGCCATTGCCCGCGACCTTCGCCGAGATCGGTCCCGGCCGCGGCACCTTGATGAAGGACATGCTGCGCACCTGGTCGCGGCTCGACCCGGCACTTACCGGCAAGGTCTCGTTTGCCCTCATCGAGACTAGCCCGCGCCTTGTCGAAATCCAAAGAGAGACGCTTGCCGGCCAGGACGCAAAGCTGGACTGGTACCAGACCATCGACACGCTGCCGCGGCAGCCGCTGTTCATCGTCGGTAACGAACTCTTCGACGCAGTGCCGATCCGGCAGTTCGTGCATGTCGGCGAAAGCTGGCGCGAGCGCGTGGTCGGCCTCGACGACAATGACCAGCTGCGCTTCTTTGCCGGCGCGGGCTCGCTCGACCCCACGCTGTTGCCCGAAGATGCCTCCAACGCGCCCGAAGGCGCGATCGCCGAAGTGGCGCCGGCCCGCGTAGCACTGATGTCGGCGATCGCGGCGCGCATCGCTGCCCAGGGCGGCGCGGGCCTCTTTATCGACTACGGCCATTTGCAGCCTGGCATCGGCGACACCTTGCAGGCCTTGCGCCGGCATCGGCGTGAAGACGTGCTGGCCGGCCCCGGCGAGGCCGATCTCACATCGCATGTCGATTTCGCCGCCCTTGCGACAGCGATCCATCCTCATGGGCTTCGTATCGAGATGACGACACAGGGAGAATTCCTGCTTGGCATGGGCTTGATCGAGCGCGCCGGCGCGCTCGGTGCGAACGCTGATGAGCAAGCCCGTCAAGCCATCTCCGATGCGGTCGAACGCTTGGCCGGCCCCGACGCGATGGGCGAGCTTTTCAAGGTTATGAAGATCCTGCCGGCGACGAGAGCTGCTTGAGCCGGCAGGCGCGTCCTGCCGCCTGGCCCTCTTTGTCGTCCGAACTTCGCCTTGACGAAACCGCCTTGCACGGACGACAAACCCAACCATGCTGAATCAGACCAGACCAGATCCAGTACGCTCGCCGCTGCTTGAAAAGGCGCAAGGCATGCGCCACGGCTATTTCACCCGCATCGGCGGCGTCTCCGACGGCATCTATCGGGGGCTCAACATCGGCACGGGCTCCAGCGACGATCAGACACTGGTCGCCGAGAACCGGCGACGCGTTGCCGACTGGATGGGCGTGCCGGCCGACCACCTGTTGACAGCGCACCAGGTCCACTCGCCGGATGTCATTGTGGCCAGGGAACCCTTCGCGGGCCCTCGCCCGAAGGCCGATGCCATCGTCACCGACCGTCCGGGCATCGCCGTCGGCGCCTCGACCGCCGATTGCGGGCCGGTGTTGTTTGCCGATGCCGAGGCGCGCATCATCGGTGCCGCCCATGCGGGCTGGAAAGGCGCCTTCACCGGCGTGCTCGAGAACACTATCCTTGCCATGGAAGGCCTCGGCGCCCGCCGCGAGCGCATCGTGGCCGTGCTCGGTCCTTCCATCGGCCCCGACAATTACGAGGTCGGGCCGGAATTCGTCGCCCGCTTCGTCGAGGCCGATGCCGACAACCCCCGCTATTTCAGGCCATCGACGACCGCCGGCCACTCGATGTTCGACCTCAACCAATATACGGTCGACCGGCTGCGCAAGGCCGGCGTGACCGCCGAGGGCCTTGGCCGCTGCACTTACGCGGAAGAAGACCTTTTCTATTCCTACCGGCGCACCACACACCGCAAGGAAGCGGATTACGGGCGCCAGGTTTCGGCAATCGTCCTGGAGAAAGAGTAATGGCGCTGCATTTCGAACGATCGGAATTCGACGCGCGGCGCGACCGGCTGCTGATCGAGATGGCCGAGAAGAAGCTCGACGCCGTGCTGTTGTTCGCGCAGGAGAGCATGTACTGGCTGACCGGCTACGACACGTTCGGCTTCTGCTTCTTCCAGTGCCTGGTGGTGAAGGCCGACGGTTCGATGGTGCTGCTCACCCGTTCGGCCGATCTCAGGCAGGCGCGCCATACCTCGACCATCGAAAACATCGTGCTGTGGACCGATCGTCAGGGCGCCAACCCGGCGATCGACCTGCGTAACCTGCTCAACGACCTCGATCTGCTCGGCGCCCGCATCGGCGTCGAATACGACACCCATGGCCTGACCGCCTACAACGGTCGCCGCCTCGACGAGCAATTGCAGACCTTCGGTCAGATCGCCGATGCTTCCGGCATCGTCGGCCGCCTGCGCCTGTTCAAGAGCCCGGCCGAAATCGCCAAGGCGGAAAAGGCCGCCAATCTTTCCGACGACGCGCTGGACGCCGCCCTGCCCCTGATCAAGCAGGGCGGCGACGAAGGGCTCATCCTTGCCGCCATGCAGGGCGCGGTCTTTGCCGGCGGCGGCGACTATCCCGCCAACGAGTATATCATCGGCTCCGGCGCCGATGCCTTGCTCTGCCGCTACAAGGCCGGCCGCCGCAAGCTCACCAAGAACGACCAGCTGACGCTCGAATGGGCCGGCGTCTTCCACCACTATCATGCTCCCATGATGCGCACCGTGCTGACCGGCAAGGTGTCGAAACGTCACCAGGAATTGTTCGACGCTTCCCGTGCCGCCCTGCTCGCGGTCGAAAAGGCGATGACGCCGGGCAACACGTTCGGCGATGTCTTCGACGCGCATGCCCGCACGCTCGAAGCGCACAATCTGACCAAGCATCGGCTGAATGCCTGCGGCTATTCGGTCGGCGCCCGCTTCACGCCGTCCTGGATGGACATGCCGATGTTCTACCAGGGCAACACGGAACCGATCGCACCCAATATGACGCTGTTCGCGCATATGATCATCATGGACTCCGAGACCGAGAGCGCAATGACGCTTGGCCGCACCTACCTCACCACGGAATCGGCGCCGAAGCCGCTGTCGCGCCATGATCTCGACTTGATCGTGCAGTGAATCCATAATGGTTGGTTCACGCGGGGGCGTTCGCCAGTAGGGAGTTTTCAGGCAATGAGACGATCGCAGGTGACGACCGTGTCATTGCTTGCGGCGCTGGCGCTTGGCGCCTGCACCAACGCCAAGGACGTGCTGGAACCTTCGGCCATCACCCCGACGGCGAGTTCGGCCCAGTCTTTGCCTGCCCCGCAGGGCTCATCGACAACGGCCACGTCTCCGACCACGACCGCGCCTGCTCCTTCGCCCGCGCCTTCCACCGCAGCGTCGCCCGCGACACGCGCAACGCCGGCTCAGACCGCCGCCCTCGCCAGGACGCGGCTGCAGGTGGCGCCGATCGTCGGCGCCACGGTGGAGGCCGCGGCGCCCCTAACGGCGGAACTGCAGACCCGAGCCCGGCAGCGCGGCCTGACGCTTGTCGGCAGCACGGACCAGACGGCTACGCATGTGCTGAAAGGCTATTTTTCGACGATGTCCGAGGGCAAGGACACGACCGTGATCTATGTCTGGGACATCTACGACCCCTCCGGCAATCGCCTGCACCGCATCAATGGCCAGCAGAAGGCGCCTGCGGCCGGCAGCGGCGAGGGCTGGCCCACGGTGGCGCCCGCGACCATGCAGGCCATCGCCGACCAGACGATCGACCAGTTCGCCGCCTGGCTCGGCGGCGGCGCCGGTTGACCGAACTGTTGCCGGCCAAACTGTTGCCGGCCAAACTGTTGCCGGCCAAACTGTTGCCGGCTTGCGATGTTTTCCGTGTTTGTTGCGGTCGCCGGAAGGATTCCCCACAACGAGGCTTGCAATACCGGCCCGGCCCGCTAAAAGCCCGCATAAAAGGCTTATGAGAGTCTCTCCGGCCTCTCCATCCTTCACCAGGAACGGTGCATGAAGCTTTTCGCGGGCAATTCCAACCGGGTGCTGGCCGAAGCGGTCGCTCGCTATCTCAACATCCCGCTGGGGAAGGCCAGCGTCAGGCGCTTCGCCGACCAGGAAATCTTCGTCGAGATCCAGGAAAACGTGCGCGGCGAGGATGTCTTCATCCTGCAGTCGACCTCTTATCCGACCAATGACCATCTGATGGAACTGCTCATCATGATGGACGCCTTTATGCGCTCCTCGGCACGACGCATCACGGCGGTCATCCCCTATTTCGGCTATGCAAGGCAGGACCGCCGCGCCTCCGGCCGCACGCCGATCTCGGCCAAGCTGGTCGCCAACATGATCACCCGCGCCGGCGCCGACCGCGTGCTGACGCTCGATTTGCATGCCGGCCAGATCCAGGGTTTCTTCGATATCCCGACCGACAATCTGTTCTCGGTGCCGGTGATGGCCCGCGACGTGAAAGCCAAGTACAAGCAGCTCGGCAACGTCGTCGTCGTGTCGCCCGACATCGGCGGCGTGGTGCGGGCGCGCGCGCTGGCCAAGCGTTTCGACGCGCAGCTCGCCATCGTCGACAAACGCCGCGAGCGCCCTGGCGAATCGGAAGTCATGAACATCATCGGCGCCGTCGCCGGCAAGGACTGCCTGCTGATCGACGACATCGTCGATTCCGGCGGCACGCTTTGCAACGCGGCCGACGCTCTGCTCGCCAATGGCGCGACCTCCGTCACCGCCTACATCACCCATGGCGTGCTCTCCGGCGGCGCCGTTGCCCGCATCACCGGATCGAAGCTGCAGGAATTGGTGATCACCGATTCCATCCAGCCGACGCAGGGCGTGCTCGATGCGCCGAACATCCGTGTCATTTCGATCGCCGACCTGATGGGCGAAGCGATCTCGCGCACGGCCACGGAAGAATCGGTGTCGAGCCTGTTCGATTAATCAGAACTGGTTGCCGCGGGCGCATAGCGCAGCAGCGTCACCCCTTGCGCAAGGCGCTCCGTGCCGAGCGGCTTCAACGCCAGCGACAGGCCGGACCGGAAATACGGCTTGCCGCCGCCCAGCACGACCGGATGCACGTAAAGCCGGTACTCGTCGATCAGGCCGGCACGCGCAAGGTGCCCGGCAAGCTCGGCGCCAGCGACGGAAATCTCGCCATCCGTGTCTGCCTTGAGCGCCCTCACCACCGCCTCCGCGTCACCTTTCGCCAGACGGGCATTCGGCCCAACCTCCTGAAGCGTGGTCGAAAACACGACCTTCGGCGTCTCTCGCCAGGCGCGGGCAAAATCCCGCTCGACGTCTTCAGCGGCGGTCTCGCGCTCCGGGCTGTCCCAGAAGCGCATGGTTTCATACATCCCGCGCCCGCAAAGCGCGATCGATGTCCGTCGCATCTCGTCGTTGAAATGCCGATGCAATTCTTCCTCGGGAACCGGCAGGTCGATGTCTCCGCTCGGCCCGGCGATGTAGCCATCCAGCGATGTCAGCATGGCATAGACGATCGTCGCCACTAGGCTTCCTCCCGATTTTGCCTCCAGCAAAAAGAGCACAACTGATTGCAATTCGCAATCAGTATTTGGAAAAATAGAACCTGTGCTGAGAACGGGCGAATCGGCTCAATACCGCGGGCGCTGCTTCACGCGGCGATCGGACCGCCTGTTCGGCGCGGGTTTTCACCGGCATCGCGCGCGCCGCGCATATAGCCGCGCGGCGAAGCGCCGAGCATGCGCTTGAACATGGTGATGAAGGCCGGCACGCTGTCATAGCCGAGATCGAGTGCTACTCTGGTGATGGGCTCGCCGTCGGCAAGCCTCGGCAGCGCCGCGAACAGGCAGGCCTGCTGGCGCCAGGTCGACAGCGACAGCCCGGTCTGGCGATGGAAGGCGCGGGTGAAGGAGCGCCGGCTCATGCCCGCGGCATCCGCCCATTCGTCGATAGTCGCATGCGGCGAAGGGGCTGCCACGAAGCGCCGGCAAAGCGCCGCGAGCTTCGGATCGGACGGGAAAGGCAGGCCGAGCGGCCGTTCCGGCAGGCTCGGGATCTCGTGCAGCAGAAGTCCCATGACGAGCGCGGCGCGCCCTTCAAGCTCGCCGCCCTGGGGCAGCTTCTCCGATTCGACGATCAGGCTGTGCATCAGCTCGGTGATGCCGACGACGCGCAAGCCTTCCGGCAGGCCGGCAATAGCGTCCGGCATCACATAGACCGAGCGCATCGAGACGTCGCCGAGCATCTCGACGGCGTGCTCGGTGCCGGCCGGTATCCACATCGCATGGTCGGGCGGCACCATCCAGCGTCCGTGCCTGGTCGTCACCAGGACCACGCCAACCAGCGCGTGCAGCAGCTGGCTGCGGCTGTGGCGGTGCTGCGGCACGCGATAGCCGTCCGGATATTCGGTCGGCAGCGCGACCGCCGGCCCGACGGCCTGTTCCAGCCATTGCCAGCGGCTTTCATGCAGCCGGCCGAGCTCGGCGGCGTCGCCTCTGAATATCTCCCGGCTATTTGGCATCGGATGTGGCCCACTTGCGAAACTATTGGACCAAACCACGAAAGAAGTCGCTTGGCAACAGGCCTATAAGGCCGCCTGCGGTACGCCGCCAAAAGACTACGGAGCATTGCCTTGACTGATACGACCGCCACCTCCGTCGCCGCACCGGCGCCGGCAAGCAACATCTCGGCGCAGGCGACGGCCTTCACCGTCATTCTTGCGGTGAGCTTCTGCCACTGTGTCAACGACATCATGCAGTCGCTGCTTTCGGCGATCTATCCGCTGCTCAAGGACAATTACGGTCTCGATTTCTGGCAGATTGGCCTTCTGACCTTCACCTTCCAGGTGACGGCCTCACTGTTGCAGCCGGTGATCGGCATGATCACCGACAAGAAGCCGATGCCCTACTCCTTGCCCTGGGGCATGGCCTCGTCGCTGGTCGGCCTGGTGGTGCTCGCCCATGCCGGCCATTACTGGCTGCTCCTGATCGGCGCCTCGCTGATCGGCATCGGCTCGGCGATCTTCCATCCGGAATCCTCGCGCATCGCCCGCTTTGCATCTGGCGGCCGCTTCGGCCTTGCGCAATCGCTGTTCCAGGTGGGCGGCAATTTCGGCCAGGCCATGGGCCCGCTGCTCGCCGCCTTCATCGTCGTGCCGTTCGGGCAGACCAGCATCTCCTGGTTCGCCGTCGGCTCGCTGATCGGCATCGTCGTCTTGTGGCAGGTCGGCGGCTGGTACAGCCGTCTGCGTGCCTCGCTGGCCACCCGCAAGCAGGCCGCCCATGTCTCGCCCTTCGCGCGCAAAAAGGTCATGTGGGCGCTGGCCGTGCTGACGCTGCTGGTGCTGACCAAGAACGCCTATATCGCCTCGCTCTCCAGCTACTACACCTTCTACGCCATGCATAAGTTCGGCGTTTCGGTGCAGATGAGCCAGGTGATGCTGTTCCTGTTCCTCGGCGCCTCGGCGCTGGGCATCCTGCTCGGCGGTCCGTTCGGCGACCGCTATGGACAGAAGGCGATGATCTGGTTCTCCATCGTCGGCGTGCTGCCCTTCACGCTGGCGCTGCCATACGCCAATCTGGAATGGACGATGGTGCTCACCGTGCTGATCGGCCTGATCCTGTCGTCGGCCTTCTCCAACATCGTCGTTTTCGCGCAGGAACTGGTCCCGGGGCGCGTCGGCATGATCGCCGGCATCTTCTTCGGCTTCGCCTTCGGCATGGGCGGCATCGCCGCCGCGGTGCTCGGCGTCGTCGCCGACATGAAGGGCATCGACTTCGTCTACCAGATCTGCTCGTACCTGCCCTTCCTCGGCCTGCTGACCGTGTTTCTGCCCGACATGAAGGAAGCGCGGAAGGCCTGAGCCGGCGAAATCGGCGACCAAGCCGCCGTTCAGCCTATAATCGCCGCCGGGTTTGAGACCTTGAAGGTCCCGGATCCGCCGGCATCTCATGGCGCAGCGCTTGCATTGCCCAAAACGCAGGTTCTTTTCTCGGCGACCTTGCGCACGAGATCAGCTCTTTCCGATCAAACCCAGGCGCCGCAGAAGGCCGCGAAGAAAGCGGCCTCGGCCATTGGCCGGGTTCGCCGTCGCCTGGCGTTGCCGCCTCGGCAGCGCTGCGAACTGCTCGGAAAGCCGCCGAAGCGTCGAAGTCCAAAGCAGCGTATCGAGCTGCGCGATATCCGCCGATTTCAGCTCCTCCGGTTCGCTTCTGAGCGCCTGCACCAGCAGATCCCGGAAGTCATCCGGCCTGTCGGCCAGCCGGACATTCCGCCAATGCTTGAATTGCTCGTAGCCGCGCAACGCGAAAGTCGTCGCCACGACGGGCTTGCGATTGTACAGCGCTTCCGCGGTCTTGATGTTCGTGCCGCCGCCCTCAAGGATCGGAAGCATCACGACATCGGCAAGCTCGATCAGCGCGCTGAGGGCCGCGCCGTCCTGCACGCCGAGCAGCTCGATCCGTGCTTTGTCGGCGCCACCGTACCGCGGGAATCCGGGATCGTTGCGTATCTGGTCGGCAACGTCGCCGACCACCACGATCCGCTCCGAGGCTGAGAGGAAACCGAGGTCCGGACCCGTCATCTGGAGAAAACCGCGGGCGTTGGGCGGATGGCCCGAGCCGACGAACAGCGCCGTGCGCAGGCCGGCGAACCGCGACGCCCAACGATCGAGGCCGATAGGCATTTCCCGCGGCCAAATGCCGTTGGCGGCGACCACCACGCTTGGATTGAGCTTGCGGAAATAGGTTGCATCCTGCTCGCTGACGGCGACGATCAGGTCTGCCTTTGCGGCAAGATCGGGCTCGATGTCCGCCGCGCGTTGAGCACTCCAGCGGTCCATTTCCGCGCCGGCGATCATGGCCTCCTGCGCCAGCATTTCCTGTTCGACGTTGTGCGAACTGTACACGATTGAAAAGCGTGCCTCGGGCGAGCACGTTTCAACATACTCGCGCAAGGCCGGCCAAAGCCAGCACTGCTCCAGGGCGATGACATCCGGTCTGAAGCCGTCGAGAAATCTTGCGATTTCGCGGCGATGGGACTTGCTGCCTGCGATGAATTCAGCGGCGGCGACATCGGAACGCCATTTGCGCCGGGCCATCTTCTTGCGAAAGCTGCGCGGCATCTCGATGAAAAGATCGCCGGCCTCCATTTCCCGCCTGGCGCCGCGGTTGGGAGTGACCACGACATGGCGTGTTTCCCATCCGCAATCCCGCAAGACCCTGTGGATGGCATTCGCCCTCAACTGACCGCCATGGACCGGCCGCCGGATCGGAAACGTTCCAAGCGAAACATACCTCATCGGATCGACGTGATGGCCAAGCCGCCGGCATGAAGTGGCCGTCTCAACGTCGCAATCATTCTCTGGCCCCCAATTTAAGCGGGACACTACCATTGGACGCCCAGTCTGGACATTATGTTGGTGGATGGATGCCAGGTGCGCCCAAGATAGGCCTTGGCGATTGCAAAGGTGAGAGCATCAGCTCGGTCTGAAGGGGAAGGAAGCATTTGACGTCGGGCAACGGACGAGATCCTTCCAAGTTGCGAATCCTGACGCTTCTGGCGCGCCATGGCACCGCCAGGTATCCCACCGCGCTGCAGGATTTGAAGGCGATGTTTGCTGCGCAAATGCCAGACGTGGCGCACCACACGCTTGTGATCGACAATTGCCTGCCGGAAGGTCGGAGTGTTCACCTTGATCGCGAAGTCGAATTGATCGGGGGCTCCAACTCCAGCTGGGAATTCTCCGCCTGGGACAGCGGCATTGCCCACATCGGCAAACGGGTGAATGACTATGACCTGGTCCATCTCGCTACGTCTGCATTCGCCGAATACACGCCGGACCATCTCAAGCTGATCGACCAGGACGTCGTGCGGCATCTGTCGGGCTTGAATGCGGTGCTCGGCCACATCGATTTCTTCAATGAGCCCGTGTCGATGTTTGGAATTCCCTCGCAGGCTTGGCTCCGAAGCTCGTTCATCCTGATGCGGCCCAGGCATTTGCAGGCGCTTGGATCGATGGTCGGCGTGACCGATGGCGCGCCGATTTTCAGCGGGAATCCCCTTTCGCCCTTCCGGGAAGACGCACCGGTCTCGCGCCCCTATAGACAGCTGTTGATTGGATGGCTTACCGGAGCCGGGACCGGGCAAGGGCCTGGATGGCACTCCCGGTTCGATCTCACGGACGAAACGCTGCCTCTTTTCGAGAGCAAGGCAAGGGCGATCCTCAACGAGCAGATGCTGACGAACCGATTGCTCGCAATCGGCAGCGCAATCGTCGATGTCACCTGGCTCGCGCGAAAGGCCAAGGCTGCAGACAGCATATCCTTGGGCGACATCCCCGATTGGCGAGCGCAACTGCGGCCGAGAGTGGGGCGCAAATTCGCGCGCCTCCTCGGTAAACCCGGTCGGGGACGACAGCCCTAGAGCATGATCCCGAAAAGTGGGAACCGGTTTTCGGAGAAAGATCATGCTCCAACAACGAGTTAGATCGAGACGGCGATTCAACGAAACGCCATCCCGCTCTAGCAGAAAGCAGCAGGCACGATTTCGAGCTTCATCCTCCCTGCAGCACCCGCCAGAGGGCGGGTGCTTTCGTGTTTCCGGCAAGCAGGCTCAGGCCTTGAAGAACGCCAGCAGGTCGGCGTTGATGACATCCGCATGGGTCGTTGCCATACCGTGCGGGAAACCCTTGTAGACCTTGAGCTCGCCCTTCTTGAGCAGCTTGACCGAAAGCAGCGCGGAGTCCGCGATCGGGACGATCTGGTCGTCGTCTCCATGCATAACAAGCACCGGCACGTCGATCTTCTTCAGATCCTCGGTGAAGTCGGTCTCCGAGAACGCCTTGATGCAGTCGTAATGCGCCTTGGCGCCACCCATCATGCCCTGGCGCCACCAATTGTCGACGACGCCTTCGGAAACCTGGGCACCGGGACGGTTGAAGCCGTAGAACGGGCCGGCCGGCACGTCGTGGAAGAACTGGGCGCGGTTGGCCGCCAGCGCAGCGCGGAAACCGTCGAAGACCTCGATCGGCAGGCCGCCGGGATTGGCCGGCGTCTTCAGCATGATCGGCGGCACCGCACCGATCAGCACGGCCTTGGCGACGCGTCCTCCGCCGCCATATTGCGCGACATAGCGCGCGACCTCGCCACCGCCCGTCGAATGACCGACATGGATGGCGTCCTTGAGGCCGAGATGCGCGGTGAGCGCGGCCACGTCGGCGGCATAGGTGTCCATCTCGTTGCCGGTATCGGTCTGGCTCGAACGGCCATGGCCGCGTCGATCATGGGCGACGACGCGGTAACCCTGTGCCAGGAAGAACAGCATCTGGGCGTCCCAGTCGTCGCTGCTCAACGGCCAGCCATGGTGGAAGACGACAGGCTGGCCAGTCCCCCAATCCTTGTAGAAGATCTGCGTTCCGTCCTTGGTGGTGATCGTGCCGCTGCCCGAACCCGACTTGGTCTGCGAGGTCATCTCAATCTCCTTTTATCGATGTCACGATAAACAATATCGCGATAACTATCTCGTAACGGAGGTCGGGAGCCTTGTCCATGAAATTATTTATCGCGATATCATTTTTCGTGGTATGCAATAGATGCTCAGTCGGCAAAAGGAATGCGCCGTGCCTCTCCCGTTGGACAATCAGCTCTGCTTCACGCTCTACGCCACCAGCTTGGCGATCAACCGCACCTACAAGCCTATGCTGGACGAGATGGGGATCACCTATCCGCAATATCTCGTGCTCAATGCGCTGGGAGAGACGGATGGCATGTCGGTGGGCAGCATCGCGCATCGACTCGCCCTCGAATCGAGCACCATCACGCCGCTGGTGAAGCGAATGGAGCAGGCTGGGCTTGTCACCCGCCAGCGCAGCCAGACGGACGAGCGCCAGGTACAGGTCGACCTGACCCCCGGCGGACGAGCCTTGCTCGTCCAATGCAATTGCCTGAACGAGACCCTGATCGAGCGGTCAGGCATGAAACTGGCTGAACTCGATGCCTTGAACCGGCAAATCCAGGCGTTGCGCGACGCGCTGAACGGCGGCCTGGCGGTCGACGTCGTCTGAGATGTGCTGAAAAAGAGAGCGGGCGCGACCGGACAAGCTTGCGTCCCGGGCGCCTTGGACGGGCTCAGGGATGCCGGTCACGCCTCTATCTTGACCGGCGGCAGTTGCGGCGCCTCCAGCCCCTGGAACGGGTCGCGCCAGGCGTCGATTGCCTCCAGCCGGCCGTACCAGCGCCGGATCGCCGGGTAGTCGGCGAGCGGCAATCCGGCGACGTCGTTGAAAGGCAGGAACGTCGCCATGCGGAAGTCGGCATAGGAGATGGAATTGCCGACCAGCCACTCGCGTCCCGAAAGCTCGGGCTCGAGGATCGCCGCGGCTCCATGGAATTGCCTCAGCCCCTCCTCGACCAGCGCCTGGTCGATAGGACCGAGCCCATAGCGCTGCTTGGTCCCGCGCTCGAAATGCACCATATCGCAGGCGAAAGCGAACCGTTCCTTGCCCCAGCTGATCCAGCGGATCATATCCGGCTCGTCACCCCCGCCGCGCCAGAAATCCGAGCGAACCTCGCGCGAAAGCCGGCAGGCGATGGCGTCGGCCTCCCACAGGCTCCATCCCGATCCCACCAGTATGGGCAATGTCAGATTGGGGTTGAGCACGCGATGGCGTTCGGCCTGCCCCGGCGCCATGGGCGATGCGAACTCGAACGCGATCTCCGCCTTGAGATGGCGCGCCGTCGCGACCGCGAGGCGAGGATTGGGATTGCGACTGAACAGGAGTTTCATAGTTGGTCCCCTAGGGATGGTTACATGCCGCAGGACGGCTGCGATCCGCCCGCTCCTACATTCGCGCAAACCGGATTTCCGGTTTATGCTTTCGGTGCTGGAACCCGCCCCGCAAGCCTTCCAGCCCAACCGCTTGCGCCTCTCGCCGCCTTCCGCTATAGAGCCGCCACCCGCGTAGACACCCTTGGAGGCAACGCGGAGGAAGGCCGGCCAGGCCTCGCATGATCCCCAGACGCATTTGGATCGCCAAACGCATCGGACAGATCGTGCAAGGCCGCGACGGCTTTCGACGTTTACGGTTGGCCTCGTGCTTGCCGCAAGCGCTCCATAACACGCGAAAGGAAATGCCATGAGCCACGATGCTTACGAGCTCAAGGCCGAAGCGCGCGAACAGGTCGGTAAGGGGTCCGCCCGTGCAGTTCGTCGCAACGGTAAAGTGCCTGCAGTGATTTACGGCGACAAGCAGCCTCCCCTGGCGATTGCGCTGAACTACAAGGACCTCTTCTACAAGATCCACGGCGGCGGGTTCCTGACCACGATCGCCACGATCGATGTCGACGGCAAGAAGATCCAGGTCCTGCCGAAGGATTTCCAGCTCGACCCGGTCAAGGATTTTCCTGTCCATGTCGACTTCCTGCGCATCGGCAAGGACACCGAGGTCAATGTCGACGTGCCTGTCCACTTCATCAATGAGGACAAGTCGCCCGGCATCAAGCGCGGCGGCGTGCTCAACATCGTTCGTCACGAAGTCGAGTTCCACTGCCCGGCCAATGCGATCCCGGAATTCATCACCATCGATCTCACCGGCACCGACATCGGCGATTCGATCCACATCTCGGCGGTCAAGCTGCCGGCCGGCGTCAAGCCGGTCATCTCCGATCGCGACTTCACCATCGCGACCGTTGCCGGCTCGTCGGCGATGAAGCCGGAGACGGAAGCGACCACCGAGGCGGCTGCGGAAGAGACGGCGGCTCCGGCGGCCGAAGAGAAGTAATTCTCCAGGCCGGATGATTTCATCCGGCTCTAGATCAAAGAAATAGAGCATGATGTTTTCCGAAAACCGCTTCACACTTTTCGGCATCATGCTCTAGTCCGGAGGCGGCGATGCTTGTCTTTGCAGGCCTCGGCAATCCGGGCGCGAAATACGAAAACAACCGGCACAATGTCGGCTTCATGGCGGCGGACGCGATTGCCCGCCGCCATTCCTTTTCGCCCTGGTCGCGAAAATTCCAGGGCCTGATCTGCGAAGGCACGCTCGGCGGCGAGAAGGTGCTGCTGATCAAGCCGCAGACCTTCATGAATCTGTCCGGACAGTCGGTCGGCGAAGCGATGCGCTTCTACAAGCTCGAACCGGCCGCCCTCACCGTCTTCTACGACGAGATCGACCTTGCCGCCGGCAAGCTCCGGGTCAAGGTCGGCGGCGGCTCCGGCGGCCACAACGGCATTCGTTCGCTCGACCAGCATGTCGGCAACGCCTATCGCCGGGTGCGCATCGGCGTCGGCCATCCCGGCGTCAAGGAGATGGTGCACGGCCATGTGCTCGGCGATTTCGCCAAGGCCGATCGCGAATGGCTCGACGTCCTGCTCGACGCCATCGCCGACGACGCCGGTCTGCTGGCCAAGGGCGACGACAGCTCGTTCATGAACCGCGTCACGCTGGCGCTCCGCGACAAGCTTGTGCCGACCGGCGATGACGATCGCCCGCCGCCCAAGCCGCCGAAGCAGCAAAGCCATGTCCGCCAGGCGCGCCCGCAGCAGCCGGCGGCAAAACTTCCCGAAAGCGGCCCGATGGCCGCCATGCTGAAGAAGCTGTTCGGAAAAGACTAAAGCGCGCCGCGTCGAAACGGATTCACGCGACGCGCTTTAGGTCGTTGCTTGATGCATGTCGTTGTCGCACTTTTGCGCGACATGCGTCAAATCATCGGACCGCTCCCCATCTGATCGGCAGGAGCCGCCGATCGCGGAGAACGGCGCCGCCTCGAACTACATGGCGCCGACGGCCATGCCCTTGGTCGTCTCGTCGATCGCATCCCTGACCAGCGCGATGGCCTTGAGACGATGACCGCCCTTGTCGGGAATGGCGACCTGAAGCTGGTTGAGCGCCGTTTCCAGGGCTGCAAGCGCCCGGCTCATATGCGGCTGGCCGGCGGCTTCGGCTTCAGTGGCGGCAAGCGCTGTCGCGCCAACGGCGACTGCGGCGCCCGCAACTCCAAGCGCCACGATGTTGCGTAGACTGTCACGACGGGACAGATTGAAATCGGCCATGTCAGAATTTCCTTTGCTCGAGACTTTGTCGTCCATGCGACCGGCCCAAGCTAGCGTCAAATTGCGACGCTCTCGCTAAACGAACCCCCGATCAAGCCGCTTGCAAACCGCACGCCCAGGCACTGGCGACGCCGGCTGCTGTCTTCGAAGGGCTTGACGTTCGTCACCCCTATCGCCCATAGCCCTCACCAAAATCGAATTCCGACAGGACTGGACGAACATGGGTTTCAAATGTGGCATCGTTGGCTTGCCCAACGTCGGCAAGTCGACGCTGTTCAATGCGCTGACCAGGACGGCCGCCGCGCAAGCCGCCAACTATCCTTTCTGCACCATCGAGCCGAACACCGGCGAGGTGGCGGTGCCTGACCCGCGCCTGCAGAAGATCGCGGCGATCGGCAAGTCGAAGGAGATCATCCCGACCCGCATCTCCTTCGTCGACATCGCCGGCCTGGTGCGCGGCGCCTCGAAGGGCGAAGGGCTGGGCAACCAGTTCCTCGCCAACATCCGCGAGGTCGACGCCATCGTGCACGTGCTGCGCTGCTTCGAGGATGACGACATCACCCATGTCGAAGGCCGCATCGACCCTGTCGCCGACGCCGAGACGGTCGAGACCGAGCTGATGCTGGCGGACCTCGAAAGCCTCGAGCGCCGCATCGCCCAGATCCGCAAGCGCGCCGCCGGCAAGGACAAGGAAGCCATGGCCGTCCTGCCGATGATGGAGGCCGCGCTCGAGTTGCTGCAGGCCGGCAAGCCGACGCGCGTCCTGCTCAACGGCATCGCGGCGGAGGACCTGCGCATCCTGCAGGGGCTGAACCTGCTCACCTCGCATCCCGTTCTCTATGTCTGCAACGTCTCCGAGGCGGACGCCGCCACCGGCAACGAGCACACCAGGGCGGTGGAGAAGATGGCGGCCGCGCAAGGCGCCGGCACGGTGGTGATCTCGGCGGCGATCGAGGCGGAAGTCGCCCAGCTTTCCGACGAGGAGGAAATGGAGTTCCTTGCCTCGATCGGCCTCGACGAGCCCGGCCTCAACAAGGTGATCCGCGCCGGCTACGAGCTCCTGCATCTGATCACCTATTTCACCGTCGGACCGAAGGAGACGCGCGCCTGGACGATCCACAAGGGCGATAAGGCGCCGCAGGCGGCCGGCGTCATCCACACCGACTTCGAACGCGGCTTCATCCGCGCCCAGACGATCGCCTACAACGACTTCGTCACGCTGGGCGGCGAAGTAGCCGCCAAGGAAGCCGGCAAGGCGCGCGACGAAGGCAAGGAATATGTCGTCCAGGACGGCGACATCATGCTGTTCAAGTTCAACACCTGACCTCCAGGGAGACCCGGCGATGATAAAAACCTTCGTCGTCGACAATGATCGCCTGCGCCTCACCGAGGATCTTGCGGCCGATGGCGACAGGGTCGTCTGGGCCGATCTCTTCAACCCGACCAAGGAGGAAGAGGCGCGCATCGAGAGCTGGCTGGGCATTGCCATTCCGACCCGCGAGGAGATGGAAGAGATCGAGATTTCGAGCCGCCTCTATATCGAGGATGGCGGCTACTTCATGACCGCCGTGCTGCCGGCGCAGACCGAGGCGGACGATCCTTTGATGTCGCCGGTAACCTTCGCGCTCGCCGGCAAGAGGCTGATCACCGTCCGCTACCATGAGCCCAAGGCCTTCAAGACTTTCCCGCAGCGCGCCGAAAAGGTGGCGACCGGCTGCACCAGCGGCGACACCATCCTGATCGGGCTTCTCGAGGCGATCGTCGATCGCCTGGCCGACATCCTCGAGCGCGCCGGCCGCGAGGTCGAAACAATCTCGCGCGACATTTTCGAGGCGCGCTCGACCAAGGCCTCAAAACGCAACCGCGATTTCCAGGAGCTCCTGAAAGGCATCGGCCGCAAGGAGGACATCGCCTCCTCGGTCCGCGACAGCCTGATCTCGCTGCAGCGCCTTGCCGGCTTTCTCGCCCATGTCGCTGACCAGACCAAGATGAGCAAGGATGTGCGCGCCCGCATCAAGACGCTGTCGCGCGACGTGCTCTCGCTCGCCGACCACGCGACTTTCCTGTCGCAGAAGATCTCCTTCCTGCTCGATGCCACGCTCGGCATGATCTCGATCGAGCAGAACGCCATCATCAAGATCTTCTCGGTCGCCGCCGTCATCTTCCTGCCGCCGACGCTGGTCGCCTCGATCTACGGCATGAACTTCGACATCATCCCCGAGCTCAAATGGGAGTTCGGCTACCCCTTTGCCATCGCCCTGATGGTGGTCTCGGCCATCCTGCCCTTCTGGTATTTCCGCCGCCGCGGCTGGCTCTGACGGGGTTGGCCGGCGACGGCTGGCTTACCAGAAATCACTTGACCAAATTGACTAGGACCTTCATCCGGGAAGGCCCGACTTTGGGGACCACGCGTTGTCAACCGGATTGTCAGCATGACCGGAAAGACCTGGGCCTATGAGGACTTCGTCGAGGGCGCCTCGCTCGACCTCGGCAGCAAGGACGTGAGCGCCGCCGAAATCATCGAATTCGCCAGCGAGTTCGACCCGCAGCCGATGCATCTCGACGAGGAAGCCGGCAAGGCGAGCATCCTCGGCGGGCTTTCGGCTTCGGGCTGGCATACCTGCGCGATGTTCATGCGCATGCTGTGCGACGCTTTCCTGCTCGATTCGACCTCTCAAGGCTCGCCCGGCATCGAGCATGTGAAATGGAAGAAGCCGGTGCTGGCCGGCGACAGGCTCACCGGCACGCTCACCATACTTTCCAAGCGCCAGTCGAAATCGAGGCCGCAGCTCGGCTTGATCACCATGCGCAGCGAGCTCGTCAACCAGCGCGGCGAAAGCGTCTTCGAGCTCGAAAACACCGGCATGTTCCTCGCGCGTGATGCCGCGAGGGACCTGTCATGACTTTGGAAGAGTATTTCCTGATCGGCGAAACCGTCACGCTCGGCGCGCATAAATTCGAAGCCGACGAGATCAAGGCGTTTGCCAAAAAATACGATCCGCAGATCTTCCACGTCGACGAAGAGGCGGCGAAGAAGAGCGTGCTTGGCGGGCTCTGCGCCTCGGGCTGGCACACTGCCGCCACCTGGATGAAATACAACCTGGAAAAGCGCATGGAGACCGAGGGCGTGCGCTGGACCGGCCCCGGCCCGCAGCCCGAATTCGGCCCCTCGCCCGGCTTCCGTAACCTGAAATGGCTGAAGCCGGTCTACGCTGGCGAGACCGTGACTTTCACGCGCATCGCGCAGGCGCACCGTCCGCTCGCCGGACGCCCGGGCTGGAACCTGCTGACGCTGCGTTCGGAAGGTTTCGATTCGACCGGCGACAAGGTGATCGAATTCGACAGCGCCGTGCTGGTGAAGGTGGGATAGTGAGTAGTGAGTAGTGAGTAGTGAGTAGTGACTATTCACTATTCACTATTCACTATTCACTATTCACTATTCACTATTCACTATTCACTATTCACTATTCACTATTCACTACTCACTACTCACTATTTCCTAATGCCCCTCGAACCCGATCAGCGTCCTCACCGGCACGCCGAGCGCTTCCAGCTTCTTGCGCCCGCCGAGGTCCGGCAGGTCGATGACGAAGCAGGCCGCGACGATGTCGGCGCCGATTTGCCTGAGCAGCTTCACCGCGGCTTCCGCCGTGCCGCCGGTGGCGATCAGGTCGTCGACGATTATCACCTTCTCGCCCGGCGAGACGCCGTCCTTGTGCATCTCCATCTCGTCCAGCCCGTATTCGAGGCTGTAGGCCACGCGCACCGTCTCATAAGGCAGCTTGCCTTTCTTGCGGATCGGCACGAAGCCCGCCGAAAGCTGGTGCGCCACCGCGCCGCCCAGGATGAAGCCGCGCGCCTCGATGCCGGCGATCTTGTCGATCTTCAGCCCGGCATAGGGATGGACCAGCTCGTCGATGGCGCGGCGAAAGGCGCGCGCGTCACCCAGCAGCGTGGTGATGTCGCGAAACAGGATGCCGGGCCTGGGATAATCCGGAATGGTGCGGATGGCCGCAAGCAGCGTGTCTTCGAGGGAGGATTTCATGGGCGGTTGATCCGTTGCCGCACAGTTTTGCCGACAAGCGGCCGAAAAGAAAAGGGCGCCATTCGGCGCCCTTGCATTTTTCTGGAAGCAAGGCGCCTCAGTGCGCCACGTCGGCCCACACCCTGCGCTTGGTCATATAGACCAATGCGCCGAAGAGCAGCAGGAAGATCATGACACGGAAACCGGTCTTCTTGCGGTCCTCCAGATGCGGCTCGGCGGCAAACATCAGGAAGGCCGAGACGTCGCGGGCATACTGGTCGACCGTCTGCGGCGAGCCGTCGTCATAGGTCACCTGACCGTCCGAGAGCGGCTTCGGCATCTTCAGCGACAAGCCGGACAGGAAGTACGGATTGTAGTGCGTGCCTTCCGGGATCACCATGCCGGCCGGCGGCGTCTGATCGTAGCCGGTGAGCAGCGAGTGGATGTAGTCCGGGCCGCCCTGCGCGTACTGCGTGAAGATGTCGAAGATGAAGCGCGGGAAGCCGCGCTCGACGCCGCGCGCCTTGGCGAGCAGCGACATGTCCGGCGGGGCGGCGCCGCCATTGGCGGAGGCCGCGGCCTGCTCGTTCGGGAACGGCGCCGGGAAGTGGTCCGAGGGCTTGCCGGGACGGTCGAACATGTCGCCGGCGTCGTTCGGGCCGTCATGGATGGTGTATTCGGCGGCCAGCGTCTTGATCTGCGCTTCCGAATAGCCGAGCCCTTCCAGCGTGCGGAAGGCCACCAGGTTCATCGAGTGGCAGGCCGAGCAGACTTCCTTGTAGACCTTCAGGCCGCGCTGCAGCTGCGCCTTGTCGTAGGTGCCGAACGGACCGGCGAAGCTCCAGCTCATTTCCTTCGGTTCGTTGATCGGGAAATGCGTCGGAGCGGCCGCGTTGTGTTCCTCTTCGGCGGCGATGGCAGCGGTGCCCGCGACCACCAGGCCAAGCAGCGCCAGCGAGGTGAGAATCTTCTTCATACCCAAAATCCCCTCAGATTCTCAGCCCGTGGTTTCCGGCGCGACGGTAGCACGTGCCGGATGTCCGCTGCCGCCCTTTTTCTTTTCAAGCACGGCCTCGGTGATCGAGTTCGGCAGCCTGCGCGGCGTCTCGATCAGGCCGAGCACCGGCATGATGACCAGGAAGAAGGCGAAGTAGAACAGCGTCGCCATCTGCGCCATGAACACATAGCTGCCTTCCGCCGGCTGCGAGCCGAGCCATCCGAGCAGGACGGCATCGGCCACGAACACCCAGAAGAACAGCTTGTACCATGGACGGTAGACCGCCGAGCGCACCTTGGAGGTGTCGAGCCACGGCACCAGGAACAGCATGGCGATGGCGCCGAACATGCACAGCACGCCGCCGAGCTTGGAGTTGATCGGCCCGATGTTGAAGGTGATGGCGCGCAGGATCGCGTAGAACGGCAGGAAGTACCATTCCGGAACGATGTGGGCCGGCGTCTTCAGCGGGTTGGCGACCGTGTAGTTGTCCGGGTGGCCGAGAAAGTTCGGCAGGTAGAAGACGAAATAGGCGAAGACGAACAGGAACACGATCATGCCGAACGCGTCCTTGATGGTGGCGTAGGGCGTGAAGGCGACAGTGTCGGTCTTCGACTTGACCTCGATGCCGGTCGGGTTCGACTGGCCCACGACATGCAGCGCCCAGATGTGCAGCACGACGACGCCGGCGATCATGAACGGCAACAGGTAATGCAGCGCAAAGAAGCGGTTCAGCGTCGGATTGTCGACGGCGAAGCCGCCGAGCAGCAGTTCCTGGATCCAGTTCCCGACCAGCGGAATGGCGCTGAAGAAGCCGGTGATGACGGTAGCGCCCCAGAAGCTCATCTGGCCCCAAGGCAGCACGTAGCCCATGAAGCCGGTGGCCATCATCAGGAGGTAGATGATGCAGCCGAGGATCCACAGGAGCTCGCGCGGCGCCTTGTAGGAGCCGTAGAACAGGCCGCGGAAGATGTGGATGTAGACGGCCACGAAGAAGAACGAGGCGCCGTTGGAATGGAGATAGCGCAAGAGCCATCCCGAATTCACGTCGCGCATGATCTTCTCGACCGAATCGAAGGCGAGATTGGTGTCGGAGGTGTAGTGCATCGCCAGCACGATGCCGGTCAGGATCTGCGCGACCAGCATGATCGACAGGATGCCGCCAAAGGTCCACATATAGTTGAGGTTGCGCGGCACCGGATAGGCGACGAAGCTGTCATAGACCAGCCGCGGCAGCGGCATGCGGGCGTCGAACCAGCGCTCGATACCGGTCTTGGGCGTATAGGTCGAGTGTCCCTCGCTCATCGAAATATCCCCTGCCTCAACCGATAAGGATCTTGGTATCGGAAATGAACTTGAATACCGGGATCGCCATGTTCTCCGGCGCCGGGCCTTTGCGGATGCGGCCAGCGGTGTCGTACTGCGAACCGTGGCACGGGCAGAACCAGCCGCCGAAATCGCCTTCCTGGCCGAGCGGGATGCAGCCGAGATGGGTGCAGACCTGCACCATCACCATCCAGGCTTCCTTGCCGGGCGTGGTACGGTTGGCATCGGTCGCCGGCGCGTCGGAGGGCAGGTTGGCGTTGCGCGCGATCGGGTCCTTCAGATCGGCGAGGTTGACGGCCTCGCCGTCCTTCATTTCCTTTTCGGTGCGGTTTCGCACCACCACCGGCTTGCCGCGCCACTTGACGATCAGCGAAGAACCGGGCTGCAGCGAGGCGACGTCGACCTCCACCGAGGCCAGCGCCAGCGTCGAGGCGTCGGGGCGCATCTGGTCGATGAACGGCCACGCGACGGCTCCCGCGCCGACAACGGCGGCCATGCCGGTGGCTACGTAGAGAAAATCGCGACGGTTGGGATCGTGGATGTCGGTTGCGCTCACGGGTGCCTGATCCTTTCGCCTCTTCCTAACCGGAGGCCGAGCCTTGTCCCCGCTCAATCGCACCTGCCCGACAGCGCATGGCGAACAGGCTAGCGAATTCCTCCGGCATTTGGATTTCGGTTTATGCGTGCAGCCCGTTTTTGTCCAGCGGGGTGAAGGCACAAGGGCAGATTGTCGCGGGGACGCACAGCGGCCTTGGCCGACACCTCCCGGCCAGGCCGTCGGACAGCGTGAAACAGCGAGAAATCCGGGGTGAATCGGGCCGGTGTTCGCCTCGACATCGGCTCCTGGCCCGGTCTATTGTCCGGCCATGGCGCATGTCATCGAACGCGACAGTTGGGCCGAAGCCCCCGACCGCTGGATAGGCGAGCTGCAATGCGGCCAATTCGGCGCCAATTCCTGCCTGATCTTCAACTACCAGCCGTCGATCGGCGGCGGCCCGCGCCTGCACAAGCACCCCTATGCGGAAATCTTCGTCATCCGCTCCGGCACCGGCCTGTTCACGATCGGCGACCGGGAAATCGAGGCCACGGCCGGCCAGATCCTGATCGTGCCGCCCGACACGCCGCACAAATTCACCAATCTCGGCCCCGGCCCGCTCGAAAGCACCGACATCCACGAGAACGGCCACTTCATCACCGAGTGGCTGGAATGATTCTGATTGGGCCTGTCCGAAGCCTGACCGCAACCTAGTTCCATCCATCTGGCAACGATGGAGATCGACGCATGCAAACACGCGCCATCGAGGTCGAGGGGATGGCTATCGCGATCCGGGAAGCAGGACCGTTCGATGCGCCCGGCCTTCTGCTGCTGCATGGCTGGCCGCAAAGTTCATATGCATTCGAGGCAGTCATCGACCGGCTGGCCGAGAACCAGCACGTGGTCGCGCCAGACCTGCCGGGCATCGGCGGCTCGTACGACGCGCCCGGGACTGGCGAGAAGAGATATCTGGCAAGATTGATAAGGGGTCTGATTGGCGCTTGCGGCCTGCGGCAGGTCATCGTCGCCGGTCATGACGTCGGTGGCCAGATCGTCTTCGCGCTGTTGCGCGACTTGCCCGAGGAATTATCCGGCGCGGTGATCATGAACGTCGTCGTCCCCGGCGTGGCGCCGTGGGAAAATGTCATCCGCAATCCGCATATCTGGCATTTTGCCTTTCATGCGATCCCGGCTTTGCCGGAGATGCTGGTAGGCGGCCAAGAGCGCGCCTATTTCGATTTCTTCTTCGATATCCTTTCCAAGGAAAAGACCGCTATCCCCGCGGAAGCCAGGGACATCTATACAAAGGCCTATTCGCGGCCGGAAAGCCTCAAGGCCGGCTTCGACTGGTACCGCGCCTTTGCCGAGGACGCCAAGGTCAATTCCCGCCCATCCGCGATGCCGATCACCACGCCGGTTCTTTATCTCAGGGGTTCGGCCGAATCCGGCGACATCGCCGATTATCTCGACGGCTTGAGGTCCGCCGGTCTGTCGCGGGTCGAAGGCGACATCATCGCGGATACCGGGCACTTCGCCGCTGATGAGAACCCCACGGCACTCGCTGCAAGATTGGTACGCTTCCGTGAAGAAATCAGTGCCTAACTGGCACCAAGTCTAACCAGCACCGCCCGCGGGATGTCGTATTCGCGGATCACGGCATCATGCTTGCGCAGGCCGCAAAGCTCGCGCTGGATGAAGTAGGCGTGGACGGCCGCGGCGGCTTCCTTGAGCAACCGGTTGCGATGCTCGCCCTCGCCGCTCTCGCGCAACTTGGCAAGGGTTTCCTCGACACGCTGGCCGGCGCGGCCGAGCGCCGCGGCCTTTTCGGCGAGGATTTCGTGGCCGAGCAGGTCGAGCGCGCTCTCCTGCGCGCCTGACCGTCCGAAATTGGTGGGCATGCGTACCGACATGACGCCGTTCTACTCCGCAGGGCGCGTCTCTTCCAGCGCGCTTTCCTCATTGAACAGGAAGCCGCCGGACTGCCGTTTCCAGAGCCGCGCATAGAGCCCATCGAGCGCCACCAGTTCGTCATGCGTGCCCTGTTCGACGATGCGGCCGCCGTCGAGCACCACCAGCCGGTCGAGCGCCGCGATCGTCGACAGCCGGTGCGCGATGGCGATTACGGTCTTGCTTTCCATCAGCCTGGTCAGATTCTCCTGGATCGCCGCCTCGATGTCCGAATCGAGTGCCGAGGTCGCCTCGTCGAGGATCAGGATCGGCGCATCCTTGAGGAAGACGCGCGCGATCGCCACGCGCTGCCGCTGCCCGCCGGACAGCTTCACGCCGCGCTCGCCGACATAGGCCTCGTAGCCGGCGCGGCCGCGGTTGTCGCGCAGTCCGAGGATGAAGTCATGCGCCTCGGCTTTCCTGGCCGCGGCGATAACCTGCGCGTCGGTGGCATTCGGCATGCCGAGCTTGATGTTGTCGCGCAGCGAGCGGTGGAACAGCGCGGTATCCTGGCTGACGACGCCGATATTGCCGCGCAGCGAGTTCTGCGTGACCCCGGCGATGTCCTGGCCGTCGATCAGGATCTGGCCACCCTCCAGGTCGTAGAGGCGCAGGATCAGGTTGGCCAAGGTCGTCTTGCCGGCGCCCGACGGGCCGACCAGCCCGACCTTCTCGCCCGGACGCACGACGAGATCGATGCCGTCGAGCACGCCTTGCCCCTTGCCGTAATGGAAGGTGACGTTCCTGACCTCGATGCGGCCGCCGGTGACGACCAGTTCCTTGGCGTCCGGCGCGTCGGTCAGGCCCAACGGCTGCGAAATCAGCGCCTTGGAGTTCTCCAGCACGCCGAGGTTTCGCAAGATGCCGTTGAGCTGCATCATCAGCCTTCCAAGCAGCATGTTGAGCCTGAGCACCAGCGACAGTGTGAAGGCAACGGCGCCGACCGTGATCGAGCCTTCGACCCAGAGATAGATGGCAAAGGCTGCGATCGCCGTGATCATGATGCCGGAGAGCATGGTCAGCGCCATGCGCACGCCGGTCAGCCGGCGCGTGAACGGCCGTAGCGCGTCGAGATAGATGTCGAAGCCGCTGCGAATATAGCGGTCGTCGCCATCGGCTGAAAACAGTTTCAGCGTCTGCACGTTGGAATAGGAATCGACGATACGGCCGGTGATCATCGAGCCGGCCTCGGCGGTCGCCTCTGCATGCTTGCGGATCGCCGGCAGATAGAGTTTCGCCAGCCAGCCGAAGGCGGCGATCCAGATCACCACCAGCACTGCCAGCCGCAGATCGAGACCGGCGACCAGCGCCAGCGTGGTGACCGTATAGACGATCATGAACCACACGACCTCGATGAAGCTTTCCATCAGGTCGCCCGTCGCTTGCCCCGCCTGCCAAACCTTGGTGGCAATGCGGCCGGCGAAATCATTCTGGAAGAAGGCGTAGGACTGGCGCGAGACATGCCGATGCGCCTGCCAGCGCACCAGATTGTAGAAGCCGGGCGTGATCGTCTGTTCGTCGACAAGCGCCGACAGGCCGACCACGGCGGTGCGGATGACGAGCACTACCGCGCCCATGAACAAGAGCTCGGGACCGGCCGCGGCCCAAAGCGCGTGCCAGTTGCGTTCGCCGGGCAGCTGGTCGAGGATATCGACCAGCCTTCCGACGAAATAGAACAGGCCGGCCTCGACCAGCGGCGCGATGCCGCCGATGATCAGCATGGCGAAGAAGGCGAGCTTCGCCTGGCCGACATAGTGCCAGAGAAAGCCGCCGACGCTGACGGGCGGCCGCAGATTCGCCGGCTCGCGGAACGGGTAGACCCAGCGCTCGAACCAGCGATAGACGCCCTTCATCATTCGGCGGCTTCACCTTTCGTCGCCAGATCGTCGGCGACCGGTTTTTCCTCCAGCAGGAACCCGCCCGACTGGCGCCGCCAGAGCTGGGCGTAGAGCCCGCCCCTGGCGATCAGCGCCTCATGCGAGCCGTCCTCGACGATGCGGCCCTTGTCCATGACGACGAGCCGGTCCATCGCCGCGATGGTCGACAGGCGGTGAGCGATGGCGATGACGGTCTTGCCCTGCATGAGCTTGTAGAGGTTCTCCTGGATGGCGGCTTCCACTTCTGAATCGAGCGCGGACGTGGCCTCGTCGAGAATGAGGATCGGCGCGTCCTTCAGCATAACGCGGGCAATTGCGATGCGTTGCCGCTGGCCGCCGGACAGCTTCACGCCGCGCTCGCCGACAAGCGCCTCATAGCCGCTCTGCCCATGGGGATCGGTCAGCCCCGCGATCACATCGTCGATCTGGGCGGCTTTGGCGGCGCTGAACATCGCCTCGTCGCTAGCCGTCTGGCGCCCATATTTGAGGTTCTCGCGAACGGATCGATGCAAGAGCGAGGTGTCCTGGTTGACGAAGCCTATCGCCGTCCGAACGCTTTCCTGCGAGACGTTGCGGATGTCCTGCCCGTCGATCAGCACCTTGCCGTCTTGGACGTCGAACAGCCGCAGCACGAGATTGACCAGCGTCGACTTGCCGGCTCCCGAACGGCCGATCAGGCCGACCCGCTCGCCCGGCGCGATCTTCAGCGACAGATTGTCGATGACCCCGCCTTTGCCGTCCTTGCGCCAGTAATTGAAGTTCACCCGGTCGAACTCGATGCCGCCGGCGGTCACGACGAGGGCCGGTGCGTCGGGCTGGTCCTGCATGACGATCGGCCGCGCGATCGTCGTCATCGAGTTGCTGGCGACGCCGATCTGCCGGAAGACGTTGGCGCCGACGTCGAGGATCCTGCCGGAGATGTTGGCGATCTGCAGCGCGAACGGTATCGCGGTCGCGACGGCCGCGGTGGTCAAGGCGCCGGCGTTCCAGCCGACGAGTGCCAGCCAGCTCACGGCGATGAGCAGCGCCGCGTTGAGGATGAACAAAGCTGACCACATCAGCGTGAAAACGCGCATCAGCTGGTAGAATGTGTCGGCGTGCTCGACGACTGCCTGCGAGACATATTTGTCTTCGTGCTCGCCGGTCGAGAATGTCTTGAGCGTCAGGATGTTGGTGTAGCTGTCGACCATGCGGCCGCTCACCTGCGACCACCGCTCGGACAGTTGGGACGAGCGTTGCGTGATCCTGGGCATCGCGGACCAGAAGATCAGGCAATAGAACACCAGCCACACCGCCACGACCGCCAGGAGAAGCGGATCGAGCCGCGCCAGCACGACGATGGCGACCGCAACGAAGACCAGCGCATACCAGACGGCATCGACGGTGAGGTTGACGCTCATCTCCATCGAATCGCCGCTTTGCATAACCTTGGTTCCGATGCGGCCGGCGAAGTCGTTCTGGAAGAACGACCAGTCCTGGCGCACGACATGCCAATGGCTCTGCCAGCGGATGAGGTCGATGAGGTTTGGCGCGATGGCGTGGTTGCGGATGAGCCCGTCGATGACCATCGAGAGCGGGCGCAGCAGCACGACGAACGCCATCAGCACGAGCAGCGGCCCATGCGCGGCGAAGAAGTCTCCCGGCCTGGTGCTGGAGAGCAGGCCCACGATCAGGCCGACGAAAATCGGCAGCATCGCGTCCACGATTGCCGCGACCGCAACGATGACGATGCGCAGCCAATAGGCGGTGCGAAACTGCCTTATGAAATACCAGTAGAACCGCCAAAGCCCCATTGGCGGCTGCCTGTCTTCAGCCAGCGCCACCGGCGAATAACGGCTTTCGAACCAGGTGAAGATGCGGTCGAGCATTTTTCTCTCATAGACGCCGGAAACTGCAATCGCGATCGCGTTACTCAGCTGCCATCTCGGATTCCGGCGCCTTGGCATCAACCTCGGTTGGCGCGTCATCGAGCAGGAAGCCGCCGGACTGGCGCTGCCAGAGCTGCGCATAGAGCCCGCCCTTGGCGACGAGTTCCTCATGCGAGCCTTCCTCGATGATGCGGCCCTTGTCCATGACGACGAGCCTGTCCATCGCCGCGATGGTCGACAGACGGTGCGCGATGGCAATGACGGTCTTGCCCTGCATCAGCTTGTAGAGGTTCTCCTGGATTGCCGCCTCGGCTTCCGAATCGAGCGCCGACGTCGCCTCGTCGAGGATCAGGATCGGCGCGTCCTTCAGCATGACGCGGGCGATCGCGACGCGCTGGCGCTGGCCGCCGGACAGCTTGACGCCGCGGTCGCCGACATGGGCGTCGAAGCCCTTGCGGCCGTTGTGGTCCGAAAGCCCGCCGATGAAATCGAGCGCCTCCGCCCGGCGCGCCGCCTCGGTGAGCATCTCGTCGGTCGCGTCGGGCCGGCCGTAGAGGATGTTCTCCTTCACCGAGCGATGCAGCAGCGAGGTGTCCTGCGTCACCATGCCGATCTGCGCGCGCAGCGAATCCTGCGTCACCGCCGCGATCTCCTGGCCGTCGACGAGGATCCTGCCGCTTTCCAGGTCGTAGAAACGCAGCAGCAGATTGACCAGCGTCGACTTGCCGGCGCCCGAGCGGCCGACGATGCCGACCTTCTCGCCGGGCTTCACGGTAAGCGACAGGTTCTCGATGACGCCCTTCTGCTTGCCGTAGTGGAAGCGGATGTCGTCAAAGCGGATCTCGCCCTGGCTGACACTGATGTCCTTGGCTCCCGTCCTGTCCTCGACCAGGCGCGGCAGCGAGATCGACTGGATGCCGTCCTGCACCGTGCCGATATTCTCGAAAAGCCCGGACATCTCCCACATGATCCATTGCGACATGCCCCACATTCTGAGGACAAGGCCTATGACCACGGCGACGGCGCCAATCGTCACCGCCTGCCCCAGCCAAAGCCATAGCGAGATTGCCGTGACGGAGAACAGAAGCAGCGAATTCAGGATGTAGAGCAGGCCGTAGAGCACCGTCACCAGCCGCATCGAGCGGTAGACAGTGTCGAGGAAGCTCGCCATGCCTTCCCTGGCGAAGGTTGCCTCGCGCCGCGCATGCGAAAACAGCTTCACCGTCTGGATGTTGGTGTAGCTGTCGACGACGCGGCCGGTCATGGTCGAGCGCGCATTGGCCTGCTCCTCGCCGACCTTGCCGAGCCGTGGAATGAAAAAGCGCAAGAGCCCGATATAGCCAACCAGCCAGACGGCGAGCGGTGCGGCCAGCCGCCAGTCGGCCGAGCCGACGATGAACAACATGCCGAGGAAGTAGACGACGACGTAGTTCAGCACGTCGATCAGCTTGATCACGCATTCGCGCACGGCGAGCGCCGTCTGCATCAGCTTGGTGGCGATGCGGCCGGCGAACTCGTCCTGGTAGAAGGCCATCGACTGCTTGAGCAGATAGCGATGCACCTGCCAGCGGATGCGCATGGGATAATTGCCCATCAGCGTCTGCTGGTTGAGCAGCGAATGCAGCCATACCGTGCCCGGCAGCGCGAACAGCACGACGAAAGCCATGCCGGCGAGCTTCCAGATCTCCGTCTGCAGGAAGGTTTCGCGGTTCTGCGCCGACAGCCAGTCGACGATGCGGCCGAGGAAGCCGAACATCCAGACTTCGGTGAAGGCGATCGCCGTCACCAGCACCGCATCGACGACGATGTAGGGCCAGGCGCCGCGCGTGTAGTGCACGCAAAACGCGATCAGCGTCCTCGGCGGCTCGACCGGCTCCGCGGCGGGGAACGGATCGAGCCTGTTTTCAAACCAGCGGAACATTCCAGGCACTCGACTTATCTGTGCGCTCACGCGGCGCGGGATTGATGGGCAAGGCTTTGCGGCCGCGCCGCATTGCGGGCCGGCGACACGGAATCATCCGAGTCGCAGGCCCTATCCCGCGCAATATAGGGTTTCGCCGGCATTTCGCCGACAGGTTCGTTTGACGATCCTGACGGCCCCGAAGTTCCCGACGAAAGGCCGGAGCCTGCCCGGTTCCTGTCGCCCGGCCGGATCAAACGGATGATCCGGCGCACCAGCGTGGGCCGGCTGCGGTCGGGCACCGCGCGCGAGAAATCGACGTCCGGCAGCATGCCGCGATGCGGCCTGCGCCGTTCCTCGGCATGCACCGCCGACGAATAGGTCTCGCCGATCAGCAGCGCCCAGGTAGCCACCTTGCGCTCATGCAGGCTTCTTGACCCCGGTATCTTGTAGGGATCGAACATCGGTCCGTCCTCCATATGCAAATGCGTTAAAAAGGTGATGCGGCCTCGACCACCGGCATTCGGCCGAAGGCGCGGATCGAATCGGCCGGAACCGGACGACGAGCGTCAGCCTCGGCACGACGGTAACCGTCGGTCTTGACACGACGGCAAGCATCGGTCTTGACACGTTCAGCGGGAGCGCGGCGCCCCTTTGGCAGTTTGAAAAACATCGCAAGATTCCTTCGAAGGCCGAAAACTGGGTTCGGCGGGAATCGGTGCGATGAGGACTTAAAGTGTCAGAAGAATCGTCGTACCGAAACCGCCTGCGGGCATACGTGAGCCCCGGAGAGGAGCTGGATGTGCATGGTCATCATGTGTTCCCCTCCATTCGGTTCGGGTTGACGATGGTGGGCATATACTCGACTTCGCAGAAAATGGCCACCCGCCAGTCCAGAAATCGCCAAAAGCCGGAGGTTCCTGTGGCCGATCTGCCACTTATTAGCAGGATGCGGAAATGAACGATCGTCTCCGCATCGCGCTCTACCAGCCGGATATCGCCGGCAACACCGGGACAATCCTGCGCTTCGCCGCCTGCCTCGACATCGGTGTCGATATCATCGAGCCGGCCGGCTTCCCGCTCTCCGACCGGGCACTGAAACGGGCCGGCATGGACTACCTCGAAAAGGCGGCGCTTTCCCGCCATGCCGACTGGCACGCCTTCGAGGAGTGGCGAAAGACCAACGCGCGCCGCCTGGTGCTGCTCACCACCAAGGCCACGGCCGCCTACACCGACTTTGCTTTCGTTGCCGGCGACATCCTTCTGTTCGGCCGCGAATCCGCCGGCGTGCCGGATCAGGTCCACCAGGCGGCCGACGCGCGACTGACCATTCCGATGCGGGCGGGCGCCCGCAGCATCAATGTCGCGCTGTCGGTCGCCATGGTCGCGGGCGAAGCGCTGCGCCAGCTCGGCTAGGACGCGCCGGGTTTCCTCGCTCTCCCGAACCGCCACCCCTTCCGCCGTCATTTTCGTCCAGGCGCACATCGCCTTCTCCTGCATTTGCCATATCGTCGCTCTTTCGCTACAAGCTCAACTTAACTTGAGGTCAAGCGGGAATTTGAGAATGGCTCCGGCAAGGGAATTGACGGTCGGCCAGGTGGCCGTGCGCAGCGGCGTGGCGGTATCGGCGCTGCATTTCTACGAGGCGCGCGGGCTGATCCGCAGCCATCGCACCTCCGGCAATCAGCGGCGCTACAGCCGCGACGTGCTGCGCCGCGTGGCGATCATCCGCGTCGCCCAGGAAGTCGGCATCTCGCTTGCCGGGATCGCACAGGCGTTCCAGTCCCTGCCCGAAGAGCGCACGCCGACGCGCGAGGATTGGAACCTGCTTTCAACAGCCTGGCGCGACGATCTCGACCAGAAGATCGCCCAGCTCAAGAAATTGCGCGATGGCCTGACCGATTGCATCGGCTGCGGCTGCATGTCGATCGACAAATGCCCGCTGAGAAACAAGGAAGACCGCCTGGCCCGGGAGGGAACAGGTGCGAGGCGGCTGGCGGTGCGCTGACGGTCTGGCGCCAAGGTGCATTGAGATTCAGGTCAGGCCGAGCCGGAGTCGAAGACGGGCGCGAAGCGACCAAACTAGATGACTTCCGAGAACCGGAGCGGAGCGTACTTAAAGTACGTGAGCACCGGAAGCACCGGAAGCCGCCGTTTGCAGGCCGGCCTCACCTGAATATCAATGCACCTTAATCAGCCGCCGGCAACCGCCGCATGGTGAACTCGATCACGTCGCCTGGACGTTCGAACCAGCTTTCGATCTCGGTCCAGTAGGCCTGTTTCGGAAAACGCTCGAACCACTCCTTGGCCTTGAGGCGCGCATCCGGGCGCGGCAGCACGAAGGTTTCGCGCAAGAAACCGTCGCGCGGCTGGTTTTCGCGCTCAGCCCGTGAGCGCTCCAGCCTCTTCTTCAAGCCATCCAGCGGCGGTCTTGCCGGGGTGCGCACGAAGGAACTCCTTTGCACCTGGATCAGACAGGACTTGACCCTTGTCCTCAAGAGATTAGGGATCGCGCGCAGAAAAAACGAGTCATTTGTCAGGCAAGTGAGCCTGTGACTGGAGACCGAATTGGAAAGACCTGATCTTCCGGTGGGCCTGCCGGCCGATATCGAGCAGAAGAAGATGAAGGCCCGCCTCTGGTTCGAGGCCTTGCGCGAGCGCATCTGCGTCACCTTCGAGCAGATCGAGCAGGAGCTCAGCGGCCCGCAAGCATCATGGTCGCCCGGCCATTTCGAGAAGACCCCCTGGGAGCGCGACGAAGGGCGTGGCGGCGGCGGCACCATGTCGATGATGCGCGGTCGCGTCTTCGAGAAGGTCGGCGTTCACACCTCGACCGTCCATGGCGAATTCTCGCCCGAGTTCAGGAAACAGATGCCCGGCGCCGAGGAAGACCCGCGTTTCTGGGCGAGCGGCATCTCGTTGATCGCCCACCCCTGGAATCCCAACGTGCCGGCCGTGCACATGAACACGCGCATGGTCGTCACCACGCGCCAGTGGTTCGGTGGCGGCGCCGATCTGACGCCGGTGCTCGACCGTCGCCGAACCCAGGACGATCCCGACACGATTGCCTTCCATCGCGCCATGCAGTTCGCCTGCGAGAAGAACGCCGCCGTCGCCGACTATCCCAAATTCAAAGCCTGGTGCGACGAGTATTTCTTCCTGCCGCACCGCAACGAGGCGCGCGGCATCGGCGGCATCTTCTTCGATTGGCTGCATTCGGACGAGGACAGGGGCGGCTGGAACGCCGATCTCAATTTCGTCCAGGATGTCGGACGCTCCTTCCTTGTCGTCTATGCCCATCTGGTGCGGGGCAACTTCAACCAGGACTGGACCGACGGCGAGCGCGACGAACAGCTGATCCGGCGCGGCCGCTACGTCGAATTCAACTTGCTTCACGATCGCGGCACCATCTTCGGCCTGAAGACCGGCGGCAATGTCGCCTCGATCCTGTCCAGCCTGCCGCCCGAGGTAAAATGGCCGTAACGATCCGGTGAGCCCCGGTCATGGCCGCATTGCTGTCCCATTCGGTGAATCTTGGCGGGCAATGTGGCAGGGACGATATCTTTTTCGTCTAATATCCTTTTGAAAAAATTGATCTATTTAGGGTCGTCGGGTCGGGAAGCGCCGGCGGTCGAAGCGGAGATCATCTGTCACCGCCGGCCGTGACTCGACGCGACTTGACGGCCCTGACCAGGAGGGTGCCTGACCAAACGGGTGCCCTTGTTTCCAGGAGAGTATGCCATGCGCAAGCTTATCGTGACGGCAGCAGCCGCCGCCTTTCTCGCCTCCGGTGGCGCCGCGTTCGCGGCGGTGAAGCACACCACCGGCACCGTCAAGAGCTTTGATGGAACGGCCATGAGCCTTGTTCTGGACGATGGGTCGACATTCAAGCTGTCCAAGGCCTTCAAGGATCCCGGCGTTCAGGCCGGCGAGAAGGTCCGCGTGTCCTGGGACATGAGCGGCAAGAACAAAATCGCCGAGGCCGTCAAGATCATGAAGTAACGACCTTGCTCTGAAGGTCCAGTTCTCAGGCAGCGGGGAAAGGCGGGGCATAGTGCTCCGCCTTTCCTTCCATTCCGGGATTGGGGACTTTCGATGCAACCGAACCGTCCGACACGTGTTATGGTAGTCCGGCAGAGCAACCGGAAGAGGCGCGCCGCCGTTTCCCTCCCGGACTGCCAAGAAAAAAATCAGGGGCGGCCGGCCGGCCAAGGTCGAACCACCCGCGCTAGGAAAGGAAGAGTCATGAAGGAATTCCAATGCGGATCGCTGGTTCCCGGCTGTGACTGGCACACGCGCGCCGACGAGGAAGCGGAGGTCATGCGCCGCGCCGTCGAGCATATGCGCGAGACGCATGGCGAGACCGTTATTCGCGAGACCATGATCGAGGCGATCCGCTCGCGCATCCAGAAAGTTCGCGACGCCGCCTGATCGGGCCAGATCGCAGGCTTCCAAACGTCACCGGCCGACAGGCACGATGGCGGATCGTTGCTTCCGGCGCATCCCGCCCTTTTCGCCGGCGATCCTCCGATCGCCGGCGAAGTCATTGTTTATGCTTAATTCCAGCGATTTCTTATATTCGTAACAGCTTAGGTAACCTGGCGGTAACGGTCTGCGTGCGATTCTCCCGCGCATGATCCGGCCAGAGGCGGCTGCCCGAGAAGCCCTTCGCCATCAAGGCGCTGTCCGGAATGGTGGGGCGAGGTGCTTCGCGCATGCGCGAGCGATCCGACATCCGAGGCGGTCTCTGCACGGCGGTGCTCCTGTCGTGCGCCTTCCTCTTGGCGTCCGCTGCGACAGCGCAGGAATGGACCACCTCGCTGGTCGATATCCATCAGGGTTCTCCGCTCAGCGACCGCGCCAGGGGCCTCGGCAACGGCGGCTATGAGCTGCAGAGTGGAAGCTGGGTCTCCTTCAGCCGTTGGTATCACGCGAGCTGGGTCGATATGCATGTCGATCTTCTTACCCAGATCACGCCCGATACCGGCTTTCTCTGGGGATTTGGCACCGGGGAACAAGGCGAGAAATACAGCATCGAGCCCAGTCTCAAGCTTGGTTTTCTCGCTCAGGTCCATCCCAATCCGAACAGCACCCTGTCCCTGTCGGTCACCTCGGTTATCGGCGGCAACCTGACCGAAAAGCCCTGCGAGGCCGACTACGGCGAGTTCGGAACCTACAGCGTCAACTGCAGGCTGGCGGCGGGCGAGGCGGCGCCCGCGGAAACGCTGAAGTATCTGGTCAGCGCGAAGCCAGAGAGCATGCATCTCTGGCTGAACTACCGTCTCACTTTCTGATCGGAGGGGCCGCGGATGAAATCATCTTGTCCCGAAACTCACGATCGTCCGTCCTGGTTCTGTCTGACTGGAGAATGAACATGTCGGTTAAGTCCTTGAAGTTCGGCCTCGCCGCTGCCCTCGCCATCCTTTCGGCGCCGATGGCATCGGCGCAGGAAGCTCTCAGCCCGGACGAAATGGCTGCACTCTGCCATGGTGGCGGGTCGATCTGCGTGAGCGCAACGATCCCGGTCGCGCGGACGACGCAAGCCGTGCAGAGCTGGATGAGCCCCGACGTCGGCGCCGCGTGGGCAGCCGGCTACAAGGGCAAGGGCGTCACCATCACCATGGTCGACGACTTCAGCAGTTCGTCGCGCTTTTCCGGCAATTTCGGCATCGGCGTGCAGACCCAGCGGCACGGTGAATGGACGCGCGAGGAGGCAAGCATGATCGCTCCGGCGGCGACCATCCGCTCCAAGGATTTCTCGACGGGCACGGCCGTCCCGCTGGCCGCCGGCCGCAACGTGCTTAACCTGAGCTACGGCATGTACACAACTGCGGGCTACAGCACGAACCAGATCTGGTGGGCTCCAGAGGAGTCCTCGATCATCTCCTACGCCACCAAGGGTTCGGCCATCGTCTCGAAGGCGGCCGGCAACGACGCGGTCGCTGTCGGTGGGGTCACGGGCGGGCAGCAGGACTACCTCGACCTTGCCCTGATCGGCAAATCGACGGCGATCTTCGTCGGCGCATTGTCGACGAACGGCACCACAGCCAACAAGGCCCAACTCGCCTGGTATTCCGACTATGCCGGCTCCAACACGGCTGTGCAGAGCCACTTCCTGGTGGTCGGCGTCGAGGGCAACAAGACCGGTCTTTACGGAACTTCGTTCGCCGCGCCGATCATCTCGGGCTACGCCGCGATCATCGGCAGCAAGTTCACCAAGGCAACGCCGGTTCAGATCACCAACGACCTGCTCAACACGGCCCGCACCGACACGCTGGTCAATTACGACCCGTCCATCTACGGCAAAGGCGAGGCAAGCCTCTCGCGCGCCCTGGCTCCCGTGGCGATACGTTGACGGGCGCCGGCGCTCCGGCCGTCTAAAGCTCCAGGGCCTGCGCGGCGCGTTCCATCAGCGCGCCGCGTTCCAGGGTGAAGCCTGACTCCATCCATTCCTTCTCGAGGTTCTTCAGCGTGGCGCCGAGCTTGGGGCCCGGCGACGCGCCAAGCTCGGTCAGGTCGGCGCCTTTGATCGGGAACACCGGCTTTTCCCACTTGAGCGTGAAATTGAGCAGGCGTGAAAAGCCGCCGGCTTCCATCATCGCCTGATTGTCCTCGACGGCACGCGTCCGCGCGGCGGCAAGCGCCAGTCGAATACGGTCGAGATAGCCGTCGCGATCGCCGTAATAGAGTTTCTTGGCCAGTTCGGTCTCGGTCGCCTTGGCATCCGGCGCAACGGTCAGCGCCCAATGCCGCAGGCGATCGCCATCCTCGTTCGAAAGTCGCAGCCTCTCGCCAAGCGTCTTCATACGCACGGCATCGGGCGGGACGATCGCCTCCAGCCTCAGCACCGGATCGGCGATCCAGCCGAGATCCTCTCCAGCCTTGACCAGGCCATGGATGGCGTCGATGCCCCATTTCTCGCTTTCCGGCAGCACGGCGGTGAGCACGCCAGCCTGGCGCATCCACAAGAGCGCGCGCGAGGGATCCGGAGCCGACAAGAGCTTCTTCAGTTCGGACCAGACCCGTTCGGCCGAAAGCCGCGCAAGCCCATCCTTCAGCCTGGCGCAGGCCTTCAGCCCTTCCGCGTCCGGCCGTCCTTCGCCATACCAGGCAAAGAAGCGGAAAAAGCGCAGGATGCGCAGATAATCCTCGCGGATGCGCGCCTCCGCGTCGCCGATGAAACGCAGCCGCCGCGCTTCGATGTCGGCGATGCCGCCGACCAGGTCGACGACCGTGCCGTCCGCTTCGGCATAGAGGGCGTTGATGGTGAAGTCGCGCCGCTCTGCGTCGGCTTTCCAGTCACGTCCGAAAATCACTTTTGCCCGCCGCCCGTCGGTCTGGATATCGGCGCGCAACGTCGTCACCTCATAGGGCTTGCCGCCCGCGACCACTGTGACCGTGCCATGATCGATGCCTGTCGGCACCGTCTTGAAGCCGACGGCCTTGGCGCGTCTGATCGTTTCCTCGGGCACCGTGGTCGTGGCGATGTCGACGTCGGCGACCCGTTGGCCGATCAGCGTGTTGCGCACCGCGCCGCCGGCGATACGCGCTTCCTCGCCGCCCTCCTTCAGCACGGCAAGCAGCTTCTGCAGATGCTTTTCGGCGAGCCAATCGGCCTTGCCCGAGAGAGACACCTCAGCGCTCACGCATAGAGCCTTTCATAGAGCGTGCGGACGATGCCGGCGGTGACGCCCCAGATGCGCTGGCCGCCATAGGGCATATCGTAGAAGAACCATTCGAGGTCGTTCCAGAAACGGCTGTCGCGCGCGTGGTTGGCGGGGTCCATCAGGAAACTCAGGGGCACCTCGAAGGCCGCATCGACCTCGTCGGCATTGAGCGTCAGCGAAAAACCCGGCCGCACGATGGCAAGCACCGGCACGATGCGGTAGCCGCTGCCGGAGACGTAGTCGGGCATGCGGCCGATGATCTCGATGAAATCCCGCTCGAGGCCGATCTCTTCGAAGGTCTCGCGCAGCGCCGTGGCCTCGGGGCCGGGATCGGTCGGATCGATCGTGCCGCCTGGGAAAGCCACCTGGCCTGAATGGCTGCGCAGCTTCTCGGCGCGCTTGGTGAGCAGCACCATGGCGCCCTTGGCACGGTCGATCACCGGAATCAGCACCGCCGCGTCGCGCAGCGGCTTGACATGTTTGAGCCGGGGATGGCCGGGATTGAAGCGATGGTCGCCGAAATCGTCGCCAGGGACGATCGCCGCTTGTGCCGCGACGCGCGCCCGAAAATCCGCGACCGAAAACGCAGCCGGCGTCACCTGGTCCATCACGCGCTCAGCCGCCTCAGTTTCTCGGCCGGCATGATCGGATAGACCTCGCCGCCCGAGCGGACGGCGAACATCGCCTTGCCGCCGATATCGATCTCCTCGCCATGCTCGACCAGTTCATACATCACCGGCCGCGCCACCAGCGCCTCCAGCCGTCCGCGCACCAGCACATAGGGTTTCAGTCCGCCGGTTTCGTCCTCATCGACGAAGCGCAGCGGATGGCCGGGGCCGGCGACGACGACGTCGCCGACATTGGTGCGGAAGGTGACGACCTGATTGTTCCCGCTCCCGGACACGTTCATTTCGACGGCAATGAAGGGGGCGTCGACGACACGTATGCCGACCCGCTCGACCGGCGTCACCAGATAGGTCTTGCCGTCGGCATCCTTGCGCAGAACGCTGGAAAAGAGCTGAACCAGCGGCATGCGGCCGATCGGCGTGCCGAGATAGAACCATGTGCCGTCGGCCTTGATTTCCATGTCGAGATCGCCGCAGAACTCCGGATTCCAGCGCTCGACCGGCGCCGGCCCCTTGCCGGCCCGGGCCGCGCGTGAGATCAGCGCCTCCAGCCCGCGCGCCTCGGTGGCGCCGGTCAAGCTCTGTTTGCTCAGGCTCTGCTTGCCGGCGCTTAGTTCGCCCGGCGTTTGTTCACGATGTTCGCTGCGTTCGGCCATGGTCACGAAATAGTCACTGTTGTCCCGATTGTCAGCCTTGTCCGCCCAAGTCTGTGATTTAAGTTCGAATGCAGGCGCCAGGCGAGGCCGAATCGCGGCATTCTGCGACATTGAGAATGCAGGCCGGTATTTCCAACCACAAGGATCGAACGGCATGAGCGTGATGATCAAGGAAAGCCCGATCAGCGAAAAAGCGATGATCGAGGAAGCCGAAAAGGCGTTGGCCGACATCTCCAGGGTCCGCGACGCGGTCGGCCGGGTGATCTTCGGCCAGGAGGCGGTCGTCGAGCGCACGCTGGTGGCGCTGCTGGCGGGCGGCCATGCGCTGCTGGTCGGCGTACCCGGCCTCGCCAAGACCAAGCTGGTCGAAACGTTGGGCATCGTGCTCGGCCTCGATTCGCGCCGCGTCCAGTTCACGCCCGACCTGATGCCGTCGGACATCCTCGGTTCCGAGGTGATGGAGCAGGACGAGTTCGGCAAGCGCTCCTTCCGCTTCATTTCCGGGCCGATCTTCACGCAATTGCTGATGGCCGACGAGATCAACCGCGCCTCGCCGCGCACGCAATCGGCGCTGCTGCAGGCGATGCAGGAATATCACGTCACCATCGCCGGCGCCCGCCACGACCTGCCGGCGCCCTTCCACGTGCTGGCCACGCAGAACCCGCTGGAACAGGAAGGCACCTACCCGCTGCCGGAGGCTCAGCTCGACCGCTTCCTGATGCAGGTCGACATCCTCTATCCTGAGATCGAGGCGGAACGCCGCATCCTGCTCGAAACCACCGGTGTCGACGAAGCCAAGGCCGACAATGTGCTGCAGCCGGCACGGCTCAGAGAGGTCCAGACGCTGATCCGCCGCATGCCGGTGCCGGAAAGCGTCGTCGAGGCGATCCTCAAGCTGGTGCGCTCGGCCCGGCCCGGCCAGGGCAATGCCGAGACGGACAAGCACGTCGCCTGGGGGCCAGGGCCCCGCGCCAGCCAGGCGCTGACCCTGTGCGCCCGCGCGCGCGCCCTATATGATGGCAGGTTGGCACCTTCGGTCGACGACGTCCGCGCCTTGGCCGAACCGGTGCTGCAGCATCGCATGGCGCTGACTTTCGCCGCCCGCGCCGAAGGCACCTCCGTGCGTGACGTGGTGGCGAAGCTGGCAAAAGGCATCTGATGGGTCGAATAGGCGAGGTCCAGGCACCGGTTGCGACGCGCGATGCGCTCGCCCGTGGCCGGTTGCGGGCTTCATTGGTGCCGGACCTGCTGGTCGAGGCGCGCCGTATCGTCAACACGGTGATCGCCGGCTGGCACGGCCGCCGCAAGCGCGGCATCGGCGAGAATTTCTGGCAGTTCCGGCCCTATGTCGAAGGCGATTCCTCGCGCATCGACTGGCGGCGCTCCGCCAGGGACGACCACACCTATGTGCGCGATCGCGAATGGGAGGCCGCGCACACCGTCTGGCTCTGGGCCGACCCATCGCCTTCGATGCTCTACAAATCGGCCGGCGTCGGCGTTTCCAAGGAATCGCGCGCGCTGGTGCTGGCGCTCGCCTTGTCCGAGCTCTTGTCGCGCAGCGGCGAGCGCATCGCCTGGCCGGGCCTGACGGACCCGTTCACCGCCCGCAACGGCGCCGAGCGGATCGCCGCCCAGCTCAGCCACGCCGCCGCGCTTCCGGCCAAGCCCGATCTGTCGGCCATCCGCCGTTTCTGCGACATCGTGCTGGTCAGCGATTTCCTCGATCCGGTCGAGGAAACCATGGCTTGGCTCGACGTGCTGGCGCGCCACGGCGTGCGCGCGCATCTGATCGAGGTGGCCGATCCGGCCGAGGAAACCTTCCCCTATGCCGGCCGCACCGAGTTCACCGATCCCGAGACCGGCGACAAGCTGACCGCCGGCCGCGCCGAGATGCTGGCCGAGGAATACCGCCTGCTTTACCGGGCCCGCCGCGAGGAATTGGCTGCCTGGTGCAAGCGTCTCGGCTGGAGCTATACCGTCAACCACACCGACCGTCTCGCCTCCGAGGCGCTGGTGCGCATCCACATGGCGCTGACCGCCGACGGTAGCAATAATGTCGGAAAGGCGGTCGCATGAGTTGGCTGCCGCTTTCCTTCGGGGCGCCCATGGTGCTGTGGGGACTTCTGGCGCTGCCGGTGATCTGGTGGTTGCTGCGGCTCACCCCGCCCAAGCCGCAAACGGAAGTGTTCCCGCCGTTGAAAATCCTCGCCCGGGTCCTGAGGCGCGAGGAAACCCCGCAGCAAAGCCCGTGGTGGTTGACGCTGCTTCGGTTGCTGATGGCGGCGCTTGTCGTGATGGCGTTGGCCGAGCCGGTCTTCAATCCGCGCGAAAAACTGCCGGCGGAAGGCGCGGCCCTGGCGCTTGTCATCGACAATGGCTGGGCAAGCGCCGCCGACTGGAACAAGCGCGTGGCCACCGCCGAACGGCTGATCGCCGATGCCGGCTCGAACGGCGTGCCGGTCGTCATCGCCTTCACCGCCGAGAAGCCCAATGCCGAGATCGGCCCCTTCGATGCCTCGGCCGCGCTCGACCATCTGCGCGCGGCAAAGCCGCGGCCAATCCCCACCGACAGGCCCGCCGTCTACGCCCGTGTCGCCGCCGCGTTGGAGCGCCTGCCCGGCGTCAGCGTTGCCGTGCTCGCGGATGGCCTTGCCGCCAAAGGCGACGAGGCCGCTTTCAAGACGCTGCTCGAAAAAAACGCGACACGGCTGGTTTGGGCCATTTCCGACCGGCCTTCGCTGACCGGCCTGATTGGCGCCGACAACCAGGTCGACGGCTTCGCGCTGACCGCCATCCGCGCGCCGGGCGATCCGGCCCCGGCGCAGGTCACCGCGGGCGCCTTCGACGACAAGGGCCGCCGCATCGCCGATGCGACGCTGACCTTCGCGCCGGGCGAGGCCGCGACCACGGCCACGATGGCGGTCCCGTTCGAACTGCGCAACGATTTCGCCTCGATCGCGCTCGACGGCGAGCACCAGGCCGGCGCCGTGCGCGTGCTCGACGAGAGTTCGAAACGCCGGCGCGTCGGCCTTCTGTCGCAGGCCGAGGCCGACCAGGCGCAGCCGCTTCTGTCGCCGCTCTACTATATCCGCCGCGCCCTGCAGCCCTTTGCCGATCTGGTCGAGCCGTCGAGCGCCGATCTCGCCGACGCCATTCCGCAGCTTCTCGACCAGAAGCCGGCGATGATCATCATGGCCGATGTCGGCACCATCCCGGAGCAGGTCAAGCAGCGGCTGGTCGACTGGGTCGACAAGGGCGGCACGCTGATGCGCTTTGCCGGCCCGCGCCTCGCCGCGGCCGGCAATGACGACGACCTCCTGCCGGTCAGGCTGCGCAGCGGCGAGCGCGCGCTGGGCGGCGCGCTGTCGTGGACGACGCCGCAGGCGGTGACTGAATTCCCGAAGAACGGCCCCTTTGCCGATCTTTCACCGCCTTCCGAGGTGACGGTCAGCCGGCAGGTTCTGGCCGAGCCGACGCCCGACATCGTCGAGCGCACCTGGGCCACGCTTGCCGACGGCACGCCGCTGGTGACGGGCATGAAGAAGGACAAAGGCACCCTGGTGCTCTTCCATGTCACGCCCGAGGCGACCTGGTCGAACCTGCCGATCTCCGGCAGCTTCGTCGAGATGCTGCGGCGCGTCGTGCAATTGTCGCGCAACCAGGGCGCCGCGATCGCCAATGCCGAAGCCGCCGCGGCGTCGCTCGCTCCCTACCGTATGATCGGCGCCGACGGCACGCTGACGCCGCCCTCGCCCGATGCGCGGCCGCTGGTGCCCGGCGCCGGTCCGCTGCCGGTGACGCTGGAAAACCCGCCAGGCCTTTACGGCTCGGAGACCGGTGTGTTCGCGCATAATTTGCTCAACGCTTCGAGCACATTCGCGCCGCTGGCGCGCCCGCAGGTTTCGCTGCCGGTGACAACCGTCCCCTATGCCTTCGACGAATCGGAAAACCTCAAAGGGCCGCTCGTCGCCATCGCGCTCCTGTTGATGGTGCTCGACACCTTGGCCGTGTTCTGGATGGGCGGGCTGCTGGCGCGCTGGCCGCGCCGCGCTAGGGCTGTAGCAACCGCCGCGGCCGTTCTGGTCGTGCTCGGTGGGCTCTTCGGCCACGCCGACCTTGCCCGCGCCGACGATTCGAAACCTGGCGACGCCCAGGCGATCGACGACATTTCGAAAACCCGCATCGCCTATGTGATCACCGGCGAGCCCGGCGTCGATTCGATCAGCCGCGCCGGCCTCGAAGGCCTCACGCGCTTCCTCATCGAGAAGACCGCGCTTGAGCCCGGTCCGCCGGCGGGCGTCGACATCGCCAAGGACGAGCTGTCCTTCTTTCCGCTGATCTATTGGCCAATCGACGCGTCGGCGCCTATGCCCAGCCAGGCGGCGATCGCCCGCATCGACGCCTATATGCAGCAGGGCGGTACGGTTCTGTTCGATACGCGCGACCAGTTCTCGAATGGCATCGGCGCCGGCTCGGCAAGCCCGGCGACCGAGCGGCTGCGCGACATCCTCGGCAATCTCAACGTGCCGCCGCTGGAGCCGGTGCCGTCGGACCACGTGCTGACCAAATCCTTCTTCATCCTTCCGGAGTTCCCCGGCCGCTTCAATGGCAGCCCGCTCTGGGTCGAGGCCTCGCTCGAGGCCAGCAACACCGAGAACCGCCCGGTGCGGACCGGCGACGGCGTCTCGCCGATCATGATCACCGCCAATGATTTCGCCGGCGCCTGGGCCATCGACGAGAACGGCGATCCGATGCTGCCGACCGTGCCGCCGGATCCGATGCAGCGCGTCTATGCGCTGCGCGCCGGCGTCAACATCATGATGTACATGCTGACCGGCAATTACAAATCCGATCAGGTGCATGTGCCCGTGCTGCTCGAACGGCTGGGGCAGTAGGTCATGAACTGGTCGATCTCCTTCGAACCGCTGGTTTCCTGGCCGCTGTTTGGCCTTCTCTTCGTGCCGTTGCTGCTGCTGGCGCTGGTCGGCCTGTGGTTCCGCCAACGCGGCTCGGCGCTGCGCTTCATCGCGTTGCTCGCGCTTGCCGCGGCATTGCTCAACCCGGTGTTCCTCGCCGAGGAACGCGAGGCGCTGAAGAGCGTCGTCGCTCTCATCGTCGATCGCAGCCAGAGCCAGGACATCGGCGACCGCGCCAAGCAGACCGACGAGACGCTGGCCGGGTTGCAGCAGCGTCTTGCCCGCTTCAAGCAGTTCGATGTCCGTGTCGTCGAGGCCGGCAAGTCCGAAGCCGCCGACGAGCGCACCGAAACCAGGCTCTTCAGCGCGCTGGAGGGCACTTTCCGCGACGTGCCGCCGTCGCGCATCGGCGGCGCGATCATGATCACCGATGGCGAGGTGCATGATGCGCCGGCCGGCGCACCGGAGTTCAACGCTCCGCTGCATGCGCTGATCACCGGCAACGAGCACGAGAAGGACCGCCGCATCCGCTTCGAGAACGCGCCGCGCTTCGGCCTCGTGGGCAAGCCGCTCGACATGACCTACCGCGTCATTTCGACGGAAGGCGATGGCGGTCCGGTGGACGTGCGCGTCTCGGTCAATGGCGAGCAGGTCTCGGTCGAGCACGCGACCGTCGGCCAGCCGACGAAGCTCTCGGTCACCATACCCAATGCCGGCCGCAACATCGTCCAGCTCGGCATCGACCGGGAGCCCGGCGAACTGACCGACGCCAACAACCGGGCGATCGCTTTGGTCGACGGCATCCGCGAGAACCTGCGCGTGCTCTTGGTTTCCGGCGAGCCGCATGCCGGCGAGCGCACCTGGCGCAACCTTTTGAAGTCGGACGCATCGGTCGATCTCGTCCACTTCACCATTCTGCGCCCGCCGGAAAAGCAGGACGGCACGCCGATCAACGAGCTGTCGCTGATCGCCTTCCCGACGCGCGAGTTGTTCGTCGAGAAGATCAAGGATTTCGACCTGATCATCTTCGACCGCTACCAGCACCGCGACGTGCTGCCGATCCTGTATTACGATTACATCTCCGAATATGTCGAAAAGGGCGGCGCGCTGCTGATTGCCGCCGGCCCCGAATATGCCGGCGAAAACTCCATTGCCCGCACGCCGCTGAACGCCGCGCTGCCGGCCATGCCGACCGGCGAGGTGGTGGACAAGGCCTTCTATCCGCGCCTGACCGATCTCGGCCAGCGCCATCCGGTGACGCGCGGGCTCGACGGCTCGGCGAGCGAGCCGCCGCATTGGAGCCGCTGGTTCCGCACCATCGGCGTCAAGAATCCGGAAGGCGAAGTGGTGATGAAAGGCGCTGACGATCGGCCCCTGCTCCTGCTCGACCGCAAGGGCGAAGGCCGTGTCGGCATGCTGCTCTCCGACCAGGGCTGGCTGTGGGCGCGCGGCTTCGAGGGCGGTGGACCGCATGTCCAGCTTTATCGCCGCATCGCCCACTGGCTGATGAAGGAGCCGGAACTGGAAGAGGAGCGGCTGACCGCCGACGGCCGCGGCATGATGCTTGAAATCCGCCGCCAGACGATGAGCGACGACCCGGGTCCCGCCCAGGTCATCACGCCGTCCGGCAAGGCGATGACGGTCAAGCTCGAGAAAGCCGAGCCCGGCATCTTCACCGGCAGTCTGCAGACCGGCGAGATCGGCCTCTACCAGATCGGCAATGGCGACCTTACCGCGCTTGCCCATGTCGGCCCGATCAACGCGCCGGAATTTTCCGACGTGATCTCGACCGAGGACAGGCTGAAGGCGCCTGCCGAGGCGACCGGCGGCAGCGTGCGGCGGCTGGCTCCGTCGTCGACGCTCGGCAATCTCGCCGGCGGCGTGACGCTGCCGTCGATCATCCCTGTCCGCTCTTCCGCGGCCGCTTCGGGCGACGACTGGATCGGCCTGCGCACCACCGACGACAGCACGCTCAAGGCCGTATCGCGCGTGCCTCTGTTCGGCGGCTTCCTCGGCCTCGGCCTGCTGCTGCTCGCCATCGGCTCGATGTGGTATCGCGAAGGGCGGTGACACCACTTTCTTCCTTCTCCCCTTCTTGTGGGAGAAGGGAAAACTCCTCCGCCCTACTCTTCGGGCTCGGTGGTGAACAGCAGCGGATAGCCCTTGGCCTTGCCGGCGTCGGTCGCCCGCGTCGCCTTGGTCTCGGCGATATCCTTGGTGAACACCGCGACGACGCAGACACCGCGCGTATGCGCGGTGATCATGACGCGGTGCGCCTGGTCTTCGCTGAGTTTGAACTCGCCCTTGAGCACCGTCACCACGAACTCGCGCGGCGTGAAATCGTCATTGACGAGGATGACCTTGTAGAGTTTCGGCCGCTCGGTCTTCGGCTGCGGCTTGACGCGGGGCTTGATGACGGTTTCTGGCATCGGATCCGGCGGCGAGGAACTGAGTTCTCGCTCTCATTTTGTCACGCTGAAAAACACCCGTCCAACCCTCCGCGTGGATAGCGACGGATTGGACGTTCGATATTATGTGGGGAAGCGCCGCCGATGGGTCAACGGTCCTGGCGTCCGACCGGACGGCGCAACGGGGTGCCCGATCTGCCTGAACCGACGTCGCCATCCATGCCCGAGCCGCGCTCCATGAAGGCAAAGAATATCCAGCCGGCCAGGCCGATCAGCGTTATGCCGGTCAGCACGAGCAGCATCCAGGACTGTGCCGGGGTGATGTAGTCGAAGCTCGAGGAGATCAGTGGAGCGAAAAGCTCGGGTTCGGTCCTGCCGCTGGCGGGATCCGGCACGGGGCTTGCGGTAAAGATGATCAACGATCGTGCCGCCCCGGTGGCGATCAGGCCGCCGAGCGTCAGCGAGCGCATCAGGGACGAAAACCGCTTCCTCATGCGGATTGTCCTACAGCACCGGCATTGCGATCGGGTTAAGGATCGGGAGCGGCGCGGCGAAATCTGCCGATGCCAGGCTTCGGTCGCCGGAAGACCGCTCCAGCCGGAACCGGCCGGAGCGGTTTTGAAGGATCAGGACTGAAAGCCTGGATTAGGACTTCTTCGCCGGAGCCTTCTTGGCCTTCTTGACCGGGCACTTGTGCGTCTTGGTCACCTTGCAGGCCTTCTTGGCAGCGACTTTCTTCATCGGCTTCGCAGCGGTGCTGTCGGCCGGAGCAGCCGTGGTGGTCGCGGTCGAGGCAGCCGGGGCGGCGGTCGTCGTGGCGGCGGCGTTACCGAGAGCCGGCATCGCGAAAGCGAGAGCAACACCGAGGCCGAGGGCGGAGAGGATGGACTTCTTCATGGCTTCATTTCCTTTTTCTTGCAGGTCTGGATGAGCGTCACTGAGCAGGATCGATCGGTGTCACTCCAAGCAGCTTCAAAGCGTTTGCGAGCATCCGGATTCCCTGCGCCTGTTTCTTGTTGGCGCAGAACCGGTTTCCCTTTCTTTGCAGTGCTTTCGCCGCGGTGACCTGCGTTGCCGCGGCATGGGTTTCGAGGGCTTCGTCAACCTGACGGCTCAGATTGGTGCAACGCTCGGTCCGGGTGAGCGGCGCGACCTTAGCGGTGGAGGCGCCGGCCGCTGCTGTGATGAGCGATATGCTGAGCAAAGCACCCGTCACGCTGATCCAGAACCTCTGCATTGGTCTTGTCCGTTACTCCGGAAACTTGCGTCGCAGCCGATGACCTGACCGCCACGGCACCGGTTATGCTCTTGAAATTTTTCACCAGTTTTTCCCGACTGTAGAATTTTGTTTCTGGATTGTTTCTGGGGAATCCGGCCGGCGCGACGATCGAGGCCACTGGCCAAGATGTGGCCCGAATTCTATCGTGTGAGAGACCGGCGAAGGATGCACGGCCAACAGAATCATAGGTTTCGAGTGAAATCGGACGCACACATACTGATCGTCGACGACGACAAGGGCATACGCGACCTGCTGCAGGAGTTCTTCCAGAAGCGCGGGCTGCACACGACGGTGGCTGCCGACGGCATCGAAATGGAAGCGGTCCTGCGCCGCACGCCGGTGGACCTGATCGTTCTCGACGTGATGCTGCCCGGCAAAAGCGGGCTTGAGCTTTGCCGCGAGATCCGCGCCAACTACACCACGCCGATCATCATGCTGACCGCGGTCACCGAAACGACCGACCGCGTTGTGGGCCTTGAAATGGGCGCCGACGACTACGTGCCAAAGCCCTTCGACCCGCGCGAGCTTTTGGCCCGCATCCGCGCCGTGCTGAGACGCAACGGCAGCGCCGAGCCGCGTCGCCCCACGGCCAAGCAGATTTACCGCTTTGCCGGCTGGACCATGGATTGCGCGAGGCGCCGACTGACGGCGCCGGACGACGTCCGGGTGGAACTGACGATGGCGGAGTTCAACCTGCTGCAGACCTTCGTCAAGAGCGCGCAGCGCGTGCTTACCCGCGAGCAGCTGATCGAGCTCTCCGGCGGCGACACCGGCTACAGCTTCGACCGCAGCGTCGACATTCTGGTGAGCCGCCTGCGCCGCAAGATGGAAGACGATCCGAAGACGCCGAAACTGATCCTGACCGTGCGCAGCGGCGGCTATCAGTTCCTGCCCGAGACGACGTCCGAATGAGACGCTTCCTGCCGCAGACCCTGCCAGTCTGGGTGCTGCTCATCGTCATTGCCGGCCTCATGCTCAGCCAGGTGACGACGCTCTACATCGTGGCGCGCGACCGAGCCGCCGCCAACGGCGTCGTCGATCTCTACCGGCTGAACGACCGCGCCTATTCGCTGGTGCAGCTGATGCATGACGCCACGCCCGACGAGCGCAAGGCGACCGCGTCCGGCCTGTTCAACTCGACCTATGCGCTGACGGTTTCGGACACCCCCGCCGTCACCTCTTCGATCGCCGGCGACGACCAGCTTGCCGAGTTGGAGGACATCCTGGTCGGCCGCCTGTCGAAGTTCGGCATCACCGATGCGCGCGTGCGGCGCGATCCGGCCACCCAGGAGGCGGATGTTCCCGATGGCCAGGCGGTGAACAAGGATGTCGGCCAGGTCGAGCGCGACCTGCTGGTCCTGGCCGCGGATTTCGCGCAGAGCGACAAACTGACCGCCTCGCTGCGCTTTTCCGACGGCCAGTGGCTGAATTTCACTGAGCCGATCACGCCGGCAGGACCGATTCTCAGCCTCGACAGCCTGCCGCTCTATTCGCTGATCGCCGGTTTGATCGTGGTCATGTCGATATGGTCGCTGCGCCGGCTGACCGCGCCCTACCGGATGATGGAAACGGCGGTGACCCGCATTGGCAATGACCTGAAAAGCCCGCCGATCGCCGAAAGCGGCAGCCGCGAGATCCGCGCCGCCGCAAAGGCGATCAACGCCATGCAGATGCGGCTGCGCGATTATGTCGAAGACCGCGAGCACCTCGCGGCGGCGCTGGCGCATGATCTGCGCACGCCGCTGACCCGGATGCGCCTGCGCCTCGAACTGTTGCGTAGATCCCCCACGCGCGAGGCGCTGGCGCACGACCTTGCCGACATCGAAAGCATCGCGAGCTCGGTCATCGACTTCGCCAAATTCGAGGTGACCGAGGAAAAGGCCGAGCGGATCGATTTCTGGTCGCTGGTGGAATCGGTCGCGGACTCCTTCGACGGCGCATCCTTCGACGAAGACGTGGTCCCGTCGCGCGGCCTGATCTGCATCGCGCGGCCGGTGGCGCTGCGGCGCTGCATCACCAATCTCATCCAGAACGCGGTGACCTACGGCAAGAAGGCGCATCTCGGCGTGCGGCGATCGGGCGACACGATCACGCTTTCGATCCGCGACGAAGGCCCAGGCATCCCGCAGGAGAAGCTGGACGCGGTGTTCGGCTCCTTCGTGCGGCTGGAGGAATCGCGCAACCGCACCACCGGCGGCCTCGGCCTCGGCCTCACCATCGCCCGCAACATCGCCCGCGGCGCCGGCGGCGAGGTCGATCTTTCCAACTACCCCGGCGGCGGCCTGCTGACGGAGCTGCGGCTGCCGGTGGCAGCTTGAGTCAGGAGCGGCGTCGGTCCGCCGTCCGCGCCTCTGGATCAGTCGAACCATCCTTGTGATAGTGCGATCCGCCTGATCACGAGGGAGACACGCCCATGTTCTACGCCGTCCTCGCCTATCACGTGGAAGACACTGTGCAGTCCTGGACGCCCGACGAGGACGCGGCGCTGATGAAGGACCTGCTGGAGGTCAACGACAGGCTGACTCGCGACGGCAAGCTTGGGCCTGCGGCAAGGCTTGGCCCGACGGCGGGGGCGGTAACGTTGCGCGGCCCGGCCGACGCCATGGTGATCGATGGCCCGTTCGCCGAGACCAAGGAGCAGTTGCTGGGCCTCTATGTGCTTAACTGCGCGAGTCTTGACGAGGCGATCTCCGCCGCGCGCGATCTCAAGCGCGTCAACCCAAGCGCCGTCTACGAGATCCGACCGATCGCGCTTTATCTGCCCGGCGCGCCGCTGACGGTAAGCTGAGACAGGTTCCCGAGCAGCTTCAGGCCGGTGTCGCGGCCTCGATTTCCCGTCCCAACCGGAGCATCTCGCTGACCACCAGGTCGAGATCGTCGCGGCGCGTGCGGTGATTGGCAATCGCCACCCTTAGGCAATGCCGGCCCTGCACGGTGGTATCGGACAAGGCCGCGATGCCTTCTTCCTGCAACCTGAGCATGATCTCGGTGTTGAGCACCTTGAGCCGCTCTTCGGACGCGCCCGCCAGCCGGTGGCGGAAGCTGACGATGTTGATGGTGGTCGGCGCCATCAGCTCCAGCGTCGGCTCAGCCTCGATCAACCCGGTGAGGTAGCGGGCCTGGGCGATGTTCTGGTCGATCAGCCGGCCGAACTTTTCGACGCCATGCTCCTTCAGCGCCATCCAGATTTTGAGCGCCCGGAAGCCGCGCGATGTCTGCAAGCCGTAATCGTGCAGCCACTCTCCGGACGCGAGGCCGCGCGGCGTCGATTCCAGATATTCCGGCGTGACGGCAAATGTGTTGCGGTGCGCGGATGCGTCCCGCACCAGCGCGCAGCCGGCTTCGAACGGCGCGTGCAGCCATTTGTGCGGATCGAGCGCGATGGAATCCGCCCGCTCGATACCTGCGACGAGCGATCGGCTCTCGGGCGCGATCGCGATCAGCGCGCCGATGCACCCGTCGACATGGAACCAGAGGTCCTCTTCGGCCGCCACGCTCGCCAGCGCCTGAAGGTCGTCGACGGCGCCGGTGTTGACGGTGCCGGCGGTGCCAATCACGCAGGCCGGCTTGAATCCCGCCGCGCGGTCCTCCGCGATTGCCGCCTTGAGCGCGGCGATATCGATGCGCAACCCGGCGTCGGTCGGGATCCGCCGCAACGCCCGGTTGCCGAGGCCCAGCAGCTCCATGGCCTTGCGGTGGCAGGAATGCACCTGGTCCGAAGCGTAGTAGCGCAGCGGCCTGGGGATGGCGCCGACGCCACGTTCGCGCACGTCGACGCCTGCCTTGACGTTGCGCGCCACGGTCAGGCCGATGATGTTGGCCATCGAGCCGCCGCTGACCAGTGTGCCGCTGGCCGAGGTCGGGAAGCCGACCATCTCCTTCATCCAGTTGACGACCTGGCTGTCCATCAGTCCGGCGGCATGGTTGCCGCCGCCGAGATTGGAACCCTGGATCGCCGCCAGGAAGTCGCCGAGCGCGCCGGTGAAGTTGCTGGACCCCATGTACCAGGACCAGAAACGCGGATGGACGTTACCCATCGGGTAAGGCATCAAATTGCGGGCGACGTCGTCATAGACGTCGGCCGCCGGCGCCGGCGAGCGCGGCAAGGGTGCGCCGAAGAATGCCCGCACCTCGGCCGGCATCCCGCGCCAGACCGGCCGGTCGCGGACATCCTTGAGATAGGCGATGGCATCGTCGAGGATCCGGTGCGACAGCGCTCCCACCTCGGCCCAATCCGGTGGATCGAGCGTTTCTTCCGCGTTCGTCGCTTCCTGAAATGTATCCATCTCGCCTCTCCCGCCGGCGCGGGTCGACCCGCGCGTAAAAGAATGACGCCGCCATGCGGGGCGGCGTCGCGGTCGGCATTGTCAGGCTTCGAATTGACAGCTCGGGGTCGAGCGCGACAGCGCCGTTTCCTCGGCGTCCATGTCGGCCTCGATGCCGTCGAAGAGCGGCGTCGACATGTAACGCTCGCCTGTGTCGGGCAGCATGCACAAGATCACCGACCCGGCCGGCGCGGTGCCCGCGATCTGCCGCGCCACCGCAAACGTGGCGCCTCCGGAGATGCCGGTGAAAATGCCTTCCTGCTGCGCCAGCGCCTTCGCCCATTTGATGCCTTCGGGACCGGAGATCGGCACCACCTCGTCATAGTAGCGCTGGTCGATCGCCTCCTGCAGCACATTGGGAATGAAGTCCGGCGTCCAGCCCTGGATCGGATGCGGCTCGAAGGCCGGATGGCTGGCGGCCGGCGCGCCGCCGGCACCGCGCTCTTGGCGCTTGCCGCTGCCGATCAGCTGCGCATTCGCCGGTTCGGTCAGCACGATCTTGACCTCCGGCCGCTCTCGGCGCAGCACGCGGCCGACGCCGGCAACCGTGCCACCGGTGCCGTAGCCGGTGACCAGATAGTCGAGGCGCGACCCGGCGAAATCATTGATGATCTCGCGCGCCGTCGTCGCCTCGTGGATGGCGGCATTGGCCTCGGTCTCGAACTGGCGCGCCAGGAACCAGCCATTGGCTTCGGCGAGCTCGACCGCCTTCTTGTACATGCCGAAACCCTTCTGGGCACGCGGCGTCAGCACCACCTTGGCGCCAAGCATGCGCATCAGCTTGCGGCGCTCGATGGAGAAGCTGTCGGCCATCGTCACCACCAGCGGATAGCCCTTCTGCGCGCAGACCATGGCAAGGCCGATGCCGGTGTTGCCGCTCGTCGCTTCGATCACGGTCTGGCCGGGCTTGAGCTTGCCGCTGCGCTCGCCTTCCTCGATGATGTTGAGCGCCAGCCGGTCCTTCACCGAGGCCGCCGGGTTGAAGAACTCGGCCTTCACATAGATCGTCGCGTGACCCGGACCGAGATTGTTGATGCGGATGACCGGCGTGTCGCCGACCGTATCGAGAATGCTGTCGAACAAACGGCCGCGCCCGGACGTGGTTCTGATTTTCAATTGATGCAACATGGCTTTCTCCTCGATGTCCTCACGTGCCGGTTACAAACCGGCAGCTTTGGCGGCGCGGTTTCGACACCTGGCCGCGATAGGTTGCTTGATCTGCCGCAAAAGCGGCAACGGCGGCGTTCCGGCACGGAATGGGGCTGCCGGCTGCCTCCTGTCATCTTTGGTGATAGACTATGGACCAACTGGCCAGCGTTGGAGAAAGCGTGGAAACATACGTGGAATCCACCCGATCGAGCCTGAACGGCCCCGTTGGCCTGTCCGTAAGGCTGCTCGGGCAACTGACGATTGCCCGCGATGGAGTGCCCGTTACCTTGCCCTCGTCGCGCAAGCTGCGCGCGCTGCTTGCCTATCTGGCGCTGGCGCCCCACCCTGTCAGCCGCAGCCGCCTTTGCGAACTTTTCTGGGACGTGCCCAACGATCCGCGCGGCGAGCTGCGCTGGTGCCTGAGCAAGCTGCGCGCCGCGCTTGACGACCCGGATCGGCGCCGGGTCGAAACCCATGGCGATACGGTGTCGCTTCGCCTCGACGGTGTCCACGTGGACGCGCTGGATGCCGCCGCGGCGGTGGCCGAAGGTGTCGAGACGCTCGATCTCATGCGGTTAGAGGCGCTTTCGCAACATTTCGCCGGCGACTTTCTCGACGGTCTTGAGCTCGATCGCAGCCCGCATTTTGGCAGTTGGCTGACGGCGCAGCGCCGCCGTTTCAGCGCGTGCCATGTCGCCGTCCTGGAGCACATCATCGGTCTTGTCCCGCCCGGAGCCGACGAGGCCGGCGCCTATATCGACAAATGGCTGGAGCTCGCACCCTTCGATGGCCGTGCGCATGTGGCGCTGCTGGAAAATCTGGCCCGGCGCGGACAGATCGGCGCCGGCGAGGACCATCTTGCCACGGCGGCGGAACTGTTCCACTCGGAAGAGCTGGATTTCACGCCATTGCGCGAGGCGTGGCAGGAGATAAAAGCCCGGAACGCCGGCGCAATGCCATGCGCCCGCTCCGGCCCGGCTTTCCCGGTCTCGGAGCCGCCCGTCGCCGCTATCGAATCCGAGCCTGTTGCGACACGCCGGGCGTCGCTTGCGGTGATGCCGTTTGCGGAGAGCGCCGGCGCTGGCGACTTCCGCGGCGGGCTCGCCGACGGCCTCACGCATGACATCATCACGCGGCTTGCCAAGCTTCGCGATTTCTTCGTCATCGCCCGCGGCTCGGTCTTCGCGCTCGCCGAGAAGAATATCGCGCCGGAAGATGCCGGACGCAGGCTGAATGTCGACTATGTCACGACGGGCTCGGTGCGCAGCCTGCCGGGCCGTATCGTCGTTTCCATTGAGCTCGTCGAGGTGCGCACGGCGAGAATCGTCTGGGCCGAGACCTTCGAGCACAATCCCGACGACATCTTCATCGTCATCGAGGATATCGGCAACAGCATCGTCTCCTCGATCGCCGCCGAGATCGCGACGGTGGAGCGCAACCGCGCATTGCTGAAAGCGCCAAACTCGCTCAATGCCTGGGAGGCCTATCATCGTGGCCTCTGGCACATGTATCGCTTCACCCGCCAGGAAAACGAGCTGGCGCAGCATTTCTTCGGCGAGGCGTTGAAGCTCGATCCCACTTTCGCGCGCGCCTATGCCGGCATGTCCTTCACCCATTGGCAGAATGCCTTCCAGCGCTGGGGCGAGCGCGATCGCGAGACCGCGCTTGCCTTCGAAAGCGCCGGCCGGAGCCTTTTGGTCGACGACCGCAACCCTTCCGCCCATTGGGCCATGGGGCGGGCGCTGTGGCTGCGCGGCGAGCAGGACGGTTCATTGCTCGAGCTGGCGAGCGCCGTCGACCTCAGTCCCAATTTCGCGCTCGGCCACTATGCGCTGTCCTTCGTCCATTCGCAGTCGGGCGACCCGCAATCGGCGATCGGTTCGTCCGATCATTCGCGTCATCTCAGCCCCTTCGATCCGCTGCTGTTCGGCATGATGGGCGCCCGCGCCATGGCGCATGCGCGGCTCGGCGAATACAACGAGGCTGCGGAATGGGCGCTGAAGGCGACCGCGAGGCCAAACGCTCATGTCATCATCCTGGCGATCGCCGCCCATTGCCTGGCGCTGGCCGGCCGGCGGGACGAGGCGCGGAATCACGCCGCCATGATCCGCAACACCTTTCCGAATTATCGCGCCGACGACTTCATCGCGACATTCCGTTTCGACCGGGATGGCGAGGCTCTCTTCCGGAATGGCGCGAAGCTGATCGGGCTGAATTGAATCCAATCGGGCCTAATGCATGTCGCGCAAAAGTGTGCAGCGGTTTTGCGATAACGACATGCATGAAAACAAAGGCTTAAAAGCGCGTCGCCTGAATCCGCTTCAGCGCGACGCGCTTTAATGTGACAGCGGCCCGCTGGCCTTGCGCCAGGCGTCGATGCCGCCCTGGATGTGGCGGGCACTGGCAATACCGACATCCTGCGCTGCCTGCACCGCCATCGCCGAGCGCTCGCCAAAGGCGCAGTAGAACAGGATCTGCTTGCTGGTAGACTTCGCCAGTTCATGCAGCATGCCACCGGCGGCGATGTTTTCCTGCAGCCGCGCATAGGGCAGATGGATCGCGCCGGGAATGACGCCGTGCCGCTCGCGTTCTGTCTGCTCGCGCAGGTCGATCAGCGCCACGTCGGGCCGCCCGATCATCGCCAGCGCCTGCTCCGCGCTCACCGCCCAGCCGCGGCTGGCGATATCGTCCTGGTGCAGCCCGACCCGCATGTTGGCTGGCACGGCCACATCCATCATTTTCGGGTTGGACAGATTGAGATTGTTCATGATGTTCACATACTCGTCGACCGACTTGACCTGCAGGCGCGGATTGAAGGCCTTTTCCTCGCCGATCGTCGACACGGTCTCACCCTTGTAGTCATGTGCCGGGAAGATCAGCGTCTCGTCGGGCAGCTTGAGCAGGCGGCCGAAGATCGATTCATATTGCTGGCGCGGATCGCCGTTCTGGAAGTCGGTGCGGCCGGTGCCGCGGATAAGCAGCGTGTCGCCGGTGAAGACCCGGTCCGGCAGGATGAAGCTGTAGGAATCGTCGGTGTGGCCGGGCGTGTAGATGACGTCGAGAGCCAGTCCCTCGATGCCGAGCTTGTCGCCGTCGGCAAGCCGCATCGACACCACGTCGGCCTTGGTCTGCTCGCCCATCACGGTCACGCAATGCGTCTTGTCGCGCAGCGCGCCGAGGCCGGTGATGTGGTCGGCATGAAGATGCGTGTCGACCGCCTTGACCAGCCTGAGGTCCAGCTCATTGACCAGTTGCAGATAGCGCTCGACCTTCTCCAGCACGGGATCGATGATCAGCGCCTCGCCGCCGCGCCGGCTGGCAAGCAGATAGGAGTAGGTGCCCGAAACGGAATCGAAGAGTTGGCGGAAGATCATCGTCGCATACCCCACTTCATTTACACCGCCGGGCATCGCCCGCGCGGTCATAGCAATATTCTACTGCACGGGCTTCTGGAATCGGAATGGATTTCGAAAAATATATATGCCGGTAGACGACCTTCCCTGCGGCGGCGGGATGCCAGCCTTCAAATGCGGTCCGGGCTGGTCGATCAGCTCCCTCAAAAAGCCTTGCTGAGACGGGCCTGGCCGCGGACGGTGAAGGCATTGTCGGTCTCGTAACCCGCCTCGAAGCCGGCATTGAGCATCATGCCGGCGCTCACCTCCGCGGCGACGTCCGCGCCGGCAAAGCCGCGCAACACAAATTTTTTGCCGCCGGCGGGAAAAGAGATGTCCTGGCCGAACAGTGTCGCCGAAACGTCATCGCTGCTTTGCGCAATCGCGTCGATTCCGGCTCGAAGCGTGGTTTGCCAAGTCTGGCTTGGCATGCTGACGGGCGCCAATGCCAGCGCGAGCTGGCCACGCGCCTCGAAGACGTTGACGTTGCGCCGCGCGACCGCGAGATCGCCGTTCGAACCGGTCTCGGCGTAATCGTCGAAGAACAGCCCGGCGTAACGCAGCCGCACGCTGGGTATCAGCGTACCGGACGAAACCGGCAGCCGCGTGCCGAGCGTAACCGACGGGCTGAGGAAGACGCCGTTGAAATCCGCCTGCGCCGTCTCGATGCCGTCGAGCACCAGATTGTTCGCGACACGGCGGCGGCTGCGCTCCTGGAGCACGCCGGCGACGAATGCCGCTTCGGCAAAATTGACCCCTCCGTCATAGCCGAGATAGCCGCCCGCGAACACGCCGCGATGGACGATCTCCTGCGCGTCGTCGTCGACCTCGGTCGATCCGGCGGCGCCTCCGATGAACAAGCCACCGAGGAACCCGTCGCCCGAGCGCGTTTCGGCGCCGGCGACCATGCCGCCAAGCGCCTCGCTGAATCCGGCCGATGCGCCGGAACCGCCCTGGGAGCGTAGCCCGCCGAATGTCGAGATCCAGGCGTCTGGACCTTTATGCGGCGCAGGCAAATCGTCGCTTGGAGCGGACATGCGCGCCTCCGCAACACCGGCTATGCCGTCGACAAGGTCCTCGACCAACGGCCCGCTGCTGGCAAACCCGGTGATGTCCACCACCGCCACGCTGGCGCCGCTCGTCACGAACGGCCTGCCGCCGGTCAGCACGGTTTGCGGCAGGCCGCTTCCTGAAAAGCTCATGACGGCATTCAGTCCGGGGCCGAAGGTGACGGTGTTGCCGGCACCGGAAAAGACGATCGGCCCCTGAATGGCCGTCCCGCCCAAAAGATTCAGCACCGCGTCGGGCGCGCCGAAATAGATCGCCACGCTCTGGTCGCTGAAGACGCGGCCGGAATTGGCCACGACGGAATTGGCGCCTTGGGCGGCAATGCCGACGGCGCCCAAACCTTCCACGATGACCGAACCCGAATTGACGATCGTGGCGTTGCCGAACAGGGTGCCTATGCCTGTCGAGGCTGTCCCGAAACATCGACCGTGCCGCTGTTGGCAATTGCGATGTCATTGCCGCTGGCGCCGATGCCGACGGAAGCCAGCCCCGACACAACGATCGACCCGGAATTTTGCAGTTGAAGACCGTTGCTCTGCCAGATGATCCCGGCGGCGGCGGTCCCATGGGCCTCGATCGAGCCGCTGTTGTCTATCTCCAGGTCCGGCCCATCGCCGATTATGCCTGCGGCGGCCGTGCCTGAAACGCCGATAAAGCCACGGTTGTCCGCCCGCCCACCCAGGGCGTCGCTGATGATGCCGTATGTGGCGACGCCAAACGCTTCGATCGAGCCGTTGTTCACGATGTGCGCATTGCCACCCTCCGACAAGATGCCGATGGAGGCATCGCCTATCGCCAGGATGGCTCCGTTGTTGAGGATGGTCGCGCTGCTGCCTTGCGAATGCACATTGGCGGCGGCGCCGCCCAAGGTTGCAATCAACCCGTCATTGGTGAGCCGCTGGTTCGAGTTGAGCATCCGCACGGCATCGATGCCGGCGCCGAATGTCTCGATCGCCCCGTTCGGCTGCACGATGCCGGTATCGCCGGCAGCGGCCATCGTCTGCTGGCTGGCGACGACGCCATTGCCGATGACAAAATCTTGGGAAAACGCCGCGCCGCTTGCGAGCGAGATCCCGGCGAACATCGATAGCGCTATCGCGCCTGGAACCCCTGTGCGCGACGTCGGCATCACCCCCTCGGCGCATGGGCATACAACAGATAGATTCTGCGCGGGAAGGAACCGGAAAACAAGCCGCAGGCCGCGCGCCCGGACCGGAGACCCGGGCGCCTTCGAAGAAGCCTATCGCCGCAGCACCGCGCTCAGCACGTCGCGGATGCCGATCGCGCCGACGAAGCGCGAGCCTTCATCGAACAGCGCCACCGGCGCCGTCTGCGAGCGGTGCATGGCGAGCATCACCGTCTTCAGCGGCGTGCCGGGGTTGGCCCAGAACACCTGGGCCCCTTCCTCCGGCTGACCCTCGACATCGGCGCAGGAGACCCACACCGCCGGCTTGCCGTCGCGTTCGGCCGCAGCCACCAGGCCGTGGTCGTCGATCTTGAAGCGCGTCGTCTTGCGCCGGTCGAGCCACACCCAGCCGTTCTCGCCCTGTTCGAGATCGCGGCGATCGCGCATCACATTCCATGCCGTCAGCACCGAGAGCGGATTCACATTGGCGATGAAGTCGCGGACATAGTCGTTCGCGGGCCTAAGCACGATGTCTTCCGGCGCGCCGGTCTGGACGATGCGGCCGCCTTCCATGATCGTGATGTGGCTGCCGATCTTCAGCGCCTCCTCGAGGTCGTGGCTGACGAAGATGATGGTTTTCTTCAGCTCGGCCTGCAGTTGCAGCAACTCATCCTGCAGCTTGGTGCGGATCAGCGGGTCGAGCGCCGAGAACGGCTCGTCCATCAACAGGATAGGTGCTTCGGTGGCGAAGGCGCGCGCAAGACCGACACGCTGCTGCATGCCGCCCGAAAGCTCATGGGCGTATTTCTTCGACCATTGATCGAGATGGACCAGCTGCAGCTGCTTCTGCACGCGCGCCTTGCGTTCCGCCTCCGGCACGCCGGCAAGCTCGAGGCCGAAGCCGACATTTTCCTCGACCGTGCGCCATGGCAGCAGGCCGAACTGCTGGAACACCATGGCCACCTGCTTCTGGCGCAACCGCCGCAAGGTCGCCTCGTCGCAGGTGACGACATCGACGGTGCGGTCGCCGTCCTTGACCAGCACCTGGCCTCGCGACACCACATTGAGCCGGTTGACGGCCCGCAGCAGCGTCGACTTGCCGGAGCCGGACAGGCCCATCAGCACCGATATCTCGCCTTCATGCACGGTGAGGCTGGCGCCGGCACAACCCAGCACGTTACCGGTCTTCTCAAGGATTTCGGCGCGCGTAGCGCCCTTGTCGATCATCGCCAGCGAACCTGCCTGATCGGCGCCGAAGACGATGTCCACATTCTTGAAATCAACCGCGACGGTCATTTCTTGCCTCCAACGCCGATGCGGGTCATGCGGTCGAGCACGATGGCGAGCACGACGATGGCGAGGCCCGCCTCAAGCCCGAGATCGATGCGGCGCGAGCCGAGCGCGCGGTTGATTTCGGTGCCGAGGCCGCCGGCGCCGATCAGGGCGGCGAACACCACCATCGACAGCGACAGCATGATCGATTGCGTCAGGCCCGCCATGATGGTCGGCAGCGCCGACGGCAGCTCCACCTTCCACAGAAGCTGGCGCTTGGTGGCTCCGAACGCCTCGCCCGCTTCGACGATCGCCTTGGGCACTGAAACCACGCCGAGATGCGTGAGGCGCACGGCTGTCGGGATGACGAAGATGATGGTGACGATGAGGCCGGGTGCGTTGCCGAGGCCGAACAGCGTCAGCACCGGGATCAGGTAGACGAAGGTCGGCAGCGTCTGCATCAGGTCGAGCACCGGCAGCATGACCCGGTAGACCTTCGGCTTGTGCGCGGCCCAGATGCCGAGCGGCACGCCGATCGCCATGGCCATGGCGGCGGCCGCAACCACCAGCACCAGCGTCTGCACCGTCTGCTTCCACAGATTCTGGTTGATGATGAAGATCAGGCCCAGGAAGACGCCGATGGCGAGCGGCCGCGAACGCTGCAGCAGCCAGGCGATGATCGCGATGACCAGCGCCAGAAGCACGGGCGGGACCACCAGCAGCAGATCCACCGCCCCGTCGAGGATGAAGTTCAGCCCGTTTGAAAACGCCCGAAAGATGGTGTCGAAATTGTCGGTCAGGAAGCCGAAGAAGGCCTTGCCCCACGGCCCGATCGGGATTTTGTAGTCGGTCAGGAATTTCGAAATCGGATCCATCTTTTCCCCTCTCGGCTTTGCCGCGCTTGCCGCACGGTCAGCTTCTCGCAGCTTAACGCATGTCACCCAAAAGTGTGCAGCGGTTTTGGGAAAATGGCATGCGTAAAACAGAGACTTAAAGCGCGATGCGCTTTAAGAAAAAAGGGCAGCCTTTTCTATCTGGCTGCCCTCTTCCGGATCATCGTTCCGGATTCAAAGCCGGCTCAACCTCCGAGCGCGGTCTTGACGGCAGCGGCCGCGTCGCCGCCATCGAAAGTGGTGACGCCGGCAATCCAGGGCGCGACCGCGTCAGGATGCTTCTTCAGCCAGTCCGTCGCCACCGTCTGGGCGTCGCCGCCCTTCAGGATCGCGTCCATCATCTCGCCTTCCATGTCGAGATTGAACTTCAGGTTGGCGATGAACTTGCCGGCGTTCGGGCATTCGGTGGTGTAGCCCTTGCGCACATTGGTATAGACGGTGGCGGCGCCGAAGCCGCTATCGCCCATGCCGTCGAGATAGGTGATCTTCATGGCGCCCATCACCGGATGCGGCGTCCAGCCGAGGAAGGCGATCCACTCGTTGTTCTTCATCGACTGCTCGGCCTGCGTCAGCATGCCGGCTTCGGACGACTCGACCAGTTCGAAGCCTTCGAGGTTGTCCTTCGGGTTCTTGATCATGTCGAGGATGATGCGGTTGCCGTCATTGCCGGCCTCGATGCCGTAGATCTTGCCGTTGAACTTGTCCTTGAACTTGCCGAGATCGGTCAGCGTCTTGACGCCGGCATCCGCGACATAGGTCGGCACGACGATGCCGTAGCCTGCACCGGTCAGGTTGGTGCTGATCGTCTCGACCGACCCGTCGGCGGTGTAGTCCTTGATGTCGTTGGTCATCGACGGCATCCAGTTGCCGAGGAAGACGTCGAGGTCCTTGTTCTTCAGCGAAGCCATGGTCACCGGCACCGAGAGCTGGATCACCTGCGGCTCATAACCGAGCGCGGTGAGCAGCACCGAGGCCAGCCCCGTGGTGGCCTGGATGTCGGTCCAGCCGACATCGGAGAGCCGAACCGCCTTGCAGCTCGCAGGATCGCCGGCATAAGCGGCGGTCGTGGACAGAAGCGCCGCGAGGCCGAGGCCTGCGACGAAAGATTTCATACGCGACATGAACTTTCTCCCATTGCAATTCTTAAGGCAAAGCGAAGTCACGGTTCTTGCGCCCGCCTTGTTTCGTCAGCCAAACACCATTTTGATGTTGTTTCAAGCGGTTCAACATCACGATGAACGGCGCGCGCTGGTCATTAAGCGACATGACACCCTTTTGAGCGACATGGAGTTTTTGAACGGCAGGGAGTTTTTGGTGGACGGAGCCGGTGCCCTCTCCCCGCGCGGCGGCAAGTCGGCTTAAAAGCACCTATGGCCAAGCTTTATTTCCACTACGCGACGATGAACGCCGGCAAGACGACCATGCTTTTGCAGGCATCCTACAACTATCGCGAACGCGGCATGTCGACGATGCTGTTGGTCGCCGGCCATTACTGCAAGGGTGACACCGGATTGATCTCGTCGCGCATCGGCCTCGAATCCGAGGCCGAGATGTTCCGCGGCGGCGACGACCTCTATGCCAGGGTCGCCGAGCACCACCGGCATGCCCCGGTGCATTGCATCTTCGTCGATGAGGCGCAGTTCCTCGAGGAGGAGCAGGTCTGGCAGCTCGCCCGCATCGCCGACCGGCTGAATATTCCGGTCATGTGCTACGGCCTGCGCGCCGATTTCCAGGGCAATCTCTTCTCCGGCTCGCGAGCGCTGCTCGCCATCGCCGACGACCTCCGCGAGGTGCGCACCATCTGCCGTTGCGGGCGCAAGGCGACGATGGTCGTGCGGCTGGGTCCCGAAGGCAAGGTGGCGAAACAGGGCGATCAGGTGGCGATCGGCAAGGATGTCTACGTCTCGCTCTGCCGCCGGCATTGGGAAGAGGAGATGGGCCGCGCCGCGCCCGACGACTTCATCGGTTTTGTCAGCCGCTGAGCCGGAAGGCTGCCTAGAGCCGGATGTCGTCCGAAAACCGCTTCAAGCCTTGACCGGCGCCGGCGAAACGGGCATCGCCGCGGCAAGATATTTGCCGGCGCTGTTTCATGGCCGTTCGCAAAAACAAGACCTTAAGGCATATCAGCCAAAGCTGTTCGATGATGGTGCGCGTTACTAGGCACCATGCGCATGCTTGCCTTGCCTTTCAAGGATCCAACCAATTCTTTTGTTTCGACGCTTCTCCTTGTCTTCCTTCTTTCAATCCCTTGAAGCCCCACATATATTCGCCGCCACGACACGGAAACGGATGCCGAAGCGGGAGGCCCCAATGGCGACATTGCAGAATTTCGATGCCGAAATTGCCAAGACCAAGCAGGTCGTGCAGGACATGCGCACCAAGATCGAGCAGTCCGGCACCGTGCTCGACACGCTCGCCCAGGCCGACAAGAAGATCGGCGACGCCAATTTCGACATCGAGAACGCCCGCATCGAGGACGTGCTCAAGCAACAGAAAGTCATGGAAGGCAACATCGCCGACCTGATCATCGGGCTGGAGGACGCCACCAATGTCTTCGGCGCCGAATTCGAAAGCATGAAGAACTACACCGGCTGGGAAAACTTCGTCGGTGTCTTTTCGGCGCAGCGCAAGCAGCGCATGCGCACCGACCGCGTCCGCAATATGTCGCTTGCCGGCAATCTGCAGGAGCTGCTGGCAAAGTCGGATACCATCGTCGGCATATTGAAGGCGCAGAAGCAGGTCCTCGACCAGCGCTACAAGACCTCGGAGACCAGCCTGTCCCAGGTTATCGAGCGCCGCAAGGTGACGATGACCAATCTTGAAGCGGTGCAGAAGCGCATCGAGGAATTGAACCCGCAGCTGCTCGACATCGAGAACAAGATCGCCGCCTCCACGACCCAGAAGGAGCGCACCGAGCTTGAGGGCGAGCGCTCCAAAATGGCGACCGAATACAATGAAAAGCAGGCCAAGGAGCAGGAGCTGCTGGCCGAAAGCCAGACGCTGGAGCGCTACACCTCGATGTTCCAGACCTTCGTCGATTCGCTCAACAACCAGATCGCCGCGCAGTCGACGCTGATCAACAAGCTGACCATCGACACCGAGCAGCGCATCGTCCTCTACAAGGCCTTGGAAGATTCGCTGAAGACCGCCGCCCAGCAGGACGTCGCCCACAAGATCAACACGCTGGGCAGCCAGGTCGACAACACCGCCGAGGAGACGATGGCCGGCATCGGCGCCGCCTCGCAGAAGCACATCGGCGACCTCTTGGAGATGCACGAGAAGAACATGGTCGCCAGCGCCGACATCCAGCGCCGCAAGAAGCTCGCCGACGATGCCTTCGCCCGCCGCTTCGACGATGTGATGAAGAAGCACAATTCGGCAAACTACGTGCAGTCATAGGCGGCGCCGCTGACTTCATTTCCACGGCAGCCACATGACACCTGAAAACGACGCGGCGGCACGCTATTTCTCCGCCATCACAGAGGCGCTGAGCGGGCTGGAAGTGTTCATGCGCGACGACCGCTCGCCGCTTTACCGGCACGGCATCGTCGCCAGGATCGTCGCGGAGTATATCGCGCGGCTGGACAAGTCCTTCGCCTGCTGGCGCAACCGGCTGGGCTTCATGGACACGTTCCGCATTTCGCGCGCCGACAGCGGCTATCCCGTTTTCCAGAACCTGCTCGAGCTGGAAAACGACCGCCAGCAGGCCGATGCCCGCCTGGCCAACATCCCGCAGGCGGGCGAACTGCGCGAGGAAATGGCCGACTTCATCCTGCGCCACAAGGAGTTTCCCGAGGCGCTGCAGAAATCGATGGCCGAGCGGCTCTATCTGGAGGACGTCAAGAGCGAGGCGACCTTCGGTCCGTTTACCCTGGCGCAGACGGCCAAGGTGTCGGTCAACCCGAAGACCATGCGGCCTTATTATCTCGTCCACTGGGCGACGTTCGACGGCAGCGCCAACCTGCCCCTGGTCTATATGGTGACGGTGGAGGACTCCTCCGAAAACATGGTGCGCCAGCTGGTCGACAGCAACGGCAAGCTGAACGAGAAGGTCGATATCCCGCTTCCCGTCGACGGCCTGCTCAACCCGGAGCTTGCGCACCGCTTCGACGATTTCACCGAGAAGAACTCGGCCTATACTCTCTCGCCGGCGACGATTGCGGTCAATCTCGACAAGGATTTCGAGCCGCTGCATCCCAAGCAGCTGCGGCGCGTGGTGCTTGGCCCCTTCTACTCGGCCGGCATCACCGACAACAATTCGACAGTGACCGAGGTGCTGGCCAAGGTGCGCAAGCCGGAAAACGCCTGGCTGCTTACGTGGACCATCCAGGAGGTCTTCTCCAAGGCCGAGAAACCCGGCCGCAAGGGCCTGTTCTCCAGTGAGAAGACGACGCAGGAATTCTTCATCAACACCGACGACCTCGAAGCGGCGCGCCAGGGCGTGTCGAGCTACGAGAACCACGCGCTGATCCCGCACGAGGCCTACCAGGCGCTCTATGCCGCGGGTGAGGCGCAAAAGATCTTTTCCGGCTACAAGGTCCACATCCTGTCCAACGGACAGGTCATCAGCGACGTCTGACCGTCAAACCGCGGAGCATCCTTCATGGACACCGGCCTGACAACGATCTCGGAAGCCGCAATCGAAAAGCACCGCGCGACCGCGCTGAGCTTCATCACCCGCATCGTCGTGCTGGAGGATCCGTCCCGCGAATCAGGCACCGCGCTCGCCGGCACCAACCGCCGCTTCGTCTCGACCGTGTCGGTCGGTTCGGTGCGCCGCACGCGCGAGGTCGAGCTCTCGAAGACGGTCGCGGCCATCCACCCCGACGACCAGCTGATGAGCATCCCGCAGCACACGCTGCTCTACCGCGCCCGCCGCGGCCTGGCGATCGCGCTCGCCATATCCGACGTCTTCGCCGAAGGCTCCGACCTCGAAAGCCTGCAGGCAAGGAACGTCCGCGCGCCACTCGAAGGCGACGAAGCCGCGAGGTTCAAAAAACTTCTGTCGGCGTCGGCTTACGTGTCGGCCTTCAGCTTCGCTTCCTACCTGTTCCAGCTGATCGACAGCGACGGCGAGGCGCCGAACGATAGCCCCGAACCCGACTTCCTGTTCGACACCCCGCAGGACGCGGTGAAGTCGATCGTCGCTGGTCTCGACAAGGCGATCGCCGGCTCGAAGGACGATGCGGACCTGATGACGCGGGCGCGGGCCTTTGCCCGGGTCGCCATCGACGGGCTCTTGGCGCGCAAGGGCCGCTTCGACGGCATCGGCCCATTCGAGAACGCGCATATCCGCATCGATGTCGACGATTTCATCCTCGATGGCTTCGACGTCGCGCCCGGCAAACGATCCAAGCCGCTGGTGATGACCTTCAAGAAGCCGGAAGAGGTCGTCGGCAACCACATCGCCAAATACCAGTCGGTCAAACTGGCCAAGATGCTGATGGCCTATGATTTCGAGCGCGAGCTCAATCCCTTTGTCGAGCTTGGCGGCTTCCTCTTCACCTTCATCGGCGACGGCGCGCCGGGCACCGGCAAGACGACGCTGATCCAGATGATCGCCGGCCTCGTCAATGGCTACTGTCAGGTCGCAGGCTATCCTTTTGCTTACGAGAATTTGGGCGTCGACCAGATCTCGTCCTATCAGGGCAAGTCCGGCCAAAACTGCCGCCAGTTCATCAACAACGTGCTCAATCCGCGCGTCATCGGCTTCGGCACCATCGACGACATCGACCAGGTGGCGGCGCGCCGTTCCGACGACCGCGCCTCGGCCGGCCAGCAGGAGATCACCGGCGTCTTGATGGACGCCTTGGCCGGCGCATCCACCGTGGTGCGCGGCAACTGCTCCTTCGGCATGTTTTCCAACTATCCGGAAAATGTCGACGATGCGCTGCGCCAGCGCGCCGGCGCGCGATGGCTGGTCGACGGCCCGCAGACCCGCGACGACTATATCGACATCTTCGTGCTGCTTGCCGGCAAGAACCACAAGATCCCGCTCGGCGAGCACGAGCTCTATGCCGCGCAGGAGATCCAGCGTGCGGTGAGCGAGGCCTATGAAGAGCACGAAAAGCCGCGGGAAGACGGGCTGATGAAGGTCTATGAGCGCTACATGAAGGAGAACGGCGCGCCCAAGACCATGGCCGATGTCGGCACCTACCTGCACATGATCAAGGACGCCGAGCCGCGTTTCACCGGCCGCGCGATCAAGAACGTCACCGACGCCATCAAGATGCGCGCCATGGATATCGAGTTGCCGGACGACTGGTTCGAGAAGCCGGAAGCCTTCATGCACAAGAGCTACGACGACAAGAAGGCGATGATCGAGGAACTGCGCGGACCATTCTCGATGGACGTGGTCATGCAGGAGATCAACCGCTACGCCGATTCCGAGTTCCGTTATTCCGACAAGTCCGACGATGCCGCGGTGGAGAAGCTCCTGCGCGACGCAAGGCTGCGCGAGCGGGCGGCGCGCGAGATGGAGGAATTGAAGAAGAAGGGCTCGTGGAATGCGTAAGCCTTCGCCGGCGGCGGCTGCGCCGCCCGCCGCCAAAAAGCCCGATCTTCTGCGCGACAACGAGCTGATCTACGGCCGCTTGCTCGCCATCGACGAGCCGCACCTCATCCAGCGCTACAACAAGGCGCTTGCCGCCTTCGGCCTCGAGCCCACCAAGCTCGCAAGCTTCCAGATCGACCGCACCGGCTTCTCGCCGGAGATCGCCGAGGAATGCGGCGACTATGACTATCTCGACCCCAACGAGGTCAACCGCCGCTTCATCATCCTGACGCCGTCGCAGATCGACCTGCCGGTGGTGCATACCGCCTTCTCCAACACCTCGCAGCTGATGTTCGAGTTCATGTCGAAGAACCAGCGCGCCATCGACGCGCTGACCATCAAGGACGTGATCTACGGCGAGATCGAGGACTCGGTTCCCAAGGTCAACGACATCGAGGACCTGCTGTCGATCAACCAGGTCGAGTTCAAGGTGCTGTCGGCAGAGGACGTGCTGGGCAAGGCGGCCGAGCTCGGCAAGCTGGTCGACCGGCTGAAGCAGGAGCCCGACGCCTGGCGCGACAACGCCATGCTCCAGCGCATGATCGATCTTGCCAAGGTCTGCGGCGACATCCGTGAGAACGCGCTGGTGCCGGACCAGGTTATCTTCCGTCACAACGCCTACTGGACCAGCCATTTCGGCGGGCTCTACGTCTTCGTCGACCCCGATATGACGACGGTGATCGGCGATCCGGCCGCACCCGGCTTCCGCCGCTCGCGGCCATGGCAGGTGAGCTATCTGTCGATCTACGACGCCGACAAGGTGTTCCGCTTCCTGGCCGCCACCGGCCGGCTCGACCTGCCGCGCGCCTCATGGATCGAGGCTTCCGGCTATCTCGAGCATCGCGCAGAGATGGTCGTGCGCGCGCTGATCCGCGACGCCGAGCCCAACCGCAATCTGACCGATGTCGACAAGGTGTGGCTGCAGACCTGGATCCACGGCCATGCCGACCTGATCGCCCAGGATGGGAACTTTCCCTTCCTCAATGCCGCCAAGCGCGAAATCGCCCAGTTCGGCCATCTCAAGATCGAGGATGTGCCGCCGCGCCAGCGATTCCTGGTCGTGCGCGCCAAGCCCGACCATCCCGATGCCTGGCTGACCAACCAGTTGATCTCGGATTTCGTGCCGCAGGACTTCGTTTCGCGTTACGTCTTCAACAAGCCGGGTTTCTACAAGGACTATGACGGCTTCAGCGACGCCTGGAGAAGCCATGTTGTGGACGTTCTGAAAACCACATATTTGAAGGAAAAGGCGGCGTTCCGCGCGCGCCTTTACGGCTTGACTGACTAGAACGAAATGAACCGTCATTTCGTTCTAACTTATTGTTTTGGCGCATGATGTTATCCAAAAAGTCTGCAACTTTTTGGCATCGTGCTAGGGGGTGCCACAGCCATGCTCGACCCGATCGTGAACTTCTTCACCCAGATATTCCAGTGGATCGGCCGCGGCATCGGCTTCGTCATCGGCGTCATCCTGTGGCCATTCATGTGGGTCGGCCGCTGGTACGGGCAACGCGGCTGGATTCTGAAGGCCGTGGTCGGTCTTGCCCTCCTGGTGCTGATCGGCCTCTACGCCAATTTCTTCTACGCTACCCAGTGGTGGAACAATTTCAACCCGAACTATCCCGACACCTACACGTTCGAGAAGCGGAACGTGTCGGCGGGCGAGCAGGTTTCGGCCGGCAGCGGCACCGATACGGCCAAGACCTGCGGCAACTCCGCCATCGCCCAGGTTGCCGCCGATCTGACGGACTTCAACGTCAACCAGAATGCCTGGATCTCGTCGATGATCCTCTACAAGCTCGGCCTGTTCGGCATCGATTGGGACAACACGCCCTGGATGGACAACAAGGCGTCCTTCCAGCGCGGCATCAACCAGGCGGTGCGGCGCACCGCGACCGAGCTTGCCGACAATCTCGGCCGCGTTCGCACGACCTCGCAGATCGACGCCGACCTGCAGGACGCGCGCGGCAATCTGCAGTTCGACGAATACACCTGGTATTTCGGCCTGAACCCGTTCGGCCCCAAGACGCCGACGCCGAGCTATTATCGCGACGCTGTGCGCAAGCTGCGCTCCTTCAACGCCCGTCTCGCCACCTGCCAGGCGACCTTCGACGCCCGCGCCGACAATCTGAAGCAATATATCGACCGCATCGCTTCGGACATCGGCTCGACCTCGGCCATCCTCAAGGAACGCGCCGAAAACCACAACAATGGCTGGTTCGATACCCGCGCCGACGACCGCTTCTGGTTCGCTTATGGCCAGCTCTACGCCTATTACGGCCTGATGAGGGGCGCCCAGGCCGACTTCGAGGATGTGATCAAGGAAAAGCACCTGCAGAATCTGTGGGACACGATGGACCAGCAATTCGTCTCGGCGCTGCGCATCCAGCCCTTCATCATCGCCAATGGCCGCGAGGATGGCTGGCTCCTGCCGACGCATCTGACGACGATGGGTTTCTACATCCTGCGGGTGCGCTCCAACATGGTCGAGATCAGCAACGTGCTGACGCAGTAGCAGCCTCTTCGGCCAAGACAGGGATGGTGGATTTGCGCCGTCGCTTCTGTCGCTTTTCGCGTATTCAGCGGCTGTTTTGAGACGGCGGAACGGCCTTCGCTCTGGCTTCTATACGCCGCAAACGACTGGGGTCGAAGACCCGAACAGGGTCGCACCGGGAACAGCAATATTCTTTCTTTACAGGAAACATAGTTGCATGAAAGTTGACGCCCAGGCAGCGACAGGGTTAGAAAACACCCTTGCGCCCGTGCGGCGTTCCAAACATGCACAATTGATCAAAACAGTCCCTTCCAACGCCCAATCCAGAGGAAAGCCGTCATGGCCGAAGTGAAGTCCGACATCGAGATCGCGCGCGCCGCCAAGAAAAAACAAATCCAGGAGATCGGCGCCAAGATCGGCATTCCGACCGAACACCTTCTGCCCTACGGCCACGACAAGGCAAAAATCTCGGCCGAGTTCATCAAGTCGGTCAAGGGCAACAAGGACGGCAAGCTGATCCTGGTCACCGCCATCAACCCGACGCCGGCCGGCGAAGGCAAGACCACCACCACCGTCGGCCTCGGCGACGGCCTGAACCGCATCGGCAAGAAGGCGATCATCTGCATCCGCGAAGCCTCGCTCGGCCCGAATTTCGGCGTCAAGGGCGGCGCCGCCGGCGGCGGCTACGCGCAGGTCGTGCCGATGGAGGACATGAACCTCCATTTCACCGGCGACTTCCACGCCATCACCACCGCACACAATCTGCTCTCGGCGCTGATCGACAACCACATCTACTGGGGCAACGAACTCGGCATCGACACCCGCCGCGTCGCCTGGCGCCGCGTCATGGACATGAACGACCGGGCGCTGCGCGAGATCATCTGCTCGCTCGGCGGCGTCGCCAACGGCTATCCGCGCGAAGCCGGCTTCGACATCACTGTCGCCTCGGAAGTGATGGCGATCCTGTGCCTGGCCACCGATCTCAAGGACCTTGAGAAGCGCCTCGGCGACATCATCGTCGCCTACCGCCGCGACAAGTCGCCGGTCTATGCCCGCGACCTCAAGGCCGACGGCGCCATGGCGGTGCTGTTGAAGGACGCCATGCAGCCCAACCTGGTGCAGACGCTGGAGAACAACCCGGCCTTCGTGCATGGCGGCCCGTTCGCCAATATCGCGCATGGCTGCAACTCCGTCGTCGCCACCACGACGGCGCTGAAGCTCGCCGACTATGTCGTCACCGAAGCCGGCTTCGGCGCGGACCTTGGTGCCGAGAAATTCTTCGACATCAAATGCCGCAAGGCGGGCCTGAAGCCTTCCGCTGCGGTCATCGTCGCGACCGTGCGCGCCATGAAGATGAATGGCGGCGTCAAGAAGGAAGACCTCGGCAAGGAAAACATCGAGGCGGTCAAGAAGGGCTGCGCCAATCTCGGCCGTCACATCGAGAACATCCGCCAGTTCGGCGTGCCGGCTGTGGTTGCCATCAACCACTTCTATTCCGACACCGAGGCCGAGATCCAGGCGATGAAAGACTATGTCGCCTCGATGGGCGAAGAGGCGATCCTGTGCAAGCACTGGGCCAACGGTTCGGCCGGCATCGAGGACCTTGCCAACAAGGTGGTGGCGCTCGCCGAATCCGGCGCCTCCCAGTTCGCGCCGCTCTATCCCGACGCAATGCCGCTGTTCGAGAAGATCAACACCATCGTCCAGCGTATCTATCGCGGCTCGGAAGCGATCGCCGACAAGTCGGTGCGCGATCAGCTCAAGGCGTGGGAAGAAGCCGGCTACGGCAATCTGCCGGTCTGCATGGCCAAGACCCAGTATTCCTTCTCGACCGACCCGAACCTGCGCGGCGCGCCGACCGGCCACACCGTGCCGGTGCGCGAGGTCAGGCTCTCGGCCGGCGCCGGCTTCGTCGTCATCATCTGCGGCGAGGTCATGACCATGCCCGGCCTGCCCAAGGCGCCGTCTTCGGAAAAGATCTTCTTGAACGAGGCCGGCCAGATCGAGGGCCTGTTCTAAAACTTCGTTCGAATTGAACGACCAAGGGCGCCGCCTCATCGCGGCGCCCTTTTTGTTTCGCCGGCCTTCATGCCACCGTGGGCGAGCCGAACTTCTTGATGCCGGCGACCGACATCGAGACGAACTGGTCGAGGATGGCGAAGAAAATATCGAGGCTGAAGCCGAACAGGAAAGCGAAGGTGAACAGGCTGAATCCTATGCCGGTCACCTCGCCGCCGAGCTTGGTCCCAGGCGCCATGAACCAGGCGAGGATCATGCCGGCAAGCCCGCCGAGCGCGATGCGGTGAATGAGCCGGGACAGCGGCGGATTGGGCAAAAGCGGGTTCAGGATCATGCGCATGTGGAACATAATGCCGCCAAGCGCGCCGTAAAGCGCGGGCAGGATCCAGAGCGCATAGGGGCTGAGGACCTCGCTGAGCGTCTTGGCCTGCAGTGTCAGCGTCGAAATCGAATTCGGCGTGATGGTGATGACGCCTTCGCACTGCAGATCGCGTGTCGCCTCATCGAAATCCGCGTTCACATCTTCGGCCTGGCCGGCGATGCCGGTGGCGCTTACGGCTTGCGTGCCGCCTTCGGTATTGCCGTTGTTCCTGCAATCGAAATCCGACTGCTTGAGCGGCTGGCTGTTCCCGGCCCCGCTTTGCTGCTGCGCCAGCGCGATTTGCTGACCGCAGAACTGGTCTATGGCCATCTGCCGGGGGTTGGAGAAATCGATTGGCGCGCCCGCGTTGGCCGACGAAGCCGAAAGCTTGCAATAGGCCCATTGCATGCCCCAGAGCGGGAATGGCGCTTCCTGTGTCATGAACCCCTGCGCCCGCACCAGCAGCGAGGAAAAACGTTGATCGAGCGAATGCAGGCTGTCGACGGAATTGTAGTAGGCATCCTTGAGAAGCGTCAGATCGGTCGCCGACGCCTGCTGGGCGGCGGCCGAGCTCAATTGCTTCTTCGTCGCCCAGACCTGCCGGATCGACTGTCCGAACCGGGCGCTGAAATCGTTGTTATCGATCTCCTGCAGTTCCGCATTGATCGAAACGCCCCTGTTGTAGACATAGGTCAGCTTGCCGATGACGATCATCATCGTCACCGACAGGGCGATCAGAAAATAGGTTGCCAGCGCGGTCCGCCGCGACATGTCGCCGGGCGACCAGCCGGTGCGGAGCGCGGCCAGCGTGGAAAACGGCACGGTGTTGGAGCAATCGTTGAACACTGTCTGAAGCTTGACGACCTCGGGCTGGCTTGCGGTCGCGCCATTGAGCTTTTCCGCATCGCCGATGGCGGCGAAGAGGGCGCTGTCCTTGAACACGCCGTAGCGGCCATAGCCGGCAACCAGCTTGGCGTCGGCGAGCAACCCTGAGACAAGAGGATCGTGGGACGTCGTCATCGCTTCCCCCGACGACTAGCCCAGATAGCCCGGCACGAAGCCATATTGCGACGGGCATCCGCAGGGATAGCCGGGCGGCCCGGGCGGCTGCGCCCAGCACCAGAAGAATTGGGTGACGCAGATCGTCCCCGGCGCATGCGGCGGGACTTGCGCAAGAGCGGGCCATGGCAGCAGCGCCGCGCCGACGGCGAGGGCCAGGACGACCATGGTTCGTGCAACGCGCGCCTTCAATCCAGCCCCCAAAAAGCCAACCGCGCTTACTCACATGCGCGGTGACTTTCCGAAAATACCGGAGCGACGTCCGTGAAATGGCTCACGCTCTGCTGGATATTTGGCGCCAAGAAAAAGGCGCCGCACCCTGGCGGCGCCTTGCCGTTCGAAAGCGGTTCAAGCTAGGCGGCATTACGCTGCAAGGCACGCTGGTTCGATGCATAGATCGTGTCGCGCTCAGGCAGAGCGCCGGTCTTCAGGCAATCGATCCACTCGGCGGTCTTCAGCACCGCGGCGAAGCGCGACTGCAAGACGACGCTCACCACCCGGTGGATATCCTCGGCCGATGCATAGCCGGCGCTATTGGCATAGGGCACCGAGCCGCTGGCATCGGAAAGGAACTCGACGGCAAAGCCCATATGAACAGCGTGGATGATGGTCGACAGATCGCAATTGTGGGTCATGTAACCGACGACCGCGATCGTATCGATGGCGTTGGCGCGCAGCCAGGCCTCGAGATCCGTGCCGGTGAAGGCCGAAGGCAGCGTCTTTTCGACATAGTGGTCGCGGCCGCGCCTGGCGATCTCGGGATGCAACTCGCCGCCATGGCTGCCCTTGGCGAAGATCGGCGAGGTCTCGGGCGCCATCTGCCTGACCACGACGATCTTGATGCCGGCCGCCGCGGCGGCATCCATGGCGCGCGCAACATTGGCGACCGTCTCGGTGAATGGCGGATGTTGGATGGCGAGATTGCCGCCATTGTAGTCGTTCTGAACATCGACGACGACAAGCGCGCGGCGTGGCTGGGTGGCGGGAGCTGACATGGCGGTTTCCTTTCGATCGTGTTGATGGGTCAAAGCTAGTCGGCTGGTTCGGCTCCAGAAAGTGGCCCGATTGACATCATTCGAAAGAATTGGGACATTCGACTTTCAACGGAACGATATTTGTCATGAAGAACCCGATCATCGCCGCCGTCGCCTTCGACGGTATCAGCCCGTTTCATCTCTCCGTGCCGTGCCTGGTGTTCGGCGCCGATCGAACCAAGCTTGGGCTGCCGCGCTTCGACTTCCGTGTCTGCGCGATGGAGGAGGGACCCATTCATACCGATGCCGGGCTGAGCATCCTGGTGCCGCATGGACTTTCCGCGCTAGACGAGGCCGACATCGTCATCATTCCGAGCTGGAAGGATCTCGAGGCTCCGCTGGCCGCGCCGTTCAAGGATGCGCTGCGACGCGCGCATCGGCGCGGCGCGCTGATCGTCGGCTTGTGCCTCGGCACCTTCGCCATTGCCGGCGCTGGATTGCTGGCCGGGCGCAAGGCGACCACCCATTGGGCTTATACCGACCGGTTGCAGGCGCTGCATCCCGATCTCGCGATCGACGCGGACGTGCTCTATGTCGACGACGGCGACATCATCACGTCGGCCGGCGTCGCCGCCGGGCTAGACTGTTGCCTGCACATCGTGCGCGCCCGCTATGGCGCGGAGGCCGCCCTTCGGCTTGCCCGCCATGTTGTGCTCTCGCCGCACCGGCAAGGCGGACAGGCACAGTTCATCGAGCGCCCGCTTGCGCCGACGCCGAACGCGGACCGGTTCACGCGCGCTCTCGACCAGGTACGGGCAACGCTCGGCGAAACGCACTGTCTCGACAGCGTCGCCGATAGGGCTGGCCTCACGCGCCGCACCTTCACCCGTCGCTTCCAGAACTCGATCGGCACCAGTTTCGGCGACTGGCTCGCCGACCAGCGCGTGGCACTTGCGCAAAGGCTGCTGGAGCAGACGGACAAATCGATGGACATGGTGGCCTTCGAAGCGGGCTTCGGCAGCGCCACGTCGCTGCGCCAGCATTTCGCCGCACGGCTCGGAACCTCGCCGATGCGGTACAGGCGCGAGTTTTCGGGGCGGGTCAATCAGGACGAGCACATGAAGCACGCGTCTTGAGAACAGCAAAGGGCACCGCATCGACGCGGCGCCCTTTGCATTCTCCAGTCTCATTCGTCAGGCAACGTCTTGCGGCGATGGCGCGCGCTTCCGGCCGGTGACCATCGCCCGAACCAGGTTCTCGCCATGGCGCAGGCTTGCCAGAACCACGCCGCCGACATGCAGGCCGATCAGCACCAGGATACCATTGCCCAGAACCTTGTGCGTGTCCTCAACCCAGGCAACGCCCCACCAGGCGTCGGCGGTCTGCATCCATCCGGTCAGCGCAATTCCCGCGATGCAAATCACAAGCGCCAGCACCATGGCGCCGCCAGCAGGATTGTGGCCGAGATATCGCCTCTCACGGCCATGCACCACGTCGGCGAGATACGATCGCACCATGCGCGGTCCGCGCACGAATTGATCGAAGCGCGTATACCCGGACCCGGCCAGCCCCGCGACCAGGCGCGAGGCGATCAGGACTCCGGCGCAATAGCCGGCCAGCTCATGCACCTTCATGATTTCCCCGGAAGAAAGCCACGCCACGGCAATGCACAGAACCAGCGACCAGTGGAAGAGGCGAACATAGGAGCTCCAGACCCTGACCGAGGTTTCCCGTGTCCAAAGAGTGGCGTTCATGGCGATCAACCGTCGTCGGAATCGGCGCCGACCGACTCCAGCGTCTTGGGATTGAACACGCCTTCCAGCCTCTTGCCGCTGGCGTCGACCGCCTTGGCTTCGTAGCAGCCGTTTTCGGTCTTGATGCTGCGGACCTTCCAGCCCTCTCCTTCCAGCTTCTTCTGCAATGCCTCGCGCGGCTGCCACTGGTCGGTCGGCACGTTGCATCGGTCTGCTGCGAAGGCCGGCGCGGCCAGGCCCAGCGCCAGCGCGGTCAGGACGATTGTTCTCATATCGGTTTCTCCATCGGTTGATTCCGATGCCGAAAAACCTGCGACCGAAAGCTGACAGCAGCCTGAACGCCGGCCGGTTCTTGCAAATGCCGCACTTGGAGAGCAGACGCGCCGATTGATGGGACTGGCGTTCAGGCTACTGTCAGTATCGTTCTGCATGGGACGGATGGTTAGGCTGCGGAGGCGGCGTGCGTGTTCTGTTGATCGAGGATGATCGCGTGCTGGGTGAAGCCGTGCGCGACCACGTGGCCGCCGATGGCCATGCCGTCGATTGGAGCGGCACACTTGAGGAAGCCCGTGAGCATTTGCGTGTCGTGACGTATCAGCTGATGCTGCTCGATCTGCATTTGCCGGACGGCAAGGGCCTGGAATTCCTCAAGGTTTTCCGCCGCGGCGGCCACCGCACTCCGGTCATGATCCTCACCGCTCGCGATCAGCTCTCGGACAGGATAGACGGGTTGAATTCCGGTGCGGACGATTATCTGGTCAAGCCATTCGATCTGGGCGAATTGTCCGCCCGCCTGGCGGCGGTGGCGCGCCGCTATGTCGGGAACCCCAACCCGCTCATCCGGATCGGGCCGGTCGAGGTCGACACTGCCCATCGCCGCGTGCTGGTCGGCGGCAGGGAGATCCAGTTGACCGCCCGCGAATGGACCGTGCTGGAACAATTTCTCGGCCGGCCAGGCGTCACGGTCAGCAAGGGTCAGGTAGAGGACGCGCTTTACGCTTTTGGCGCCGAGGTGGAGAGCAATACCGTCGAGGTCTATGTGAGCCGCCTGCGCAGAAAACTCGGCCGCGACGTGATCGCGACCGTGAGGGGGCTGGGCTATCGCCTAGTGGCCCGATGAGCTGGCGATTCAGCCTTGTCGGACGGCTGGTCGCCTCGTTGATCATCGTAACCGTCATGTTTGGAGTTGTGGCTGCCGCCACCGGAACCTTCACGCTTCATCGCGAAATCAACGAGGCCATGGATAATTCGATGCAAGAGGCGGCCCACAGGTTGCTGCCGCTCGTCATTGACGACCTCTTTGGACGCGAAACGCTTCAGCCTCCGCGCGAACTTGCGGAGGCTGTCTCGCAAGAAGAAGATGGCCAACGGCTGATCTACCAGGTGCGGGACAGCCAGGGTCGGATAATGCTCCATTCCCACGGCGCGCCAGCCACTCCGCTGACGACCGGGCTCACGCGAGGCTTCTCGCAAGAGGCGGGATGGCGCGTCTACACCGAGCCGGCGGTAAGCGGCACCTTGTTCGTCCAGGTCGCCGAGAGCGACCAGCGCCGCAATGAAGAGACGTTGGAAGCCGCCGCCGGCTTCCTCGTACCGATGATTGCCCTGACACCGCTCAGCGCGATACTTGCCTGGCTGACCCTGACACGGTTCATGCGCCCGATCGGAAAGCTGCGTGCCGACATCAGCGCCCGCGATGGCGACAATCTCGCCGCGATCGACACCGAGCATCTCCCCGTCGAGCTTGCGGCAATCGCCAAGTCGGTCAACAGGCTGATGCGGCGGCTCCACATGGCAATGGAAGCCGAAAAGGAATTCACCGCCAACGCCGCCCACGAACTGCGCACTCCGATCGCCGGAGCGTTGGCCCAGGCCGAGCGGATGATCGCCGAGGCAACCGACGATGCGGGTATGAAGCGCCCGCGACAGATCAAGGCGGCGCTCGTAAGCCTGTCCAACCTTTCGGAGAAACTCATGCAACTGGCGCGCGCCGACGCCGGAATTGCCGCCGGAAAATCGGCTGATCTGGGCGCAGTGGTTGCGCTTGTGGTCGCGGATTTCGAACAGCATGCCGAGAACGAATTCCGGTTGAGCCTCGAAAGGCCGTCAAAAGGCACGGTGGAGGTGGCCATCGACCCCGACGCGCTGGCGATCGTGACGCGCAACCTGATCGAAAACGCTCTTCGACACAGCGCCCAGGATCGAACGGTGGTGATACGTGTCGACGACAGCGCGGGGTTGAGCGTGATCAACGGAGGTCCCGTCGTGCCGGCGCCCGACAAGCTGCTGAGACGCTTCGAACGCGGAACGACGCCTTCTGGCGGCTCGGGTCTCGGCCTGGCGATCGTCAGCAAGATCCTACAGCAGACTGGCGCGACACTGAGCCTGAATTCGCCGGCATCGGGCCGCGAAGACGGTTTCGAGGCGACGATCCGGTTTGCTTGCGCCACGGCAATTCCAGGAACCCTGCGCGACGGCTTTCCGTCAGGAAGCGCATAGAACAGCATACCGGAACGCTCGAACCGCAGGGCGCTCAGCGAGGCGCAACGCTTCGCGCCGGGTTGCCGACGACGGTGGTGTTCGCCGGCACGTCGCGCGTCACCACCGCACCCGCGCCGACGATGGCGCCCTCGCCTATGTTGACGCCGGCGAGGATGACCGCGCTGCCGCCGATCCAAGCATTGTCGCCGATCGTCACGGGCCTGGCGATCTCCAGCCCGGCCAGCCGGCCTGAGGCCTCGCGATGATGCTCGGCGCAGTAGATCTGCACATTGGGCCCAAGCAGAGTTCCCTTGCCGATGCGCACCGGCGCGGTATCCAGGATGGTGCAGCCGGCATTGAGGAAGACGCCATCGCCGAGGAACAGGTTGAAGCCATAGGCGCAATGGAACGGCGCCTCGATGCGAGCCCGCTCGCCCACGCCGCCGAGCAGCGCCCGCAAGGCCGGAGCGATATTGCCGCGCCGCCGGGGCGGCAGGCCGTTGTGCTCGAACACCGCATCGCGCGCGGCAACGCGCAACGCCTCCAGCTCATCGTCGATGCAGGTGTACCATTCGCCCGCCGCCATCTTCATGCGTTCGCTTGTCGTCATGGTGGCACCTCCAGGTTTCGTCTGCTGCCAAAGCATAATCGCCAAAGCATAATCGATTGTCTGACAAAAGCCCCGTAGCCAAACGCTTGGCTTATGCTAGCCTGCCGTTGCGAGACCATGCGACGGTCTCAATTTGGGGGGTCGATCATGCTTTACATTCTTGCACTGCTGATAGGCGTCATTGCCGGCCTGCGCGCCATGACCGCGCCCGCCGCCGTCGCCTGGGGTTCGTATCTCGGCTGGCTCCCGGTCGCAGGCACCTGGGCAAGCTTCATGGGTCACTGGATTGCCGTCGGCATCTTCACCATCCTGGCAATCGTTGAGCTGGTCACCGATCAGCTGCCGTCGACGCCGAGCCGGAAAGTGCCGCAGCAGTTCGGCACCCGCATCGTGACCGGCGCCTTCTGCGGCGCAGTCATCGGCGCGACCGCCAGCGCCACCATCGGCGGCCTGGTCGCGGGCGCGATCGGCGCGGTGATCGGCACGCTGGGCGGCGCCGAAGCGCGCGGCCGGCTGGCCGCCGCTTTCGGCAAGGATCCACCCGCCGCCTTCATCGAGGACGCGGTGGCGATCATCGGCGGGCTGCTCATCGTGGCGGCGGTCGCATGAGCGCAAAAAGCTTCGACGCCATCGTCATCGGCGGCGGCCAAGCCGGCCCGCCGCTCGTCGGCCGGCTCGAGGCCGCCGGCATGAAGGTCGCGCTGGTCGAGCGCAAGTTCATCGGCGGCACCTGCGTCAACACCGGCTGCATGCCGACCAAGACGATGGTGGCGAGCGCCTATGCCGCGCATCTCGCCCGCCGCGCCGCCGACTACGGCGTCGCGCTCTCGGGCCCCGTCGGCGTGGACTACAAACGGATCAAGGCGCGCAAGGACAAGGTCACCAACGACGCCCGCGGCAATCTCGAAAAATGGATCGCCGGCATGGAGGGCTGCACGCTCTACCGCGGCCATGCGCGTTTCGAATCCGCCGACACTGTGCGCGTCGGCGACCAACTTCTGACCGCGCCAAAGATCTTCCTCAACACCGGCGGCCGCGCCTCGGTACCCAACCTGCCCGGCGTCAACGACGTACCCTATCTCACCAATGCCTCGATGATGGACCTCGATGTGCTGCCCAGCCATCTGATCGTCGTCGGCGGCAGCTACATCTCGCTCGAATTCGCGCAGATGTTCCGCCGCTTCGGCTCCGAGGTCACGGTGATCGAGAAAGCGCCGCGGCTGACCGGCCGCGAGGACGAGGACACCTCCGCGGCCATCCTGTCCATCCTCGAAAACGAAGGCATCGACGTCCATGTCGGCGCCGGCGATATAAGCTTCGCCAAACAAGGCAGCGACATCGCCGTCACCTTCTCCGCCGACAAGCCGCCGGCCATCGGCTCGCATGTGCTGCTGGCACTGGGGCGCGTTCCGAACACCGACGATCTCGGCCTCGACAAGGCCGGCGTCGCGGTCGATCAGCGCGGCTTCGTCGTCGTCGACGACCAGTTGCGCACCAATGTGCCCGGCATCTGGGCGATGGGCGACTGCAACGGCAAGGGCGCCTTCACCCATACCTCCTACAACGACTTCGAGATCGTCGCCGCCAACCTGCTTGACAACGATCCGCGCAAGGTCAGCGACCGCATCGAAGCCTATGCGCTCTATATCGATCCGCCGCTTGGGCGCTGCGGCATGACGGAAGCCGCCGTGAAGAAATCCGGCCGCCGCGCGCTGGTCGGACAGCGGCCGATGACGCGTGTCGGCCGCGCGGTCGAAAAGGGCGAGACGCAAGGCTTCATGAAGATCCTGGCCGATGCCGACACCGGCGAAATCCTCGGCTGCTCGGTGCTCGGACCGGGCGGCGACGAGGCTATCCACTGCGTGCTCGACCTCATGTATGCCAAGGCACCGATCTCGACGCTGGCGCGCGCCATGCACATCCACCCCACCGTCTCGGAGCTGCTGCCGACCATTGCCCAGGAGCTGAAGCCGCTGGCTTAGAGCAAGTCCAGGAAAAGTGCGAAGCGGTCAGGCTCGGCGACTTTGCCGCAGCCGTGAAACAAAGGTCTCTGAGCCCAGCCGGGCGCTCTTCCGTTTCTGCATTGCTGCGTTGCAACAATGGCGCTTGTGCGCCGGGCATATCCAGCCCCAGTCTAAATTTTGAACCGATTCAGTCCGGACATCCCATGCCGCTGCCGATCCTAGCGCTCGCCATTGCATCCTTCTGCATAGGCACCACCGAATTCGTCATCATGGGCCTGCTGCCGGAAGTCGCGGCCGACCTCGGCGTCTCGATCCCATCGGCTGGCCTTCTGGTAACCGGCTATGCGCTGGGCGTCGTCTTCGGCGCGCCGATCGTCGCCATGGCAACCGCCCGCCTGCCACGCAAACCGGTGCTTGTCGGCCTCGCCACGCTCTTCGTCATCGGTAACCTCTTCTGCGCCATCGCACCGAACTACTGGCTGCTGATGGCCGCGCGCGTCTTCACCGCTTTCGGCCACGGGGCCTTCTTCGGCATCGGCTCCGTCGTTGCAGCGAGCCTCGTGCCGCGCAACAAGCGGGCGAGCGCTATCGCGCTGATGTTTGCCGGCCTGACGCTCTCCAACATCCTCGGCGTTCCCGCCGGCACGGCGCTCGGCGAGACTTTCGGCTGGCGTGCCACCTTCCTCGCCGTCGTCGGCATCGGGCTGGTCTCGGTCGCGGCCATCGCCTGGCTGGTGCCTTCGGATGTCACCGAACCGAGCGGCGGCGGGCTGATGGGCGAACTGCGTGTGTTGCGCAGGTTGCAGGTCTGGCTGGCGATGCTGATCGCCTCGCTCGCCTCCGCCAGCCTGTTCGCCGTCTTCACCTACATCAAGCCTTACCTCACCGACGTCTCCGGCCTGTCGACGGCGACCGTCACCTGGGTGCTGCTGCTGTTCGGCGCCGGCATGACCATCGGCAACATCATCGGCGGCAGGCTTGCGGACTGGAAGCTGATGCCGACGGTGATCGCCACGCTGCTCGCCATGGCGCTGCTCTTCGTCGTCTTTACCGAGCTCGGCGCCATCGCAAGCGTGGCTGTCGCCATCGTCTTCCTGTGGGGCATGCTGATCTTCATCGTCGTGCCGCCGCTGCAGATACGCGTCGTCGAAGCGGCTGCCGAAGGACCGAACCTTGCCGCCACGCTCAACCAGGGCGCCTTCAATGTCGGCAATGCCGGCGGCGCCTGGATCGGCGGCCTCGCCATCTCCTGGGGCGTATCCTACGCCAACCTGCCGCTGGTGGGCGCGGGGCTCTCGCTTCTGGCCGTCGCCGTGGCCGTGCTGTCGCAGGCGCTCGACCGCCGCACGGTCCTGCAGCCACAACCGGCTGAATAAGGCTCGGCGTCTTCGCCCTAGCAGCTCGGCGTCTTCGCCGTAGCAAGGCTCGGCGTCTTCGCCGTAGCAAGGCTCGGCGTCTTCGCCGTAGCCACCCTGCCCCGACAGCACGGCACGGCTGGACCACTCGACAGCCCGATCGCAAAAATGCATGGGTGAAACCTCTTCACGCGGAGGTGTCCCATGCAGAAGACGATCGAGCGCATCGCCGGCGACAGCGAGGGTGTCGTTTACGAATTTCCGGTCCTGCGCTTCGAGGGCAAGGACAAGGCGGCTCCTTCCGCCTATCTGCAGGCGGCGCTGCATGCCGGCGAGCTGCCGGGCGTCGTCGCCATCGACGCGCTGATGCCGATGCTGGCCAAGGCGGAGGCCGAGGGCCGCATCAAGGGTCCGATCACCATCGTGCCCTGGGCCAATCCGATCGGCCGCGCGCAATATCATTTCGGCGAGCATCAGGGCCGCTTCAATCTCGGCACCCGGACCAACTTCAACCGCTCCTTTCCGTTGCTTGCCGCGCCCGACGCCAGGCTGTTGCCCGATGTCAGCCTCGGCGGCGCCGATCGCCGGCTGAAGAACCGGCTCGTCCAGCTCTCCCTCGGCAACGACATCGTCCTTGACCTCCACTGCGACGACGAAGGCCTTGCCTATCTCTACATCCACACCAGCCTGTGGCCGCATATGGCCGACTGCGCGGCCGCCATGGGCGCCGAAGCCGTCCTGCTGTGGAGTGAGGACAACACCGGCACCTTCGAAGGCGCCTCGATCATGCCCTATCAGAACGTGCCAGCGAGCGTCGCGCGCTTCGACCGCCGCGCCGTCACCACGGTCGAATATCGCGGCATACTCGATGTCGACGCCGCGCTCGCTGCTTCTGATGCCGCGGGACTCTACCGACTGCTGGTGACGCGCGGTGTCGTTCAGGATTCATCCGTACCGAAATTCGAGAAATTTTCCGGCCCTGTCGTGCCGCTGGAAAACATCGACATGATGCCTTCGTGCAGGGCCGGCGCGATCCTCTACGACGTCAAGCCCGGCGACCGCGTCAAGAAAGGCGACAGGCTGGCGACGATCGTGCATGCGCCCGGCGAGGCTGGCGGCCGCACGGAAGTGTTTGCCCCGCAATCGGGCTTCATCCTGACCCGCCGCGCGCGCCGCATCATCCGCGCCGGCGAGGATCTTCTGAAGCTCGCCGGCGACGCCAGGAGCAGCGACGCGCGCTCCGGCACGCTGGAAGACTGAGGCCGCGCGTTCGGCATCGGCGTGAAATCCAGTTGCATGGACCTCCATTCGCCGCTATGGGAGTCGCCATGAACATGCGTTCGAACAAGACCGTTTGGTGGTGGGCTCGCTGACAGCGGCCTGTTCGTGCGTGTGCGCGTGAAAGTAGAGGGTGGCCGCAACGGAATGTCCGGGCGGCCATTTGTTTTTTAAAGCCATTCCCGGGTCCGTTGCCCAAAACGCTGATGGAGACGGCAATGACGACTAAAGTTCTGGACAACGGGGCGGAGCGTTTCGTCACCGCGGGCGGCGTGACGATCACCCGGGAACGCCACGACCGGCCCTATGAAGGCGCGATCGATGCCTATGTCGACGGCCTGAATTCGCGCCGGGGCGCAGTGTTTTCCTCCAACTACGAATATCCGGGCCGCTACACGCGCTGGGATACGGCCATCATCGATCCGCCGCTGGTCATCTCCGCGCGGGGCCGCACGATGCGCATCGAAGCGCTGAACAAGCGCGGCGAAGCGCTGTTGCCCGTGATCGGCAAGGCGCTTGCCAGCTTGAGCGAAGTGACGATCTCCGAGACCTCGAAGACGCTCATTCGTCTCGATGTGGCGAAACCCGGCCGCGTCTTCACCGAGGAGGAGCGCAGCCGCGTTCCGTCGGTCTTCACCGTGCTTCGCGCCATCACTGCGCTGTTCAAGACCACCGAGGACGCCAATCTCGGCCTTTACGGCGCCTTCGGCTACGACCTGGCCTTCCAGTTCGACCCGGTCGACTACAAGCTCGAGCGCAAGGAAAGCCAGCGCGATCTCGTGCTGTTCCTGCCTGACGAGATCCTGGTCGTCGACCATTATTCGACCAAGGCCTGGACCGACCGCTACGACTATTCGGGCGAGGGTTTTTCGACCGAGGGCCTGCCGCGCGACGCCCATGCCGAGCCGTTCAAGACCGCCGACCGCATCCCGCCGCGCGGCGATCATGAACCGGGCGAATACGCCAACCTGGTGCGGCGCGCCATGGAGAGCTTCAAGCGCGGCGACCTGTTCGAAGTCGTGCCTGGACAGATGTTCTACGAGCGCTGCGAGACCCAGCCTTCAGACATCTCGCGCAAGCTGAAGTCGATCAACCCCTCGCCCTATTCCTTCTTCATCAATCTCGGCGAAAACGAATATCTGATCGGCGCCTCGCCCGAGATGTTCGTGCGCGTCAACGGCCGCCGCGTCGAGACTTGCCCGATCTCGGGCACAATCAAGCGCGGCGACGACGCCATTTCCGACAGCGAGCAGATCCTGAAGCTGCTCAACTCGAAGAAGGACGAGTCCGAGCTCACCATGTGCTCGGACGTCGACCGCAACGACAAGTCGCGCGTCTGCGAGCCGGGCTCGGTGCGTGTCATCGGCCGCCGCCAGATCGAGATGTATTCGCGCCTGATCCACACCGTCGACCATATCGAGGGGCGGTTGCGCGAAGGCATGGACGCTTTCGACGCATTTCTCTCGCATGCCTGGGCAGTCACCGTCACCGGCGCGCCGAAGCTGTGGGCCATGCGCTTCATCGAGCAGAATGAGAAGAGCCCGCGCGCCTGGTATGGGGGGGCGGTCGGCATGGTCAACTTCAACGGCGACATGAACACCGGGCTGACCTTGCGCACCATCCGCATCAAGGACGGCATCGCCGAGGTCCGCGCCGGCGCCACGCTGCTTTTCGACAGCATTCCCGAGGAAGAAGAAGCCGAAACCGAACTGAAGGCATCCGCCATGCTCTCCGCCATCCGCGACGCCAAGACCGGCAACGCCACCGGAACCGAGCGCACCACCGCGCGCGTCGGCGACGGCGTCAACATCCTGCTGGTCGACCATGAGGACAGTTTCGTCCATACCTTGGCCAACTACTTCCGCCAGACCGGCGCCAACGTCTCCACGGTTCGCTCGCCGGTGCCGGAGGAGGTCTTCGAGCGGTTGAAGCCGGATCTCGTCGTGCTGTCGCCCGGACCGGGCACGCCGAAGGATTTCGACTGCGCCGCCACCATCAGACGAGCGCGCAGCCGCGACCTGCCGATCTTCGGCGTCTGTCTCGGCCTGCAGGCACTGGCCGAGGCCTATGGCGGCGAACTCAGGCAGTTGCACATCCCCATGCATGGCAAGCCGTCGCGCATCCGCGTCTCGAAGCCCGGTATCATCTTCTCCGGACTGCCCAAGGAAGTGACCGTCGGCCGCTACCACTCGATCTTCGCCGACCCCGTGCGCCTGCCCGACGGTTTCGTGGTCACCGCCGAGACCGAGGACGGCGTCATCATGGCTTTCGAGCACCGCAAGGAGCCGATCGCGGCGGTGCAGTTCCATCCGGAATCGATCATGACGCTCGGTCACAATGCCGGCATGCGCATCATCGAGAACATCGTCGCGCATCTGCCGCGCAAGGCCAAGGAAAAGGCCGCTTAGAAAAGATGGCGCAAACGCTGGACACGACAGCGGCCGCGGCGAAAGCCGCGACCCGGGAGAAGGTCGCCAGGCTTGCCTTCTGGTCGATCGTCGTCGCCTGCGTCGTGCTGGTCTTGAAGCTTGCCGCCTGGTACATCACCGGCTCCGTCGCGCTCTATTCCGACGCGCTGGAATCGATCGTCAACGTGATTGCCTCGGCCGCCGCCTTCTGGGCGATCCAGGTCAGCTACAAGCCCCCCGATCAGGACCATCCCTTCGGCCACCACAAGGCGGAGTATCTTTCAGCGGTGCTGGAAGGCGTGCTGATCGTCGTCGCGGCGCTGCTGATCCTCAACGAGGTCTGGCGGTCCTGGCAGCATCCGGCCCCGCTCGAACAGCCCTGGGAAGGTCTTGCGGTCAACGGCGTCGCGACGGTCATCAATGCGATCTGGGCCTGGACGCTGATCCGCACCGGCCGGAATGCGAAGTCGCCGGCCCTCGTCGCCGACGGCCAGCACATCATGACCGATGTGGTGACATCCGTCGGCGTGTTCGGCGGCCTTGTCGGCGCCGTGCTCACCGGCTGGCAGATCCTCGACCCCGCGCTTGCCGTCATCGTCGCGCTCAACATCCTGTGGCAGGGCTGGCATGTCATCGGCTCCTCGATGAACGGGCTGATGGACCGCGCCGTCGACAACCACGAACACATGCAGATCCGCGACATCATCTCGGCCAATTCGAAGGGCGCGCTCGAGGTCCATGATCTCAAGACACGCATAGCCGGGCGCGCCACCTTCATCGAGTTCCACCTCGTCGTCGATGCCGACATGACGGTCGGCGCCAGCCATGTCATCTGCGACCGCATCGAGGATGCGCTGAAAGCCGAAATCCCCTCGGTGCGCGTCACCATCCATGTCGAGCCGGACGACGAGGCGAAGCTGCCGAAAGGCACCACGGCGGTGCCTTTCGCTTGACGGTGTAAGCATGGCAGACGTTGGAGATTGGCCGGAGCCTCTCAACTTCGTCATTCTAGGGCGGAGCAGGAGCGAAGCTCCGTCGCGAAGACCCTAGAATCCATTCCGTTACCTTCGCCAAGGCGTGCAACGGAACAAAATTCTGCACCGAGGCGGCGCTTCCAAGTCACGGCATGGATTCTATGGTCTGCGCCGCGTCGCTTCGCTCCTTGCTCCGCCATAGAATGACGAAGCGCTGGTCACGGCGCGCAGGCCGACTGTGGCAGTGGCTGCAGCCGATAGACCTTGTCGTCGGATCTGGTCTTGCCATTCGCCGCCTTCGAGCAGAGATTGAGGACCGCCACCGCATTGTTGGGGTTCGCGACCCTCATCGTGCCGTTGGCACCGCGCTTGAGGAAAATCTCCTTCTGCGAGATGTCGCAGGAAAAGTCGCTCATCTTCGAGCTGGCCGAACAGCGCCACTGGTCGGCCTCGCCCTGGCAGGAATAGGTCTGCGTGACCTTTTTCCCTTTCTGCCTCGTCGTCACCGAAACGGCGATATCGGCGCCATCGGGCCAGTTCGCGGCATCGCCGCCAGCGGCGAAGGAGGCAAGCTCGACGGGTCCGCGGAAGATGCGGATCGATTGCGTGAGCTGGTTGGGATGCGACTTCAGATGCGCATCGTCGTAGTCACGCCCGAAGCAGAAGGGCTGATCGGGCTTCAGCCGCACGCGCAGCGGATCGCCAAGCGCCGGGTCGATCGGATCGATGCGCGCGAACTCCGCCTTGCAGCTGTCGGCCGGCATCGGATCTAGTTTGAAATTGTCGTCCTCGCTGCCCAGCGCCTGCTTGTTGTATTCCGCTTTGCCGAGCTGTTCTTCCGAATCCGGGTCGAGATAGACGTCTTGCGACAAACCGGACAGAAGCAGCTTTCCCTTGTCGTCGACTTTCAGCGAAGCCAGCGTGCGGTCGCAATCCATGCCGCAACGGACGCCGCTCGCCTTGTCGCTTGGATCCTCCTTGTTGCACCAGCTGCTTGCCCATTCCGGCTTCTTGGCGCCGCGCGCCGTGGTGGCAAGGAAGCCGTTATAGGAAGTGTCCTGGTTGGCGGCGGGTTCTTCGTTCGGCCGGCTCACCGGGTCATGGCCGTAGAGGAAGAAGATGCGAGCCACCTTCTGATGCGGATGCGCCTTGAGATGGGCGGCGTCGTAGACGCGGCCGAAGCAGGCGTCGGCGCCGGTCGGGCTGAGCTCGGGAAGTTTGGGCGGCTGTTCGGCGCGCGCCGCGCCGGCAAAAGCGGCAAGGGTGGCGCAAAGCGCCACGCCCGCCATGGTCCTCGCCACCATGGTCCTCGATGTCATGTGATCCTCCTCCCACCGACAGGGCCGGGATATGCTAGTCTAGGCGTGCCGCCTGAACCACGCAAAATCGCGCGAGCGGGCGAGGCAAGGGAGGATAGGATGCTGCGCCGTGACATTTTTCGTGCCGGTCTCGCAGGCGCCATGGGCCTGTTCGGCCTGAGCCGGGCAAATGCGGCAACACCTGAGGGGCGGCTGAAAGTCGCCTATCACCTCAGCGACGCGGACAAGGTCAACTTCGTCCTCGGCAACATCAAGAACCACTATGAAGGCACCGGCGGCAATGTCGATATCGTGCTTGTGGTGCACGGTCCGGCTCTGGCCGCCTTCAAGTCCAAGGGCGCTTCCGGCGCTGTTTCCAGCCGCTTCGCCGGCCTGGTCCAGCAGGGACTTGTCCCGCAAGCCTGCGGCAACACCTTGCACGGCATGGATATCGCACTGACCGACCTGCTGGCGGGCTTCGAGCTTGCCGAGAAGGGCGGCGTCGTGAGGCTCGCCGAGTTGCAGCACCAGGGCTATGTCTATCTCAGGCCCTGAATGCGCGGACTTGAAGGCCAGGCCGACAATGGCCTACGAAGGATGGCAGCCTGGAGGCCAGCCGACATGACGACACTTGCCATCCCCGATCTTGCCGGAAAGGCGGTGCTGGTCACCGGCGCTTCGACCGGCATCGGCGCGGCCCTTGCCCGTGCTTACGCGGCGCAGAAATGCCGCGTGGCGCTGCATTACAACGCGAGCCTAGCGCCCGCCGAAATCGTGGCCGGATCCATCCGCGACGATGGCGGCGAGGTGTTTCTGGTCCAGGGGGACTTTTCGAAACCTGCCGACGTCGAGCGTGTCGTCGAGGAGAGCGCAAACCATTTCGGCCGGCTCGACGGCCTGGTCAACAATGCCGGTGGCATGCTCGGCCGCGTCGCTTATGCCGATCAGGACGAGGCGCAGTACGACGCGGTCATGGACCTCAATGCGCGCTCTGTCCTGACCGCCTCGCGCAAGGCGATACCGTGGCTGAAGCGCCAGGGCGGCTTCATCATCAACACCACTTCGATCGCCGCCCGCAACGGCGCCGGCGGCGGCGCCGGCCTCTATGGTTCGTCCAAAGCCTTCGTCTCCAACGTGACGCGCGGCATGGCCAAGGAGTTGATCGGCTTTGGCATCCGCGTCAACGCCGTGGCGCCGGGCACGATCCTGACGCCCTTCCACGAACGCTATTCGAACGCCGAGCAGATCAAGGCGATGGTCGCCACCATACCGCAGGGCCGCGCCGGAACGCCTGAGGATTGCGTCGGCGCCTATCTGTTCCTGTCGTCCGACCTGTTGAGCGGCTACATCATCGGCCAGGTGATCGAGGTCAATGGTGGCCAGTTGATGCCGTGAGCGGTCGATTGCATACTCGGTGCAGCGCGCAACCTGGAGGGAGAGCAAAGGCATGTACGGACTGATCGGCAAGATGCGGGCGGCGCGCGGCCAGCGCGATGCGGTCATGGACGTGCTGCGCGAAAGCACCGGCGCCCTCCCCGGTTGCCTGAGCTACATCATCGCCATCGATCCGGTCGACGCCGACGCGATCTGGGTCACCGAAGTGTGGACCGACCAGGCGAGCCACAAGGCCTCGCTGCAATTGCCGGAAGTCCAGGCCGCGATCGCCAAGGCGCGTCCCTTCATCGCCGGCTTCGAGTTCCAGGTCGAGACCAACCCGGTCGGCGGCTTTGGACTTCCCGCGCCGGAAAAGGCCGGCTGACTGGGGAACAGCTCTATCGTTTGTTGGAGCACCTAATGCGGACCGTGAGCATCCACCATGCAAAGACTAATTTTATCACGTCTGGTAGACCAGGCCGCCGGAGGTGAGCCGTTTATCATCACTAAGGCAGGCAAGCCGTTGGTCAAGGTCGTGCCTATCGGTCAACCTACCACTGCGCAGATACGGCGTGTGGGCTTTATGGCTGGCCAGTTTTCCAGCCCCGAAAGTTTCGATCGCATGGGTGGCGAAGAGATCGAAGCGTTGTTTGGCATGGACAAGTGAGGGTGTTGCGGCCCTGCCAACAAGGTGCCACGGGGGTTCGCATTCCCGGCTCCGGGTCTAAGACCAAAAGGTGGACTCCTCACCAGAGCGCCCTCGGACGCGGCGCTTCTGGAGCGCATGGCGCGGAATCTCCTTCGTCATGGCGCTGCAGTCGGCGCGCTTTCTGGTCGTGCTGCTCATTGGGCCAAGCGTAGCCAAGCTGGTGGCGCGAAACGTCGGGACCTGATCCGAGCTATCCAATGCCAAAGCATTCCAGGAAAGTGCTCGGCGGTTTTCCGTCCGGATTGTGTAAGAACAGAAAATTGGAGGTCGGCAATCCTGGCGGGATGCTGAATTGCTCTAAAGAAGCAGGGGAATTGCCGATGAACCGCCGTTTGAACGCCGTCGATCTTTCCGGCCGCATCGCCGTGGTGACGGGCGGCGCGCAAGGCATCGGCCTTGCGGTCGCGCGACGCCTGCTGTCGTCGGGCGCCGGTGTCGCTATCTGGGACGTCGACCAGGCCGCGATGGCCAAGGCCGCCGCCGAACTCGCTTCGCTCGGCCGCGTCGAGGCCATCCTTTGCGACCAGTCGCAGATCGAGGCCGTCGACCGCGCCGCCACTGAGACCGAGCGGACGCTCGGCCCCGTCGATCTCCTGGTCAACAATGCCGGCATTGCCGGGCCGGCGGCGACGGTGGTGGACTACGATCCCGCCGCATGGCGCCAGATCGTCGATATCGATCTCAACGGCGTCTTCTATTGCTGCAAGCGCCTCGTGCCCGGCATGATCGCGCGCAATTACGGCCGCATCGTCAACATCTCCTCGGTGGCCGGCAAGGAAGGCAATCCCAATGCCGCCGCTTATTCCGCTGCAAAAGCCGGCGTGCTGGCGCTGACCAAGTCGCTCGGCAAGGAACTCGCCGGCCACGACATCGCCGTCAACGCGCTGACTCCCTCGCCTGCCCGCACTCGCATTCTGGAGCAACTCACCGAGGCCCAGGTCGCTTATATGCTCGGCAAAGTGCCGCGCGGCCGTTTCGTCGAGGTCGAAGAGGCGGCCGCCATGGTCGCCTTCATGCTGTCGGACGAGAACTCCTTCACCACCGGCGCGACCTTCGACCTCTCCGGCGGACGCACGACCTACTGATCATCGCCGCGGGCTCTCGTCCCGCCCTGCCGCAAGCCATTCGGGCAGGAAATCGACGAAGACGCGGACCTTCGGCGAGAGGTGGCGATTGGACGGCCACAGCATGCGGAACTGGCCGCGGCCGTCGACATCGTCTTCAAGCACGGTGCGCAGCTTTCCCTCATGCAGCGCCTCCCGCACCAGGAAATCGGGCATGCAGGCGATGCCGAGACCGGCAAGCGTCGCGCCCTTCAACGCCTCCATGTTGTTGCAGGTCAGCATCGAACGGATCTGCGGCGCGGCGCTCCCGGTGATGAACGGCCAGTCGAGCAGCCTGCCGCTGTTGAGAAAGCGGAAATGTATGCCGAAATGCGCCGTGAGATCCGCGGGCGTGCGGGGCGTGCCATGCCGGTCGAGATAGGAAGCGGCCGCATACAGAAGCATGCGAAAGGGCGCGACCGGCCTCGACACCAATCGTGAGTCGGGCAACTCGCCGCTGCGGATCGCGACGTCGATACCTTCGTCGATGACGTCGACGATGCGATCGTTGAAATCGATGTCGAGTTCGATTTCGGGATAGCGGGCCATGAACTCCGACAGCACCGGCAACAGCAGGTGATAGGTGACGATCGGCGTCGAGATGCGTAGCCGGCCATGCGGCGTCTCGCGTGTGCGCGACAGCATCGCCTCCGCGTCTTCCATGTCGTCGAGGATGCGGCGCACCCGCTCGTTGAACAGCTTGCCCTCCTCGGTCAGGCCGATGCGCCGCGTGCTGCGCTGCAGCAGCCGCACGCCAAGCTCCTGCTCGAGCCGGGCGACGCTCTTGCCGACGGCGGAAGCGGAGATGCCGAGCGCCCGTCCGGCGGTGACGAAACTGCCGAGCTCGGCAGTGCGGGTGAAAGCCAGAAGGCCGTTTAGACGATCCACGGTACAAGCCTATTCGAGCCCTATTCGAGCGTTTCATTCCGGGATGACTGGAGATCTAATACTATTTTGCCGGAAATGTCACCGCCCTATCTTGTCGTTACGATCGGCGCCGCCAGTCAGGGGCACGCCGGCAAGCCCGCCACAGATAGGAAAATCCATGACTTTGATGACCAGAACCGGCCCGGCCGGCAGATGGCTTGTGTTGCTATCGGTTTGCCTCGCAGCCATGACGATGCCGTTGAGCTTCACCGGCCCTGCCGTGGCGCTGTCCCGCATTGCCGCCGATCTCGGCGGCAGTCCGATCGAACTCAACTGGGTGACCAATGCCTTCATGCTGACCTTCGGCGCCGGCCTGATGGCGGCCGGGGCGCTGGCCGACAACCATGGCCGCAAGCGGATCTTCCTCGTCGGTCTCGCGAGCTATGTGCTTGCCGCGCTGAGCTGCATGCTGGCGCCGGACATCGTCTGGTTCGACATGTTCAGAGCCCTGCAAGGCATTGGCGGCGCTGCCGCCTTCGCCGGCGGCGCCTCTGCGCTTGCCCAGGAATTCGATGGGCAATTGCGGCTGCGCGCCTTCAGTTTCCTCGGCACCAGCTTCGGCATCGGGCTCGCCTTCGGCCCAGTCGCCTCCGGCCTGCTCATCGATACATTCGGCTGGCGCGCGATCTTTCTTCTCGTGGCGGCGCTTGCGATTGCTGCCGCCGCACTTGGCCTGCGCACCGTCGCCGAATCGCGCGACCCTGACGCAACCGGACTCGACTGGGCGGGAGCCGGCACCTTTACCGTCGCGCTTGCCGCGCTGACCTATGGCGTGCTGCAGGCGCCGCAGAGCGGCTGGGCCAATCCCTTCGTTGTCGCGCTTCTCGGCGTGGCCGCCATCTTCTTTGCCGCCTTCGTCATTGTCGAGCGGCGCGTGCGCCGGCCGATGCTGGACCTGACGCTGTTTCGCTTCCCGCGTTTCGTCGGCGTCCAGTTCCTGGCCGCGGCACCCGCCTATGCCTTCGTCGTCCTGCTCGTGCTCCTGCCGATCCGCTTCATCGGCGTCGAGGGGATGAGCGAGATCAAGGCGGGGCAATTGATGATCTGTCTCTCCGGGCCGCTGCTGATCTTGCCGCTGCTGGCCGGCCAGGCGGCGCGCTGGATCGCTCCGGCGACGATCTGCGGTGCTGGCCTGCTCGTCGCCGCGACCGGCCTTGTCTGGCTCAGCCGGGTGCCCGCGGCGGACAGCGCGCTGGTGGCTCCGCTGATCCTGATCGGCATCGGCATCGCCTTGCCCTGGGGGCTGATGGACGGACTTGCCGTCAGCGTCGTGCCGAAGGAGCGCGCCGGCATGGCGGTCGGCATCTTCAACACCACCCGCGTCGCCTGCGAGGGCGTGGCGCTGGCGATCGTCATGGCGACCTTGTCCGGTTTCACGGCCGCGCGGCTCGGCGCTCAAGGGCTGGCCTCGCCCGCCGAAGCGGTCGCGGCGGCGCAACTTCTGGCAACCGGCAACATCGTGGGAACGGTGCAACATCTGCACTTGGCCGACGCCAGTGCCCTGGTTCAAGCCTACGAGACGGCCTTCGACCGGTTGCTCGTCGTGCTGGCGACCATCACCGTGCTGACCGCCATCGTCGTCTTTCTCGGCCTGCGTCGCGGATCGGCGCCGGAACAAGACGTCGCTCCTATCCCGGCCTGCCAGGAAGGCTGACGTCACCAGGCCGGGCGCTCTTCTTCCGGCCTTCTCCGCCGACCGCCCCACGGCCTGTCCGGCCTCAGCTGATGATCAGGCTTGCGATCCGGTCGCCGTCCAGCGTGAAGGCCATGTCGCCCTCGCCATTGAAGCCGTTGCCCGTCACGGCGACGCGGGCACGGTAGACGCCGTCGCGCTGCGCGACGCGCACGATGCGAAGGTTGGACTGGACGCCGATATTGTCCGACTGGTTCCACCGCGCGATCCCGTCGCGGCCGTGGAAATCGCGACCCCAGTCGCTCAGGAAAACATCGTCGGTAAATGCGGCCAGAAAGGCTTCGGTATCGCCGGCATTGGTGGCTTCGACAAAGCGGCGTATCGCGTCGGGCGTGGTCATCAGTCCAACCTGTGCATAAGGTCGTCATCCAGCCAGCGCCCGAAGAAATAGACAAGCTGCTTGTGCCACCACGGCCAGTCGTGGCTGACGTCGCCGCCCCAATAGTCGACCCAGGCTGGGATGGATTTGTCGCGCAGCACCTGTTCCAATTCGCGCGTCTCGACCAGCATGCGCTCTTCCCAGGCGCCCTGCCCGCAGCAGAAGATGAGCCGCAGCGCCCTGAGCCGCCCGAGCAGCTTCTGGTCGACGATGCCGGGCAGATAGTCGAGCGGCGAGTTGAAATAGATGTTGCCTTCAAGCGTCCGGCCGAAGAAATCGCGGGCCGAATAGACGCCGGACAGCGAGATCACGCCGCTCGCCAGCTCTGGGAAGCGGAACACGAAATTGGATGAGTGGTAGCCGCCCATCGAGCAGCCGCAAAGCAGCGGCTTCAAGGCGCGGCCGCCATTGGACTTGGCGGCGACCGCCTGCAACTCCGGCAGCGCCTCCTCGCGCACATAGCGGAAATAGGCCTCGTGGCGGGCGATGCGATGCGCCGCGTCGGCATGCTTGTTGAAGAAGGATTCCGAATCGATGCCGTCGAGCGTGAAGAGCTGGATGCGGCCGGTGTCGATGAACTCGGCGAGCGCGCCGACGCCGCCGGAATCCTCGAACTGATAGAACCGCCCCTGCGAGGTCGGGAACACCACCACCGGGCGCCCGGCATGGCCATAGCGCTTGTATTCCATGTCGCGGCCGAGATTGCGGGCATGGCCCTTGTGATAGGAGACGTCCATCGGCTCAGGCCTTTTCCGCGTGGATATAGTCGACCGCCTGGCGCAGCGCCTTCGGATCCTTCGAACGCATCTGATAGGCGTAATTGCCCATGGCGCGGCTGAAGACCTCTTCGATGGCCTGGTGATGGACGATCTTGTCGCCGTGGGCGGCTAGCACGTCCGCATGGCTGTGCAAATAGTCGATATGGCGTTTGCGGCTGGCATAGGCGGTGAAATACTTGCCCTTGTAAGGGCCGCCGGCGGCATCCTTGACCACCATGTCGGCCCAGGCGGCATAGACGTCGATGTCGAACGTGTAGTTGATGGCGTCCGTCATCCAGGCGCCGGGCGGGCGCATGTTGACCTCGAGCGCGATGATGCGCTTATCCCTGGTTTCGAACAGCTCGATATGGAAGAAGCGCTCGCGCACGTCGAACGCCTTCAGAATCTTGCGCCCCGCCTCCTCGACCTCCGGGCTGATTTCGGGGAAGCAGGTGTAGCTCATGTGGCGGTCCTTGTTGACCGCATCCATGATGCTTTGGTCGTAACGGTGACTGGCCGCCAGCACCACCTCGCCGTCGCGGTTGACCAGCCCGTCGAAGGTCACCACCAACCCTTCGATGAACTGCTCCATGACGAAAGTGACGCCCTCCGGCTTGTCCCTGAAGAACTGGTCGAGCTCCTTGGCGTTGGAGATCTTGAAGGTGTTGGAAGCGCCGGAGCCCGAATCCGGCTTGACCACCACCGGGTAGCCGACACGGCGGATGAAGGTCATGGCGCCGGCTCGGTCAGAGCATTTGCGCTGCGGAATGGTCTCGACGCCGCTCTTGCGGAAGAAGGCGCGCATGCGGCTCTTCCGCTTCAAATTCTTCACGAAATCGACCTTGGTGCCGAAGATGTTGAAGTCGGTTCGGATGTTGGCTTCGAGTTCGAGCCAATGCTCGTTGAGCGACTCGAAGCGGTCGATGCGGCCCCATTTGTGGATGAAATGCCCCATCGCCCGGAACACGGCATCGTAATTTTCCATGTCGGCGATGCGGTAATATTCCGAAAGCGCCGCCTTCAGCTTGCCGTTCAAGGTCTCGTAAGACGCATCGCCGATGCCGAGCACGGTGGCGCCGGCTTTTTTCAGCCGGTCGCAGAACTCGGCGCCGTTGGTCGGGAAATGCGGCGAGAAGAACACGAAATTCATGGGCGACCCCTCCCCGAAGCTTCGCTCGGTAGCGAAGCCTTCGAAGCCAAGTCTGGCGCATTTGCGAGGCGCGGGGAAGAGCACCCGCAGCGGCGGCGTTGTCAGTCAAGGCGCACTCGGCCATGCGTCCCGCTTGCCTCCGCCGAGCCGCTCCTGTAAGAGAGCCGCCATGACCACGCGCGTCCGCTCCGTCGCTTCTTCTCGCATCGGCTTTGCCGGCGAGACCGCGCGCGCGCTCGCTTCGACCCTGCTTCTTCTCGGCCTTATCGGCGATCGCCGGGTTCGCTGAAGGAGCGCCCGGCGGTCGGTACCCGCCGCCTCAGGCGCATGCTCCTTGGCAAGATCATAATCAAGCGAATGAAATTCTGGTAGAGGCGACGCTCGCCACCAATCCGCCCAAGGCGAACGCGAGCCGCCCGGAGAAGAGACGATGAACGCACGAGAAGAAATCCGCGCCGGCGAGGCTGACGCCGGGAAGCGCGCGGCCGGCCACATGCCGGATGCAGCACGCAAATACCAATCTTACCCGACGGTCGGCCTGACCGACCGCACCTGGCCGAACAAGGTGATCGACAAGGCGCCGATCTGGTGCTCGGTCGACCTGCGCGACGGCAACCAGGCGCTGATCGATCCGATGGGCCACGAACGTAAGGCGCGCATGTTCGCCATGCTGCTCGACATGGGTTTCAAGGAAATCGAGATCGGTTTCCCCTCGGCCTCGCAGACCGACTTCGACTTCGCCCGCTGGTGCATCGAGGAAGGCGGCGTGCCGCGCGATGTATCGCTCCAGGTGCTGGTACAGTGCCGGCCCGAGCTGATCACGCGCACCTTCGAGGCGCTCAAAGGCGCGCACCGCCCGATCGTGCATTTCTACAATTCGACCAGCGAGCTGCAGCGCCGCGTCGTCTTCGAGAAGGACGTCGCCGGCATCAAGCGCATCGCAACCGACGCCGCCAAGATGATCACCGACATGGCGGCCAGGGCCGGCGGCGGCTACCGCTTCGAATATTCGCCCGAAAGCTTCACCGGCACCGAGCTCGAGGTCGCGCTGGAGATCTGCAACGCCGTCACCGAGATCGTGAAGCCGACGGCCGACAACAAGCTCATCATCAACTTGCCCTCGACGGTCGAGATGTCGACGCCCAACGTCTATGCCGACCGCATCGAGTGGATGTGCCGCAATCTCGACAACCGCGAGAACCTGATTGTCTCGCTGCATCCGCATAATGACCGCGGCACCGGCATCGCCACCACCGAGCTCGGCCTGATGGCTGGCGCCGACCGCGTCGAAGGCACGCTGTTCGGCAATGGCGAGCGCACCGGCAATGTCGACATCGTCACGCTGGCGCTCAACATGTTCACCCAGGGCGTCGACCCGGAGCTCGACTGCTCCGACATCAACCGGATGAAGGATGTCTACGAGTATTCGAACCAGCTGAAGATCCCGGAGCGCCACCCTTATGTCGGCGAACTGGTCTACACGGCTTTCTCCGGCTCGCACCAGGATGCCATCAACAAGGGCATGAAGGCGCTGAAGAAGGCCAACACGCCGATCTGGGAAGTGCCCTATCTGCCGATCGATCCGGCCGATGTCGGCCGTACCTACGAGGCGATCATCCGCATCAATTCGCAGTCGGGCAAGGGCGGCATCGCCTATGTGCTGCAGGCGGACTACGGCCTCAATTTGCCGCGCAATCTGCAAATCGAGTTCAGCCAGGCGATCCAGGCGATCACCGATGCGGAAGGCAAGGAGGTGCCGGCCAAGCGTATCCATGAACGCTTCCTCGAAACCTATGTCGACCAGCCCGGCGCGCGCCTGAAGTTCCTCGACCATCGCACCTATCCCGACACCGAGGTGAAGGGCCGGCGCATGGTCGAAGCAGATATCCTCGACAACGGCAAGGAAGTCACCATCACCGGCTCGGGCACCGGCCCGATCGACGGCTTTGTCGATGCGCTTTCGCGCCATGTCGGCGTCGACATGTCGGTGCTCGACTATTCCGAGCATTCCTTGCAGCGCGGCTCCAACGCCTCGGCGATCTCCTACGTCGAGATGGAGTATCCGGGCGGCAAGCTGTTCGGCGCCGGCATCAACACCAACATCGTGGCCGCGTCGCTGGAGGCCGTTGTTTCGGCCGCCAACCGGATCATCGGCGGCTCGAGCAGATGATGCGAAACGATCACGCTCGGCGGCAGGCTTGACCGGGTAGATCTGTCCAAGCGTAGCGCATTCCAATTGCGCCACGCTTCAGACACAGACGCGAAAGCTGCCATTCGTTAACCTGCGGGGGAATTTCCGGTGGCTTACGCGAAAGCATAATAGAAGCATCCTTGTGCGCCGGCGCGAGCGCTATATTATCGCGCCCTAACCTGTGCCGACTTCGAAAGGTTCGACACTTGGAGCATGCCCCGCCTGCCGCCCCCGCAGTGCGCGAGACATTGGAGCGACTGCTAGCCAGCGAAACGTTCGGACGATCCGAGCGTGCCCGCAGGCTATTACGCTATCTGGTCGAACGCGAGCAGGCCGGCGAGGCGGACAGGCTGAAAGGCGTTTCCATCGCCATGGACGTCTTCGGCAAGGACGGCGATTTCGATGCCTCCACCGATGCCGTGGTCAGGGTCCAGGCCGGCCGCCTGCGCGAGCTCCTCGAGCAGTACTTCGCCAACGAAGGTGTCGCCGAGCCCGTGCGCATCGCGATTCCGCGTGGCGGCTATGTCCCTTCCTATGAGCTGAATGCAATCCGTTTGCCTGGCGACGCCAGGTCCGCCTCCGGCGCCATCGCACGATCAGGCGCATCTGCCAACGCTGCTCCGGCCGCGGCCGAATATCTCAATGGCCCGACGCTCGGCGAGCCTGTAGCGCCCATGGCGCCCGCGGCACCTGCCCAGTCGCTCACGCGGCAGCTGCGGTTCTTCTGGGCTGCCATGGTCCTGGTCATTGTCATGCTCGGCGTGCTCATCGCGCGTCAAAGCAGTGCCTTCCTCAACGGCGGCGACACGACCGCGACAGTCGAAACGGCGCGCCTGGCTGGCACCGCCGCCCAGCCGGCATTCGACTCGCTGCCGCTGATCTACATTGCGATGAAGGCGGATGGAGCGGAAGCAGCTCGCGTCGCGTCATCGCTGCGCGCCGGGCTTGCCGGTTTCGACACCATCGATTTCATCGGGCGTGACCCGGATTCGACGCGCGATCTGTCCGCCGATCCAATCAGTTTCGTTTTCGAAATTGTCCCCGGGCCTGCTGCCGGCGACGTCACGGTGGAATTGCAGAGCGTCGCGACCGGCCGGGTTCTCCTGTCGCGCAACCTGACATCGGCCGAGAGCGCCTCCGGTGCGGTTGAAAGCAACATCGCCAGCCTTCTCACCTCGACCGTTCCCGCGTCGGGCGCGATCTACAGCTACATTGACCAGAGCGACATCCGGACCAGCCAGATCGGATGCCTGGTGCTCGACGACCGCTATTATCTCGACATGAGCGCCGCGACCCACGAGGCTGCGTATCGCTGCCTGGAGAAGCTGGTCAGCGAAGGCACCAAATCGTCGCTTGTCTACGCGGAACTGGCCTCGCTTCATACGGAAGCTGTCACCAACCACTACGCGTATCCCGCCGGCGCTTCGCTGGAAAAGGCCATGTCGCTTGCCCACCGCGCCGTTCAGATGGGGCCGATGAGCCCGCATGCGCATCTCGCCTTCGGCTACCTCAACTCGCGTCTCGGCAACACCGACGAAGCGATCCGGTGGATGCGAAAAGCCTACGAACTCAACCCGTACGATCTCGGCATGGCCGCCGGCTATGGTTACGGTCTGATCTTCGCCGGCAAATATGATGAGGGAACGCCAATCCTGAGCCACGCGGTCGAGGCCTTCAGCGGCCATCCGACCTGGTGGGACTATGGCCTGTTCATCGGAGCCTTCATGCAGGGCGATATGAGAAAGGCGGCGGTCACCAGCGAGTCTTTACGCACGACCGCATCCAAGCCGCACTACCTGGCCGCGCGCCTGATCGGCGCCAGGATTTCAGGCCGCGACAAGCTGGCGGGCGAGCTTGCCAACAAGCTCACCGCCGAATTCCCGAAATTCGCCGCCGACCCGCGCGCGACATTCGTCGACCGCAAATACCCCGCCGATCTCACCGACCGGCTGGTGCAGTCCCTGCGGGCCGCCGGGATCGGCAACCCGAGCTAATCCACTCCGCGCCTGTGTTTGGGCCACACGATCGCCAGAGCGGAAGTATGATGCTGTGGTCCAGCAAGTATTAGGACATGCTTGCGTGTCGAACGCCTGACGGCGCCGCGGTCGCGAAAATTTTACTGGCCATGGGTCTGGATCGGGAGCAATTCAGCCACAATTTGAAATTGCTGCCTGTCTTCTTCACCGCTCCATTTTCATGCTTCCATTCCCTTATGCCGCCGTGGGCGGCGCTGGTCCGAAGACGATCGTCCTTCTGCACGGCTTCGGAGCCTGTAGTGAGATCTGGCGTGACGTCGCGACCTCGCTGGCGGCGGAGGCGAGAGTGCTGGCCTATGATCTGCCGGGCCATGGACAATCACTCGAATGCGAAGGCATGGGCGGCGCCAAGCCGGCCGCGCGGGCCATCCTGGCCGATCTTGCCGCGCGCCAGTTGGGCAAGGTCCACCTCGTCGGTCACTCCATGGGCGGCGCGATCGCGACACTGATGGCGCTTGCCGACCCCGACAGGGTTGCTTCGCTCACTCTGTTGGCGCCCGGCGGCTTCGGCCCGGAGGTCAACGCAGCCTTGCTGCGCCGCTATGCCGCTGCGGCCGGCAGGAAGCAGGTCCGCGCCAGCCTTGCGGCCATGTCGGGTCCGCGCAGCGGCCCGCCCGACCACGTGGTGGATGCGTTGTGCCGGATGCGCACTCGGCCGGGCCAGTTGCAGACCCTGATCGATATGGCGGCCGCGATGACAAGGGATGACCGGCAAGGAGTGATCCCCCGCGCGCAGCTGGATACGCTTGACATGCCGGTGATGGTTGTCTGGGGAGCGGAGGATCCGCTGCTGCCGGTCGAGCAGGCCGAGGCGCTGCCGTCGCATTTCCACCTGCACCATGTCCTTGACGCGGGTCATATGCTGGTTGAGGAAGCTCCAGACTTGATCGCCGAAATCGTGCGTCGCAACACGCGCCGACGCGGCAGACGATTGCTTCCACCGCTGGGCGCCGCGGCGAGCTGACCTCTCCCGAACCGACCTCGAAAATATCCGTAACCCGCTTCCGCCGGACCGCAGCAGTCGCACGGCTCGTCGTCGGCAGTGCATTTTGCCCGCGATTGTGTTAACTCGCTGTTAACCAACAACGAGGCAGCCGCCATGAAGGATGCAGGCGACAAAATCACCCCGATCGAGCCGTCGCGGAAGCTCGCCGATGCGGTACGCGACATCAAGAACGCCTTCGCCGACCGCGACGATGTGATTGTGGAGATGCGCGATGCGCACCGCATGCGCCTCGATCTTCTGGCAGCCGAGCTCGCCCCGGTCTTTGCCGATGTTCCGGCCGACATGGACAGCTTCGACTTCGCCGTCTCGTCCGGCCTGCAGCCGCGGCTATGGATCGACGCGGTGAGCCACGTCGCCATGGGACGCGACCGCCGCACCTATCGATTCCTCAAGGATACGCGCGTCGGCCGCGTGGTGCTGGCCGAATCGACCGAGCTGAAAGCCGTCGCCGATGCGGTGACGCGCTACGTGGCGGAACGTGTCGTCGAGCGGCAGCGCATGATGGAAGGGAGCATGGAGAGCGCCGTTCCGGGCCTGCATCGCCCCATGGTCAAGGAAGCGGAGCCGCCGATCCTATCCGAAACCCGCCGCGGCAATGGCTGGACGACGTTCTTCGCCGGCCTCGGCCTGATCGCCGCCGGCGCCCTTGTCGGCCTGGCGGTTTCGCTGGCGTTGTTCTGGGATCGCATCGTGCACATGAAGATCAGCTTCTGACGAGTTCACGGTCCTTCACGACCGGCACGTCGAGATCCATCGTTTGCAGATCCGAAGGCGGCAGCGCCGGCCCCGTCAGGCCGCGCCGGATCAGGCGGAGACGCCAGTCGCCTTTTTCGCCGTCGATTTCGAACAGATTGTACTGAGCGGCCGGATGCTTGCCGCCCGGTGCCTGGCCCGCGGCGGCAACCCCGACCACGGGCACCTTGGCGCCACGTGCGCCGATGGTGAACAGCGACGGCAGATGCGAATGGCCGTGCAGAACGAGTTCCGCGCCATGCCGGCGAATGACCTTGTGAAAGCGAGCGATGCCGAACAGCCGCTTATGCTGCGGTACGGCGCCGCGCACCGGCGGGTGGTGGATCATGATGGCGCGGAACAGCCCTTGTTTCGCCGCATCGTCGAGAATCTTGCCGAGCCGCTCGGCCTGCCCCTCCATGAAGAAGCCGTTGGCCATGAAGGGCGCGGTGGCGCGCGCCGTTGTGACGCCGATCAGCGCGACATTGGCGCGCACGCGCAGATACGGAAAGGAATTGCGGTCGACCGGGCTATTGACGCCGTCGCCTGTCATCCAGGGAGCCCACGCCCGGCAGACCTTGTCGAAGGCGCCCGGCACATAGGCGTCGTGATTGCCAGGGACCACAGAGACGTCATGCGGCGATCCGAGCGTCTCCAGCCAGTGCTTGGCCATCTCGATCTCGCCGTCGAGCGCCAGGTTGACGAGATCGCCGGTGACGGCGAGGTGATCGGGCGCGCCGGTCTTGATGTCGGCGACGATGGTGTCGATCACCGCGTCATGCATATGGCGGCGGCGATTGCGCTGCCAGTTGACATAGCCCAGCACGCGCTTGGACGCGAGGTCGCGATAGGTTACATCGGGCAGCGGTCCCAGATGAGCATCGGAAATATGCGCGAGCCTGAACATGGCCCCTTCTTAAGCGACGCCGGCAAGGCTTTCCACTCACCGTTTGCTGTTCGCCCAAGCAGGTTCCGCAAAAGTGTCCCACGGTTTTGCGGTCAGAACCTGCGAAAAACAAGGAAAGCCAAGCAGATGTTCGTGGGGCAACCCACGAACGTCTGCTTGGGGATCGTTGGATGAATCGCCGAACCGATTCGGAAGAGGCATTCCGCCAGACCGGCTGGCCGGGGTTGCGGGCAAGGCTGTTCCATTTTTACTTCCTGTTGCGCCGCCCGATGACGCTTGGCGTGCGCGGACTGGTCTATGACCGCGCCTCCAACTCCGTCTTCCTGATCCGCCACACCTATGTTCCCGGTTGGCAATTGCCGGGCGGCGGCGTCGAGGTCGGCGAAACTCTCGAGGAAGCGCTGGCGCGCGAACTGGCCGAGGAAGGCAATATCGCTCTGACCGCGCCGCCGGTGCTGAAATCGATGCATTTCAACCGCCGCCCCAGCAAGCGCGATCATGTCGGCCTTTATCTGATCGAGGCTTTCCGCCAGACGGCGCCGAAACTGCCCGACCATGAGATCGCCGAGGCGGCTTTCTTTCCGCTCGATCGTTTGCCGGAAAATACGACGCCGGCGACACTTCGACGGATCGCTGAAATTCTTGGAGCCGAATTACCATCCCTCTACTGGTGACTTGATCCCGGCGATTTTTCTTGCGTTTGAAATTCAAGACTCTATCATTTCTGAAACGCGGGGAAATATGATGCTCATAGACAACATGGAAACGGTGAATATTTGGCGCTACGTCGGAATTTACATTACTATTACAATCGTATTGTATCTCGCATGGATCGCCTTTGTGTATATGGTTCCATCCATGGAGTCAGCCACGGCAACACCCGTTAATCTAGCCATAGTATTCGCATCCACCTCTTTCTCTTACTGGGCATTCATAAAACGACACGGAAGGCTTTTTGAGCGAAACGAGTACTGGAAAATAGTCATATTTTCGACAGCCGCATCGCTGCTGTTTTCAATGGTTTGCCTGCTGTTTTCAATGGCGGTAGGCATCGCGCCGGCGAGCTTGGAACACGTCTCCGCCGGAGCCTGGGTAATGGTTCTGGCAATACTTGCGCTGTTTGGTTTTTGCATCAACGCCATCGGCTTCAACAAACGGTTCGGCAAAAGGTTTTTGAAGGCCAACCGCGGCAGACGGGCTCAACTCGATGCGGAGCCCTTTCAATAACCTGCTCGCGGTCGATGGATTTCAAGCCGCCTTCCTGAACCTGTTCCGGTCATGCGGCGCGGCATAATCAAGCTCAGGCCCTGCCGGAACGATTCCCGTCGGATTGATCGACCCGTGGCTGCCGTAGTAATGCGCCTTGATGTGATGCAGGTTGACCGTGCCCGCGACGCCGGGCACCTGATAGAGATCGCGCAGATAGTTCGACAGGTTCGGATAGTCGGCGATGCGGCGCAAATTGCATTTGAAGTGGCCGACATAGACCGGATCGAAACGAACCAGCGTCGTGAACAGCCGCCAATCGGCCTCGGTGATGCGTTCGCCGGCCAGATAGCGCTGGTTCGAAAGCCGCTCCTCGATCGTATCGAGCGCCGAGAACAATTCGCCGAACGCATCCTCATAGGCTTTCTGCGCGGTGGCGAAGCCGGCGCGATAGACGCCGTTGTTGATCGCCGGATAGACCAGCGCGTTGATCTTGTCGATCTCCGCCCGCAGCGCCGCCGGATAGAAGTCGAGACCGGCATCGCCCCATTCGTCGAAGGCGGAATTGAGCATGCGGATGATCTCGGAGGACTCGTTGTTGACGATGGTCTGCTGCCTTTTGTCCCACAGCACCGGCACCGTCACGCGGCCTGAATAGGCCGGATCGGCCTTGGCATAGATCTGGTGCAGAAAATCGAGACCGTAGAGCGTGTCGCCGGTGGCGCCGTCCTCGGCTTTGAAGGTCCAGCCGTTCTCGCCCATGAAATGATGCACCACGGAGACCGAAATGATGCCCTCGAGCTTCTTCAAGGCACGGAAGATCAGTGTGCGATGCGCCCATGGGCAGGCGAGCGAGACATACAGGTGATAGCGGCCGGGTTCCGCCTTGAAGCCGCGTGCGCGCCCTTCGGCCGGTCCGCCATCGCGCGTGATCCAGTCACGCCATTGCGACTCCGTCCGCACGAACCGCCCACCGCTGTCGGTGTTCGGCGCGCGATCCTGCCATTTGCCTTGGATCAGCAATCCCATGCGAAAAATCTCCCTTGCGGTTGGAGATTATCTAGGTTGATGACCGGGCCGGCGAAGCCCTCAGGCGCTGAACAGTTCGTCAAATGACGAACCGGTCGGAGACGGACAAGTTCGCCGCGCGAGGCAAAGAAAGCCGGAAAGCACCGATTGCAGCGGCGCAGAATTGGTGCTAGCGGAGGCGCCCATGTTCGACTTTGCCTCGATCCGGTTCGACCGACGACGAAAGGGCGCCCGCGCTTAAGTAGCGCTGACTGGCGAACGCTGCCGCTTGCAGCAAACCTTCCTCGCATACCGGAACGCAAAGACCATGAGCCTTGCCGACGTGAATTACCTGCCGGAAACCCCGGCGCATGACACTGAAATCGAAGCCATCAACGACGAGGCCTTCGGCCCGGGTCGTTTCGTGCTTGCCGCCTACAAGATCCGCGAGGCCGGCGGACATGACCGCTCGATGTCCTTCGTCGCCGTCAAGGACGGCACGGTCATCGCCTCCGTGCGCATGACGCGCGTGGCCGCTGGCGCCGGTCGCGCCATGATGCTCGGTCCGCTCGCGGTGCGCCCCGCCTACAAGAATCTCGGCATCGGCCGCAAGCTGGTGGCGATCGCGCTGGAGGCGGCCAGGAAAGCCGGCGCGCCGGCCGTGATCCTGGTCGGCGACGAGCCATATTATGGGCCGCTGGGCTTCAAGCGCTTTCCGCGCGGGCAGATCACCATGCCGCGCCCGGTCGATCTCGACCGCCTGCTGCATCACGAAATCAAGCCCGGAGCCGTCGCTCGCTTTGCCGGCGATGTCTGTCACGCCAATACGGCGAGGGTTGCCGAACTTGCGCCGGCCTTGGCGCGGTCGGCTGCCACGGCGCAGTCGTCGATCGATCCGGCTATGGCGGTTGCGCCTCCCTTGCGCGCCTCGTAGCATAAATCGAAATCCTGGGAGGCTTGCATGAACCCGAACGGCCAGATCGCGATCGTCACCGGCGGCGGATCGGGCCTTGGCGAGGCGACGGCGCGCGCGTTGGCGGCCAAGGGCGCCCGTGTCGCCATCCTCGACGTGGGCATCGAGCGCGCGGCGAAAGTCGCGGCCGACATCGGCGGCATTGCCGTCCAATGCGATGTCGGCAGCGGCGACGGCGCTGCCGCCGCGATCGCCGAAGTGGCTGAAAAGCTTGGGCCGCCGCGCATCCTGGTCAATTGCGCCGGCATCGCCATCGGCGTGAAGACGATCGGCAAGGACGGACCGCATCCGCTCGACCAGTACCGCAAGGTGATCGAGATCAACCTGATCGGCACCTTCAACATGATCCGCCTCGTCGCCGACCGGGCGGCGAAACTCGATCCGCTCGCCGGCGGCGAGCGCGGCGTCATCGTCAACACCGCCTCCGTCGCCGCCTATGACGGCCAGATCGGCCAGGCCGCCTACGCGGCTTCCAAGGGCGGCGTCGTCGGCATGACGCTGCCTGTGGCGCGCGATCTCGCCCGCTCCGGCATTCGCGTCTGCACCATCGCGCCCGGTATCTTCAAGACGCCGATGATGGCAGGCATGCCGCAGGAAGTGCAGGATTCGCTCGGCGCTTCCGTGCCCTTCCCGCCGCGGCTCGGCGAGCCGTCGGAATATGCATCGCTTGCCCTCCACATCGTCGAGAACCAGATGCTGAACGGCGAGACCATCCGCCTCGACGGCGCCATCCGCATGGCGCCGAAATAAGCGGGGATGAATGGCTCGCCGACAGGCGCCGGTGCTGCCGCCGGAAAGACCGGCCCGCTCGCTGGCCTCAAAGTGATCGAGATGGCCGGGCTCGGTCCGGTGCCGCTTGCCGCCCTGATGCTATCCGAGATGGGCGCCGAGGTGCTGCGCATCGAACGCGCCGACGCTGGCCAGCCGCTCCTGAGCCTACCGCAAGAATACGATCTCGACCGCCACGGCCGTTCCATCCTCAAGCTCGACCTCAAGCGCCCGGCGGGCGCGGAACTGGTGCTGCGCCTTGCGGCACAGGCCGACTTGCTCGTCGAAGGCTTCCGCCCCGGCGTGATGGAGCGGCTCGGGCTGGGACCGGATGTCGTTCTCCAGCGCAATCCGGCGCTGATCTATGGTCGCCTGACCGGCTTCGGCCAGGACGGGCCGCTGTCCGGGCGAGCCGGGCATGACATCACCTATCTCGCCTATGCGGGCCTCCTGCACGCGGTCGGCAGGCGGGACGCGCCGCCGGTGCCGCCGCTCAACCTCGTCGCGGATCAAGGCGGCGGCGCCATGATGCTGATCGCGGGCGTGCTCGCCGCTCTCTTCCAGCGCTCACGCAGCGGAAAGGGCCAGGTGGTCGATGCCTCGATGATCGAGGGAGCCTCGATGCTCGCCGCACCCATTCACGCCTATATGGCGGCGGGTCTGTGGAGCGACAGGCGCGGCGAGAACCTGCTCGATTCCGGGGCGCCTTTCTACGATACCTATGAGACGGCGGACGCAAGGCACGTTGCCGTCGGCTGTCTCGAACCGCGCTTTTTCGACGAATTCGCCAGGCTGCTGCCGCTCGACGGGCATTTTGTCGGCAGCCAGTACGACAAGTCGTCATGGCCCGCGATGCGCGCCGCCATTGCCGGCCGGATCAAGGCAAAGACGCGCGACGAATGGGCCGAGCTTTTCGCCGCGACGGACGCCTGCGTGGCGCCCGTCCTGTCCCTGGTCGAAGCCAGGAGCCATCCGCACAATCGCGCCAGGCAAAGCTTCGTGAAGTCCGGCGAACTCGATCGCCCGGCGCCGGCGCCGCGTTTCTCGCAAGGCGCACAAACGCTTGCCGCAGCTCCGGCCGTCGCCGATCGCGAGCCCTCAGGCATATTGACCCGTTTCGGCTTGAGCGAAGAGGAGATCGGAGCGCTTGCAAAGGCGGGTGTATTCGGTCGATAACCGGAGAGCGAAAATCAGCTTATCTCGGGTGCGCTTGTGACCGAACCGAAGAAGGACGTCATCCGCGAGACCGACGCAGAGGCGATCAGGCTGGCGAAAACCCTGATCCGTGCGGCGCGTTTCGGCGCGCTTGCGGCGATCGAGCCTGGCACCGGCGCGCCGCTGGCAAGCAGGGTTGGCGTCGCCACCGACATCGACGGCGCGCCGCTGATCCTGATCTCGATGCTGTCCGCGCATACCGGTGCGTTGCTCGCCGATCCGCGCTGTTCGCTGCTGCTTGGCGAACCCGGCAAGGGCGATCCGCTGGCGCATCCGCGCATCAGCCTGGCATGCCGGGCCCTGCGGCTGGAGCGGGGATCGACCGATCAGATCCGCGCCGAGCGGCGCTACCTCAACCGCAATCCGAAGGCGAGGCTCTATGCCGGGCTCGCCGACTTCTCGTTCTTCCGGCTCGAGCCCGAGCGCGCCAGCCTGAACGGCGGCTTCGGCAAGGCCTTTCTTCTCGACCGCGATGATCTCATCACCGGCGGCACGCTTGTCGAGGAGTTCGCCGGCAGCGAACAGGCGGCACTCGATCACATGAATGCCGACCATCGCGACGCGCTTGCCCTTTATGCCCGTCATTTCGGCCGCGCCGAAGGCGACGGCTGGATCGCCACCGGTTTCGATCCCGATGGCATGGATCTCGCCGCCGCCGATGCGACCTGCAGGATTTTCTTTCCCCGGTCTCTGCAAAGCGCGCGCGAATTGCGTTCGGCGCTTGTCGAGATGGCAAAGGCGGGACGCGCCGCGGAGCAAGAGCGATAGTTGATCGCGCTGCGGCGAAAGCAACGCTTGAGATTTGGACGAAATGATCTACCCTTGTAGTGACGCTGATTCAGCAGCGCCCATCGACATCTGACATCGCGGAATCAGGCACCATTGCCCCCTGGCGCCTGGATGAGCCAAGACCCTTGGGGGATCTATGATCTCAAATAAGCTAATCGCCAATGCGGAATCGGCGGCCGCCTTTCTCACCCTCATGGGCAACGAAAAGCGCTTGCTGATCGTGGCCCATCTGATCGACGATGAAATGTCGGTCGGCGCCATCGCCGAGAAGGTGCAACTCAGCCAATCCGCGCTGTCGCAGCATCTCGCCAAGCTGAGGGCGCTCGATCTCGTCGAAACCCGGCGCGACCGCCAGATGATTTACTATTCCTGCAAATCCGAGGCGGTGCGCGAATTGCTGCGCATGCTGGAAGGCATTTTCGGCGACGGCGACCTCTCCCAGATGGCCTATCGGCTGCGCCGCGCCGGGGCTTGACCCGCGCCATCCAAAGCCTCTTACCTCGCTGGCATTTTTTGCCGGCGAGATTTGCATGAACCTCATCCCCATCGACGATCCTCAGGACCCGCGCGTCGCTGCCTATCTCGATATCCGCGAGCGCGATCTCGCCGGCCGGCATGGCCGCTTCGTCGCCGAAGGCAAGGTGGTGCTGGACCTCCTGTTGTCGACCGGGCGCTTCGCCGCCGAATCGGCCCTGATCCTCGAAAACAGGCTGGCGGGCGTGCAGGAGATCTTGCGCAAGGCGCCTCCCGAGTTTCCGGTCTATGTCGCCGCGGGTGAGGTCATGGACCGGATCGCCGGTTTCCACATGCATCGCGGCATCCTGGCGATCGGCATGCGTGGCGATCCGGCGCCCGCCGAGATTCTGGTGGAGACCTTGCCCCGGCGCGCATTGGCCGTCGTCCTGGTCGGCATATCCAATCACGACAATATGGGGGCGATCTTCCGCAATGCGGCCGCCTTCGGCGCGGGCGCGGTGCTGCTCGACCGAACGTGCTGCGATCCGCTCTACCGCAAGGCAATCCGTGTTTCGGTCGGCGCGGCGCTGAAGGTTCCCTTCGCCACCTTCGGCGATACCGGAACCTTCACCGCGACGCTCGATCGGCTCGGCTTCAGCCAGTTCGCGCTCTCGCCACGCGGAAACGTCGACATCCGCGCCGTGGAACGCTCGGCGCGCCTGGCGCTCTATCTCGGCACCGAAGGCGAAGGCCTGCCCCGGGATCTGCTTGCCCGGCTGCAAACGGTGAGGATCGCAATGGCGGAAGGTTTCGACAGCCTGAACGTCGCCGCCGCGTCGGCAATAGCCCTGCATCGCTTTTCGAAAGCCGGCGACGCATAGGCTGAATAACGGCGGTCGTGTCGTTCAGTTGGCCGAGCCGGCCTTCTGCAAAGCCCTCACCCGGTCGGCCAGGCTGACGCCGCGCCCATTTTGCTGCCCCTCGCCCGCCAGGGCCTTGGCGATAGGCGAGTCCGGCCCGTCCAGCTTCATCGTCAGATTGACCACCTCGGCGGCCAGCTCGTTCATTTGTTCGCGAAGGCCGGCGCCGGAGCGCGCGTCGCCCGCCGCTTCGGGCATTGCCGTCCCGGAGGCTGCAAGATCGGTTTTCAGCCGCTTGTTCTCGCGCGCCAGCGCCGTCAGCCTTGCCTCCAGCCGTTCCCGGTCGCCCTCGAGCCTGGCGATCGCCTTGTCGACATTGTCGCCTTTCGTATCCGTGCCGGCAGCCAGCTGCGCGACGCCGTTCGCGGCGCTCTCCTTCGAACGTTCGCGCATTCGAGCGAGATCCTTCTCGCGCCGGTCGAGCTTTTCCTCGCGGTCGGCAAGCGTGGCAAGCAGCCGCTCGACCTTCTTGTCGAGCTCGGCCGTTTTCCTCTTCTCCGCCTTCAACGCTTCGCGCGCGGCCTTGCTTTCCAACGCGATCTCCTGATTGCGCCGGTCCGCCTCCTTGCGCTGGCCCTTGAGCAACGCAATGTCGCTGGCGAGCTTTTCCAGCTCCGATTCGCGGGCAACCAGTTCGATCTGGCGGTTCGAGGACGAGAAGCTGGCGTCGTCATACATCTGCTCGAGCTTCTGCAACTCCAGCGCGCGTTTTTCCAGCGCCCGCTCCGTCTGTACGTGCTTTTCCGACAGCCGGTGCAGATCCTCCTCGCGCTGCCTGAGCTCCGCATTCTTTGCCTGCAGATCGGAGAGCGCCTGGTTCTTGTCCTTCCTTTCGACCGCCAGTCCCTTCAAGGCCTCGCGCCCGCGACCGATCTCCACCAGTTGTTCGGCCGCCTTCTCCTGAAGGTTCTTGACGGTTATCTCCAGCCGGCGCGTCGTCATGGCATATTCCGCACGGACCCGGTCCTTGTCCGCCTGGATTTCGGCTGGCGTCAGCGGCAGCGAAGCCTCGAGGCGCCTGCGCGTCAGGACGACGGCCCGCCGCCAGACCGCCGGCGCGACCAGCGACACCAGAAAAACGGCGCAAAGGAAACCGAGTACGAAGAACAGAACCGACTGGACCAAGGCGTGCTATCCACTTTACGGAGCGGCAATCGCTGGATTATGCCACCTTGGCATGGCGGAAATTCAACGCCGCGGCAAGAGTTTGCCGCAGCGCGATCAGCACTGTCCGAGCGATTGCAGCGAGCGCAATCCGATCAGAACGGGTTCCAGGTCGGCCTTTCGGTGAGCTTCAGATAACCGAGATTGACCCCGAGACGGGCACCTACGCCGGTACGGATCGGCACAATCAGCACCCGGTTGCTCTGCAATACGTTGAAACCGACGCCCGCAATGACATAGGCGGAGCCGGCAACGCCGCCGAAGCGGTTATAGAGGCTGCTGATGTCGTCGAGGTTGTAGACCAGCATCATCACCCGCGATCCCTCGCCGCCGAAATCCCAGCCGAGCGACGGACCTTGCCAGAACACCTTATGGTCGCCGGCGTTCTTGGTGTAGAGCGTCCCCTCGCCATAGGTCAGGCCGCCGATCAGGGCGCCGGATCCTTCCTCGCCCAGCAGGTAGCCGTTGGGCAGGCCGTAGGAGGCAAAGATCTTCTCGACGACGGTGGCCAGGCCGCCGGACGTCTCGCCGAAGAATTTATGACCGGAATCGACGATCTCCTGAGCGGTGTACTGTTGGGCCCGTGACGCAGCGGTCGAAAGGACAAGAGCCCCCAGGAGCGTGATGGTCATGGCGAGGACACGGACGAACGTCCGGTCGTAGTATCGGGAAAACATGCTTCCAATCTCCGTCAGGGAGCACTTTCGCCGACGCCTCGCACCCCTGCGGCTCTTGCCGGCCGTTCGGGGTGGCTATCACGGGCAAACTATGCCGTAATCCTTTTTCAACCATTAAGCTCCCACACGAAGATGGCGGTTCGAAGGCTGCGCTTGCGCCCCGGCGGCGGGTTTCCCCCGCGAACACAGCATTTTCGCTGTCGGCAATTTTGGATTTGTTGATGCGCGCTCAGGCCCTGTGTATTCAGAAAGCCTTGGAAAAGAGCGTGATTCGTGTGGACAGGCGCGAAAACGGTCGCTCAGCCATGAACAAGTGACTTAAGCAGGGATTTCGCCGATGGCCGAGCTTTTCACTCTTTCCGCGCCAGATCTCGCGGCGCTGCTTTGCAGCCGTGTCTGCCACGACATCATTTCGCCGGTGGGCGCGATCAACAACGGCCTCGAACTGCTCGACGAAGGCGGCGCCGACGAAGACGCCATGAAGCTCATTCGCCAGAGCGCCAAGAACGCCTCGGCGCGATTGCAGTTTGCCCGCATCGCCTTCGGCGCCGCGGGTTCCGCCGGCATGATGATCGACACCGGCGATGCCGAGGCCGTGGCCATCGCTTTCCTGAAGAACGAAAAGCCGGAACTGGTGTGGAACGGCCCCCGAGCGCTCTTGCCCAAGAACAAGGTCAAGCTGCTGCTTAACCTCATTCTCGTCGCCAACGCGGCCATACCGCGCGGCGGCAAGCTGGTGGTCACGCTGGAAAGTCTCGAAACCGAGCCGCGTTTTTCGCTGGCGGCCGGTGGCCCGATGCTGCGCGTGCCGCCGAAATTCCTCGAACTGCATTCCGGCCACAAGCCGGAGGAGCCGATCGACGCCCATTCGGTCCAGCCTTACTATACGCTGCTTCTGGCGCGCGAGGCCAATATGACGATCTCGATCCACGCGACCGCCGACGAGATCGTGTTGACGGCTGCATAAGAAGAGCCGAAGTATCTCTATTGCTAATATTTGTGCTGGCAGTGCAGGTCGAGCAATGCCGGCCGCAATGCATGTAACGGCGCTGCGCGTCAAAACGGCGCGAGACGCTCGTTTGGAAAAACTTTACCTAACGGCTTTTCGGCTTCTTTACCAGATTGGCCTATGGTGCTTTCCGGTTGCCGGAAGTTGCCGGTTCGGCAGATGGCAAAGAGGACCCGGTCATGAAGCGCTGCCTGTTCGTCGATGATTCGAGCGTCATCAGGAAGGTCGCAAAACGCATTCTTGGCGGCTCGGACATGATTGTCATCGAGGCCTCGACCGGGGTCGAGGCTGCCGAGATTTGCGCCGGCGAGATGCCCGATGTCATCGTCATCGACGGTGGTCTTGCCGACATCCAGGCGGTCGACCTCATTCGCCGTATCCGCGCCATCGAAAGCTCTGCCCGGCCGCAGATCCTGATCTCGCTGGTCGAAGTTGATGTGGCTGCCATCATGCGCGCCAAGCGCGCCGGCGCCCAGGGCTATCTGCTGAAGCCCTTCAACCGTGCGCAACTGCTCGAAAGCTTCCGCGTCCTGAAGATAGCTGCCTGATTCGCCGAGACCGTTTTCAAACAAAAAACCCGGCCTGAGCCGGGTTTTCGTTCGAATCGTTTGGATCGTTTACGCGCTGACGCGGATGTCTTCGGGCTCGCGCAGCACATAGCCGCGGCCCCACACCGTCTCGATGTAGTTCTGGCCGCCGGACGCCGCGTCGAGTTTCTTGCGCAGCTTGCAGATGAAGACGTCGATGATCTTCAGCTCCGGTTCGTCCATGCCGCCATAGAGATGGTTGAGGAACATTTCCTTGGTGAGCGTGGTGCCCTTGCGCAGCGAGAGCAGCTCCAGCATCTGGTATTCCTTGCCGGTCAGGTGCACGCGCTGGCCGCCGACCTCGACCGTCTTGGCGTCGAGATTGACCACCAGGTCGCCCGTGGTGATGACCGACTGGGCATGGCCCTTGGAGCGGCGCACGATCGCATGGATGCGCGCCACCAGCTCGTCCTTGTGGAAGGGCTTGGTCATATAGTCGTCGGCGCCAAAGCCCAGGCCGCGCACCTTGTCCTCGATACCGGCCATGCCGGAGAGGATCAGGATCGGTGTCTTGACCTTGGAGAGGCGCAGCGTCCGCAGAACTTCATAGCCCGACATGTCGGGGAGATTGAGATCCAGAAGGATGATGTCGTAATCGTAGAGCTTGCCGAGATCGACACCTTCTTCGCCGAGATCGGTCGTATAGACGTTGAAGCTTTCCGATTTCAGCATCAGTTCGATGCTCTGTGCGGTTGCACTGTCATCTTCAATCAGCAGAACACGCATTTCATTCCCCTTTTCTGCTGCCGGACCGTGTCACGACCCGTCCGGGACCGGAGCAGTGATTGCCTGAACAGAAGGTGCCACCGACTGGTTAACAAATCCTAATTTCGTGTCATCCACGATACCAGATTTTTTAACCCCTTTCTACACCCACTTGAATCTAATAACGAATCACAGACCAAAATCGCTAATGCACCACATTAATAAGTCAGCCTAAGTGACTCCAGAGACTCGCTGGCCCGGGCTTCCCGCCGCAGCCGGAATTTTTACCCGGCCTTAAGTCCTCGCCCTTATGATTAACAATGCCCGTAAACGAATGGTTACCGTCGGCAAAAATCTTTAGGGCTTTGTTTCCCATAGCCCAGGGAAAGCCGGGGGAAACGGGCGGCGCTTGGGTCGTTCCGGGCGGACTGGGCGGTATTGCAGGTGTGCGTTTGCGGAGTATCGAATCATGAAGTCACGTGAAAACCTCGTTCGACTGAAGCAGTTTCAGGTGAATGAGAAGCGGCGCCAGCTCTTGCAGCTGGACATGATGATCGCCGAGTTCGAGCGCATGGCCGTCGAGCTGGAAGCGCAGATCATCGCCGAAGAGAAAAAAGCCGGCATCACCGACATCAACCATTTCGCCTATCCGACCTTCGCCAAGGCGGCTCGCCTGCGCCGCGACAACCTCAGGAACTCACAAAGCGACCTCGCCCAGCAGCGAAGCACCGCCGAATCATTACTCGGCGAAGCTGAAGCGGAGCTGTCCAAGGCGGAGATGCTGGAATCGCGAGACACCAAGATCCGCGAAACCGAAATTGGCGGCCGCAGCGCCATGATCGGCTGATCGCCTGGCCATATTGCAATCATGCCGGAGATATCTCCGGCATCTTCAGAACCGGCAATCGGCAGAAATCGGACTCGCCGTCTTCACGGCACAGCGCCCATCTCGCCATGATCGGCCGATGCCCGGGCCCGGGCATCCTTGATTTCCGGCGCATGCTCTTCCGCCCAGGAGCGTATCTGGCTAAGCAGCCCCGCCAGGTTCTGGCCAAGTTCCGTCAGTTCATACTCCACGCGCGGCGGGATGACCGCAAACACCTCGCGCCGCACGAGGCCGTCGCGCTCCAGCACGCGCAGCGTCTGCGTCAGCATCTTGGGCGTGATGCCTTCCAGCTTGCGCGCCAACTCGCCATTGCGCAGCCGCCCGCGCCGCAACGCGCAGACCGTGAGATAAACCCATTTGCTGGCCAGCATCTCCAGCACCGTATGCGACGGGCAGGTGCGCCGGAACGCGTCATAGCCGAATGGCGATCTGTCTTCACTATCCATGAGGTACCTATATATAGAAAAGGTACATACTCGACAATCGAATATTACTATCCAAATGATAGCGGCACATTCATCGAACAGGAGACGTTCATGCGTGCCGTTATCCAGACTTCCGTCGGCGGACCCGAGGTCCTTTTCGTGGCCGAGCAGCCCGACCCGGCGCCCAGACCCGGTGAAGTGCTCGTCCGCGTCAAGGCGGCGGGCATCAACCCGGTCGACGGCGCCGTGCGCGGCGGTTTCTATCCGTTGCTTGGCGAACCGCCTTTCATCCTGGGCTGGGACATTTCGGGGACCGTCGCGGCGCTCGGCCCCGGCGTGACCGCCTTCAAGGTCGGCGACGACGTGTTTGGCATGCCGCATTTCCCCAAACAGGCTGGAGCCTATGCCGAGCTCGCCGCGGCGCCGGCGGACGAGATCGCCGCGAAGCCCGCCGCCATCGACCATGCGCAGGCTGCGGCCTTGCCGCTGGCCGGACTGACGGCCTGGCAAGGCCTCGTGCGCCATGGCGGCCTGCAGGCGGGGCAACGCGTGCTGGTTCACGCCGGCGCCGGCGGTGTCGGCCATCTGGCGGTTCAGATCGCCAAGGCGCGCGGCGCTTATGTCATCGCTACAGCCAGCCCGAACAAGCTCGACTTCGTCCCTCGCTCGGCGCCGACGACGTCGTCGACTACACCAAGGGCAACTTCGTCGAACAGGTCGGCAATGTCGATCTTGTGCTCGACCCCATCGGCGGCGACCATGTCGGCGAGTCGCTGAAGGTGGTGCGTGATGGTGGCGTGCTGGTGTCGCTGCTCGACGTTCACGACGCCACCAGGGCGAAGGCCAAGACGCGCGGTGTCCGCGTCGAGCGCATGTCCGTGGTGCCCGATCGCGAGGGCCTTGTCGAACTCGCCAGGCTGGTCGACGCCAAAAAGCTGATGCCGCACGTGGCCAAAGCTTTCCCGCTCGATCAGGCGGCGGCCGCCCATGCCTTCCTTGCGGCCCGACCCATCGGCAAGGTCGTGCTGACTGTTTGAGTGGAAGACCGCTTCAAAAAGGCGAAAGGGCGCGGTGTTCCGCGCCCTTACGTTTAATAGCTGTCTGGCCTAGTGGCGGTATTGCTGGATCCGCGTGGTGCGCAGCCCGGCAAGGCCGTATTCGTCGATCGATGCCTGCCAGGAGAGAAATTCTTCGGTTGTGAGCTTGTAGCGCTGGCAGGCTTCCTCAAGGCTGAGCAGGCCGCCGCGTACCGCGGCGACCACTTCCGCCTTGCGCCGGATAACCCAGCGCCGAGTGTTCGTCGGCGGCAGATCTGCAATCGTAAGAGGGCTGCCGTCAGGCCCAATAACATACTTGACTCTAGGTCTAACCAGATCGGTCATCGTACTCTCTACTAAAAACTCAAAGACCCAATCCCCGCCACAGTACCGCCACAGCTTTAAAAATTGCCTAAGCGAACCCTAATCACTAGGTAAGGATCATGAACGCCTGGTTAGGATTTCGTTTAGAATTTGAAACACCGGCCCCCAGGCCTTGGTTTTGCCGGTAGGCTCGTCTTGCGCCGCAAGCTGGCGCACACGTGGGGCTTGACCTATATTCCGGCCATTGGCATTGAGCGCCGCACAGTGAAAGCACCATGAACAGCCTCGATCTTCCCCGCCGCCCCGAAGAAACCCGCGTCGTCGTCGCGATGTCGGGCGGCGTCGATTCGTCTGTCGTCGCAGGCATTCTGAAGCGCGAAGGCTATGACGTCGTCGGCGTGACGCTGCAGCTTTACGACCACGGCGCGGCCACGCACCGTGCCGGTTCGTGCTGCGCCGGCCAGGACATCGACGATGCCCGCCGCGTTTCCGAGACGCTCGGCATCCCGCATTACGTGCTCGACTATGAGGAGCGTTTCCGCAAGGCGGTCATCGATCCGTTTGCCGAGAGCTATGTCGCCGGCGAGACGCCGATCCCTTGCGTGTCCTGCAACCAGACGGTGAAGTTCGCCGATCTTCTGGCCACCGCCCAGGATCTCGGAGCCGACGCCTTGGCCACCGGCCACTATATCCGTTCGCGCGCCAACGGCGCGCATCGCGCGCTCTACCGTCCGGTCGACGCCGACCGCGACCAGAGCTATTTCCTGTTCGCCACCACGCAGGCGCAGATCGATTATCTGCGCTTCCCGCTCGGCGGCCTGTCGAAGCCGCAGGTCCGCGCCATTGCCGAGGAGATGGGCCTGACTGTCGCCGCCAAGCAGGACAGCCAGGACATCTGCTTCGTGCCGCAGGGCAAGTATTCCGACATCATCGCCAAGCTGAAGCCGGCCGCCGCCAATCCGGGCGACATCGTGCATATCGACGGCCGCGTGCTCGGCCGCCATGAAGGCATTCTGCGCTACACGATCGGACAGCGCCGCGGCATCGGCATCGCGTCCGGCGAGCCGCTTTATGTCGTCCATCTCGACGCCGACCGGGCGCGCGTCATCGTCGGCCCGCGCGAGGCGCTGGAGACGCACAAGATCTATCTGCGCAACATGAACTGGCTGGGCGATGGACCGCTGTCGGACGTTCCGGCCGGCGGGATCGAGCTTTTCGCCAAGGTTCGCTCGACCAGGCCGCCGCGTCCGGCCGTGCTGCATCACCGCGACGGCGTGACCTCCGTCGAACTGGCCGACGGCGAGTCGGGCATCGCGCCGGGCCAGGCCTGTGTGCTTTATTCCGACGACGGCAACGAGGCCCGGGTGCTCGGCGGCGGCTTCATCGAGCGCTCGGAACGCGGCGCGGAAGCCGAGGCTATGTTGTCCAGGCTTGCCGCAAGGCCGGCGCAGATCCCAGCCGAATAAGTTTCTCAGTCTTATCGCCGCCGTTTCCAGACGCCTCAGGCGGACGAACCGGTGTGGATCACCGTGCCGGCGGTCAGGATGCGCAGCACTCTGATCGCTTCCTCGCCATCGGTGCGCGGCTCGGCGCGAGTCTCGATGCACTGCATGAAATGGGCAAGCTCGCGCGTCAGCGGCATGCCCTCGCCAACCGGCACGTAGGCAGGCTCATTGGCGGTGAAGGCCCACTGGCCGCTGTCCTGCCAGACCGCGTGGCGGTAGACGGCAAGTTTGCGCTCCCAGGGCTCGACGTCGTCGAACACCGCCATCGCCTTGGTGCCGACGACCGTCAGCCGCCGCTCGCGATAGGGATTGAGGCGCGAGGCGAAGAGATGGCTGCGCAGGCCGTTCGGGAAGCGCATGTGCAAATGGGCGAAGTCGCTGAGGTTGTCGAGCAGCGCCGCCCCCTCGCCCCTCACCTCGATCGGCTCGGTACCGGTGATGGCGAGGATCATCGACAAATCGTGGGGCGCAAGGTCCCACAACGCATCGTTTTCAGTATGGAACTTGCCGAGGCCGAGCCGGTGCGAGTGGATATAGCGCACTTCGCCGAGCTCGCCATTGTCGATTAGCGCCTTCAGTGTCTCGAAAGCCGGATGGAAGCGCAGCACATGGCCGACCATGAACACGCGGCCATTGTCTTTGGCCGCCTTCACCGCGCGCTCTGCATCCGTGACCGTCAGCGCGATCGGCTTTTCCACCAGCACGTCCTTGCCGCTTTCGACCGCGCGCACCGCGGTGTCGGCATGGAATTGCGGCGGCAACGCCATGACGATGGCGTCGATATCGGTTCGCTCGAACAGTCTGTCCGGCTCGATCGCCAGACAGTCCTGCTCGCTGGCGAAACCTTCGGCGCGGGCGCGGTTGACGTCGGAAACGGCATGGAGCGCGCCAAGCGCCTTGAGGGTGCGGATATGGTTGCTGCCCCAGTATCCGCAACCGAGGACGGCGATGCGCGGCTTCATTCGCTCAAACTCTAGAATTTCATGGCCGAGACATAGCGACGTGCCCCGCCGAACTCAACCCCGGGACATGCCTTGAGTATCTGTCCGGCAAAGCTTTTCTGGGATGAGATTATGCCGGCCGGATTATGCCGGCATGTCGGCCGCTTCGAAGCTTGACACGCTCACCCTCCCAACCTTATATCCGCGCGACCTTGGCGAACGCCTTGAAACACCCATCCATCCAGGACGGTTTTTCGGGCCATTTGCCACCCTGGCGGGGTAGCTCAGTTGGTTAGAGCACGGGAATCATAATCCTGGGGTCGGGGGTTCAAGTCCCTCTCCCGCTACCACCATTCCCCCCACTCCTTTGACACCGTGGGGGAAAGCACCCTCGCCCAAGAGGGCCGTTAGCCGCCCAGCGATTTCGACTTCAACCCCGCCGATCTTCGACGGATCTCGAAACACCGTGACGGTCTCGATCAGGTCCCGCATCGCCTCTGCAGATTCGGAATCACCGCTAGCAATACCCTTGGCAAGCCCTGCCTGAAGCTGGTTCAGTTGTTCCTCGTAGCGTGCCAGCACCGCAGGATGCAGCGCGACCACTCCGGCCGCGGTGGGCACCTGATCCAAGTCTGCCAAAATGGACTTACGCTCTTCATGCAGCGTTGTTGATTGCGGTCCCAGTACGGCTGGGTCGCCGTGGCCCTTGGCAATAGCGTTGACAAGCCGCTCGATCTCCCGAGATAGTTCTCCAAGCCGTCGCTCCAAACGAGTGCGCCTGGCATCGGTGTCGGCTGCCCAGCGCTTCCGTTCTTCGTGGTACGTCTGGACGTACTGGGCAATCACTTCAGGGTGGCGCAGCTCGGTGGTAAGCCCGTTCAGAACTGCAGCTTCGACGGTATCCAAATAAAAAGTCTTAGGATCAGCGCATGTTCCGCTTTCTGTCGCAGCGGAGCAGCGGATACGAACGCGCTTGGAATTGTCCATGCCTTTTGACGACATTCCCGCACCACAGGCACCGCACCTCAGAAGCCCCGCCAACATATGCCGTGGTCGGCGCTGATGGCTTGGATGGGTGATTGCGCGCGCCTTCTTCCGCGCGTGTGCTGCGTCAAACAGCTCGGGCGAAACAATGGCAAGATCGGGAACTTCAACTATCCGCCATTCACCTTTGGGATTCGGACGCGAGACACGTTTCCCTGTATCAGGATCCTTGATCATCCTGACCCTGTTCCAGATCAAGCGGCCTGCATAAAGCTCATTGTGAAGGAGCCCCGTCCCTCTCTGCGCATTTCCATTGATAGTAGAGGCATTCCAGGCTCGCCCACGAGGCGGCGGTATGCGGTCTCTATTTAGATTGTGGGCGATATCACGCGGTGTCTGTCCGTCGACGTACTCCTTGAAAACACGACGCACGATATCCGCTTCCTCCTCCATGATAAGGCGCTTTCCAGGGTCGCCCAGCACGTAGGAGTAGCCGTAAGTCAATCCACCGGCGTGGAGTCCCTTGCTGATTCGGCCCGCTTGGCCTCTCCGAACCTTGTGAGCGATGTCCTCTCGATAGAGTTGCCCAACCAGACCGCGAAGCCCGACCAAGACCGTGTTCACCACGCCCTCGTGGACAGCACGAATTTCGATGCTAAGAAATGAAAGGCGCTTGTGAATGCCCGCAAGGTCTTCCATGTCGCGAGAGAGGCGATCAAGTGCCTCCACGACGAGCACATCAAATTCGTGCTCACGAGCTTTGTCCATCAGTTGTAACAAACCCTCACGGCCCATGACGGAGCCGCCGGAGCGAGCTCGGTCTTCGAACGTTGCGACAACGTTCAACCCCTCACGCTCGGCATACGTCCGGCATAGCGCGAGTTGGTCGTCTATCGATCGCTCATTCTGAAGATCGGTTGAGAAGCGTGCGTAGATCGCGGTTCGATTCATGATGTATCTTCTCGGCCTGTTCACGCTCGTGATCTTCGCGAGCCGCTTGGCGCGCGAGAGCGCTTGCAAGGCGCAGAATCGCTCTGTCAGGCACTTGGCGCAAGAGCCGTTTGTGCGATTTCACAACCACTGCGGGTAGCGCTCGCTATGGGTCAGGAATAGCGCCAGTTGTGCTCCTGCGGAAAATAGCAGTCCGGAGGATGCGTGGCCTTCTTCAATCCTGCCGAGATCATGATCTTGGTCCATGCCTCGCAAGATATGCTCGTGCTGGAGCCGGGATAGACGTCAGATCGATCGGTCGCAGAAAGGGATAGTAAGGCGTGTTATTCGGAAATCCGCTAGCCTGATCGATTGCTCTCCGTTTTCAGGCTTGTTGGCAAAATCGTAAGTTCAAATCACGGACTTGATTCGGGGCCGAGATTCCGCGGTTGAAAGCCCCCCTCAGCACACGCACGCAGCGCTGTTGACGGTGTCCCCTCGACCGTCTCGCCCCACACAGCCAGTGCCGATCAAGCTTGCAGCGTGTCGGATTCAGAATTTCCAATCTCCTTCGCAAACGCGAGCAATTCGGCTGGAGGTGCCAGAAAGAAAGTTCGACAAGCCTCCAGTTGGCGGGCGTTGCGCGCCAATTCCAGCAAGCGCACGCCATCGTCCCTGTATGATTCCTCGGCCTCGGTATGCCGCTCGATCTCATGGAGAGGCGCGTCTGCTCGAATTGCGCAGTATACTTCTGACAGAAGCAGACCTTCGGCAGGGCGCCAACATCGCATGCGGTGATAGTAGCATGGCCTACTTCTGCCGGAACGCGGTGTGCAAGGACGCCGTCAGTGGTCCCAGAACATAATCCAGCGCGGTGCGTTCCTCGGTCACGATCGTAACCTGCGCCGGCATGCCGGGATAGAGCTGGATCTGTGGTGTCGCGGCGAGTTCCCGCTGGTCCACCGCAATGTCGGCGACATAATAGGGAAAGCCGGTCTTGGCATCGGTCACACGGTCCGCTGAGATGCGGGTGACACGGCCGTGGATCACCGGCGTCGTGCGCTGCTTGTATGACGTAAAGCGGACCTCTGCCGTCATATCAGCCCGGAGGCTGGATATGTCCTCGACGCGGACCTGAGCCTGCACGATCAGGGAATTCCTGGTCGGCACAATGTCGAGGATGGTTTGACCGGGAGAGACGACCGCGCCGGTCGAGAAGATGGTCAAGTCCATCACCTGGCCATCATAGGGCGCGCGCACTTCGGCGCGGTCCATGGTGGCCTGCGCGGCAAACATCTTCGGCACCAGGTCGGCAAGGCTCGACTGGGTGTCGATCAACATGGCCGAAAGTTTTGCACGGCGCTCGTTGGTCAGCTGCGCGATCTGGCTTTCGAATTCCGCCTTGTTCTGACGGTTGCCGGCAATCTCGCCCAGCGACTGGTCGATGAGGCCCTGCAGGTCGGAAGCGGAGCGGTCGAGTTCCAGGATGCGCGTGCGCGTCGTCAAGCCGGCCTTCAGCAGCTTGTTCAGGCCCGCCTTCTCGTCAACGGTCGACTTGAGCTGCGCGCGGTAGGACTCCACGCGCGCCTCCTTGCCTTCGATTTGCTCTTCGAGCTCGGCGATCCGCTTTTGCAGGATTTTCGTGGCGCCGGCCATCGAGGCGCGCTGGCTCTCGAGATCGTTGATCTGGTTGGCCATCGCGTCCTGCAAGTAGCCTTGGTGTTCGGCGGAAATATCTTTCGGGAAGGCGACCGCCGGGCTGCCGTCCAGCTCGGCGCGGATGCGGGCATCCGTTGCGCGCAGCAGTGCATATTGCTGGGAGTAGAGGTTGAACTCTGATCGGGCACGCGTGTCGTCGAGCACGACCAGCACATCGCCAGCCTTGACGACGTCGCCGTCCTTCACGCGGATTTCCTTCACAGTGCCGCCGTCGAAATGCTGGACGCTCTTCCGGTTGCCCTCGACCTTCACCATCGCATCTGCAAGCACAGCACCGTTGAGCGGCGCGATCGCCGCCCAGCCGCCGAAGACACCGAAAAACGCAACGATGATGAGCAAACCGATCCAGACTGGACCCCGGATCGAATCCGGATTGGCGTCCGAGTCGGCGACACCCGAAAGACTACGATAAGTGGTGGCGATGTCGGTCATTGGGTTGCCACCGCCATCGGTGCGGCACGCTGGTTGAGCAGCGCCACGATCTCGTTCCTCATGCCGAAGGCCTCGACTCCGCCATCCCTGAGGAGCAGGATCTTGTCGACATTGGCCAAGGTCGAGGGCCGGTGCGACACGATGATCACGGTGCTGCCGCGACGCTTGAGCTCCAGCGCGCATTCGGCCAGCGCGCGATCGCCATCGGAGTCTAGATTGGAGCTCGGCTCGTCGAGCACGATCAGGTTCGGCGTGCCGAACACCGCCCTGGCAAGGGCGATGCGCTGCCTGTAGCCGCCGGAAAGCATCGCCCCGCCCTCGCCGATCTGCGTCTCGTAGCCTTGCGGCAGCCGGATGATCATCTCATGGACCCCGGCGAGCCGGGCGGCCTCGATCACCTCGCGATCGACATCGGTTTTGAAGCGGCCGATATTAGCAGCCACCGTGTCGGAAAACAGCTCGATGTCCTGCGGCAGATAGCCGATATGGTCGCCGAGCGTCTCCCTGCCCCATTGCGTCATGTCGGCGCCGTCCAGCCTGACCGTGCCGCGGCTCGGCTGCATGATGCCGGCGAGATGACGGGCGAGCGTCGACTTGCCGGCGCCGGACGGCCCGACGATGCCGAGAGCCTCGCCGGCCTCAAGCTTGAATGAGACATCGCGCAACAGCACCTTCTGCAGGTTCGGAATGGCGAAGGTAAGCTGTTCTACGGCGATCTTGCCGGTGGGTTTGGGAAGGTTGAAGGAACGATCGCCTTGCGCGCCGCCGTCAAGCAGCTTCTCGACCCTTCCGAGTGCGGCCCGCGCCAGGATAAGACTGCGCCAGAGCCCGACGATCTGCTCGACCGGCTGCAGCCCCCTGCCCAGAAGCAGGCTCGCCGCGAACATCGAGCCGCCGGTGATCTGCCGCTCGATGACTAGATAGGCGCCAAGGCCGAGGATCAGCGACTGCATGGTTAGGCGCAGGAAGCGGATCATCCCGGACATCAGTGCCGCCCGGTCGCTGGCCTGCCCCTGCCGGCGAAGCGCCATGCCGCGGTCGCGCCCCCAACGGCGGACGAGACCGTCGATCATACCCATGCCACGGACGACTTCCGCGTTCCTCAGACTCATTTCGGTGAAATTGTAATTTGCGGTGGCGAGATCGTTGGCCTGCTTCAGCGGCGCCCGCACCATGTATTCGTTGAGCACCGCCATGACGATGAGGATCAGCGACGATCCCAGCGCGAAGAAACCTAGCCAAGGGTGCAGAAGGAAGATAACCCCGATATAGATGGGCGACCACGGCAGATCGAAGAGGGCATGGATGCCGCTGCCGGTGATCACCTGGCGGAACATGTCGAAATCGCGGATCGGCTGGCTTTGCGCAGCGCCCAGTGACGGAGTCTCGACGGAGGCCGCCAGGATCCTGGCCGAAATCAGCCGGTCGAGCCGGGCGCTGGCGCGTGTCAGGATCGCGGCGCGCACGAGGTCGAGGCCGGCAAGCGCCAGGAAAGCAGCAAGCAGCACGAGGGTCAGCATCACCAGCGTCGTCTCGCTGCCGCTGGTGACGACACGATCGTAGATCTGCAGCATGTAGAGCGGAGATGCGAGGTAAAGCAGATTGATCGCCAGGCTGAACACCGCCGCGAACAGGAAATAGCGGCGGCAGGCGCGAAGCGCTTGCCTGACGACTTTGGATTTGTTGTCGAGACTCAAAATACCCAGCGGAGAACCGCCCCCTGTCCAAACTGCGTGCCCGGGCCCGATACTACTTCCGATCCTTCAACCGACCACGCCACTCGCTCGTAAACCTGCCGTAAACCTTAATTCGTAAGCTAAATGCCCGCTCGAGCAGAAACTGGTGAGCCGCGCGTGGTCGCGGGCTCGCCCTCTTCCATCACACCGCGAACTCGCTCGTTCCGCCGCTGACGCCGGTCAGCGTGAACTCCGCCGGGTCGTATGTAACGACGGTGTGCCCCTGACCATCATCCGCGAGCTTGAAGCCGTTAGCATCGTAAGTGCCGAGCAGATGCAGCGTCGCATTGTGCGCGCCGTCCGAGACGGTCAACGTGCCGCCGCTGCCATCCTGGCTCGCCTGATAGGCGACCGTCGTTCCGGTACCGAACAGGATGTCGTTAAGGTCCAGCTTGTCGTCGTTGGTGACGCCGCTGATCCGTCCGCTGTAGTCGAAGGAGTCGTCGAGCTCCAGCGTGCCCGCGGCATTCTCCACGAAGGTGACGTCTAATGACGAGGCTGCGCCGAATTCCAGCTTGGACAGGTTGCCGATCGTAGCATCACCGTCGCCGGTGACTTCGCCGTGGATGATAATATTGCCGCCATTGGCCTCGATCATGCCGAAATTCGCGACTCCGCCAGCGACGACCAGTCCGCCCGAACCGGTCGCTTCCAGCGTGCCGGAGTTGGTGACGACGCCGCCGCCGGTGTCGATGACTAGGGCATTGGTCCCCGTGGCGATGATGGTGCCCCTGTTGTCGATGCCAAGCATTCCATCACCCAGCTGGCCGGCGCCCGAGATCGTGTTGTCGACGTTGATCAGCGTGACGTCCGGACCGGTGCCGGAAATCAAATTGGCGGCATTGTCGGACAGGACGATCTGGCCGCCGCCCTGCAGGGTCACGCCGTGCTGGATGACCTGCAGCAGGGTCTCGTCGCCGGTCGAGTTCAGCGAGATAAGGCCGCTGTTGTTGACGGTGCCGCTCAGCGGCAGCAGGGCGCCGTCACCGAGTGTCATGGTGCCAGGATTGTTGACCACCGGCGTTTGGTCGAAGACGAAATTGCCGGCACCAAGCGCTGAGGAATGCACGCCTTCCAGCGTGATCGACTGCCCGTCGGCGAGTGTGATCACCGCGTTGCCATGAGCATCGTCGGCGATATGCGTTTGCAGGTCACCAAAGCTTGCCAGCCCGTTGTAGCCGATCAGGTCGATCTGGTCGGCGGCCGCGTCGAAGCTGTGCACCGTGTCGTTGCCGATCGGCTGCGAGAAGACGAACAGATCGTGCCCGCTGGAGCCGGTAAGCACATCATCACCCGACCAGGCGAAGATCGGCGATCCCGGAGCATAGGCCTCGACGTTGTCGGCCATTAACATGTTGCCCGTCGTGCCGTCGGCGTTGGTCCAGCTCATCTGAACGTCGAGCACAGCCGCGCCAGCGTAATCGGTTGGAGTGGTGACCGTCAGCTTGTCGACGGCAGTGGTCTGGATTGTCCAGGATCCGTCGGCATTCTGCGTCGCGCCATCGATGCTCCAGCCGGAGGGCATGTCTCTCACAGTGACAGTGACAAGCGCGCCTTCATGCGATGGATCCGAGAGCGCGAGATTGATCGGCTCGCCGGCGGTGCCGGCAGGCTTTGCCACGCTCACAGTTATGGAGTGCGAGATGCTGGTATTCGCGCCATCGCTGACGATGACGTTGATCACGCGCGGTGTTTGGTCATGTGCGCCTGTCTTCGTATCTGCGTATTGCAGTCCTCGAAGAATAGTCTGATAGGTGGCGACTGTTGCTGATCCGGTGATTGAAAGAATTCCTGTAGACGTGTCGTAGTTTACGGTCAGCCCGGCAGCACTAGCGGCAGTGCTTGCGGTCGACGTTAAGGACAAAAACTCCTTCGGATTGCCAATTCCATCATCGGGCCGGTTGGTCAACGTCGCAGTCAACGATGTCAGCGTCGTCGAATCCGCATCGGTAATTGTTGCCGACGTGGCGATCGATAGTGGCGAGCTTTGCGACGGATAGCTAGCTGTCGCATCGTTTCCCGAACCCGGTCCATTCAGGTCGACAACCGGCGCTTGGCCTCCACCCGTCACATTGATCGTAGCCGTGGCAGTCCCGGTATCCGTGCCACCGTTGGCCGTTCCGTCACCATCCACCAGCGTGTATGTCACGGTCTTGGTCGCGGCCGGGCTGGTCGCGTTGGAGTAAAGGATATGGTCGGCCAGCGCCGCGACCGCGGCTTGCGTGGCGTTGGCATTGAACGTGACGACGAGGTTCGACCCGTTCGTGCCGCCGGAAAAGGCTCCTATCGTCGTACCCTGGTAGGTTACATTGCTACCGCTCACGCCTATCTGACCGACGCCAGTCCCCTGGTTCTGAACGGTCAGTTGGTCGGCCGACGTGCCGTTCGCGGTCAATGCGACGGTGAGCGAGCCGCCGTTGAAATCGGCGGAGTCGATATCCGTGACCGTGCCCGAGGGCGCAATGGCTGTGGCGGCGGATCCGGCCGCGTAGTTGATGCTCGTCGATATTCCTGCAGTGCCACTGTTCAGGTCAATGACCGGTGCGTCATTGGTGCCGGTGACGGTGACGACGACGTTCTGGCTGGTCGAACCGCCATGATTGTCGGCCACCGTGACCTGGTAGGTCTCCTGGACCGTCTGACCGGCCGCCAGGAATTGGATGGCCGAGTTGTTGACGCTGTAGTTCCAGGTCCCAGTCCCGCCGGTGCCGCCGGACGTGTCCAGCGTCTTGGCTGCGGTGAGCGAGCCGAGCTGAAGGCCGCCTGCATTGGTCGACGACAGGAAGGTTGCTGTTACTGTGTGGGTGTCAGTCAGGTCGACATCGGTGAAGCTGACCGTGCCGGAGGCGGTCTCGGTCGCACCCGCCGGAGTATCTTCCGTCACCGACCCGGTCGCGGTCGCGCTCATCGTCGGGTTGTCATTGGTGCCGGTGATGGTGATGACGACATCGCGGGTGACGATGCCGCCGTGCTGGTCGTCGAGCGTGACCGTATAGGTCTCGTGCACGACCTGCCCGGCCGCCAGCTTGTCGACAGCCGAATCCGCGGCGCTGAAGGTCCAAGTGATCAGCCCGCCGGAACCGGTGCCGGTGGTGTCGGTGGTCTTCACAGCGGCGAGCGAGCCGAGTTGGCCGCTGTAATCGGTGCTCTTGAAGATCGCCGAGACCAGGTGCAAGTCGGTGAGATCGACATCGCCGAATGCGATTGTGCCGGTAGCCGTCTCGGTGGGGGTATGAGCGTCCTCGGTGACCGCGCCGACCAGCGTCGCGGCGCCAATCACCGGCGCGTCATTGGTGCCGACGATGTCGATCGTCACCACCTGGGTGGCAAGGCCGCCATGCTGGTCGTCGACCTGCACCGTGAAGCTGTCCGCCAGATGCTCGCCGGCGGCGAGCGCGTCGACCGCGCCGCTGTCGCTCACCGTATAATGCCAGGTGCCGTCTGCATCGACGCTGGCCGTGCCGTAAGTCGCCGCCACGCTCACCGACAGCGTGTGGGTGTCGGAGGTGTCGACGTCGCTGAAGGTGACCTGGCCGCTCGCCTGCTGCGCCGCGGCCGGCAGGCCGTCGCCTTCCGAGACGTTGCCCGACTGCGCGGCCGAGGTGATCACCGGCGCGTCATTGGTGCCGACGATGTCGATGACGACATCGCGGGTGACGACGCCGCCGTGCTGGTCGTTGAGCGTGACCGTATAGGTCTCGTGAACGACCTGCCCGGCCGCCAGTTTGTCGAGAGCCGAATCGGCGGCACTGAAGGTCCAAGTGATCAGCCCGCCAGAACCGGTGCCGGTGGTGTCGGTGGTCTTCACAGCGGCGAGCGAGCCGAGTTGGCCGCTGTAATCGGTGCTCTTGAACACCGCCGAGACCACATGCACGTCGGTAAGGTCGAGATCGCTGAACGCGATGGTGCCAGTGGCGGTCTCGGTGGGGGTATGAGCGTCCTCGGTGACGGCGCCGACAAGCGTGGCCGCGCCGATCACCGGCTTGTCATTGGTGCCGGTGAACTGAATGGTGGTCGTTGCCCAGCTCAGCGTGCCGTTGCCGAGTTGAATGGCGTAGGTCAGTTTATCGGTGAGAACCTGGCCCTGCGCAAGCGACTGCAGCAGTGCGTTGATATCGGCGGTATTGTAGTGAATCGTTCCATCGCTGGCGATCCAGATACGCGCTCCGAGCAAGCTTGTGTCGGTGGTTCCGGTAAGTCCGGCGTTGTCGTTGGTGCTTGAATATGTGGTGTCGCGGATAAGCAGATCCGACGGTGCCGGCGTTTTGGTGGCTGTCGACGCGCTGATCGAATTATCGATGGAGTAGAGTAGCTTCGCAGACCCACCCAGATCGTTCGCCAGGACATTAAGGATCAACACGCCAGTCGAATCTTCAGAGAAGTAGAAGGCTTCGTCCTTAGCCTGCGGTGTGTTCGAAAAGGAAACAGTCGTACCACCCGCATCCGCGATCTGCTGAGTTGCCATTTTTTATCTCCCCAGACCGGCGCGCCTGGCGCCCGCCCATTTGCCGTCCGCAAGACGGCAGACCACCCCATGCCGAAAACATCGGCGTCCAATTTGGGAAGGAGAAACGATTTGCCCTTCAACTAGGCGCAACTCAACAGTTTCCGCGAACTGCCATCGCGGATCTGCAGTTACCACACGGTCGTGGCTACGACGGCTTAGTCGCCGCGGCTTTCCCCTACCCCAGTAGCGCCTAACTCGTTGTTGCCGGTCGGGAGATAATTTGCGCTACCTTTATATTAGGATATTATTAACTCTGCCAAGGCGTGCGTCAACGGGCAATTCGATAAACAGTTAATGACGGCAGACGTACCTGTACGATACGTAGGGTAGACTGGCTTAAATGTTTCCGAAGTTCAAATGGTCGCCCATGAATGGGCTGGGACATTCCTGCTCTGCTAGCCGTCGTGGCAGCATCAAGTCGGAGCAAAACCGTTAGCCAGGCGCGGATACAAGTAGAATTCTGGGGCTCTTCGCGATCGTTGACAATCAGCCAACGACGCCAGCTTAACTATGCACCGGAAACTTCCCCATGGTGTCGGACCGCCCCAACAGCAGGTTCAGGACGACGATCGCCGGGACGGAGCAGGTGCCTAGATCGCGCCGCCCCCACCAAATAGCCCGGATCGGTTCCCAGCACTGGCATTTTGCCGAAAATCGACTAAGAGATTCAGCCAATTTGTGAGCGGGGATATTTGCATGTCCGACGGGAATAACGAAGACCCGCCCGAACTAATCGGGGACGCGAACTCGTCGCTGTCTAAGGTCGGGCAGCTGGCCGAATCCGAGAAGCCCGCCCAGGTCCCCGCCGTCAATCCGATGCAATCGGTCTTCCCTGAATACATCATCTGTCTCGAGGACGGTAAGCGGTATAAATCGATGAAGCGCCATCTGCGCGTGCATTACGGCCTGACCCCAGAGCAGTATCGTGAGAAGTGGGGCTTGGGGCTCGACTATCCGATGATGGCCCCTAACTCGGCGGCTCAACGGTCGGCCTTGGCGAAGTCCAACGGGCTTAGCCGCCATCCTGGGATCAAGCCCGTGACGATCGCCAGCAAAAAGCGCTCGACCCGTTGATTTCCGAGCCTGCCCGTTCTGCGCAAGGAGCGATGCCAGGAGCCTTAACCCAGAAACCGATTGGTTGCGGAAGCCCCTGCGTAACCTTCTCTAGGAAAGCCGTATCGATGCCAGCGACGACAGCGATCTTTTCTCAGATCGCTTCAGAAAGCTCTAGGCAACGCTATGCCCAGGAACTGTGTGATGCCCGCTCGGCGCGAAGCGAAACTCAAACGGAGGAAATGCGCGCTCGTGAGATGGAAGCTAGATTGATGGCAGCGACTAGCGGAAGGCGGGCTATCTCGGTCTACACTCACTGTGATTATCCTCTCATCCTGGACTGTCAGCAACGGGCGAGCTGCCATCGACCTGGGAGGAGTGGTGGGAAGGTTTCAAAGCTTTCGAGGCCAAGGAACGGCACCATGGTGTGCTTGTCACAAGGATTCGCATCCACGCAGGTAAGTTCAAAGCCTGGTTGCAGGCGAACTCGCTTACGTCATCGGAACAGACTCGGCAGCAGTACGCGCTGCGGCGCTTGGAGATGAAGCGAGCCCGGAGGGCAGCGCGGCGCGCCGCGGAACTGGCGCCATTTGGCGGATGGCCACAGGTTCCGGAACCGTCGCCGTCGCCTTAGCCGCATAGGGTGATAATGGTGTTAGCATATGTCCTACTGGCGGTCGTGATAGGGGCTGTGCTGATCATCGAGGATGCCTGGCAGGGCTGGGTCACGCGTGATTTGGCCCACTTGGCCGCTGGACATTTGATCACGATGCGGCAATCCGCTTGGGGGCCTACATAGAAGAGCAGCGCCGCCCGCCAACTTGGGCTAGGTACGTGGTTCGCGCCGCTGAGCGGACATCGAATAGCCCGCCAAGCTATGTTGGATATTCGCGGAGCCGGCTTTCTGTGCCACTACCCGTCAGCCGGAGGTCAAAAAGTCGGCGCCCGCCTCAAACGCAAAAACCGCCCCGGTTAGACCGGGACGGTTATTGATTATGATAAAATTGGTTGCGGGGACCCGCAGCCCCGGCCAAATAGACCCGCAACACTGAGGCTAAAGCGGACGAATGGGGACTAACAAAGCAGTAGAGGTATGCGATCCAGAGGCGTGCCAGGGGCAAGCCGGACGACGCCGCATGATCGCCTGGCTCGCCTTCACTCTGTTCGCCGGTGTCGTCGTGGCGCTGGCTCGGTGGCCCTTCTAAATCTTTGCGAATAAAGCCTTGGCTGCCGCTAGATTGGCCTTGTAGCTATGCTTGTATTCGAAAAACGGATGCGTCAGGGACGAACTGCGTGCCGCCCACGCCTTAACATCCCATCCTGCCTCGATCAGGTCCGAGACAGCAAATACGAATTCCAGCGACTTCGTGAAAAACCCTGCAGAGTCTTGGAAGTTGGCAGCATAGTTGACCTTGCTTGGCGTGCCGTGAACGTAGTGATTTCTACAGTTCACGGCCTCATCCAGGACCCAGTTTAGGTCCGGGAACTTGCCACCCAACGCTTCTATAATTGGTGCGGCACGCCAGCGAACTTTATGCTTGAGGGCGCTTTTGCCTAGCCGACCCAGGGCGTTGAGAATGCTGCTGCGTTCCGCGCTATCTGGCAGCTTGCTGAAGATATGCCTGCTCTGATCTCGGGCTGCAATCAAATCCTCGGACAATTCGATGTCCTTGGGCACTGCCGAGCCCGGAAGAATATCGAACATATTCGCCGAGCCTACAAGACGATCGATATCGAACACCTGCGTTCGCAGCGAATTCGAGTATCGCGAGCGTGCATCCATCCAACTAGGCGCACGTTTTAACCAATCGGTCAAAACGTTAGAATATTCTTCAGGTCTTCGGACGGGGTCTATGGGCAAGTCAGCCGGATGCGGCGGGCTGCCCGGAAACCGAACATGGGGTTTCATCGTGCTGTACACCTCAAAGATCCTAGGTGGGCCATCAAGAGTGGAAGAAGGCGCGAGCAATCGCATTTCCTCCATTCGCTGAGGTCTACCCGCTATCATTGAGAAAAAGGGTTCAAGGCGTAAGCCGATTCGAGGACGTCGCTGAAAGTTCGGGCCGACGCGAACGCTATCTCAACCCAAATGCTGTTCACAAACCCGCTCCCTTGCGGTCCCCCAACGGACATCGACGGCAGGTTCTGTGCGGAGATTTGTCCGATGTCGGTCAGAACTTCAATGATGGTGTGTCGGCCTGTGAAGTATGCAATTTCGGGATGTTCGCCTTTGGTGATTTCTCGGCCGCTGATATTTGATTGGGCAGCCAATATGGGATCGATGAGCCCGTCAGGGTGGACTACAGTCCCGAAGGCGTCGAAATCGTAAAACAGGTTTATGGCATCGGTCAGAACGAACGATATTGAGGTGAACAATGCGTCGTTGTCGCCGACGTGTGTTTCCCCAAAGAGTATGTGATGCGGGAATATTTCGAGCCGATATTTGGATGGCCCCTGTGAATCGACGCTGCGGGTAGCCCGCATTGGAATGCAGTCGAAAAGGGAAAGCCGCACAGTCTGGTCGATTAGGCCATGTACGGTTGGGTCCTCCAGACCATAGCCACCATGGTCGACATCCAGCAGCACCAGTGTTGAGTCGTTACCGTCAAGCACGACCTCGCCATAGATGTCCTTTTGCGATGGAAGGGCGAATTTTCCGAGCCCCCTGAAACCATCGACCCACTTCTTCTTCATCTGGTCCCTTCCACTATTTTCACCAGCGCGGGGACGGCTAGCGGCCGGAACATTTTCGTCGCCGGGTGAAGTTCTGAACCTTAGTTTTAATCCCCACGGGAACCAGGGTCAGCGCGAATAGATGTGAGCAAGTACCGAGAAGGCGACGGCGATCGAGTGTTTCGATGCGGTTGGTCTTCAAGCACCCGCAGGATGGCTCTGCCGGGCGAATTAAACTGATTGTTGCCGGGCCACCCATTGCGTGTGCTCCCGTGAAAAAGCCTGTTCCGCCTCATTTACAAAACTTGAGAACTCGGCCTCGGTCGAAACCTCGCCGATTCTGCCGACGATAATTCCTATCTCATGGGCCGTCAGCGTATAAGATGAAGCGAGCTCATTGAACTTCTTGACCTGTGTCCATCCAACGATGCTAGAGGCAATGACGATGATCGCCTCGATAGGCCATAGCTCGTGATGGGGATATGCAATCCTCAACAAGACAAGAAGGATGGCTATCGAATAGGCGATGCCTCCCGCAACCATCCAGTTTCGACTGGCGGTCTTATTGGAACCCGCCTTCTTTGCGTACCAGTTGCGCTGTTCATGGATCCTGTGTTTGTCATAGAACGATTTGCGATCCTCCAATGACATCGCCCGCGTGCGATCGGACCTGCCGCGCTCGGCTGCAAGAACCATCTCTGTGTGCAGCGAAGGCGGCGTCCAGCAGGCGCAACTGCGCTATCCGTTGAATTTTCAAGCAATGTCGCCAACCAGCGGCGGCTCACCCAGACCGACCTAAAGGATGGACACTCGGCCACGCTGCCAGCAGTTCTCGGGTATAGGCATCGCGCGGCGACTGGAACAGAGACGCGGCCTCGCCGATGTCCACTACCCTGCCGGCCCGCATCACGACGGCGTTCTCGGCGATCAGCCGTACCACTGCCAGATTGTGGCTGATGACGACAAGCGTGATGTTCTGCACGCGCCTGATGTCCTGCAAGAGGTTGAGCAGGTCGCCCTGGACGGAAACGTCAAGGCCGGCGGTCGGCTCGTCCGCGATCAGGATGGAGGGCTTCATAAAAAGGGCGCGCGCTATCGCCACCCGCCTCGCCTGCCCGCCGCTGATTTCATGCGGATATTGTCGATGATACTGTCCGGCAGGCCGAGTCGCTTCAGGATGACAAGCAGACGCTCATGCGTTGCCGCATGCGGTTCTTTCAACACAGTGCCGACCTCGTTCATCAGTGTGCGGATGCGGCTGCGTGGCGACAACGAGGCGGCTGGATCCTGGAAGATCGGTTGGACAATGAGGGCGCGCTGCTTGAGCGCGGCACGCCCCTACTGCAACGGCGTGTCAAGGATGCGGATTTCGCCAGCGTCCAGTCGCTGCTGGCCGAGCACGGCACGCATCAGCGTCGTCTTGCCGGATCCGGATTCGCCGACGATGCCGAAGCATGTACCCGGCGGGATCGAAATCGAGACGCCGTCCAACGCCACCGTCTGGCCGAAGCGCAACCGCGCATCATGAACCGCGATCGAATCGGTCATGGCGTCACCAGCCGAAAGCAGCGGGCGCCATGCGCCGCGTTTCCGAGCGATCCCTCTCACCTTACGGCCGCGTTGCCGAAGGCGCGCCGCAAGGGGCGCATCTTTGAGGACTATTTGCGTAACTAGCGTGGGGCGACCGCGATCATGCCGTACAGCGCAAGGTCCGACCGGGCGCTCCGATCGCGGCGCCGATCACCTGGGCGGAGATGAAGACGATAGATGCGCCCTCGCATTTCCATGTCGGCGACGCTGCTGAATTGAAAAAACGCGCAGTCCGCAAATCCCTGGCGGGGTGGGGCCGAGCTGACCAATCGTTGCCGGATCTGTAGCCCCATTCCGCGAAAGGCAGCAAGACTGGATTAGGGGCGTCGCTGCCTTGGCCTGAATGGAACCTGCGTAGATTGGCCCCGTTTGCCTCGACCATGGCAAGAACCGATCCGCGGACAGTCGCCAGCCTCTTAAGGGAATATGCACATCGCACGTCACTGCGCGGGGACAATCCCTATCGCACCAAGGCTTACTTGCGCGCGGCCGATAGTCTGGCTGCGTTGTCGCAGCCGCTCGATCGGCTCATCGCCGCAGGCGCCCTCACCAGGATCCCGGGAATCGGTGACGCAATCGCAGACATTGTGCGCAAGCTCTATGAAACGGGCACGCATCCACGCCTTGAGAAGCTGCGCGAGGAGGTGCCAGCAGGTGTGATGGAGCTTTTTGCCGTGCCTGGGCTTCGGCCCGACAAGATCCTGAAACTTCATCGGGCGCTCGGCGTGAACTCGTTGGCTGAGCTCGAAGCCGCAGCAACGGCAGATCGCATCCGGCCACTTAAAGGCCTCGGTGCTTCGCTTCAGACAAAGATTCTGCAGAACCTGGCTATAGCGCGAAGCGGCGAAACACAGCTTCACCTGCATAAGGCCGCCGCTCTCCTCGAGCATGCAGTTGTATCCGTGAAGCAAGAGCATCCGGAGTTTTCGCGCGTGGAAATCGCCGGTGATTTCCGGCGCGGTTGCGAACTTGTTGCCGATCTCGCGCTGGTAGCGCTGGGAAAGCAGCCGATCGAAATCGAGCAGTCCACCCTCAGGCTTGTCGTCACGGACAAGAAGCACTTTGGCGCGAGCTTACTCGAAGCAACCGGTTCGGCGGCCCATCTTGAGCAGTTGAAGATGTATGCGACCGAGAGGGGGTTCGCCCTCAGACCCGATGGGCTCTACCGCGGGAAAAAGCTGATCGCATCAGCGACAGAGGAGGAAATCTACGAAGCGTTGGACCTGCAGTTCATTGAACCCGAACTACGCGAAGGCAGGGACGAGATTGAGGAGGCAGCGAGGCGGCACCTCCCTACTCTCGTCCGGGATGAAGATCTGCATGGCATCCTGCATTCTCACACGACCGCATCCGATGGCACCGAGACGCTTGAGGCAATGGCTGAAGCGACCCGCAAGCGTGGGTTCGAGTACTATGGTGTCGCCGACCATTCACAGTCGGCCCACTACGCGGGTGGGCTCTCATCGCAGGAGGTTGCCGAACAGCACCGCGAAGCCGATCGGTTGAACACGAACTACGGTGGAGAATTCCATATCCTGAAGGGCATCGAGGCAGACATCCTAGCCGACGGCTCGCTTGACTATCCGGATCACGTCTTGAAGCAGTTTGATTTTGTTGTGGCGAGCGTGCACAGCCGCTTCAAGTTGCCTAAGCAAGAGCAAACGGATCGTATCATCCAGGCAATCGCGAACCCTCTGACGACAATCATCGGGCACATGACCGGTCGCCAGTTGTTGCGTCGCCCCGGCTATGAGCTTGACATCGACAAGGTCCTCAGAGCGTGCGCGAGATATGGCGTCGCTGTCGAAATCAACGCGCATCCGTGGCGGCTCGATCTCGACTGGCGGTGGCATCAAAAGGCACTCGACTACGGCTGCATCTTCAGCATCAATCCGGACGCTCATTCAATCCGCGAACTCGACCACATGCATTGGGGTGTCGAGATGGCCCGCAAGGGAGGTGTCCCCAGGACGCGCGTTCTCAATGCGATGGGTTTGGCGGCTCTGCTTGCGCACCTTTCAAAGCGCAAGTGCACGTCCAAGACCGGCGGCAAGCGCCGCTCGCCTGCGCGGAAAGCTATCGCATGAGGCTCGAGTTCCTGTCGGCAGAACAGGCAACGGGTCTCGGACGGGCCGCCGCCGGTATGGTTCCCTAGCGCGCCGTCAACGCCAGCAAGGAACCTCATAACGCACTCTTTCCTGTGGCGGTCAACATGCCCTTCGCAGGTCAAGTGAGAACATGCAGAGACCCTCTGCCTCTCAGCGTTTAGACCGGCGTTTTACGTTTTGGATGCCGAGGAACTTTCCCCGTGGACCAAGTTCGGGATTGTCTTCGTTGGGGGAGGTAAACCCGTGCAAGGTCGAAAGCTCGTAAACGGCCGCGCTTGTCAATCAGATCGATGCGGTTCGGTGCATCGGCTCCAAGCCGAACTGGAAATCCTGGCGTTCTGGAATGAGTGAACGCTAATAAAGGCGCGTCTTGTCCGGCTGGGACCGTGCTGGCGAACTATCCATCAGGGCAAGGTCAGAGTGGCGCTCGGATGTCAATTGAGAGCCAGCTCGCGGAAGGCCACCGCTTGAAAAACCCTCAAGAAGACTATGCTGCCGGCGGGCCATGGGATTGCACCGGCCGCAGGAATAGCCGCGCGCCTATTTCTGCGTGAGCCTTCGGTCTGGGGCCGGTTGCGACCATTGGCCCCTCCCGGAACGTAAGGCGGTTCCTTTCGTTGGATGAACTGACGTTGGCAGATCCCGACGTCAATCGACCAGGCAACAGGAGGAATTTCACCAATGATCCGCAAGATACTAGTTACGGCCGCGACGGCTGCTCTCATGTCGACGGCGCTCTGCACGGCGGGTGCCCACGCCGCAAATACCAGCAAGCCCGCTATCCAGACGGAGGTTGTTGCCCCGGTCACTGATGGCAAGCTCGTCTCCAAGATCATGGGAGCCGCGGTCTATGACAGCACCGCTGATGACGCTGCGAAAATCGGCGATGTTAATGACATCGTCCTCGACAAGGACGGGAACGCCAAACTTGTCGTCATTGGCGTCGGCGGGTTCCTTGGCGTGGGGGAAAAGAATGTGGCCTATGATTTCAGCAAGCTTGAATGGGTCAACAAGAAGGGCGATCGCTGGTTAGTCGCGAAGACGACGAAGGATGAGCTCAAAGCTCAACCTAATTTCGATACGAAGGCTTATGATACCGCGGCAGCGTCGACGTCCCCACCCACCAACAGCACGGCCGACAGCCAGGCGGCCAATGGCAAAACCGATACCACTGCGACGGCCTCGATTGACAAGTCGACCTTGACCGAAATGCCGTCAGACAAAATCAGTGCGGCAAATCTGATCGGAACCAACGTCTATGGCGCAGATGATGCGAAGGTCGGCGAGATTGGCGACGTCATCCTGACTGGTGACAAGAAGGTCGACACAATAATCGTTGATGTAGGGGGCTTTCTGGGCATTGGCGAAAAGAAGGTCGCCGTCGGTATGGAGAACCTCAAGTTCATGACCGACAAGAACGGCAACCGTTACCTCTATACGAACTTCACCAAGGACCAGCTGGAGGCGCAGACTGCCTACGACAAGGCCACTTACGCCCAAAACCGGGACAAGCAGCGCATCATCGTCAACAAATAAAAAAATCATCGCTAAGCGCTCGCCCGTGTGGCGGGCGCTTAGACTGGAAAACGCGGGAGCGGACTTGAAATTAGCCGACGAGGTCCGTCATAGCTCTGAAGATATTAGCGACCTCGTTCTGTCTGATGTCGTTTCTGCGCTTCATCGACGAGTTAGGATCAGCCACGAGTTCGATATTCCCTACATTGCTGGGTACAGCAGGGATGCAACGACGATTTACATCGACCGACATCTGCCGCGCACCATCAGGTGGAGAGGCAAGGACGTGCGGCTCGAACCATTTCTGGTGTGCCACGAAATTGTTGAAAAAGCTCTCTTGGACGAGTTGCGGCTTCATTATCTGCACGCCCATCAAATTGCCTCGCGCATTGAAAGAGATGCGGTGAGAGGGGCTGGCCTGACCTGGCGGCACTACCAAAGCGTCATCAAGGGGCACGAGAAAGCGATCGATGAGGAACAGCTTCGCTGCGTGCCATGGGAGTTAGATCTCACGCCTTACAAGGACCTGAAGGATTACCCATTGCTCCAACGGCTGGTCGAAGCATCGCAGTAGCTCGTTGCACGGGATGGTCCAAGGCACAGAGACAGCGGGAAATTGAAGCAGGCACACTGTCAAATTTCCTGGCCAATGGAACTTCCCGACGGACTGCTGGTTCGCCTGCATAGGGACGACCGAGGCCCATTCCGCCCTGTGCATTCTGCAGGCAGAGCGCCTCGCCAACAGGAGACGGCCATGAAACATCAGACACTTGAAGAACTGCATGAGGTCGCGGAAGTCGAAGTATCCTTTCCGACTATGGCGCGGCGTCAGCGTTTGGAACATTGGGCCATGCTGCTCGAGCGAAATCCCGAGCGGTGCCTCGCCGCTTTCCCCGGGACGGAATACATGACCCTGGACGTGCGTGACAAGGCGCGGTCCCTGGACTCCGCGCTCAGCATCGCTTTCGCCGATCCAATATTGCGCGCGCAAGGACTGAAGAACGATACCTATGGCGAATCGAAACGCTTCTTCGAGCTAACGGATTGGCAACTGCACGCGATTGTTTGCCACTGCCACGTCGGCGGGACCATGAAGGCCGGATGGGCTGCCGTTCAGGTCCGATCTGCCGGCGACAAGGAAGGCAAGCTTTTCAGCAGATTGCGTGAAGCGATTGCCCATTGGCCGGTATTTCGCATTTTAACTCATGCGAGGGAGTAGGAGACGCCTCAAGAAGCTGAAAAAGGCGGCGAGCGAAAGTCCAAGCACATGCATTTGGCCTGAGATCGCTAACTGTGAGAATACGGGCGAGCGCCGCCCGTATTCCTTTTGCCTCGTCAGGCTAGTCGAAGATCACTCTCCTCGAAAGCAACCTCCTCAGATCCGCAGCATAGCGGTGATTACTATGTACCTCGTCCAAATGCTGTTACACCAAGGTCAACTCTTCCCCGGAAGGGATTTCGATCGTCTGAAAGAAGGACTAGCGACCCGCTTCGATGGCGTGACGGCCTATCTCCAGGCGCCGGCGAGGGTCTTTGGAAGGACGTCGGAGAAACAGACCGGGATGATATCGTCGGCTCCGGGACCGTTTTCAGCCCGTCCGGTATTGGCCAAGTTTGGCGACAAGTAGACACTCTCTATGACCTTGGAACAGCTGCGGTTGGCTTTGCCGGCCGGGCGAGTGCATTGTTTTGCACTAACGCTTGCGCAAGAAAACCGGTACGACGTGGTGAAAAGCGATCCCCTCATCGCGGTGTTCACCCCCGGCAATCGCTGCAAACCATGCTGCCGCAGCGCCAAGCGCGGAGCCTGCAGCAGTCGCAAAGCTAAAAATGGCAGTTATGTGGGCTGAAAGGCGCACCGTGCTTTCGTTGAGTTGCGCGTCGGGGCGATTGACCACGGCGGCTGCGCCGTGCCCACCAATCATTGCCAAGAAAAACGCTGCTCCAAGTGTCGCTAGGGCCCAGACTGCGATGCCGTGTATGCCGTCGCGGAATTCGCTTTCACTTTGGTTGCTATCTTCCCAGCGCGTGCGCATCCGTCCAGCTACATAACCGCCGGCTGCGGAACTTGCTATAGCAACGATAACTACCCACAGCCCGGCCACCAGCACATTCCAGGAGGCGCCACCGTTGGGAAGAGTCGGAGAACCCAGCGCCAAACCAGCGCTCGACCCGAATTGCAGAAGACCCACCGAAATGGCGCAAGCGATGACACCCCCGCCAAATATGCCTCCCCACTCAAGATAGGACGATGTAGCCGCTTTTGGGGTCACTGCAGCGCTTTCCGTGGGGGCTATTTTGGCCATGATCTTACCGAAGTCCAAAAAATGATAGAATGAACAAAACGATCACGACGAGGCCAACAAGATAGATTATTCCGTTCACGGCATCCTCCTCCTGATTGCGGACCGAAACACAACGTGCCCGTGAGGTTTTGGTTGCAAAGGAGCCCGGCCCGGAATTGGACATTGACGATAAGGGGAAATTCCGCCTGAGATCCGCATCCCCAAATGATGTGCGCGTCAGCGGCAAAGCTGATTCAATGCATCGGTTTCCCTGCTTCGACCGGAATGGGGCCGACAACTGACTGTCCGTTTGGGGAACGTGCTGAAGAGCGGACCGATGCGTCCAACGCAGTACGGTCCGGGTCGCGCCATAAGCAGCCATTTTGGGGTGCGTTTCGAAACGGCGGGAACTGCCAAGAACGAGCATGAGCACAAGGTGGTGTTCGGCTAAGTGTCAGAGCCGAGACCGACCAATAGCAGCTCCGGGCGCCTTATCGGCGCCGGACTCCGCCGCGTCTGCCAAGTCCTGCAAGCACAGATCGTCTCCGGGACGCTGTTTTGCCATTGAACTCGCATCCGGATATTCAATGATCGGGGGCATTCGCTCGGTGTTCGAAGGTTTATGTCCCGTACCGGCACTCCAGCGCGTCAGCAATCCGCTCGCAAAGCAGTTCACCTCTGATGATGCTGACATGAAGGCGAACACGTCTCCCTCCTACGTCGACTATGGTAACTACAGCTCCATACTCGGAATAATCGGTGAGTTCCAGAACATCCTCAACAACGAAGCTTGCACTTCAGGCGGGTCATTCATTTTATCTTCTTTCAACTTATCAATAACATCAGAGAGTAGTCTTCATTTAGGTTATCGAAACTTTCTCATATGGTGTACCCCAAATATTTGGCCCTGCACGTCCCCCCGCCACCATACCCCCTCCCTTGTGAGCATCATGCAGCAACGTGGCCGAGCAGTCGGCCTCGACTTTACGAATGGTCGAGCCGATTAGTACCCATTGTCAATCGGTGGCTGTGCGGGCAAACCCAGCCTGCTCCTTTCGACATCGGCGAAGGCTTCCGCTGAGGTCTGAACCTCGAACAGGTGAATGGTTGCGGTCCCCTTTTCGACGACGCGGACTACCCACTCAGTGCCGGCAGATTTCACCCGCACGTCGTCCGGTTCCCCGCCCACCATCCCACGCCACCGTGATACGAATTCAAGTCAGTACTGCTGACAACCAGCTATGGTGTGGATTTTGTCAATCCAACCCTTTCTAATGGTTGATATTCATATAGCTAATGACAACGAAAACACTCAACAAAATTGGAGTTCGCGGCCTTTTACCAAGAAATAGACCATCTATAAGCCGCCACAATCAATGTTCTGGATCAGAGCTTTTAGTCATCTGACCCAAACATCTTTGTTCTTTTATTACTGCTATGCGTTGACTTCGTAGCTCTTGATCACACCTGCCACGACTATGGCCAAGTCCGTCAGAATCGAACATTGGCGACGGCAGGTCGGCGACGGACATTACGCCGGTCCAATTTGACCATCCGCTTTCAGGTGAGGGAAAAGCTCGTGTTGACGACCGCTTTGCGGCGCAAAGCGGCCATGTCTGTTGTCGGCCGCAAGCGGTCGGACCGCTTCCGCCGCTGCAGCATTCATGTGTGGTGAATTGCGCGGGCGCAAAGGATAGCGGCCCTCGTCCGCAGCTCGGAACCTCCCGTCGCACTCGAAGTTCTTGTGTTGCACATGGCCACCATCCACAGCGCGGGCGGCACGGGGTGTAAGGGTTTGACTCGGGAAAAGCCGACCGTACTCAGAGGAAAGATCGGTCGTTGGTTCAACGTACTTAAGTATGTTGCCATCGCGATTGTCGTGAGTTCGATCACTGTGATCGTGATGAACTTGATCCCCGATTCCCGGAGTATCCGCGCAATCGTTCCCCACCGTTTTGACGCAGCCGATCCTCAATTCGCGAGGAGCATGACCAGCTATTCCCAGGGACAAATGTTCGACGCCAACGCGGTGCAGACGCTGGTCAATGGCGATGAGATCTTTCCAGCAATGCTGGAAGCCATCCGCACTGCGCGTTCGACCATCAACATGGAAACCTACATCTATTGGTCGGGAAAGGTGGGCTACGAGTTCGCCGCGGCCTTGGCGGCGAAAGCCCGAGAAGGCGTCGAGGTTCGTGTGCTCGTCGACTGGGTCGGCAGTCTCCCCTTCGATGAAGAACTGATCCACATCATGACGAGTGCTGGAGTGCGGTTCCAGCGCTACCGGCCCATCTACTGGTATACCCTGGATCGCGTGAACAACCGAACGCATCGCAAACTGCTCATCGTCGACGGTCGGATAGCGTTCACCGGCGGTGTCGGCATTGCGGACAATTGGCTCGGAGACGCTCGCAATCCGACAGAGTGGCGTGACACGCACTACCGCATCGAGGGACGTGCCGCAGCCGCATTCCAGGCGGCATTCGCCGAAAACTGGCTGGAGACCGCGGGCGAGCCGTTGCAGGGCGAGAAGTTCTACCCGCCGCTCGCAGCTGCGGGGAACCTGAGCGCTCAACTTATCTTGTCTTCGCAACCAAATGGCTCCGAAGACATGGAGCTGATGATGTTGGCTGCGATGGCTGCTGCCAAGGATCACTTGCGGATCGGAATGGCTTATTTCGTTCCGGACGACATCGCCCTGCAGCAGATACTGGATGCCCGAAAAAGGAGCGTGATCGTCGATATCATCGTCCCCAACTCGCTGACGGATGTTCCTATCGTTCGAAAGGGCTCGCGCTACTTCTGGGGCGAATTACTCAAGGCGGGCGTGCGGATTTATGAGTTCCAGCCCACGATGTACCATCCTAAGCTGCTGATCGTCGACGACGTCTGGGCGAGCTTCGGTTCCGCCAACCTTGATGAGCGATCCCTTGGTCTTAACGATGAGGCCAATCTGAATATCTATGGCAAGGACTTTGGACAAACCCAAATCGATCTGTTCAACCGGGACCTAGCACGGTCTAAGCAGATCAGTCTCGAGGAATGGCAAGCCCGCCCCTGGACTGAAAGGGTGACGGATTGGATGGCTAGCAGACTGCATTCCCAGCTTTAGCACGCGATCGCCGCCCGATCGGGTAAGACCGTCGGAAGGTGGTCGTCGGCTGGAGGCCAGGAGATGCGAAGGAATCTGGCGGGAGCGGTCGCTATCGGCTGATCGGGTGATGTCTGCTTTCGTTGAAGCTTGTTAGGTGCTTGTCGAGCGCTGCGGCAATGCTCTGTAGAAAGCTGATCCACTCAGACGGGAATGATCTGGGGATCACCTTCAAAGTCCATGCCGTGCGCCTCTTCACAAGCCACGTGCCGCCGAAGAGAAAAACACCGCGCATCGACAAGCCTTGTGAGGACTGGAGCGCCGCTCAGCCTACCGATTTGGACGGTCTTCCGCCATGACGTTGTAGAGCATGAGGAACGCCAACAGGCAGACGATACCGCCTAAGAGATCGGCCCCTGTCAGTTGGCAGAAATAGACGAAATCAAACGCTAGCACGGCCATCGCTCTATCCTCGGAAAACGCACTAGGATCGGAACCGTTAGACAAGCCTAATGTTCCGCTCCGAGGGAGCAGCGCCGGCACGCCTACGTTTCCTTGAAATCCTTCAGCGAGACGAGGCGCAGCATCTCCTCGCCCTTCAGGAACTTCACTCGTCCGACGAGCTCGGGCCGCAGCCACTCGGCCTTTTCCTTCGCCAGCCCCTTCGGCGGCGGCGCGCCGGTCAGGCCCTGCACCTGGTCCCAAAGCCGCTGCCGCCGGTCGAGCTTGAAGTTGACGACAGCGGTCCCGACGTACCGGCCCTTGTCGGCCATCAGCACGCGCGCGGCTTGCCCAGGATCGCGCTGGTGGCCCATGATGTCTACCGTCTTCAGCTGGAAGCATTTCACCTTGTGCCAGTCAGTGGTCGGGCCGCTGCGGTAGCGGCTCCCCTTCCGCTTCGAAACCATGCCTTCGACGCAGGCCATGTCGACCAGGTGGAACACTGCGTCGCCAGGCCCGCCATCGCTTCGCTGAACTGGATGCGATTGCCGGCGGGGATCAAGGCCTGGAGGATATCGCGGCGCCTTTCCACCGGCTCGTTCCGGAGATCCTTGCCATTCAGATAGATAAGATCGAAGCGACCAGGTAAATGTCCCGAGCTTTTCGGATGCCAACAGCTTTTTGGAGCGCTTGGAAATCGGCGAGGCCGGCGGCATTGATCTTGATCGTTTCGCCCTCAGGAATGAAGTTTTCGGCTCGGATCGCGGTCGCCTCGGCCGCCAACTCGGCAAATATGCCGGTCCAGTATAGTCCCTTTGGTGAAAAGCCGGATGCCGTCGCGGTCCTTGAGAATCTGCGTTCGGTACCCGTCCTGCTTGACCTCATGAATCCAGTCGTCGCCCTTCGGAGGATCCCTGAAGAGCTTGGGCTTCATTGGATGGATAATGGGCAACCGTTCGCCGTCGGCGCGCTCAAGCATCACAGCCCCAACTCTACGATTTCACTCAATAACGCGATGAAGTTTCAGTTCCATTAGCATTCGCTGGAACAAGTCTTCCCGAGAATCGGTTATAAGCCAGCATGGCCTTGGAGATATCCGATGGGGAAGAAGGCGATCCTAATTACCGAGAGCGTTTCGGAGGAGCGGCTGCTTGAGGCCGATTTTTACGCCCGGCGATGTGGGCTACCACGCGACGAAGTGCTTCAAATCATCGAAAGCGCCTACAGCGCGACGGGCTTCAAAAAGCAGGACAAATCTAAGCACCGCAAGCGTTCGAAACGGTAAATCGGAACGTTGGGCAATACGACATGATTCCTCCTGACCAGGAGAAGGCCATGGCAGACGACAAGAGCAAAGCGCGACTTCCGCGACGGCGATCGGGTTTCGGCCGAGGAAGACTATGAGGTTGAGCATTTCGCCCAGAAGGTCGGGTTGACGTCGCAGCAGGTGCGCGAGTTGATCCAGAAGCACGGCAACCAGCGCAAGACCCTCGAACGCGAGGCGAAGGCCCTAAAGCTTTGACGCGAGACAACTCAAGGGCGTGAGAGCCCGCCCTGAGGAGACGGGCTCTCGCCGGAACGGTCGCTATCGTTCCGACACGGCGCGCTGTCTCGGCGGAAGCTGCGCCGTGCAAGAGCAATTTCAGAGGCGGCGGAATGTTCCTTTGGCCACCGCTTGACGAGCCCCGCCACCGCCCCAGACTATTCGGATGAAGAACGATCCCGAGTGCCGCGCGGCGACGATTGAGGAGCACTGCGGTATTATGGCGCAAACGCCACGGGCGCGGCGACAGAACTAAACCCACATGCCACCGGGTGGCTAGCATGATCGGCGCGGTTTTCTTCGGCAACATATGGATGGCCTTTGTCTCTTTGAAGCCGTGTGCCTTCATACGCTCGGCCAGCTCGTCATATGTCAGATCGGCCCGCGTTAGTTCGACCTTCAGATGACGCGCCGCCCGTTCGGCCCATTCTTGTTCCGTAGTTGCGAATCCGATGGGGAAGAAAGCGATCCTTATTACCGAGAGCGTTTCGGAGGAGCGGCTGCTTGAGGCCGATTTTTACGCCCGGCGATGTGGGCTACCACGCGACGAAGTACTTCAAATCATCGAAAGCGTCTACAGAGCGACGGGCTTCAAAAAGCAGGACAGATCTAAGCACCGCACGCGTTCGAAACGGTAAATCGGAACATTTGCAATATACATGGTTCCTGCTGACCAGGAGGAGAAGGCATGGCAGACTACAAGAGCAAGCGCGACTTCCGCGACCGCGATCGGGTTTCGGCCGAGGAAGACTATGAGGTTGCCCACGCCGCCTTAGGGTGATCCCCTAATTGCAATGAAGGGACCAGCCCACTCTGATGGAGAGTTCTGAAATGTGTTCGCAGACGGAACTTATGAGTTCCAGTGTGGGACGTTCGTCTCACGTCCAATACAGCTGACCAGCAAGGGGCAGCGATGCGCGGAACGACGCAGAATTTCCGTAGTTCTCGCACTGCCTGCCGCGCACGCCTTGCGCGGCAGGCTACTTCCCGGCTGCCCATCGGCATCGGTCGACGGGCCTTTGATTGGGCGGAAATTTACCATCCCTGGCGGCGGGTAGCCGTGCCAACGTCGGGAGGGATGGCCGTGCTCTCAGGTCAGCGTCGGTTCGCCCACCGTCATCTCGGTGAGAAAAGACGCGGCGATCAAGTCGTCCGCGTCGATGCGTAAGGAACCTTCTCCGCGCGCCATGATGGCCGCGACCTTCTGGAAGGTCTTGATCTCATGCTCGGTGATGCGGGCGTCCCGCATCCTGGCTTTGAGATCGGCGACACGCATTCCGAGCGAACGGGATGTTCCGATTTCTCGATTCGACATTTTGGTCAGTCCTCCTCCCCCCGCCCGTGCCTGTTTCGCCGCCGCCCGAATCCGCGGCCTGCCACAGTCTGATGTTTGCAGTTGAGGAGCATCAGCATGCCCGCTTATGAGAATCCGCTGATATTATGAATGAACGATGAATGACACGCGGCTGTATTTCAGCCCTCGGCTGTTTCCCGTCCACAGCTCACCGTGAGTTGTTTGCCTACCGTGGCAACAATGGGGATGGAACATAAGCCACATCACCGGCTTAGTCCGTCGGGTAGCTCACCTCGCCAGACGGTCGCGCTGCCTTCGGGCTGCCCACAGCCCGAGAGCCCGCTATCGTCCCTCAACGGTGGCGGGCTCAAATCGGAGCTTCTCCTATCAGCGGAACCTAATGTTCGCCTGCCGCTTATGGCGAGATGAGCACTCGCGGGATAAATTTCTTCGACAAATGGATGGCAGAGCATCTGCCGGATGCGGTGACCGACGACCCGGCCGCGATAAACGATCTAGCCGACCAGGCTATGGAAGCCGCGGACCGAGAGGGCATCGCGATAAGCGAAATCTATGAGGAAGTCGGCAGCGTCTTCGAAGTGATCGCGGCGGCGATGCAGCATCGCGATGGCAGCTTGCTCGAGGCAGATCCCGCCACCTTTGATCTCTTGGCAGACCGGTTGTCCCGAGAAGCAAACATCTCCAACGAGCAAGCCCACGATCTTATTGGGCGTTTCGGCACCGATTGGGAAATGCTGCTCAACGAAGCCCATTTTATGAAAGAGCTTGAAGGCCGGCTGGCGAAGGAATGACAAAGCACGGGCAATTCGTTAGGGCTGCCGAAGCAGCAAGCGTCCACTGACACGAAGCGCTCTAACGAAATGCTCCAGGGGTGCTTAAGACTGGGCCGGATCAAGCGCGGTAGCGCATCAGAGTCACGTCGCAAGCGAAAGCGCGGATCGCACAGCGAGAAACAAGAGAGCAATGGTTTCCAAGGTAGCCAATAGCCTTGGTGTCAGAAATGCTTTAGCGTACCCTTCTGTACTAGTTTGCAAGGGATGGGATAATGCAAGTTGATCGTTTTCGAAAGATGCTTCGGGAGTTTTCGAGGCAGGCTAGAACCGGTCAGATAGCGACTAACACCATCACGGGCAATGCCCTCGCTAACATTGCCGACCAGTTAGAGCGCGACTTGGGAAACTCCATCGCAAATCGCCGGATAAAGAGCGACACCACAATATCGTTCGCTCCTGATATTTGTCCCTGTTGCGGTAAGTAACCCGAATGACGGGATGTATGTGGCATCTCCGTATCCCAAAATGCGGAGCACCCGGCGCCGGCGGCGTGAACGTCACGCCGTCGAACGCGGCCGGTCCACCTAGGTTATGGTGTTACAGCGGGCCAGAATATAAAAGCCAACAACACCACGAATATCACCAGGGCTGCAACAGCGCCCCACATTAGAACATTTCGAGTGCCGCGCTGCTCTTCGTGTCGGGAAATATTGTTGGGCATTGTCGAATCCTGGTGACGTCGGTTTCATCAGCAAAAGCTTCATATGCTGGTTCCGAGGCCTTCAGCGAATTGGCCTCATGAGCCAAGCGCTCCGCTTCCGCTCGCGACAGCCCGATAAGCAAACTGTCGTAGCGGAGTGCGGGCAAATCCGTCGACCGGTCATATACCAGCCACTCATCGGCTGGATCACACATTGTCTCGAACCTCATCGCCGCGCTCCCATGCGTTAGGGTGTCCTAATCTTCGCTTGCCACCGTTGTTCCAACCTCAACCTGGAAAGTCGCTGTCCAAGCCGTTCATCGAGGCAGCGACAGGATTTCGAGGCGAACTGGTCCACCTCGATTACAACTTGTGCAAAAAAGCGCCCGCTCCACAGAACTGAACAGCGCGGCCTTGCCATAGCGTTTGATGAGCGCCTCGGGTTTCACCGATGCACGATGCGAGCAGTTTTTGCACCAGGCCCGAAGCGTGTGCCAGCTTCGGAGATCGCCAAGCGCCACATCGAGACCGGCGTGGATGCTACCGTCCACTATCGTCTCGAGAGGAACTGTTGGCTCGCCAGGTGTGAGCAGCTTCTCCATTGCGTAATTGGCGTTTCGATGAATGAGCAGCATTCCCGGCCGACGCCGAATTGCCGCCTGCCATCCGGCCTGCGACACGACGAAATCCGGTGATCGCGATATGGTTTCGATAAGGCGTCGCGATCCCACACCTCGATTCGGAAATTGTCCTCTGCTGTTTTCCCCATAGCTCCGCAGCCGGACGCTTGGGCGACCGCCTATTCCTCCGAAATGCTGATCCCCTTTGAATAGAGAACAAATTCCTAGCCGGTCAATGGCAGCTTGACAGTTTTGTTCCTATTTTGTTCACTTCTTGCATGATAGCCACAGGAGGCAGGAATGCCGCTTCGACTGGTGATTGAGAATGCAACCTGGGAAGAGTTGTGCCGCGGCGTCGCGGCCGCGGAGGCTGTTTTCGCCCGCTCGGGAATTTCATACGAAGATGCTGTCAACGGGATGCTGGCAGCCGATCCCTGGATGAAAGAGAAATTTCCTGACTTTCCAGAGCCCAGCAAGAAACAGGAGACGGCAGCCAGCGTCTGGTACGAGGCCGAACGCGCCGCTTGCCAAGCTTGCTGTGCGGGATGGCCCGAAGACAAGGTCGTTCGCCCGCACCGGGTTTTGGGGATCGGTCCAGTTGAACCGAGGGTGAAGACGGCGAACCTTGCTACATGGCCGGACAGGCAGGGGCGATACCGGGAGATCATCGAGCGCTTGGAGACGGCCATCGGTCCCGACCGGCAACTCGATATCGATACCTGTTGCGTAATGGGCTGGATCGATGGGCCGTGCACACCCGAAGAAGCGGCCGAAATGGAGCTCCCCTGTCTCACGGGCAACCTGGCACAGATTTTGGAGATCACGAAAAAATCCCTTCCCAAATGGACGATCGAAGTCGACCACGAACCATGCGATGCTCGCATCATCGAGCCGGATCGCGACAGGGATGAGCACGACGATTTGAGCGTGGCTGCGTGGCGTTGCTCAGATGGCTATCAACACATGGAGAAGCCTCCTGCCAACGCGGCAATTGCACTTACACTCGCGGCAATGCGCCTGCAGGCTGACAGTTTTCTGCCCCCGGCATGGTGAGACGAAATCGCAGTATTCCGCCGCCAACGGTCATCGATCGCGAGATGCCGCACCAGGTCGCCCTGCCCGACGACATCTGCACAGTATACAACTTCACGCTGATCCGACGGTTTCTCGAGGAGCAAGGGCTATCATGCCGGACGCGATCGGTGATTGCGATCTGGGAAGACGGCAAGCAGGAGCAATGGCGACTGCACTGTTTCGCAGATCGCGATGCCGCCGCCGCCTTCCTTGACCACTTCGGCGGGTTCATGTTCGATCCCAAGCATGACCGTGAGAATGGCCGAGCACGTGGCGCCTGGCGCCGCAACGGCGTCTATCAGCGGATCTTCGCGATTGGACCGCTCAATGTGCCGGAAATCCTGCGGAACTGAACTCAGGCGCGCTCTGGCCGCACCGTTTCAACGGATAATGATCCCGCCGGCAAGGGTCGCAACAACTCGCTTTCCGGTCTCGACAGATCGAGCCAGCCTCTCCAATTCTCAGGCTGAAGAACGACCACCTGCCGATTGTGATACCGCGCGACATCCGGCCCAGGATCGGTCGTCAACATCGTGAAGGTGGGCGGCTTGTTGCCGGCCGCCTCACGCCAGAGCCCGGCAATGGTTAGGAATGGAGCACCGTTCAACGTGAAGCGGTGTTTGGCTTTTGGATATTTCGTGCCCGTGAACTCGAAGAACGCCGATGCCGGCACGAGGCAGCGTTTGCTGTCAGCAAAACGACGTCCTTCGGACCGGAAGTTGAACACCGGCCCTCCCTTCGGGCCGGCCGGCGGAAAACCAAACGTCATCGACGCAAGTTCAACGCCGTCCCCGGCAGCACGCATGATCGGCGCCGGATCGTTGATGCGAATGTCGTCAGCTTGGGGAAGATCAAGCTCGGTTTGATGGGTCGGGATATTCAGCGCCAGCGATTCCATCATCCGGCAATATTCTGCCCAGGCGACGTGCTGCTCGTAGTCGTTGCACATGGAGTTTCCCGCGGAAACGACGAAGATGATCTTGGGAAGCTACTAGGCCGATTTTCGTGCAGGCTTCGACTTTGGCGCCGGCCTAATGCCCTCCTTGGCGAGGCTCTTCTTCAGTACGGCGGCGAGGTCGACAACATTCTCCTCGGGTTTCGGTGCCGGCTTGGGCGGCTTCTTGCCCTTGCGCTTGGCGTCGATCATTGCGATCAACGCATCCTCATAGGTATCTTCGAACTTCGATGGGTCGAACTTAGTCACCTTCTTGTCGATCAGGAGCCCGGCAATTTCGAGCAAATCCTTGTCGTACTTCGGGCTCTTCAGATCGTCGAAGACGCTGTTTTCCGAAATCATCTCGTTATGCGTGCGCAGTTCGGTCAGCAGCATTCCCTTGCCGAATGGCTGAATAATCACCTCCCTGCCGCGCTGGTAGAGGACAACGCAGGATCGCGCCGCGACCCGCTTCTTGACCATGGCTTCACGCAGCACCGAAAACGCCTCCACAGCGGCGCCGTCGGCCGGAATGACGTAATAGGGCTTTTCCAGATAGCGCGTGTCGATCTCGTCAATCGAAACGAACCCTTCAACATCGAGCGTGTGCTGCGACGTGAGCTTCAGTTTCTTGATTTCGTCCGGCTCGATTTCGAGAAACTCGCCCTTCTCCACCTCATAGCCTTTGATCTGGTCTTCCGCGGGAACCACGTCGCCTGTCTGCTCGTCGACATAGGCGCTCTTGACGGGAAGTCCGTCCTCGCGGCTCAGGATCTTGAAATGGACCTTGCCGGCCTCGGTGGTCGCCCCGACCAGCTTGACCCCGCAAGTCACCGATCCGACCTTGAGGAATCCTTTCCATACCGCGCGTGGTGCCGCCATTTGGTCAACTCATGATTTGTGGAACATCCTGACGGGGGAAACTTGGCCTCGCCACAATGGTTCCGCGTCGGCTCAAAGACGCGCAGATGCAAGAAGATGCCCGTCGTCGGAAGGAAATGCAGCGACGGGCATCTGGCCTGAGCCAACGGCGGCGAGAGGGGAACGCGTCCGCCTGGAACACAGGCCGGCAGGGCCAAACTTGTTCCCAGGTGAGCCGTGGTCCGCACTCCAATCCTCTCTGAGCTACTGAGAGCGGTAGCCGTCGAACTTGAGCTCGTGCATCCAGCCATCGCCTTCTGGCGGCTTGTCCACGAGCGTCGGCATCAACGGCGGTATGAACGTCAGACGCACCGAGGTTACCCCGACGCCATTTCGAATTTGATTCAATATGGCATGGCCGTTTCCGTTCCATTAGCGATTGCTGAAAAGCCGCCCGGAACATTCGCCGGCACAGGATGTTTCCTGTTCACCAGGAGGAACATCAATGGCAGACGACAAGAGCAAGCGCGATTTTCGCGAACGCGATCGGCTTTCGGGCGACGAGGACTACGAGGTTCGCTATTTTGCCAAGCAGCACCGGATCAGCCCAGAGCAGGTTCGTGATCTCATCAAAGAGCACGGCAACGACCGAAAGGCTTTGGGGCGCGAGGCAAGGAAGCTTCGAGGATGACAAGGCTGTCCGAGTTCGGCCCTCCGAAAGCGGTGACGGTGCACTGCCCGCCGGGCGCAAAGGACGATTCAGACTTCTATCAATGCGAGATGTGCGGCCAAGTCCGATCTCAAAGACATGCGACAGGTCATGTGGCACCAGTTGCAGGAAGAGCACGAGCCGCTTGAACTAGACAGCTAGTCCGGAATGCGGCGATAGCGGAAGTGATTGCGAATGTGGTCGTTGAAAAATCGGCCTTTGACAAACGCCGACCGGAACGCGGCGTAAGTCTCCGGAGGCACCCGCTCGAAGTCGTAGCGCTTGCCGCTTGCCACGAACCAAACGGAGAGAATCCTGGTAGAAGGATCGTACTCGGTTTTCTTGATCGAGGTGGATGCATGGCGCCCCACGCTGGTTTGCTAGTCGCAAACGATCGGAACGCAGCTTTTGTTTCAGAAACACGGATCTGTAACACCTCTCTGAAGGCGACTGCGACTTACGATTCGGAGACGGGCATATTCACCCTGGAAAGGAATGTGGCGCGAACAGTCTGATAGGCAGGCAAACGGCCCTTGCCGCTTCATGAGGTCAGGCGGCGCAAGATGCGGCCTGATCGCAAGATTAATACCGGCGATTCCGAAGAGCCGGTGAACGATGCACTAGGAGCGTGGCGAAGTCGCCACCCCTGAAGCGGGGCGGGCTACTTTTTCAGCAAGAGCGCTTCGCGAACCAGCGACGGCAGATTGCCCACGCCGAGCAACGGCACGTCGCCGGATAACTCCAAGGGCCGGTACAGCCCCGCCGAATGCACTGGCGCGCGTAAGGAGAGGATCCGAGGCAATCCAGACATCAAGCATGTCGCACGTGTTCTGCGGAGCGCCAGAACCTTACCATGCGGATGCATATGCGCCGCTTCACGCGCCTGACCAACGGCTTCTCAAAGGGCGATTATCTGGTTGAAAACCCAAAGCGAAATAGGAATATAATCAGCACGGGCCGGCAAGCTATCTCTTGGTATGAAAACGTACAATCGAATCAGCTTGAACAACCGATCTCGACGGAATTATAAAAATCGACGTTACCCTTGCTCTCTGGGGAGGCACTGCGATGGATAACGTGGTTCTATTCCGCAGCCCGGCCGCGCGGGTCGAACTGGCGGAAGTCTCTGGCGAATGGCTCGTCCGCGTCATCGAAAACGACCAAGAACTCACCCGATCATTTGAAGTGGAAGAATATGCGCTATCCTACGCGGAAGGACAGCGCATGCGCCTAGGTCTGAATAACGTCACACGGTCTTAACAACGAAAAAGTCCCGGCGCTGAGGGGTCGGCGCCGGAGCTTTTGGGGGCATGCAAGCCGCATCAGCATGACCTTGCGTTAGCTTGCGCTAAGTGAAATGGGAATATGGTCCTCGACAGGCCGCACAGCCAAAACTTTCGACTGGATTGGAACCTTCCTGGCTAACGGGAGTTGGATCCGATTCGGGGACGAAATCTCATGGCACAAAAGGCTAGCGGCGAAGCCATCCGCTCGATGATCCGAGACGAGCAAAACCGCCGCGCATTACACAAGCTTTTAGGGCTGGAAATCGATCCGGTGTTGCCGCTTAACTTCGTCTCGCTACTCAAGGCTCTTGAGGAAGCGGAGGAAGGCGAAGGGGATGACGACGACTCGACGCATTAGTGGCATCGTTGGCCCGCTCCTCGCTCATGCAACGGTGAGACTCGCGAAATAGGTCGTGTAGGGATATAAATCGCTCATTCGCGGGGGATGGTTTTCGCCCCGCCATTTATGAGGGGACAATGGCGAAACGCGGCCTATCTCCATTCGATGCCGACATCTTGCGGACGGCCTTCCATAAGGCCGTGAAGGACGAGAGCACGCCGGAGAGCAAGTGGCGAGAATTGGCCGCGCAGCTGATTGCTACATATACCGGCTCATCGACTGTCGATCCCGACTTGGTGGAATGGATAGTGCAAAGCGAAAGTCACCAGTAGGCGGCCGACGCTGTACCGGCATGACCTTACGTTAGCTTGCGCTCATATCGCGAACGAAGGGTGATTGCCTTAGCCCTTGGCCTTGTCGCGCTTCCGGCGCGCCAGTTCCTTTATCTGCTCGTTGGTGAGCTTGGGCGCGTGGGCGATCTTATTGACGGCAGCCTCAAAGGCTTCGTCGGATTGGTCGGTGCCGAGTTCGCGCGCAGCCTCCTCGAATTTCTCTTTTTGGGTTTTTTCTTTCATGATCCCTAATGCTTCGATGGCATCAGCCCTTTGATTTTTTCCAGCTTTTGAATGAACTCCGACAGATCGTCGGCGTTGTCGAATTGGTAGTGACCCGACACGGTTTCCATATCGAAAACGATTGGTTTTAACGTCGGCTGAGCCGGCGGGGGGCGGGGTCTGCGGGAATGGGTCCCAAGCTGGCGATTGGTTTTTGTTTTCCATGACTTTACCCTTATCAACTTCGGGGTCAGGCTTGCCTGCACCCTCATCGGTTTCGGGCGATTCTAGAGTGCGTCACGACATCATGCGAGGCGAATTCCTGGCCAACGCGGCGATACATGCCAGCCTCGTCCGTCATCAACGCGCTTTCCTTGGCGATGTTGGCGCGGACAATCGGCATGATCGTGCCAATGCGGGCGGTATCAACGTGGAAGGAACGGGCGCGCCCACCACGCTCTACCAGCGTGACAAAGGTATTCTTGTGAGAGCCGCCGCCGGGCTTCACAGGAGTGCCCTTAAGACGACCAATGTAGGTCTCGTCAACCTCGACGGTCTTGCCGTTGCTACCCATCGGGGCAAGCTCGCCAGACGCCATTGCAAGGCGAATGCGGTGGCACAGGAACCAAGCTGCCTCATAGGTGCATTCGAGTATGCGGTGCATCTGGTGAGCGCTGATACCCTTCTTAGAGGCGCACATAAGGTGGATGGCCTGTAGCCACTTGGTCAGCGGCAGATGGCTTTCCTCGAAGATCGTTCCCATGCGGACGGTGAACTGCGAGCGGCAGGCGCTGCACTTGTACAGGCCGTGACGCTCGACACCGTTCGGGTTCTTCTTGGAAGGCTTAGTGCGAACACCCTTCAATGCGTAGTGGCGATCAACGCTACCGCACTTGGGGCAAACCGGACCATTCGGCCACAGTATTGACTCCACATGCTCGAAAGCCTTTGCTTCGTCATGGAACTCGGGGCGGGACAGAATGGACATGGAAATCTCCTATGTCCTTACCCCACGTAATCACTTTGGGTTTGTCAACCAGATAATCGCCTCTCAAAGAAGGTGGAAGCCCACGCCAACGCGGTAGCGCTGCACTTCATGTATTACAACTTTGTTCGCATCCACGCCTCACTACCGCATGACGTCGGCAATGGCCGCTGGTGTGACTGACAAGCTTTGGGAGATTGGCGATATCGTCGCGCTAATCGAGGCTAAGGAAGTCGAGAAGACGACAACTCGGTGCCCTTACAAAAAGCGCGTTGCCGAAATAGGAACTGAGAGCCGCAACCATTAACATGGCTGGGTGGTTGGGCATGTAGTGGTCCCGGGTGCATCTTCGCTCATCGGGAAAAGCCGGAGTGAGGGTATGCCGGAGGCGCCTTCGGCTCTTCCTTTTTTTAAGGGAGTGACTGATGGAACGCGATCCCCTTACCGTCATCGGTAACCAGGAAGTCCGCGCGCAAGTGGCGAGCTACATCCATTCTTTCTGGTGCCGACGGATTGGCCAGAGGAGATTGATGCGCTTTTGAAGAGCCTGCACTGATCGCCGTCAAATTTCAAACTGACCCACTACCCAATCTCGGGAGAAACAAAGTTGCGCTGAGAGCGTTGGAGCTTGTTCACGGGCCAGAGCAGCATGACCAGATACTATTTCCACGTTGACAACGGCACCTTCGTCCCCGACCCTGAAGGGGTCGATCTCCCGGATTTAGACGCGGCGCGGCAGGAAGCAGTGCGCACTGCTGGCGAGATGATAAACGACAGCAAGCAGTCTTTCTGGGAGCATATGACGCCTTGGATCATGAATGTGACGGATGATGAGAATCATCTCCTGTTCACGCTTCAGTTCGCGGCGAAAGTGCCTTCAGGCGATGCGCTCTACATCCCGCGCATGGAGGCTGAGCGCGACTAGGGTTGAGCCCGACAAAGAAGCCCGCCGGCCAAAGCCAGCGGCAGAGTTACTGGAGTAGGGTTCGCTAAGTGGAAAGATGCGCGACAGGCTGGTCGGGGGACAGCGGAAAGCAGCGCGAACTCGGCAGCGAAACCGGTGGAAAGACATAAAAACTTATGTCAATGCAATTATGCTAATTTAGCTTCCGATTAGCCGACTCTCCCCTACGAGTCGGTTAGGCCCGGCGGTTTAACCCACGCACCCCAACGCGGAACTGTCGGGCCGCTAGCTCGGGGCGGCGTCCAGGCTTTGCGCCGCCAGGAAGGCAACGAATGAGCAGGCAGCGAGAATATTAGCGAAGGCTTGACGAACCCAGCCGTCGCACACTCAAGGGCATGGCGAAGGGTAACATCAACATTGGCGACGAGGTCGCGATCATGGCGACGGTGCGCCGGCGAGTCACACGAGGATCGCGTCAGCGTCGCAATCCCTGGCTACAACCAGCCGCATTCGATCCTCGACCGGACATCGAAGGTCAGCAAGGGTCGGCCGATCGAGCTGGTGGCGATGTCACGCATGTCGATGGGGCAAAGGTCACCGTGAACCTCGGCATTCGTGTCACCGTCGATGCCGAAATAGTCACTCTGAAGACGCGCTATGTGCCTCCGAAGCGGAAGGCGCCGCTCATCGACAAGGCGTCCTAAAAGAAAACCCGCCGGCCGGAACCTGGGGGATTATGCAGTTCGGCTGATCGGTGATAGATCAAACCGGCTCAGGCGGAGGCACAGACGGTCCGGCAACGATAACGGAAAGTTTGCCCTTGCGAACGAGGACGGGCTTCTCGTAGGTCTTCTTCGCTGAAAACTCCCCCAAGGTTGAAGATCCCTCAAACGCGGTGAAAATGACCGGCGCCACCGCTGGTTGTCAAGACAAGAAAGCCCGCCGGCCAAAGCCAGCGGGCAGTTACTGGAGTAGCCTGGGCGCGCAAACTGGCAACGTGCGCGGCACGCTACTCAGCAACAGCGCAAAACCCGAGTAGTTCCCTCGACACCTGTGTCTTGCTCCGTCAGTCGTAATATCCGTCGGACGAACGTCTTATCCGCCAACTCATAAGTCCCGAAGGCGAAACATCTTCCGCAGATCTTCATTAGGAGGTGCTGGCGAGCATAGTCCCTTCGTCGCCAGGTCATGGATGCCCGCCACTACCTGCGATGATGGTGGGCATCCATCATTCAAAAGGTGCCGGATTGCCGCTTCCTCAAGAACTTGAAGACGAATATCTCACCTTTGAATGCCCACGATGCGAACGCGCGATCGTTCGAAAAGGCATATGGTTCAAGACCATTTCCTCATTCAAATGCCTGTCCTGCAAGGCGGCGGTGAGGCTTGGATACGCCGAGAAGCTACACCTCTTCGAGAAGCACAGGCATCTGATAGCGACCCGACAAACCGATGATGTAAAAGCCTCGCCGGCCGGAGCCGACGGGCGCTAAAATGCGGTGTCGTCAGCCTGGCGGCAGGACGACTACAACAGACGCCGTTGCAACGACTGCGGAAAGCTTGCCCTGGCGCACCAGCATGGGCTTCTCGCAGGCCTTCTTCATGGGAATTCCCCCGGTTTCGGTTGATCCCTCAAACACCATGACACTGTCCCCTGGCCTTCTTTGGTTGCCAAGCTGGGAGAAACAAAGTTGCCCCGCAACAGTTTGGGCCTGTCCAACAAGGGCAAAGCATCATGACAACCTATTATTTCCACGTCGACAACGGCGAATTCATCCCCGACGGAGATGGTGTCGATCTCCCGGATCTGGACGCGGCGCGGCAAGAAGCCGTGCGTGCTGCGGGCGAGATGATAAACGAGAGCAAGCGCTCGTTCTGGGAGGGTATGACGCCTTGGATCATGAATATGACGGACGATGAAAATCATCTCCTGTTTACGCTTCAGTTCGCGGCGAAAGTGCCTTCAGGAAACGCGCTCTACATCCCGCAAACGGAGGCTGACCACGCCTAGACAGGCCACCGCCCGACAAAAAACCCGCCGGCCGGAGCCGGGGTTGGAGGTAGGGTTTGAAATGACCAGGAGCCATCCTGGCAATTCTCAAGTGGCAGGCGTCAAAGGTTCCGTCAAGGGACGCGGCGCCGAGCCAAGCGGTGCGCTCAGATATTAAATGAAAAAGCCCGCCGGCCAGGGCCAGCGGGCAAAGGTTGGCTATGGTCTCGACCCACCAAAGGGACGAACCAACACAATACGCGCAGCGGGCGGCGAGCGCTTTCACAAATGTTAAGGCACTGCTTGCTTCAGTTGACGCTGTTCCAACTGGTCAATCCGCTCAGTCAGGCGTTTGATGTAATCGGATAGGGTGTAGGTATTCCCGAATCGCTTGCCGGTTCCGCTCGCAAGGCCAGCCTCGCGCTTGCTCGTGAACTCCTCAACGTAGCCGTACGTCCGACGATGACACCACGGACGAACCGGACAACTTCCGCCCGCCATGCCCATGCTGTGACGGCCGCATGATCGTGATCGAGGTGTTCGAACGATGGAGGCAGCCGCGCGAACCGCCACACGGTTCCCGGTCGACCGGGAGCAGCACGCCATGTCCCGGCATGGAATGGTTCAGCCTTCAGCTGCGGGCACTCAGCCTCCGGCAGCGGATCGACACACATCTATGGTGATGATCGACTCCGACAGAGCCGCGCCCGGCCGCCCACCGTCCCGACAACACCGCGCGGAGGCGCAACGAAGCGGTCTGTCCGTATTCACCCCAGAGTTCCCCGGTCGCGCCATTGCCGACATCTGCCAAAATCCGAAATCCCCATAGCCATCACCTGTGGCCCAGGTTCCTTCCTCGGGGACTTTCGTACGCTTGCCGGCGCCCGAAACTCTTCACGGAAGCGGAAGGTCCGGTTAGGGGATGGTTGAGGTAAACTACGAAGCCGACGTTCCAGCCCGCATAGTCTCGACGGCTTCGGAGCGAAGCGGATATGGCGACCGCGCGGGCCAACTCAGCGAGCGGTCAGTGATAGTAAATGCCGCCGTCGACGTTGAGCGCCTGGCCAGTGACAAAGGCCGAGAGATCGGAGGCGAAGAACAGCGCCGGGCCTATGATATCCTCCGGCGCGCCGAGGCGCTTCAGCGCGGCGACGTCCTCCCAGTGGCGGATGGCGGCTTCGCTGCCCAGATTGTTCTTGCCCATTTCGGTCAGGATGATGCCGGGGCAGATCGCGTTGACGGTGACCCCGTCCATGCCGACCTCCTGCGCCAGCACGCGGGTGAGCGTTATCACCACCGCCTTGGTCGCGGCGTAGTGGCCCTGCGTCGGCACGCCCTGCCGGCCGGCGATCGACGCGATGTTGATCACCCTGCCCGACTTCCTGGCGCGCATATGCGGCAGCACCGCCTGGCACATCATCAGCACGCCCTTGGCGTTGACGTCGAAATGCGCGTCCCAATTGGCCTCGTCGAGATCCTGCAGCAGGCTGGGCTTGAGGATACCGGCATTGTTGACCAGCACGTCGATGCTTCCGGCAGCCTTGAGCAGCGCCTGCGCGGTGGCTTCGATGTCCTTCTTCTTCCTGACGTCCATCGTGTAGACATAGGCCTTGCGGCCGGCCGCCTCGATCTCGCCTTTGGTCACGTCGAGCTCGGCCGCCTGCGATTGCAGATCGGTGATGGCAACGTCGAAGCCCGCTTCGGCGAGCCCCTTTGCGAGCGCCCTGCCGATGCCACGGCTGGCGCCGGTGACGAGAGCCGTCTTGCCCTTGGCCTCAGGAAGAATGGTCATGCTGCTTCCACCTTTGATGTCTTGACCGGAAGCGAGTTCATCGCCGCGATCGTGTCGTCGAACGAAACGAGTTTGCCGTCGGAGCCGAGCCCCATCGCCACCTTGGCGGCGACGGCGCTGGCAAAGCGTGCGGACTGCCTCAGGTCCCAGCCCTTGACGATGCCGACGATGATGCCGGCGGTGAAGGAGTCGCCGCAGCCCGTGGTGTCGAACAGCTCGACCTCGAAGGCCGGCAGATGGAAATCGTCGCGATGCTCGGGCGAGACATAGACGCCGCCGGCACCGAGCGTGAGGATGCAGTTCTTCACGCCCCTCGCCTTGAAGAAGGCAGCGACGCGGGCCGGATCGCGGTCATGCGCCATCTCACCGGCCTCGTCGATGCTGGGCACGAAATAGTCGATGTAGGGCAGGCACGGCTCGACCAGCTTCCAGGTCTCCGGCGTCGCCTGGATGAGATCGAAAGTGGTGACGCGGCCAAGCTCCTTGGCGCGCTTCAAGAGCCTGACGGTCGGCTCGCCATCAAAGCGCTTCAGCAGGCCGGTGCCGCCGACATGGACGACGGTGGCGTCGAGCGCCGCGTCGAGATCGGCATCGGCGACCTCGAACAGGGTGGCGGTGCCGGGAACATGCAAGGCTGGCCGCTCGCCGTTCGGCCGCACCGGCAGGATGGTGGATGACGTCTGGACGCTGCCGTCACGGCGCACAAGGCTCGTCTCCAGCCCATATTTCTGAAGTTTGGCCAGGAACCAGTCGCCCATGTCGTCGGTGCCGAGCGTGGTGACCGCCCGGGTCTTCAGGCCGAGGATGGCGCAGTCCATCCCGGTCGCGCCGGCCGTGCCGGCGACAGTCATGCGGATTTCCTCAATATAGTCGGCGCGGCCGCCTTCGGGGATGCGCGAGACCGGCCGTCCCAGGATGTCGAGGACGTAGAAGCCGATCGAGCTGACGTCGAATTGTGGCATGGCTGACTGGACCTTTCGAACTCAATGGGCGGCGCGGCGCAGGCCGAAGCTTGCGGCCAGCACCAGGAAGACGAGCACGCCGATGCCGACCTGCTGCCAGTAGAAATTCCAGCCGACGAGCAGCAGCCCGTTCTTGACGATGGCGAGCAGCAGCACGCCGAGCAGCGTGCCGATCACCGAGGGCTTGCGCTCGCGGCTGAGCGTCGTGCCGATGAAGGTGGCGCCAATCGCGTCGAGCAGGAAAGCGTTGCCCGACAGCGGCACGTAGGACTTCACCGTCGCGGACAACAATATACCTGTGATGCCGGCAAGCAGCGCGCACAGCACATGCACCATCGACAATTCGCGCGGCACGCGGATGCCGGAATACCAGGCGACGCCGGGCTGGGCGCCCATGGCCTGGACATAGCGGCCGAAGACCGCGCGATGCAGCAGGAGATGGACCGCGACCGCCAGGACGATCAGCACGATGACCGGCGTCGGTATTCCGAACATAGCGGTGCGGGCAATGGCGTTGAATTGGTCTGCTGCATAGCCGCTTGTTAGATAGATCGGCTGGCCACCGCTGGTGGCGAGCTGCTGCGTGCTCTGCCCGATGAAGAGCACGCCGAGCGTCGCCAGGAAGGGGCTGATGTTGAGCCTGGTGATGAGGATCGCATTCAGCAGGCCGACGATCAGCGCGGCGCCGAGCCCGCCCGCGACGCCGACCGCGCCGCTGTAGCCGGCGGCCAGCAGCATGACGAAGATCATGCTTGCCATGTCGACGGACACGCCGACCGAAAGGTCGATGCCGCCCGACGAGATGACGATGGTCAGCCCCAGCGCCACGATCGCCAGCATGACGACGTTGTTGACCAGCACGTTGAAGAGATTGGCCGGCGTCAGGAAGGTCGGGCTCGCCACCGAAAAGAAGATGACGATGGCCGCGAAGGCAATGAGCACGCTGTATTTGGCGAGGAAGCCGCGCAGGCTCGCCTTGGCTGCGTTCTCGTTGGCCGAGACACTCATCGCGAACCCTCCGAACCGCGGGCAAAGGATGTGATCGCCACCACCAGCAGGATCAGCGCGCCCTGCACCCCGTTGACCCAATAGCTGGAGACGTTGAGCAGTTGGAAGCCGTTGGCCAGAAGGCCGATGAACAGCACGCTGAGCAGCGTGCCGCCCATGGTCGGCACGAAGCGGCGGGAAAAGACCGTGCCGAGCAATGCCGCCGCCAGCACTGACAGGAGCAGCTCGCCGGAACCGGGTGTGCTGGCCGACAGGCGAGAGACGGTGAGGATGCTCGCTACAGCAGCACAGAAGCCGCTGAGGATGTACGTGAAGGAGACGTAGAACGGGACGCCGATACCGGCCGCCCGCGCTGCCTCGGGATGACCGCCGACAGCGTAGAGCCTGAGCCCGAATGCCGTGCCGTGGACGACTGCGATCATGATAGCGGAGAAGACGATCAGCGCCCAGGCAAGCGCCGAGATGCCGAGGAAGCTTCCCGAAACCAGCACGCCGAGCAGCGGCGAGGATGCGCCGACGACCGTGTTCTGGGTGAGCGTGAGTTCCATGCCGGCCGCGACATTGAGCACGGCAAGCGTCGCAAGCAGGGGAAGGATGCCGAGGCCGACCACGGCAAGGGCGTTCAACGCGCCGACCGCCATGCCGACGGCGATGGCCGCGAGCACCGAAAGGAAGTCGCCATAGCCCATCGACAAAAGTGTCGCGTAGACGGCGGCGCAGAGCCCCATATTGGCGGCGATCGACAGGTCGATGCCGCCTTCGGTGACATCGGACCCGCCGCCGATGATGACGGCCGTCATGCCATAGGCGAGCACGCCTAGGATCGCCGACTGCTCGACGACATTGATCAGGTTGAAGGTCGAGGTGAAGCCCGGCGCGAAGATGACGAAATAGGCCATGATCGCGGCGAAGGCGGCGATCGCGCCAAGCCGCACGACCAGCGCGCCGAAGCGCCGGCCCGCGCTTTTGACGGCGGCTTGCTTTTCATCGGACGCGCCGACTTCGGTGTGGAGAACAGTCGCGCTCATGCGGCCACTCCACCGGTGATCGAGCGCGCACCGGACGAAGCGGCGAGCAGCGCGTCGCTGTTCATCGAAGGACCGGAGAAGCTGCCGGCGAGCCTGCCGCGATAGACGACCAGAACGCGGTCGCAGACGCCGACCAGTTCGAGCAGGTCGGAGGACAGAAGCAGGATCGCCGCGCCCTCTCCCGCCAATCGGTTCAACAGATTGTAGATCTCGACCTTGGCGCCGACATCGACGGCGACTGTCGGCTCGTCCAGCACATAGACGCGCGACTGGCAGCTCAGCCATTTGGCCAAAGCCACCTTCTGCTGGTTGCCGCCAGAGAGCTCGCGCACCAGCGCGTCGCGATGCGGCGTCTTGATCGACAGTTCCTTGATCAGGCCGTCGACCGCCTTGTTCTCCAAGCCGCGGCTGACCATGCCGCTCCTGGAGTAGCGGCGCAGGCTGGCCAAAGAAATATTCTCGCGCACCGACAGGCCAAGCGCCACTCCATGCGCGCGGCGATCTTCCGGCAGCATCGCAATGCCGTCGCGCACCGCCTTGACCGGCGTCGACAACGCAAGCTCCCTACCCTCGACCTTGACCTGGCCGCCATCGGCGGTCTTGAGGCCGAACAGACACTGGACGATTTCCTTGGCGCCGGAGCCGAGCAGGCCGGTGAGGCCGACGATCTCGCCGGCGCGCACGTTGAAGCCGATATTCTCGAAGCTGCCGCCGAGGCGGAGGGAGGAAACCTCCAGGACCGGGGCGCCTAGAGTGACCGAGCGCTTCGGGAACATCTCGCCGACATCGCGGGCGATCATCATCGAGATGATCTCGTCGATCGACGTCTGGCGCGGATCGACCGTGCCGACATCGGTACCGTTGCGCATCACGGTGACGCGGTCGCAGAGCTTCTCGATCTCCTGCATGTAGTGGGAAATGAAGACCACGGCGATGCCGTCGTCGCGCAGCCGGCGCAGCACGTCGAACAGGCTGTCGACCTCGCGTTTGACCAATGCCGCGGTTGGCTCGTCGAGCACCAGCACCGACGCTTTCTGAGCCAGCGCGCGGGTGATCTGCACGACCTTCTGCTGCGCGGTCGTCAGGTCTTTCACAAGAGTTCCCGCTGGCAATTCCATGCCGAAGAAGCGCTTCAACAGGTCCGCGGCCCTGCGCTCCATGGCGCGGCGGCTGACGAACGGGCCGAGGCCGATTTCGTGGCCGAGGAAGACAGCTTCGCCGACGGTCGCGGTCGGCACCAAAAGCCTGTCTTGGTGGATGAAATGCACGCCGAGCTTTTCGACCGAAGCCGGCGTCAGCGTGCTGACGGTCTCGCCGTTGATGAGGATGGTGCCGCTGTCCGGCTTGATGATGCCGGCCAGCACCTTGATGATAGTCGACTTGCCGGCACCGTTCTGGCCGACAAGGCCGAGGATCGAGCCGCGCGCGATCTCGAGGTTGGCGTTTTCCAGCGCGCGAACCGGTCCGAACCGCTTCGATATGCCCGTCATCGATACAGCAATGTCACGCTTTGCTGTCTGCATGGCCGTCAATCCTGGTTGGATATGACGGGCAGCCACAGTCGTTGGGCTGCCCGTCGTTTCGTTCCGTCCTATTTAACGCCGGCCTTCTCGGCGGCGTCGAGGAACGGCTTTCCTTTTTCGGCGGCGTTCTCCTTGTTGATCAGCACCGAAGGCACGAAAGTGAAGGGCGGCACCTTCTGGCCAGCCAAGTATTTGGCGACGTTGTCGACCGAGGTCTTGCCGATCTCATAGGGCTGTTGCGCTGCCACCGCGCCGGCGGACGACTTCGGATCCATCACCATCTTGATGACTTCCGGGCTGCCGTCGATGCCATAGGTCTTGACTTCGTTGCGGCCGGCGGCCTCGACCGCCTGCGTGGCGCCGATCTGCGGCACGTCCCAGCAAGCCCAGACCGCGCCGATCGAGCCCTTCTCGGGCGACTTGGTCAGCATGTCGGTGACGTTGGAATAGGCGCTCTGCACCGTATTGGGGATAACGTCGCGCAGCTCGGGCTCGACGATCTTCACATCCGGGAACGAGGTCAGCACATATTTCAGCTGGTCGTAGCGGATCTTGCAGACCGGCACGCTGTAGAAGCCGTTGAAGACCAGCACATTGCCTTTGCCGCCCATGTCGGCGACCATCTGCAAGGCGATCTCGGCGCCGATATTGTAATTGTTGGAGGTGGTGTTGTTGATGGCGTGCGGGGTGGCGGTATCGACCGTGAACAGCGGGATGCCGGCATCGCGGATCTTCTGCAGCCACGGGTTCAGCACTTCGAGATTGCCGAGCTGCTCGATGATGGCGTCGGGCTTCTGGGCGATCAGCGTCTGCAGTTGCGCGATCTGCTGCTGGTCCTTGCGACCGGCGTCGAGCGCGATGACTTCGCCGCCGAGCTCCTTGACGCGGTCCTGGATGCCTTTGAAGGCCATCAGGTCCCAATAATGATCCGTGCCGATGGCCGAGACGCCGATGCGCTTGCCCTTGAGCGACAGCTCCTCGGCGGTTGCGCCCGAGACGGCGGCAAGGCTGTAAGCCACCGCCAATCCCAGGGCGAGTGCCTTGACGAGCCCTTTCATGGATCTGGTCATTTCATTTCCTCCCTTGTTAACCGCTCCGGCCTTCCGGAGGATTCTGCCTGATTGCCGCCGCTCAGGCGGCGGCCTCCTCGTCGCGCAGACCGTAGCTCGCCATGCGCTTGATGACGTTTTCGATCTCCTCGTCGGACAGCACCGGCGGCTCTCCGATCTGCAGGGCGCCGTGATACTGGCGCGCCAGCGTCTCGACCTCGACGGCAAGCCACATGGCCTGAGCGAGGCTCGATCCGACGGCGATCATGCCGTGCTGGGCAAGCAGGCAGGCCTTGCGGTCGCGCAGCGCCTCCACCGCATGCGCCGAAAGCTCGGCCGTGCCGAAGGTGGCGTAGGGCGCGCAGCGTATGTCGCTGCCGCCGGCGACCGCGACCATGTAATGGATCGCCGGTATTTTCCTGCCCATGATGGCGATCGTGGTGCAGTAGGTCGGATGGGCGTGGACGACGGCGTTGACCTCGGGCCGCGCCTTCATGATGTCGAGATGGAAGCGCCATTCGCTGGATGGCGGCAGGCGCCCGTCGACCTCGCCGTTCCACCCCATGAAGACGATGTCCTCCGGCTGCAGCGTGTCATAGGGCGTGCTGGTCGGCGAGATCAACATGCCCTCGCCATGGCGCCGGCTGATGTTGCCGGATGTGCCCTGGTTGATGCCCAGCGCGTTCATCTGGATGCAGGCATCGATGATTGCCTGGCGCGCCTCGTGGTCCGAAAGGGTCATGCGATATACCAATCCTTGCGAGGCCAACTACCAGGCCGTGTAACCGCCATCGATCGACAGGATCGCGCCGGTGACGTAGCTCGAGGCCGGCGAGACCAGGAACAGGATCGCCGAGGCGATCTCCTGCGGCGTGCCCAAGCGCCCCATCGGCGTCATGTCGATCCAGGTGTTGAAGAGCTCGGGACGCTCGCGCATCTTCAGCGTCATCTCGGTGCCGACATAGCCCGGCGCCAGCGCGTTGACGCGCACGCCCGATTTCGCCCACTCGACCGCGAGCGCCTTGGTCATCATGTGCACGGCGCCCTTGCTTACCATATAGGACGGCGCCGTCTGCGGACGGTTGACGATCAGGCCCGACATCGAGCCCAGATTGACGATCGAACCCTTCTTGCGGGCGACCATCGAGCGGCCAAAAGCGCGCGAGGCCCAGTAGACGCCGTTGACGTTGACATCCATCACCAGGCGCCATTCCTCGTCAGGCGTGTCGAGCGCGGTGTTGAGGCGCGCGATGCCGGCGCTGTTGACCAGGATATCGACCTTGTCGAAGTCCGCGACGACTCGAGCGGCGATCGCCTCGACGGCTTGCGGATCGGTGACGTCGAGCACGCGGCCATCGACGCTTGCGACACCAGCGGCCCGCAATTCATCGGCAGCAGCCTTCAGCCCATTCGCATTCATGTCGATCAGGACGACACGTGCGCCGCAAGTCCCGAGCGCCTTGGCGGCTTCGAGACCGATCCCGCTGGCGCCGCCGGTGACGACGGCGACCTCGCCCGTCAGGTCGAATTGCGACCGGTAATCCATGCACGTCCTCCGTCAGGACAGGCTCGAGGACGGGCAAAACTCCGCCCTCACCGCCGAGGCAGCGCCGCAAGCCGACCGGTCCTGATAATGCCTCCGGGGTCAGGCTCCTCCCGACCCCATGACAGGGACGTTACAGAAGCTTTTTTCACCCGTCAATCTGGTTATAACCAGAAAACGGAATCTTTTTGGACGAGCTCGCCTCAAGTGCGATCGACGCCGTTCACGGTCGCCGAAGGCTGCTCGACCGCCATGTGGATGCGGGCGACGGAAGAGTTGTAGAAGGCCTCGTAATATTCGAGCGCGGCGCCGTCGGCGTCATAAGCGATCGACTCGATCTCGATCAGCGGCGTGTTGGCGGCGACGCCCATCTCATCGGCCTCTTCCTTGGTGGGAAGGGCGGCGCGCAGCCAGCGGTCGGCGCGCTTCACGGTCAGGCCGAAGACGGCGCGGATGGTGCCGAAGATCGACTGGTTTTCCGACAGGATGTTCTCCAGGCCCGGTACCCGATGTCCCGGCAGGCTGATGCGCGTCATGGTGATCGGCGCGCCGTCGGTCATGTAGACGCGGCTGATGCGGACCACGCTGCCATTGGCGGGAATGCCGAAAACCTTCGACTCCTTCTCGTTCGGCGGGCAGCGGTAGATCTCCAGCGTGCGGGTCGAGACCTTGTGGCCTTTGGCGGTCAGGTCGTCGAACACACCGAGATTGGCGGTCATGAAGTCGACATGCTCGCGGGGTGCCGCGACGAACATGCCCTTGCGCGGCATCTTGATGATGCGCCCTTCGTTGGAAAGCGAGCCGATCGCAGCGCGCACGACAGGGCGCGAGACGCCGAAGAAATCGCAAAGCGCCTGTTCGGAGGGAATGCGCGAATTGGCGGCCAGCAGGCCGGTGTTGATCGCTTCCTCGACCTGGTTGCGCAACTGCACCCAGAGGGGTGCGGCCTCGTCGCGGTTGAGCTTGACCTTGGAGCCGATCGAGCGGAAAGCCTCGGCCGCCTCGGCATCTTCCTGGTCGTAACGAGGACGCCCGCGCATTCTGGTTGCTTGTTCCATCATCGGTCTTCAGGCTGCGGGCAAACCGCCCGGTATGAATGTTTGCCGCGATTCAACGCGCAGCAGCGGCTCCTAACGGAGCCCGCCAGCCATTTTCTCGCTCTCCGGCAAGTTTCGCAACCATAGCATCGCGGCTGCTCCCAGCAGCGGTCCGGGAACCAACAGCAGGAAGGCCCAGCGCCAGCCGCCCATGAAGTCGGCGAAGCGCGGCGTCAGCCAGATGGCGAGCACCGTCAGCGCGAAACCGGCGCCCAGCTGCACCGAGAGCGCTGTGCCGACGAAGCGGCGGTCGGCAAGCTCGGTGACGGCTGCGGAGAACTGCGCCGAATCGCCGATCACCGAAACGCCCCAGACGATAGCCACCAGCATGAACAGCCAGAGCGGACCGGTGAACAGGAAGCCCATCAGCAATGCGCAGCCGCCCGACACGATCATCATGCCGGCGGTGGTCGCCGTGCGGCCGACGCGGTCCGAAAGATAGCCGCCGAGCAGGCAGCCGAGAATGCCGGACGCGACGACGAAGAAGGTCGAGAGTGAAGCGGCAACCGCCGTGCCGATCGCCTGCGCGTCGAACGCCGCCCGCGTATAGGCAAGCAGCCATGCCCACATGGCGTAGAGCTCCCACATGTGACCGAGATAGCCGAGATTGGCGAGCAGCAATGGCTTTTCGCGAAACACCTGGCCGATGCGCGAGGGCTCGAAGATAGCCTTGCCGAAGGGATAGGGGCCTTCCTTGGCGAACAGTAGGAACAGCAGCGCGCCTGCCGCAGTGGCCACGCTGGCGGCGGCGACCACCGGCCGCCAGTCGAGCGCGGTCGAGACGGCGCGGAAGAGATGCGGCAGCGCCGAGCCGATGGTGAGCGCGCCGATGACCGCGCCGAGCGCAAGGCCCCGGTCGCGCGTGAACCAGGTGGCGACCAGCTTCAGCGCCGGCGGGTAGACGCCGGCAAGCGCGGCGCCGGTGACGATGCGCGCGGCGATCACGCCGCCCGGCCCGGTATGAAGCAGCAGGCTGGCATTGGCGAGCGCGGCGACAAGGGCCGCGGCCGCCATCAGGCGGCCGAGCCGCACAAGATCGGGGAGGTTGACAAAGCTCGCCGCCAGCGCGCCGAGGACGAAACCGACCTGGACGCCATTGGTCAGCCAGGCCTCGGCGCTCGCGCCCAGTGCCAGCTCCCGCTTCAGTTCGGGAAGGATCGCGGTGGCCGAAAACCAGGTGGTCAGCGACAGGACGACCGCCAGGCAAAGCAGCGACAGCACCCGCCAGCGCTCGCTGTCGGCCGCCATGCCAAGCCGGCCATCGCCGACCGTGCTCATGCGCCTTGCAGCGGCACGGTGAAGACCGTCGCCGAGCCGGTGAGGCAGAGCTCGCCCTGGCCATTGCGCACGCTGGTCTCGATCTTGCAGATCGGCTTGTCGTGCCGCACTTCCTTGACCTCCACGCGTCCGGTGATCTCCTCGTCAACGCCGACGGCCTTGACGAACTTCCAGGCCACTTCGAGGAACACGGTTCCTGGGCCGGGCAGATCCTCAGCCACCAGCGCATTGAGAATACCAGACGTGACGCCGCCCTGGACGATCAGCTTGCCGAACACCGACTTCTCGGCCAGCGCGCGATCGTAATGCAGCGGATTGCGGTCGCCGGTGATGTCGGTGAAGGCCTCGATGTCGCTCATCTTCGTGCGGCGCGTGCGCTCGGCGAAGGCACCTACCTGCGGGCGGCCCTTCACGACACCCACCCAACCGTCTTTCGTCTCGGTGCTCATTGCGGCTTCTCCTCTGCTCCGGGTTCGACTGGTTTGAAGGCCGGCAGGACGCGGCCACCGATGGCTGTGGGCGCAAGCCGGAGCATGGCCCCGACCTGTCGCGGCCGTGTGCCGGGCAGGATGAAGCTCAGTATCGTCGGGCCTTCGGCCAACTCGACCAGACCGACCACGTAGGGTGCCGCCGGCAGCCAGCCGGGATGCCCTGGCTTGTGCACTTCCGAAAAGGATTTCAGCCGTCCCCTGCCCGATGCGTCCTTCCAAACCAGACGCCCGCCCCAGCAATGCGGGCAGATCGGGCGCGGATAGAAGACAGCCTTGCCGCAATCCTCGCAGTGCTGGATGGTCAGCCGGCCTTCGGCGGCGGCATCCCAGAACGGCTTGGTCAGCGCGGTGATCGTCGGGCCGGCGGTCTTGAGCGTGTTCAAATCGACAGACATCAGGCGGCTCCCAGCACGAGCGCTGTGGCTTCGCTCATCGTCGCGCCATTGCCGGTGACCAGCGCGAGCCCGGCCTCGCCGATCTGGCGTTCGCCCGCCTCGCCGCGCAGCTGGCGCGCCGCCTCGACGACATGGGTCATGCCGCCGGCGAGATCGGGCTGGCCGAAGCCAAGCTGGCCGCCATGCGTGTTCAGCGGCTTGTCACCCTTGTGGGAAAGGTCGTGGTCGCCGAGCCACGCGCCGAACTGGCCCGGCCCGCAGAGGCCGGCATCCTCGATCGTCGTCGCGACCATGTTCGTGTAGCAATCGTAGAGCGACAGAAGATGCATCTCGTCGGCATGCGTGCCGGACTGCGCGAAGGCCCGCGCCATGGCGCCCTTCAGCGGACCGGAGGTCAGGCTCGGCGCCTGGCTCACGGCGCGATGCGTGACCTTCTCGCCGGCGCCGAACAGATGCACGGGCAGCTTGCGCAACGACCGCGCGCGCTTGGCAGACGTGACGACGACCGCTTCACCGCCGGCGACCGGCATGACGATTTCGAGAAGATGCAGCGGCGAGGCGATCATCGGCGAGGCCAGCACCGCTTCCACATCGGCAGGCTTGCCGAAAAAGATGGCGTCGGGATTGAGCTGGGCGTTGGCGCGCGCCGCCGCGGCGATCATGGCGAAGTCCCGCGCGGTCGAGCCGTATTCCGCCATATGCGCCTGCATCAGCAGCGCGTAGGAGATGTTGGCGCCCGAGGCGCCGAAGGGCACGTCGAACTCGCGGATCGGATTGCGATTGGGCGAGCGGGGTGCTGCCTCCTCTCGGTTGTTGGCGAGCACGCACAGCACCGTCTCGCACATGCCGGCCTCGATCGCGGCCGCCGCGCGCCAGACCATGCCGGCGCCGGACGCGCCGCCGAGATCGACGACATTGGCCATGTTCGGCGCCAACCCCAGATATTCGGCGATGGTTGCCGGGACATGCTGCGGCGTCTCGCCGACCTGTGGCCCGACCAGCAGCCCGTCGATCGCGCCCGGCTCCAAGCCCGCATCGAGCACCGCCAGGCGCGAAACCTCGGCGATCATCTCCAGCGTCGTCACGCCGCGGGTCAGACGCTGCGGCTTCAACTCGCCGATGCCGACGATCGCTCCCTTCGACTGGATCATGCCGCCTTGCTCCGGTCGAGCGCGCGGTATTCCTCCAAGCAAGCCGGATTGGCGAGCGAAGCCATGTTCTTGACCGGCTGGCCTTCGAGCGTGGTGCGGGCGGCGCCCTCGACGCGCTTGCCGTTCAGCGTGTAAGGCACGGCCTGCACCGCGTGGATGCGATGCGGCACGTGGCGCGGCGACGCGCCTTCGCGGATCGCCCTGCGGATTTGCTCGGCAAGCTCGGAGGTCAGTTCAAAACCGTCATTGAGTTTGACGCAGAGCACGATTTCTTCGTCGCCCTCGACCGGCGCCCCAAAGACTAGGCAATCCTCGATCTCGGCGAAGTTCTCGCAGGCCGCGTAGATCTCGGCGGTGCCAATGCGCACGCCGCCGGGCTTCAGCGTCGTGTCGGAGCGGCCGTGGATGATCCCCGAGCCATAAGCCGTTATTTCGGCGACGTCGCCATGCGTCCAGATCTCGCGGCGGACGGCGAAGTAGGTGGCGTGATAGCGCGCGTCGCCGTCCTTGCCCCAGAAGGTCAGCGGCATGGACGGGAATGGCTCGGTGCAGACGAGATCGCCCTGCCGGCCGATGATCGGCGCGTTGCGCTCGTCCATCACGCCGACCGCGAGGCCGAGCCCTTTCACGGTCAACTCGCCACGCCGCACAGGATGTATCGGCGATCCGAGCAGAAAGCAGCCGATGATCTCGGTGCCGCCGGAGATGGAGGCGAAGATCATATCGCGCTTCACATGCTCGTAGACCCAGTCGAACTGTCCGGGCGAAACCGGCGCGCCGGCCGACAGCAGAGACCGCAGCGACAAGAGGTCGTGCAATCGCCCAGGCGCGTAATTTTCAACGGCGAGTGTCGCGAGATACTTCGGACTGGTGCCGAAATGCGTAACGTTGGCGCGCTCCGCCATTGTCCAGAGCGGACTGGGATCGAGGCCAGCGGGCGATTTCAGGATCGGCGCGCCGTCATAGAGCACTACCGTCGCCCCGCAGCCAAGGCCTGAGATCAGCCAGTGATACATCATCCAGGCGGTGTTGGTGTACCAGCTCATGACGTCGCCCGGACGGACGTCCCCGTGCAGCAGGTGCTCCTTCTGGTGCTGGAGCAGAACGCCGCCAGTACGATGGACGATCGCCTTCGGCGCACCAGTCGTGCCGGAGGTGTAGAGCACATAGGCCGGATGGTCGAAGGGCACACGCTCGAAGGTCAGCGGGCCGTCGCCGCCGAAATCGTCGAACGCAACGCAATCTGCCGCGCAGTCCGGCCTGAGGCCGGATTCGCCGGTCAGCACCAGCGTCGTCACCGTCGGCATCGCGGCGACGATCTCGGCCAATCTGCCGGAGATGTCGTGCTCCTTGCCCGCATAGCGATAGCGAGATGCTGCGAACAGCACCTTGACGCCGATCTGGCCAAGACGGTCGGCGATCGCGGTGGCGCCGAAATCCGGCGAGCAGGACGACCAGACGGCGCCGACGGAAAGCGTCGCCAGCAATGCGACGAGACCTTCAACGCGATTGGGCAGGATGCCGCCGACACAATCGCCCTTGGCGATACCGGCCGCGCGCAGGCCGTCGGCCATTCTAGCCACGAGCCGGCGCAATTCGGCAAGCGTGACGGTCCGGAAATGGCCGCTCTCGTCGGCCTCGATCACTGCGACCCTCTCGCCGTCGCCACACAGCAGGTTTTCGGCAAGATTGAGCGATGCCCCCGGCAGGAAGCGGCTCCCGGTCATCGGCGCATTGTCGTCGCGCAGGAAGGCGATCGCGCCGGACTCGCCGATGACCTCGGCGAAATCCCACACCGCGCGCCAGAACGCGCCAGGATCGCCGACCGACCAGCGATGCAGCGTCTCGTAGTGGCGCGGGTCGAAGCCGTTGGCTATCGAAAAGCGCGCAAGGTTGGACGATTGGAACGCGGCCGGCGCCGGCGTCCAAAGCACGGATGACATGGATTTCCTCCCGCAACGCAGGCCCGGCTCGACACCGCGGCCTTGCCTGCCGATGCGTTTCAGATTATTGGTTATAACCAGAATGTCAAGCTGCGATCGCGACCACGTGGACAGCGCTGGCGGAGGAGCAGACTATGGATGCCGTGCATATCGTTGCCGCGAAGCGGACTCCCATCGGCAAGCTGAACGGCGCGTTCGCCAGCCTTTCGGCGGCGGAGCTGGGGGCGCAGCTTATCCAGGCGATGCTGACGGCAACGCAGCTCGCGCCCGATGCCGTCAGCGAAGTGATCATGGGCCAGGTGCTGACCGGCGGCGCCGGGCAGAATCCGGCGCGACAGGCCGCGCTCAAGGCAGGCCTGCCGGTCAGCGTCCCCGCCATGACCGTCAACAAAGTCTGCGGCGCCGGCCAGAAGTCGATCCATCTCGCCGCGCAGGCCATTCGCTGCGGCGACGCCGATTGCGTGATCGCCGGCGGGCAGGATTCGATGACCTCGGCGCCGCATTTCATTCACGGCGCCCGCGCCGGCATCCGCATGGGCGACCGGACCGTCAAGGATTCGATGATCACCGACGGGCTGTGGGACGCCTTCCATCAGGTGCATATGGGCGTAACCGCCGAAGCGCTGGCGCAGCGCTACCAGATCACACGCGAGGAACAGGACCGCTTCGCGCTGCGCTCGCAGGAGAAGGCGGACGCCGCCATCCGGGCTGGCAGGTTCGACGACGAGATTGCGCGGGTGTCGATCAAGGCCAGGCAAGGTGACCTTGTCGTCGAGCGTGACGAGCATCCCAATCCTTCCACCACCATGGAAGGCCTCCGCCGGCTGAGACCGGTCTTCGATGTGGGGGGAACGATCACGGCAGGCAGCTCGTCAGGCCTCAACGACGGGGCAGCGGCGGTGCTGGTGATGTCGGAGGCGCGGATGAAGGAACTCGGCCTGACCCCCCTCGCCCGCATCGCGTCTTATGCTTGCGCCGGTGTCGAACCGATGGACATGGGCCTCGGACCGGTGGCGGCCTCGCGCCGCGCGCTCGACAAGGCCGGCTGGCGGGCGTCCGACCTCGACGTGATGGAGATCAACGAGGCCTTCGCCGCGCAGGCCATCGCGGTCAATCGTGAGATGGGCTGGGACGAGGACATTATCAACATTAACGGCGGCGCCATCGCGCTTGGACATCCGCTGGCCGGCTCCGGCTGCCGCATCGTGGTGACGCTACTGCACGAGATGGTCCGCCGCGACGCGAAAAAAGGATTGGCATCGCTCTGCATCGGCGGCGGACAAGGAGTGGCAATCTGCCTGGAGCGGTGAACCTGACACTCTGAGCAGTAATTGCCTGAGGGAATTGGGCAATGGGCTTGGCCACGACAGCTTTTGGTCAACGATTAGAGCGCAAGACTACGGCCAACATAGGCGTTGCCGCCGAAGCTCGTTGCCACATGCAGGGCAGCTTTCCCGGGGTGATCGCCCGAAACCTGCACCTCCGCTTCCCACCCCAAGACAAGCAACGTAGTCTCGGGAGCTGAAACGGTCATCCGCGCTGCGACGGATGACCGCCCAGCGTCAGATTTCGGTCCGCTCTGCCAAGAGCAGTGCGTCCTCCACGTCGACGCCAAGATATCGGACAGTATTCTCAATCTTGAGTGGCCGAGCAGGATCGGGATGGTGCGGATATTGCCCGTCGCCTTGTAGATCATCGAAGCCTTCGCGCCGAAGCGAATGAGTGCCGTACTCCTCTGGATGCAGACCGATCGCAGTCACCAATTCGTCACGAGACCGGCGTACTGCCTTGTTCTCATGTGGTGTGCGAGATCGACCCGGCTCGGGAAAGCATCGTCCTCGACCGTGCCACCACGCCGTTCCAGCCAATCCAGCAGGCTTGCTCTCGAGGTCCTGCCTCAAGCCATCCGGGATTTATGCGCTGGCCTGCTGCAGCCACCCGGTTCCTGACCGGATGGCTCGTCGCAAGGCGACGCGGACGTGTCTTAGGAACCGGAGACTTGAATAGGGGCCCCAGAGACCGGGTCGGCAACGCTCGCGAGAGCGGCAACCTTGTCGATCATTGCTAGAACCGCCTGCGGCTTGCTTTGATGCACCATATGTCCGGCATCCCGGACGATATCGACCAGCGAGTGGTCTATCTCGGCGTGCAGCCGTAGCGCCTCGGCCTTGGCATCAAACAGCTGATCACCTGCGCCGGCAATTATGCCGACAGGAATGGCGATGTCGGCATATCGACGATTGGGGAACAGAGCCGACGCCAGCATCAGGAAGGATTCCGCAGAGATGGACCGCAGTTGCGAGGGGCGGCTCGCCAGCCCGCTTGTCGTTGCCGCGAAAAGCGTCGCGACCCTTGCCGGGTGGAATATCTTCTCCATCGCCCAGCGCCAGTTCAGCCTGACCAGCGAAGGCAGTATGGCGTGACGCAATACCGTCCCGATCAGCGGGACCGCCGGCAGCGCGGAGATGGCTAGCGCCAGCCTTGGCGGCGGATAGTGATAGCCAGCGACAAGGACAACACCGGCGACGAATCGGGTGTGCCGACGTGCCATCTCGAGCGCCACGGCGGCTCCCCATGAATGCCCGACAACCACATAGCGCTCGACGCGGAGTTTTTCGGCCGCGGCCTGGATGAGATCGGCCTGGGCGCCGGCGGTCCAAAATCTGCCCACCGGGCGTGGGCTCAGCCCAAAGCCGGGTCTGTCAAAGGCAAGCACACGATACTTCGCAGCGGCTTTGTCGAAGATGCCGCTTGTCGTGAAGTCCTCCGCCGAAGCGCCGTTGCCGTGCAGGAGCAGCAACGGTTGCCCGTGGCCCGCTTCCAGGAAATGCAGCTTGGTTCCGCGGAGGTGGATGAAACGCCCGAGCGGGCGTCCGGCCAATGCCCGTCTCGCGAGAAGATTGTTGTAGAGCGCCAGCCCAGCCGTTGCCGCTGCAAGCAACAGGAGCAGGTTCCGCTTGGACCTTGTCGTCACGAGAGCAGTCGCGTCGCTGCTCGCGATCAGGCCGACCCTTTCTGAGGCAGCTCGGTCTCTTCGTCGACCTGATCCCGCAGCGCCTGTCGTCCGGACTTTCGATCTTCAGCCCCAGGCGAGCGCTTTTGCCGTTCCAACTCGCGGTCCACCGTCTTGCGCGATCCTTCCGCGGGGTCTTGCTCCGGCAATGTCTCTGTTTGCCGCTTCGCCTGATTATTGCTTGATTCCGATCCGACAGGATCGCTCTTTCCAGGGGACTTCATCATCGTATGCGTCTCTGTTCGTCGGAAGGGCTGCATGGCTGCCATGGACAAATCGGTGCCAAACCCTTGGCATCAGCCTTTGTTCCGCCGCTGCTGACCCTCACCGCAGGCCCTCGGCGTCGTCCGGCGCCTCGTGGTCGGGATCGGCAGCTTCCAAGGCATCGATAACCGGTGCCAGTGAATTCTCCTCATCGGAATTCGAGTCGGTCTTCGCATTTTCCGCGCCGGTTTTATCAAGCGCGCTTTGGATGGCTTCTTCGATGTTGCCGACCTCCTGCTCCCGCACTTCGCGACCGTAGCCGGCGGCGTCGGCGTCCTGCTCGAACTGCTGCGCCAGCATCGGAACGCTGACCGCGGTATCGGCGAGCAAATTACCGACATTCTCTTCCAGCCAGCTGCGCAGGAATTCCTTCGTCGCATTCATGGAGCATCTCCTCGCAGCGAGGATAACCGGACCGTGGCACTGAGGTTCCCGCTAATCCGAAACCGCGAGGAACGAACGGATCGATGGACGGTTGGGAACCCGAACATCCCGCGAAATTCCATGACTCGACGATGAACACGGTCAGCTTCTTCCTGGGTCGCCTGGAGACCGTGCGCCCAACGGACTTAACAAGTAAGCCTCCCCTGGCTTGGCGACGCGTGGGGAGGCACTACACCTCCCGCCGCCAGCCGCTTTTGCGGGAACCCGCATTGCCCTCAGCCGTTCGCACGCATGGCGACATTGCAGCTTCGAGAAGCGCTGACCAAGGTCGGCACGTTGACGTCCCGGCCAGCGGCATTTTTGATTCTGGGCGGTTATACTGTTTGTTGGCTTGTCCTTGAACGGGAAACGCTTGACTGGCACGGCGCGGCGACGCTGATCACGTGGGCAATGACGCTGCTTATCCAAAGGGCCGAGCATCGCGACACTCAAGCCCTCCAAGCGAAACTCGATGAGCTGATCAAGGCGAACGATGAGGCTCGCAACGAGATCGCCGAAGTGGACGACAAAGAGCCGGAAGAAATCGAGGAAATGCGAGGCTCCGGCGAACGAAGCTGACAAACCGTCGAGCCGCGCGGGCACCCTGCCGAGCCCCCCCGGGCCGAAAGCAATTTCATCAACAAGATCAACGGTTGCAGTGGGCCCGGAGGGTGCTAAAGAAAATCAACGGGTTAGCGGATGGTTAGCCAACCCATACCCTTCGTATGATCTCGTATGGTCCGGCGAACCAAGGTAGCCGCTGTCGGCTCCTTGCCTGCCCGGAAGCTCAATTGTTCGTTCGATTTGGAGGATCTTATGAACGATCGGATGTTCGACAGCCCTGTTTTCGTAAAAAGTGAAAACAGCCTCATCCAAGAGATCGCGTGTCTCGAAGACGCTTTGGAATTCTTGTATGAATGGCCAAAGCATAAACGCGGTCCGATCTACGACACCGCCCTTCGCGCTCGCCAGCGGGCCTTCGACAGTGATTACCCGCTGACGTCGGCGCAGTCCGCGTTTTCCGGCTTTGCCAGGTCTGCTAAATCGTCGAGGACGTGAGTGCTCCGCCGCCTTGGATGACGGGCACGAGCGGCCGCGGTGGTGGATTGACAGCCTGAGGGCATCGGGGATGTAACGGAGCTCGCGATGCTTTCCAAACCTTTCGAAAAACCAGTCCGCGTGTGGGTCGGGTTGGGCTTCCCGCGTCAACTCAATACGGTGGTCCAGGCCTACCAATTCGCGGTTGACTGGTGCGGCAACAGCCCGGAGCAGAGGGCAGCCATTCGGGCTTGCAAGGCCGTCTTGGCCGGAGACATCGACGCGGAGACGGCGAGGAGCATTTTTGTGGGCCTTCGCGCGTCGGAAAGACATTTTCGTTGAAGACCGGGACCTCCCGTTATCGGAAACGGCCGCCCCACTCACGCCTATGCCGGCGGAGCGCCTGACGGCAGTTCGGCGCTCTGCATTCCGCCGCCCTTTCATGAGCTCAGATAGATGACGACATCCGATACCGGGATCCCCAAACATGAGGTCAATGCCGCCCATTATGATAGTGATTGCCAAGATGCCCTCGCATCGCGCCTCGACGAAACTAATCGAAATGGCTGAGAGGGCCGGCTGGAATAGAAACAGGGTGGCTTCGGCGCTGATGTATTTGGCTGCAAGGAGGCTTAATAGCGATAGCGCGTCGCGGTAGCGGTATCCCTCGGCCATCCTTTTTCAAATCGCGAGAACGGCACCAGCGGCCACGGGCCGGCAATTCGCCATGGTCATCAAGGCGAATTGCTGGCGAGAGGTTTTGGGCCTCGTCGAGGGCGGAACGTCGTCGGCGGGAACCTTTTTTTCCCCAATGGGTTAATCTGCTGTCGTTAACTTATGTTAGGAAGAGGCAGTGGCACGGAAGGTTGATGAAGTGCTCAGTCCGGAAGAGTTGTCTTCCGACACCACAAAAGTGGAGCGCGAAATAGCCGTGGCTTTGGATGCGTTGGCACACCAAGAAGCGCCTTCTCGAATGCTGGAACTGGCGCGAAAGCTGGACGCTGCGATCACGTTGCGTGCGCGCAAGGCCCGTCCGAATCGACGGCCAGTGACGACGTTCTGATCGCGCCGCCTCCGGAACAATCATGGCCGGAATTGTTCGCCTGTGAAACCTTCCATGGGCAATCGGATGAAGAGCTAATTCAAAGGCCGAGTTCCTGCAGCGCTGGTGGCGCCGAAATCTCTTACCTGGCACCGAGAGAGGGTGCCGGCTCGCGCATCCTCTCGGACAACCCGGGCCGTCCCCAAGCCAGCGGAGCAGAGGAAGGATCGGACGCTGTTCCAAGCTAGCTCACGCCACGGCATGCCTCGCTAAACCGGCTGGAACATTCGCCCATATTGCTCGTTCGGCAACATCATTTCAGCGAGCACAAGGGACACCGACAATGCCGAAGAAAGCTTCCCCGGCCGACGCTACGACCGTGGCTGAGATTCATGACCAGGAACTTGTCCGCGGCAATGGCGGCGAACTGCATCAGGTGGCCGAAGGCGAGGTCGAGGTGCAGACGACGGCGCTTGGTACGCCGATCGCGGATGACCACAACACGTTGAAGATCGGCGAACGTGGTCCCACGCTGATCGAGGATTTTCATTTCCGCGAAAAGATCTTCCACTTCGATCATGAGCGCATCCCCGAACGCGTGGTCCACGCGCGTGGCTACGGCGCCCATGGCTTCTTCGAGACGTATGAGTCACTCGCCCAGTATACGAAAGCCGATATCTTCCAGCGGGCCGGCGAAAAGACACCAGCCTTCGTTCGTTTCTCGACCGTCGCCGGCAGCAAAGGGTCTTTTGATCTGGCGCGGGATGTCCGGGGCTTCGCCGTGAAGCTCTACACCAAGGAGGGGAACTGGGATCTGGTCGGCAACAACATCCCGGTCTTCTTCATCCAGGATGCGGTCAGGTTTCCGGATATGGTCCATGCCGTGAAAGAGGAACCAGACAGGGCGTTCCCGCAGGCCCAATCCGCGCACGACAATTTCTGGGATTTTATCTCGCTGACTCCGGAATCGATGCACATGATCATGTGGATCATGTCCGACCGCGCCATTCCGCGGTCCTTCCGGTTCATGCAGGGCTTTGGCGTGCACACGTTCCGTCTGGTTAACGCCAAGGATGAATCGACCTTCGTGAAATTCATCTGGAAGCCGAAACTCGGCATGCAGTCGGTGGTCTGGAACGAGGCCGTGAAGATCAACGGCGCCGATCCCGATTTTCACCGTCGCGACCTCTGGAACGCCATCCGGTCCGGCGATTTTCCGGAATGGGAGCTCTGCGTGCAGCTCTTCGACCAGGATTTCGCCGAGAGTTTCGACTTCGATATCCTCGATCCGACCAAGATCATTCCAGAGGAGGTCATCGAGCCGCTGCCGGTCGGCCGCCTTGTTCTCGATCGCATGCCGGAGAATTTCTTCGCCGAAACCGAGCAGGTCGCCTTCATGACGCAGAACGTGCCGCCGGGCATCGATTTTTCCAACGATCCGCTGCTGCAGGGACGCAACTTCTCCTACCTCGATACGCAGCTCAAGCGTCTGGGCAGCCCCAACTTCACCCACCTTCCCATCAACGCGCCGAAATGCCCGTTCCATCATTTCCAGCAGGACGGCCACATGGCGATGCGCAACCCGGCTGGCCGCGCCAACTATCAGCCGAATTCCTGGGGCGAGGGGCCGCGCGAGGCGCCTGAGCGGGGCTTCCGCTCCTTTGCCGATGCGGAGGAGGGACAGAAGGTCCGGCTGCGGGCGGAGAGCTTCGCCGATCACTACAGCCAGGCCCGGCAATTCTTCCTCAGTCAGACCGAGCCTGAGCAGCGTCACATCGCGATGGCTTTGACGTTCGAACTGAGCAAGGTCGAGACGCCAGTCATCCGCGAGCGGATGATCTCCCATCTGCTCAACATCGACGAGACGCTGGCGGTCACTGTCGCCGACAAGCTCGGCATCAAGACGATGCCTCCCGCGGCCGATGCCGCCGTGCCGACTCGCGATGATCTCGAGCCGTCGCCCGCACTCAGTATCATCAATAACGGGCCGGACAGCTTCAAGGGCCGTAAGATGGGCGTGCTCGTCAGCGACGGCATCGATTCCGTCCTTCTGCAAGCGGTGCGGGATGCGGCGCACGCGGAGGGCGCCAAGGTGGAAATCGTGGCGCGCAAGGTGGGGGGTGTCGAGGCCGGGGATGGCAGCTGGATCGAAGCCAACCACATGATCGACGGCGGACCGTCGGTTCTCTTCGACGCGGTCGTGCTGCTCGTATCTGAGGAAGGCGCCGAGATGCTGTCCAGAGATGCTGCCGCAAAGGACTTCGTGTCTGACGCCTTCGCCCATCTGAAGTTCATCGGCTTCGTCGCGGAGGCCGGACCTCTGCTGGCAAGCGCCGGGGTAGCGACCGATGCGGACGAGGGGCTCATCGAGCTTAATGGCAGCGGTTCCGCGCGCTCGTTCGTCGAGGCTTGCCGCAGCTTGCGGCTATGGGCGAGGGAAGGTGCCGTGAAACTCTGATGTGTTCATCCGACCAATAGAAATACAGGACTTTGCCGGAACATTTCGAGCGCATGCCGGTTCGAGAGAAGATCGCCCTCCCTCCAGCGATCCGGGGTCCCATCAAGGCCCATGAGGGCCCGTTGCCGCATGCAGCATCGGGCCCTTCTTCGTCTGCGGATATTCGGTTGCGGCGAATCTCGCGAAACCGGGCGCGGCGGGAACAAGCGGGATGTCTTCCGGGTTCTTTCGAGAGAGGAAACCGTCGACAGGAGGCCGCAATGAGCGAGGCTATGACGACCTCAAATCACGAAGTGATCCGAGCATGGATCGAGGCGCGCGAGGGCAGGCCAGCCATCGTCGCGGCGCCGGGGAAGGCCGCGATGCTGCGGGTCGATTTCGGCGGAGGCGATGAAGATCTGAAGCCGATCGAATGGGAAGATTTCTTCAAAGTGCTGGACGACAACAACTTAATGTTCGTTCACCAGGACATGACCTCGGAGGGCAGCACCAGCCGCTTCAACAAATTCGTCCCGCGAGAGTAGCGATCCGGGAAGTGACGGACTTCGACAATTACTGAACTCCCGGCATTTTGCTGGCGTCCTGGAGATTCTTCGTGATGCCGGCGGCTGGCGAGGTATCCTGCGGCGCATTCCCGCCTTGGTTTTGTTCTGGTGTGCGTTTGACGGGCGCTGTTTGCCAGCCGGTGCCGACATAGACGAAGGCCGAGTAACAGAGCGCCATGATCATAATCAGCAGCAGCAGCGGCAAAAGCACCCGTTTCATGCCGAACTCCTGACGGGCTTTGCTGTTGCACCGCAGGCACCGACGACGCTCATGCTTCCCGCCGTCGCGCAGCCTCGCGCTCGACATCTTCAGCCGAATAATCGCCAGCAGCCGGGTCGAACGCTGCCCATCCGCCCGCCTGGTATTCACTACGGCGGTCGGCGATGTTGACTGACGCGGAGCTGCGGAGAACTTCCCGGGCTTCCGAGGCGAGGTCGTCCTCGACGCGAGCCGTCACCAGCGTGCCGCCGCGGCGGACGCCTTCGGCATAGACATGCGCGTCTTCCTCCGGCACGCCCGCATCCGTCAGGCTGCCGATGATGCCGCCGGCGGCGCCGCCCACAATCGCTCCGGCGACGGCGCCCGCGGCTGTTGCCGCCAGCCAGCCCGCCGCGACCACCGGCCCGACTCCCGGTATCGCCATGGCGCCCAGGCCTGTTGCCAGGCCGCCAGCGCCACCCACGACCGCGCCGATGCCGGCGCCGCTTGCGGCATCCTCGGAGGCTGGGGAATGCGTGTTCTGGTACCAGCCGCGGGCATTGTTGGCCATGATGCTGATGTCGGATGACGGGACGCCGATGGACTCCAGCGCGCCCACGGCGTCAGCGGCGTCGTCATACTCGTCAAACAGAGCGGTGATCGTTTGCATGTCGGTTCTCCTGTTTATTGTTGGCTGGCAAAGACGTTGCCCTGATAGTCGAGCGCAACGGCGGTGCCCTTGCCGTCCTTCGTCGCCTGACCGCGCCAGATGCCCTGTTCGTCCTTGGCGAGCGCCGAGACGTCCCCGTAGCCGGCATCCTCGATGCGCTTCTTCGCCTGCGCTTCGGTGAAGCTGTTCGCGCCGGGGACAGGAGCGGATGGTTTGGGCGTCGATGCCGATTTAACCGCCGGCATGCCCGCGCTGCCGCCGGCGATCTTCTCGATCATGTCCTGATGCATCTTCAGCGTCGGCAGCGTCTCCGCCGCGAAAGATTTGAGGGCGGGATTGTCTCCATCCTTGGCGTACGCCTCGAACAGGCCGACTGCGTCTGCATGCGCTTTGCGCTGCATCTCTACGTAAGGCTGGTCCAGTGAGGCCGTCGTGCTCTGCAATCGTTCCAGATCGCTCTTATGCTTGGCATCGGATTGCGCCGGTACCTGCAACTTCTGCTCGCCGGCGATCTTCTGCAGCTTGGCGTTCGCCGCGCCGTGATCGGTGATCATCCGCTTGGCGAAATTCTTGATCTGCTGATCCTTCGCGTTGTCCTGCGCGATTTTGCTCGAATCCACTTCGAACATCCCGCCGATGGCTGCCTTGTTGACGAAGGTCTGCGCGTCGTCGGCCGCGAAGGCCGGAAAGGCAAGCATCAACGCAGCGGCCGCCGATGGGATAAAGAATGTCCGCGTGCTCATGGGGCAAGGCTCCTTTGGTCTTGGTGGCACCGAACAACCGTTCTTGCCCTTTGTTCCCCAGGCGCCTCATTCCAGGCTCTGAAAATAGCCCGGCCGCGGCCGGGCGGATCGTGAGTTGGATCCGTTTGGTGTCGAAGTGGCTTGGACGGCAAGTTAGATGCTTCAGCCAACCCGTTGGGCTCTGCCTCCGCGAGCTGGAGGGCGCGGCGTGGGTTTGTACCCTCCATGATCTCGCGCCTTCTCGAACGCGAACGGTGCGCGGCCATGGCCAAGGCGCACGCGAGGGAATTCGAACGCATCAAGATGTATCGTTCGCACGCGCAATACGCGTCTTAGCCTGTCGCATCAAAGAGTCCGGCCCGACGCGGGATTTCGACACGCGAACTGCTTCTCGCGATTTCGAACGCGCCGCGATTTGAAGGCAAAATACTTTGGCAGCGCTCTCACCGATCTCGGAGAAAGCCGTCCATATCTCCGTAAACATGCAGCAGATGTCACGCCGCTGGGGCCTTGGGCGGTCGAATGGCTGCCTGCCACAAGTTCACAGGCTGGTGCGCAAGCGACCGGAAGCCACGATCTTCACCAGGTTCATCCCGGCGTGGAATCCGGGCAAAGGCCATGGTCAGTGGAATATGAGCCTCTGGCGGAGATGACGATCGCAAGGGCCGGCAAGGAGATGGTCGAACTTCTGCCCGAGCTTGCCATCCACATCCCGCCGGCGTGCCTGTTCGATAAACCGATCTATTCACCGTGGCTGAGCGGCGAACTTGCTCGCGTGCTTCAGTCCGAAGGCGTCGAGGAGGTCATCGTCAGCGGCGGCGAGGCCGACATGTGCGTTCTGGCGAACTTGCTCGGCTCTGTCGATCTCGACTATCGAACGATCTTGGCGGAGGACGCCATTTGCAGCACGTCCGATGAAGCCTATGAAAACATCCTGAAGCTCTTCACCAAGCGCTACTCCCACCATGTCGAGGTGGCGCCGGTAGACGCTATTCTTGGATACTGGCATTAGCCGCCTTGAGCGATGTTGGTACGGCCATTTTGACTGTCCTGATTGCTGAGTTCTCCGGGAATATCTAGGCAAAACCTCAGTTCGACCGGCGATGGCGCATGTCGCGTCCCCATGCGCCATCTCAGGCCTCAATTGTCTGATCGAGGCCCGCCCGCTCCCCTTTGCGGGCGGGCTTTGCCCGCTGAAGCCCCCAGCTTTGGATCAAGTCGGCGCTTCATCCGTCGAAAGGAACGAAAGCCAAATCCGGGAATTAGGTACAAGCATCTGAACATGATTTCCAGGAGGAAGAAATGGGACGAGGTATTCTGCTCTGGCTGCTCGGCGTTCCAATCCCGATCATCATTCTTTTGATGCTTTTCGCGCGTTAGGAGCCCGACGATGACCAATGCATTTTCCGGGGTCGATGAACCGGCCGCAATCGAAACGTCGAGCTCCGCGGTCAGTTGGGGTCCCATTGTGGCCGGCGCTTTTGCGGCCTCAACCTTTACAGTCGTCCTGATGCTCGTAGGGTCCGGGCTTGGCCTGACCATGATGTCGCCCTGGGGCAGCGCCTCCCTGACGACATTTGCGGTCTCGACCGCGATCTGGCTTGTCATCGTGCAATGGCTCTCATCCGCGCTGGGAGGCTATATTGCCGGGCGGCTTCGCACCAAATCGGTCAACGTCCACACCGACGAGGTGTATTTCCGTGATACGGCGCATGGCTTCCTCGCTTGGGCCTTGGCTACCTTGCTGGTGGCGACCGTCCTTGGTTCGGCGATCTCGGGGATTGTCGGCGCAGGCACCCAGGCCGCGACCGGCTTGTTGAGCGGCGCCGCCACCGGCGCGGCTTCGCGGGCCTCGGCGCAGTCGCCATCCGCCAATGACTTGGCCGGATACTTCGTCGACTCGTTGTTCCGGCCGGCCGACAACGCAGCCGCTGCCGCGCCTCCCGCGGCTGGCGCGCCCCAGAACAACGCGGACACCACGGCCCAGGCATCACGCATACTGGCGGTCGGCGCCGCGAACGGGGAAATGAGCGCGGACGACAAGGCTTATCTCGCCCGCCTGGTAGCATCGCGCACGGGTCTTCCACAGGCTGATGCGCTGAAGCGGGTCGACGACGTCTTGGCGCGGATCGAGGATGCCAAGAACAAGGCCAAGACGGCCGCCGATAAGGCTCGCAAGGCAAGCGCCACGACCGCGCTGATCGGAGCTTTGTCTCTGGTAATCGGCGCCTTCATCGCGGCCGTCGCCGGAGTGCTTGGTGGCCGCCAGAGAGATGAGGACGAGGCCCGCTTTTTGCGAAACGGCTGACGGATATCGCCGGGCCTGGAGCATTCCAGGAAAGTGTGAGCGGCTTTCCTCTCGGAATTGTTTTGAAACAAAGAATAGAAGGGCAATTCAGCCGCCGCCCGTGGTGCTACTGGCTGCCGATGGCCTCAAGCGGGATGACAGCCATGAAATTGAGACCGCTCGGAGCGATCCGCAAATCCACCGTCGCTCCGAGCTCGTAAGGCAAGGTGTGCTCCAGCACCTCCAGGCCGAAGCCGCGCCGCTCAGCGGGGCTGAAATCATGGGGACTGCTTTCTGTCCATGTGAAGCGGAGCGTGTCTTCTTCCAGCTGCCATTCGATGTCGATGCGGCCCGCGCGACTTGAAAGTGCTCCGTACTTCAGGGCATTCGTCGCCAGCTCGTGAATGGCCAGCCCCATTGTCTCGGCGGCCTTGGGCGCCAGAGCGACGGACGGACCTTTGATCATCAGGTTCTCGTCTTCCCGGCCACCTGCGGCGCGCAATTCTTCCGCGACGATCGACGCCAGATTGATGCCGATGGACGGGCGCCGCGTGATGGCTGCCTGCACACGGGCGAAAGCGTTGATGCGACCCTCCAGATGAGCCGCCGCCTCGTCCAGCGATTCGCTCTTTTCCATCGTACGCCGCACGATCGAACGGATGACCGCCAGCGTGTTGCGCGCATGATGCTGCAATTCAGCGAAGCGCGCCTGCTGCCGTTCCTCGGCTTCCCGCTGACGCGTGATGTCCTGGCCGACGCCACCGATATGGGCGACCTTTCCCGCTTCATCGCGCATCGGAAAATCGGCATCGCGCAGCCAGCGTATCTCGTTGTCGGCTGGCCGGCATATGCGGTATTCGAAGGTCGCGCGTTCGCCCTCGCGAATGCGCTCGATCTGGCCCAGCACATACTCGCGATCTTCGGGCACGATAAGCTCGATCCAGGTGGCGAAGTGGTTGCCGGCCAAGGCCTGTTCACGGCTCATCCCGTAAATGGCATCGAAGGCGGGCGTCAGGTATTCCCACTGCAGCGTCTCGGCGTTGCGGATCCACAATACGTCCGAGGCGGCCTCTCCGAAATCCTGCAGGTTCTCCTCGCCGTCACGCAGTCGGGCCTCGGCACGCGCATGCTCGCGCATGGCCGCGTTGACATTGGCCAGACCGCGTTCAAGCGGCTTGTCGGGCGGGCCCTTCGACATCACTCCTCATTAGCATCGAGATGCCTGCCTTCGCGATCGAGATGCAAATAGTTGGGATTGAAAAGCGCGACGTCCTGCAATGCCTGGAGATTGGGAATGGTGAGCGTCCTGTCCTTCAGCACAATGAGGTTCGAAGCGCGCAACTCCTGCAGCGTACGATTGACGTGAACCGTCGACATACCCAGCGTCTCGCCCAACTCCGTCTGCGTCAACGGGAATTCGCAACTGCTATTGCTTGTGCAGCCGGCAGCCTCCAGCCGGATGAACAACTCGCATAACAGATGCGCCATCCGCTCGAGCGCATCGCGCTGGCCGAGGTTGACCGTCCACTCGCGCTGGATGGCCGCCGCCACGAGCAATTCCCACCACAGTGCCTGAGTGATGCGCGGGTGCCGGATCATCATCTCGTCGAAAGCGGCGCGTGAAATTTCCGAGACTACGACCGGCGTGATGGCACCGATCGAGTGGTCCATTTCCTTGAGGATGAAGACGTTGAGATCGCACAGATCGCCGGGGAGGAAAAACGCAATGATCTGCCGGCGTCCGTCTTCGAGGGTCTTATAGCGGTAGGCCCAGCCCTCGTTGATCAGGTTGATGAATTCAGGTTTCTCGCCTTCATGGATAATGTCTTCTCGGGCGGAGAAGCGCCGGACACGTTGCGCCGCGATTTTGACCAGCATCTCCTTGTCGGCATGCGAAAGCCGCGTGAATTTCTCGAGCTTGCGGATCAGAGGTCGCCTCATCCTTATCCTCTTGTCCCGTGGTACACAGAATGATCCGGCGGCGACCTTACCTATGTTAATGTCCAGCATGGGCGCGGCGACTCGCCGTCGGGGGAGGCAGGCCAATGGATTAGAAGGTCGCCGGTGCTCGCGTGCTCGAGATGGAAGACAAGTATTTTTCTGGGCCAGGATATCACCAAAGCGCTCGCTGCGCTCGGTCTGGCTGTCATCGGTCCTGTCGCGACCAACTATGAAGCGATGGAAGCCTGCCATGATCGCGTCGACGCCGCCGTCCTCCCTCTGGACCTCGCCACCGTCGACTTTGCCGGCGGCTGCCGCTGGTTTTCGCCACCGGCTACGACGCGAAAGTCGCAGACCTGAGAAGCCTTACGATCCTATGGAACTGGCGCGTCACATACCGGAAATGACACGCCAGCCATTGCCGGCACCGCTGAAGGTTCGTCGCCGGATCAGATGCCCATCAAGTCGAAGCTCACGACATGGCCGTGCTTTACGGCCGATCGCGCGATCATGTTGCTCAATTGCGGGCTCTCGACCGAGCAATCCGGCATGACCGTCAAGATGGCACGCGTGGCCGCGGCCACGGACACCGGCGAGCGGTTCGAGGAACGCGTTTCCATGTAATGTTCGATGAGTTCGTTGAGCCGCACAGGATGATATTTGATCACGCCGCAACCTCCCTTAGCCGCGCTTTTGCTGTCTTGCAGTTGATAATTGCGCCCGGCCTCGCGGCCACGCATTAACCCATGAGAGGAAGGCGGAAATTCTTTGGAAGCTTCGGCGCGGCAAGGGTCCGATCAGGAGAAAGGGCCCGCCTCGCCTTGGGGGTAGAGTTAGGCGGGCCCTCCGGCTCTCTTTGGCTGCCGCCGTTTTGTCAAGCCAGGGCTGAGATTTATCCGAACCGGGAAAGAGTCGCTTTAACCTGCGTTATGTCGGGCACCGGCGCCGAGCGCAGATATCTTCAGCGTCACCGGCGGACCCGGTCGAAAGCCCGGGATCGCCCGCGATGCGTCCAGCCGAACAATAAGAAGGATAAAATGATCTCCGCTCCCAACGGCTCTGGTTTTTGCGATATCACGGCTGTAGCGCGTGAGCTCTCGCTGTCCGATCTGGCGGTGCCGATCGAGGACATCGTCCGGTCGCTTTACGAAAATCTCCACGAGGGCGAACCCTGCCCCCCGGCGTTGATCGAGGCCTTCAAGCAGGCGTTGCAGAACCCGGCACGCGAGGAAACCGACGCAAATGGTATCTGAAGATGCGCTGCCATTGAGATTTCGCGACGCTGAGCCATATTCCTTTCCGCTCCGACATGCGTCGACCAGTAATATCGTCATGCCAATATTGGAGCGGGAGGCTGGATTGCGGAAAGATGGCAAAGGGAGTCATCCGCCGCGTCAATTTGGCGGTCGCCAGGGGCAGCAAGAAGCGCTCCTAAGGGTGACACGGTGTTTGGAGGAGCACTGGCTGTGATGGGAGGATCTGATCTCGGCGGCCGCACTGTGCTGGTCGTGGAGGACGAATATTACATCGCCCTCGAGGCGGCGCGCGCGTTGCGCTGCGCCGGCGCCGAGGTCATCGGGCCATGTCCATCCGATCGGGCTGCAAGGGCTGAACTCGAAGAGCGGCGCCCCCATGCGGTTCTACTCGATATCAACCTCGGGCCCGGGCCGTCATTCAGCCTGGCCGATTCCCTCAAGGATATCCGTATCCCGTTCGTTTTCATCACCGGCTACGATCAGGAGGTGATCCCCGACCGGTTCGACGACATCGAGCGGCTGCAGAAGCCGGTGCAGCTCCGGCAAATCGTCGGCGCCATTTCCAAGGCGCTGGGAGACGCTCAAACGCAATAGCAGCCTGTTGCCGTTTTGCATGGCTGCCTAAGGTCGACAGCGGCTTTGGAGGGACGGCGACGGGTGCGCGCCTAGCGCTACCATGCGGGATTTACAAAGCGGGTTCGTGAGCGGCAACGCGGGGTGTCTGCCACTCTCATCGCCAGAGCTCTGACGAATGCAGCGGCGCCTGCATCGCAACCATGCCTGGATGGTGCGTTGGAGCTGATGATCGCCTGGCAGAGCGAATTTTTGTCGACAGGCGTCCTGGTGCTGTTGGCTATCTGGCTGAGAGCAAGCCAGTACATGCGCCACATGCGAAACGGGGTACTGACAGCCGGGGCACCACCGTTCGCCGTGATCGCCTGTCTGCCTGATGACTACGGGCTTATCGACTGAGTGGAACATGCGGCTTGCTTCGCTGTTCGGCGCTATGGATGAATTTCGCTCGCATAGCATTCAATTGTACCTGGAAGACCTTCTCCGGACACGCATGCGCGCGGAGCGTCTGATGGATGAAACCGGCTCGGCCATTGCCCAGGCCCAAATTCTGCTGCAGCAATCCCGCGTGCTGCTGGACAGGATCGAGAGAGACAGAAGCCTTTATCCGCTCTGGCGAAATGCTCAAGGCGCCGGGAGAGGGGCTCGCAGGCGAAAATAGCGGCCGACCTTAAGTCTGGTCGCCAAGGAAAATCCTTGCGTCTTTTGCGGCGGCGACGAAGGCCTGGCGTGCCACGCGTGGAGGCTTTCCGTCCCGCAACACCGACAAACATGCCCTGATTGCATGATGTCGCGCGCTGGAGTCCGGTTGCGGCCAAGTATGCAGAAGGATGTCGGCAGCATCCAGCACAGTGACCACCACCCGATCACGATCGACCCTGCCGGGCTGCACGATAACCGGTTTGCGAAAACGTTTGATGCGTTCTGTGCGCATGATCGTTTTGCCGCTGACGATTTCGCACAAAAAGAAGCGCGTAATTGCCGCCGCAATCAACAACCTATGTTAACGCAGTGCCGTCATTCATGGGGCAATGTTGATTTGGCCTTTGTGCCCTCACCTAGGCTGGGCCCGGCCCCGCATGTGTCACGGACAACATCGCGGGCCGGGCTTTGCCGGGTCCTCCCGGATGAAACGCCGATCCTCGTAGCGGTCGAGCAATCCGGATTGGATCGGATCGGCAAGGCTGCGAGACTTCATGTAGACATGTGCCAGCGTGCTTGACCCGTCCGCGACAGGATCGATCTCGATCAGAATGCGAAAGTTCCCCGGTTTGCCGATTGACTCAATGCTATCGAGCTTCGCCAGAACGCATTCATCGACGATATAAAGCTCGCCGCTGACATGAAGGCCGCTCCCGGGCTCATTGAACATCATCGGGGCGAAGCGTGGCCCTGCGATCAGCATCGGATATCGCTGTTTGGTACGGCACGGGCCGATAAATCGCGCGCCCGACAGGCCTTCATCGTGGAGCGGAAAGCCTCTTTTCAAAGTGCCGAACACGAACACGTTCTCGGCCAATGGTCGGCTGGACATCTCAATCGACGGGCTTTGACTGGCGGCGAAGCCTGTCGCGTTGGTCGAGATGCACCCGTTGGTTGTCTCCAGCAAGTAGCGAAGGCGGCCCAACGGCCGCCGCCCGTTCTCGCAGGTACTCGCGTGACGCTGCTTTGTTCATAGTATCGATTCGCGGGCGGCTCCGGACGGTTCCAGAGCCTCACAATCCGCCGCCGGATCGTCGGCGGCGGCAGTCCCTGAACTTAGAAGTCATGGCTATGTTCCGCGACGACCGCGGCGCAGTTCATTCCTTCACGTAGGCGCCGGACTGACGACCACTCCTCGGCGCCTTGGCGTCCTTGGAATGCTCCGCGACAGAGGGACCGGCCCCTGAACTCTTTTGCGTGGCCGGGCTGGGCGTGGTCTGGCGCGGCGGATTGCGGCCCTCCGACTGATGGGTCCTGTCCTCGACCTCGCCCTGTCGTCTGGTGAGACCCATGCCTTCGCGAGGCTTTTCATTCTCGGCAGCTTCCTGCGAAAATTGGTCGGCAGGATCCGGATCGCTATTAGCGGGATATTTTGTGGCGCCCGTCTCGCGGCGGTTCTGATTGTTCATGGCTGATCTCCATTTCTCATGGAGAAGTAACAATGGCGCGAAGGCGACGTTCCCGATCCAGCACGATACATGGCACCCAAGTTTTGACCGGACGGAACAAACGTCCAGGCAATCAATTAGACGCGGGCAGCGCCACCGGAGGAGCGAAAGGAGGCTCGTCATGGACGGGGAAGAACGCATTAGGCAACGCGCCCATGAAATCGGGGAGCGTGAAGGCCGCCCCGAGGGCCGCCAGCAGGAACACTGGGATCAAGCCGGCCAGGAGACGAGCCGGAAGGTTCGGAAGTCGAGCGCGGCCCGGTGGCGCCCGATCCCGCAGTTGGCGTCGGCTCCGACCCTGCCGCCAACGGGCCGGGCGGCTGAAGCACCTCGGCCTGCGGATGCGTCGTATCCTAAATGCACTTGGCATTCTGGTGATCGTTCTGGTCGCGCTATGGGTCTGGTTTGACCAAAACGGCGGACGCCCGCGCGGTGGCGCCCAGCAGCCATCGCCGCACGCTATCGACCAGAATGGCTGAGAGGATAGCTAACCTCACCGCGTCGCGGTGTCGCCGGGCTCATGCCGTCTGGCCTTGGCAGGCACCAGCCGGCCTGAGTTGGCGCGCAAACCTCTGAAGAACTCCTCCACATAGGGCAGCAGTTCGAACAGCACGATGACGATCATCACGGCGGCAATATATGTCACCGGCAGTTGCTGTTCTTTCCAGGTTAGATCGAGGCGAGCCTTTTCCGTTCCGGCGCCGAACAGAGCCAGGAATTGGTCCCAATGCAGCGCCACCACGATGACCAGACCCATCAGCGGGATCATTTCCAGGAAGCTGTGCACATGCTGCTCGATCGGGCTCACCGTGCGCGCGGTGGTCGCATAGCGAACGTCCCACAGCGCCGTCGCTTCGTGGACGAAGAAGGTGACGATCATCACGGCGATCACCAAGGCATTCACCTCCAGGAACATTGCCGCAAGCAGCGGGATTCCGACCTCGGCGAACATCAGCAAATGAATGAGCGATTCCTTCGCACCGGTCGTCGATTCGATGTGGGTGGCGCGATGGCAGAGCCAGTCGGCAAAGCCCGCAATCAGCCAGACCGGCAAGACGAAATACATTAGGATGAGCACCATCGGATCAGCTAGCACCGCGTGTCTCCCTATTCTCCGCGTCGCGCTCGAGCTTTGCAGCCTCGCGATCGAGCACGTTCGGCTCGTTGCCGTATTTCAGCATCAGCGCCAACACCACCCCGCTTGGAATTCTCGCTCTTTCCGGAAGGTCGCGGACGCATTCGGCATTTCGACCCCGTTGTCGTCCCTGGGAGCTTCGCCGTGCGACGTCATAGTCATGGTTCCCGGCCGACCTCACGCCGAACCGCAGGCCGGCGGAATGGTTCCATGCCTGTCGGATCCCGATCGAAGTGCGCGCAGTGAACGGCTGGAACGGTTCACACGTCGCCGCGTTCTACCAATTGGGTTCCCTGCGATCTCGTGGATATACGCGCCGGGTATCGACCCGGCATGCCCCGCGACTGAGGTCTCACCACAATGAGAATATGAACTAAGGAGCTTCGTGTGCGAAACCTCAGGGGACTTCACCTCTTGATCGCGGAAGACGAGTGGCTGGTGGCCAGCGATCTGGCGACTTTCTTCGCTGACATGGGCGCTATCATCCTCGGACCGGCAGCGACAGTGGAGCAGGCCGGGCGACATGCAAAGGCGGCGGACGCAGCGATTCTGGATATCAATCTGCATGGCCGCCACGTTTTCCCGGTAGCGGATGAATTGATGCGGCGCAACGTGCCTTTCGTCTTCTTCAGCGGGTATGACGAGATCGCCATCCCCGAGCGTTTGCGTTTCGCGAGCAGCCTGAGCAAGTCGTCAAACCGTGCTGTCGTGGTCGATGCGCTGTTCCAGCCGGAGCCCTCTGCAGAGCCATTGACCTTCGCGCAGCCGGCGACCGCGGCGGAGGACGTCGTAGCGCTGCTCCCCAAACTCCGGCTCACCGCGCGTCTGCTGCTGGACGATGCCGGCGCTTCCGACCGCCTTGTCGAGCACACTTTGGAACAGGCGCTTGAAGATATCGACAAAAGGCCCGAAGGGTCGTCGATCGCCGACTGGCTGAACACCATCATGCGCAGGATGGCGCGGCTGCGCGGAGCTTGTCTGCTGCACTGATCTCAGACAGCCGAGCCGCCGGCGACCTGCGTTCGCCGGGCGACCAGCATTCTCAATGCGTCAGGCGGCTTCTGAGCCAGCCGAGAATCCGGTTGCCTTGTATGATCCGGCGGACCCGCGCGGCAGCCCAGCTGGCTTGCATCGTCGCGCCGGCATGGCAGCTGCACACGACGTCATGCAATTGCCAATCGGACAATTCGAAAAAGCGCTTCGCCTCGCCGTAGGTGTCGGACTGCAAGCCGGCCGCGCGCAGCAACGGATCATCGAACGCAACCGCGAGCGGCGATCCGTCCGCGCGCACGCGTTCGCGAACCTCGGGATCGACATATTCGGTGCCCGTTAGCGCGGACAGGCACCGAAGGGGATTGCGGTCCAGCAGTTCCGCCCACCGCTCGATCCGCTGCGTTCTCGTTGCAAGCGGAATCAATCCAAGCCGGTCGACGACTGCCACCGATTGAAGTTCATATGAGGTCTGATGCTTCATTGCTGTCTCCTGTGGTTTGAGGCCGATATCTGCACTGCGCGGCAGACCTGCCGGGCCGGAAGCCCGCGCCTGCGAGGGACAGGCGCGGGCCGATCAGGGTGTTGCCCACCGATCTTCGACAAACGCCTGGCGTGGCGTCTGAAGCGAACCCGAACTGCCAGTCCTCCGCTATGTTCCAGCCATCCTCGCGATGATGAGCCTGGGCCGGCAGCGAATGGAACTTCGTGCAGATTGCATGGTTGAACATCTGACCAGTCGTTTGAACCGCTGAACCGCGGTGGCGCCATCACTGCATCGAAGCGGTTCTCAGCCAAGCTTGGAGGCTTGTTGGCGAATGGCCCGTTCCAAAGGCCCATCGAACAACCACAATATCATCGTCATCGGGGCGTCGGCCGGCGGGATCGAGCCGCTGAAGCGGATTGTCAACGACCTGCCCGCCGATCTGCCGGCCGCCACGTTCGTCGTGGTGCATATCGGCCAGGTCAGCTACCTGCCGGAGATCCTAGACCGCGCGGGCACGCTCGAAACGCAGCCGGCCAGGAACGGTGAAGAGTTCAGGACTGGCTGCATCTATGTGGCGCCACCCGGCTTCCACCTTCTCCTTCACGATGGCCATATGATGCTGCGGCGCGGCCCGCGCGAGAACCTTGCCCGGCCGGCCATCGACCCCTTGTTCCGCTCGGCGGCGCTGAGCTACGGTGCGAGTGTCATCGGGGTTCTGCTTTCGGGTTCGCTTTCCGACGGCACCGCCGGGTTAAGGGCCATCAAGTCCGTCGGCGGGCTGGCTGTCGTCCAGCACCCCAAGGACACGCTGGTGCCGGGGATGATTGAAAGCGCGCTGCGCTATGTCGACGTCGACCACTGCCTGCCCGCTGCCGAGCTCGGCCCTTTGCTGGCAAAGCTTGCGGTCGAGCCGCCCGGAGAATCCTTTCCTCCCCCGCCTGTGGTTAGATTGGAAGCGGCCATTGCCGCGCAGGAGCATTCGACGATGCAAGAAGCGGATCGACTTGGCGAATTGTCAGTGTTTACATGCCCGGAATGTCACGGGCCGTTGTGGGAGATCGAAGACGGTGACATGCTGCGCTATCGGTGTCATACCGGGCATGCCTTCACCACCGACGCGGTGATGGAGGTGCAGGCGGTGGAGGCCGACGATATCCTGTGGAGCCTGCTCCGCTCGCATCAGCAGCGGGCGGCGTTTGCCAAGCGAATGGCAGAGCGGGAGCGGGCGAAGCTCCGCTCCGAACTCGCCGCCGAAATGGGCAGGCGGGCGAAGGAATATGAGGCGGATGCCGCTGTGATCGAACGCATCCTCGAAAGCAGGCGGGTTCAGGTAAGGGGCAATGGCGAAGTCAGCGCGGAAGGCAAGTACTCACAAGGCAAGGGTTAGTTCGCGCGACGATGAAAAACAGCCGGCGTCCTTCCCCATTGTCGGCATCGGCGCATCGGCGGGTGGGATCGCGGCATTGCGGAGCTTTTTTCCCGAGGTGCCCGCCGACAGCGGCTTCGCCTACGTGGTCATCCAGCATCTCGACGCCGAGCATGAAAGTGCACTTGCCAGCATCCTCCAGCGCTCAACCGCGATCGCAACGCAAACAGTTGCCGAAAGCGTAGAGATCAAAGCCGATAACATCTATGTGATCCCGCCAGGTGTTTCGGTGAGGATTGAAGAGCGGCGCTTTCACTTGGTCAAGATCGCGGCCGAGCGCGACAAACGGGCGCCGATCGATGATTTCTTCACCTCGCTTGCGCAGGAGCAGGCCGAGAACGCCGCCGGAATCATTCTTTCCGGAACCGGCAGCGACGGCACCGTCGGCCTGAGGGCTATCAAGGAGCGCGGCGGACTGACCCTTGCGCAGGAGAGCGCCGAATATGACGGGATGATGCGCAGCGCCGTCCAGAGCGGCCTGGTCGACATGGTGCTTCCCGCGGAGGAGATGGCCGGCAAGCTGGTCAGCTATTTCACTCACGCGAGCCGCACCGAAACCGAGCGGGATCGACGCAAGCGCGAAGTGACCGAACAGCTTTCGCGCATCGTCGCCCTGCTTCGCTCGCGCACAGGCCATGATTTCAGCGGCTATAAGGACAACACCATTTTGCGGCGCATCCAGCGCCGCATGCAGGTGCTGCAGATCGACGATCCTACCGTCTTCTATGAGCGGCTACGCGAGGACCCGCAGCAGGTCGATCTTTTGTTCCAGGACCTGTTGATCGGCGTCACCAGCTTCTTCCGGGACCCGCAGGCTTTCGAAGCTCTCGAACGTGTGGTCATTCCCCGGCTGCTCGAGAGCCGCAAGCCTGGCGAGACGATCAGGGTATGGGTGCCGGGCTGCGCCACCGGCGAGGAAGCCTATTCGATCGCCATGCTCTTGAAGGAAAACGCGCCGCGCGGCGCCGCCTCGCCCAACTTACAGATCTTCGCCACCGACATCGACGAGCGCGCGCTGGAAGTGGCGCGCGCCGGTCGCTACTCGGCGACGATCGCGCCGGACGTTGCGCCGAAGCGGCTGAAGGAGTTCTTCTCGCGCGAGGACGGTACGTACCGCATTTCCGCCGACTTGCGGGAGATCTGCCTTTTTTCGGCGCACAATCTCTTGCGAGATCCGCCCTTTTCCAAGCTCGACCTGATCGCGTGCCGCAACCTTTTGATCTATATGGGCCCGGAACTGCAGGAAAAGATCGTCCCGATCTTTCACTACGCATTGCGCAACAACGGCTATCTCCTTCTCGGTTCCTCGGAGAACGTCACGCGCCATCCACAGCTGTTCTCGACGGTAGATAAGACAAACCGCATCTTCCAGAGGCGCAACGGGGCCACCACACATCGGTTGCCGGAATTCCCGCTCGCTGCCGCGGCGAGATCGACGGATCCAAGTGCGCGCCGGCGGGCAACGACCGAAACCCTGCAGGAAATCGCGGAGCGTTTGCTCGTCGAGCGCTATTCGCCGGCATATGTGATCGTGAATGCTGCCGGCGAAATGATGCACAGCTCAGGCGGCACGGGCAAATATCTGGAGCTCGCTTCCGGCGCCCCCAGCCACAGCGTCTTTTCCATGGCGCGTCGCGGGTTGCGCATGGATCTGAGGGCCGCGCTCCACAAGGCCGTAAGCACCGGACAGGTGGCAGTCCAGAATAAGATCAGCATCGGCACCAATGGCGGGCGTCAGACGATCAGCCTGGCTGTACAGCCGCTGCCGGGCGATGGTTCTTCCGACCCCCTCTATATGCTGGTCTTCCGGGATGTCGGCGGGATCAAGCCTGAAGCCGAGGACGACGCCATCCACATAACCGACGATGTTGAAAGCGCCAATGTCAGCCAGCTCGAAAGGGAGCTGAGGGAAACCAAGGAGCGTCTGCAGATCACGACGGAGGAACTCGAATCCTCCAACGAGGAGCTGAAATCCTCGAACGAGGAGCTTTCCTCGATCAACGAGGAGTTGCAGTCGTCCAACGAGGAACTGGAGACCTCGAAAGAGGAGCTCCAGTCGATCAACGAGGAGTTGCACACCGTCAATGCCGAGCTCAGTCTGCGCGTCGACGAGCTCACCCGCGCCAACAACGATGTGGCGAACCTGCTCGAAAGCACGCAGATCGCCACCGTCTTCCTCGACCGCGACCTCTGCATCAAGAACTTCACACCGACCGCGCGCGACCTGTTCCGGCTGGTGGAAAGCGATGTCGGACGGCCGCTGGCGCATGTCCGTCCACGCTTCCCGGCCGACGGCCTGCAGGCCGACATGGAACAGGTGCTGCAAAGGCTTGGCACGATCGAGCGGCAGATCGAGGGCATAGACAACGGCAAGAGCTATATCATGAGGGTGCTGCCCTACCGGACAGTCGACAACATCATAGCGGGCGTCGTCGTCACCTTCGTCGACATTACCCAGATCACGCAGGCCGAGAAAACGATCGGCGCACTCTCGCACGACCTGCGCAACCGCGTCGAAAGCCTCGGAACCCTGCTCGACCTCGTGCCGATCGGCATCTTCATCGCCGAGGATGACGCTGGCGTGCAGATCCGCGCCAACCGGCGCGCGGCGGAGCTGTTGGGTCGGCCCGCTGCCGGCACCAAGCTGATATCCGTGCCCGCAATCCTGCCGCTGACGCTCAATGGAACCAAGGTAGGCACCGACGACCAGCCACTGCTCAAGACAATGCGCACCGGCAGGGCAATTCCCGGCTATGAAGCGAGGGTCCAGCATGAAGACGGCACCGCAATCGACGTCATGATGTCGGCCAACCCGCTGTTCGACGAAAAGGGCAAGGTCCGCGGCGCCATCGCGGCGCTGGTCGACATATCCAGCCACAAGGAGGCCGAGCGCAGCCAGGAAAGGCTGCTGCACGAATTGCAGCACCGCGTGAAGAATATCCTGGCCACGATCACCGCGCTGACATCTCGCATGGTTCGCACATCCAGTTCGATGGGCGATTTTTCCACGTCCTTCCAGCAGCGGCTGCAGGCAATGGGTCGAACGCACGACGTGCTGTCTTCCTACAACTGGACAGATGCCGATCTCGAGCAGTTGCTGCGGGCAGTGCTGTCGCCTTACAGCAGCAAGCTGCGCCAGAATATCATCATCCTGGGAAGCCCTTTGCAGCTTGGCGCGAGCGCGGCCGCGACACTCGGCATGGTGTTCTTCGAGCTTGCCAGCAATGCCGCGAAATACGGGGCCCTATCGACAGAGGACGGTCGCGTCGAAGTAGCCTGGAACACCGACAAACCGGGCATTCTGTCGATCCGCTGGAGGGAAATCGACGGACCTGTCGTCGAAGAGCCGCCAAGGCGGAATTTCGGAACGAGCTTCATCCAGCAGAGTTTGGAGTACGAGCTGGGAGGGAAGGTCGATCTAAGGTTCGAACGCTCCGGACTTGAATGCGACATAGAAATTCCACTGGCGTCAGGCAAAGGTCGCTGACATTTGCCGCTGAGCGATGAGGAGTGGACACAACATGCTCCTGTCCGGCCTGAATGTCCTCGTGGTCGAGGACGTATTTATGCTTGCGGAGGATCTCACCGACCGGTTGACGCAAGCAGGATGCACAGTGATCGGCCCGGCACCTACGGTCAGACAGGCGCTTGCACAAATCGATGGTGTTGCCCTGGACGGAGCCGTGCTGGATGTGAACCTTCGGGGGGAGCAAAGCTTTCCGCTGGCCGAGCATCTCACGCTCGGCCGTGTCCCTTTCATTTTCCTTACCGGCTATGACAGCGTCACCGTCTTTCCCGACCAGTTTCGCGACAAGCCCAAGCTGTCGAAGCCGGTCGATTACAACCTGTTGATTGAAGCGGTGTCGCGGTTCCGCAAGAGCGATGCGCCGGACTGAGAAAGCCTGGCCTACGACGTGGTGCGATCGCCTATCAACCGGCTCGCAAGTTCGACCAGATGCCGGATCGGCGCAGGCTTCGGCAGAAAAGGCGCGCCATGGAAGACAGCGGACTGGAACGCCGGATCGTAGCCCGAATGGACGACGAAAGGCACACCCGCTTCCTTGAGGCGAGCGGCGGCGGTACCCCGTTGGCCGTCGAGCAATTGGATGTCGATGATGGCCAGATCGGGGCGGTTGTCGTCCAGCCATGTCGCGGCTGCCCGTTCCGAGGCCACGCACGCCACCTCGAAGCCGAGCGCCCTTAAGCCATCCGCCACGTCGCAAGCGATCAAATATTCGTCTTCAATGATCAGTGCCAAGGGCGCTTGCATAACGATCTCCTCAGACACGCTTACCTCCTCCTGGCACACGGCTTGATGTACTCCGCCGGCCAGGGAAGCGCACAATGTTTCGCCCGCAAACGGCTGCGCGGCTGCCGATAGGATTCGGGCCGGCTTGGTCCAAGCCTGCGTCCTCGCCCCGGCTAAGTTGGATCACGTCGAGGTCTGACAAGGCCGCGCGGGCCTCGAACAGTCGAAGGAATTGCGACCTCAGCCCATCGCCCCTTGCGGCGGCAATCGCGTGCAAGGGCATAAAGAGATTTATAGTCCGATCCTTCACAGACTTGCCTCCATCACAACGCCGCGGCCGCCTTTTCCCGCTTTGCCTCATCGATAGCGATGGACAAGATTACATCGCCGTCGCCGCCCCGAACCGCCCAGCCCTCCCGCCGAGGTTCGGCAGCCGGATCGTCGAGCAGATCGATCGCCGAGCGCAGCGCTTCATCATGTACAGCTTCGACGTTGGGCAATTCCACCCCATCAAGCCGCCTCAAACTGCCACCCTGGCGATATTCGAATGTATAGAGATCCTGGCCCACGTCGATTGGCCTCTCGTCGGCGGGCCGGACGGCATCCACGGTGCCGTCCTGGCTGCCTTGCGCAGATCGGCCGCCGAATGCCGCGCACTGAACCATCAACTCTTTGGCGCGATCGACAAGCGCGGCATCGCCAGGCAAGCGGTCGGAGACAACCATGGTGACAGCGATGTTTTCCCCGTCCTCGCCGAGAAATTCGACCGTCACGTGTCCAGTACCGGCATGTATCGCTGTGTCGAGAACTTGCATTCCTGCCTCTTCGTCTCCGCGTCGGGGATACAAAGCTCCCCTGCTCCCGAAAGTTCCGCCCCAGTTCAAGAATCGACTTAGATAGCCGCGCCTGACATCTCCAAAGCGCTCGCGATGAACTCGAAGGCGGCTCCCTGATCGATATCCATCCTAAAGGCCCGGTTGGAACAGCGGGGCCGGAAGCAGGTTTGGAAACAAAGGAGGCGCCGAATGTCACCTAACCAACGCACACCCGCCGAGGCCCGCGGCGAAATCCAGGCCGGCAGGACGCAGGACAAGACCCCCGGGTTCGACCCTGCGGCGGCGCCGCAGGAGACGGATGCCGAGGCCGGCGATGTCCCGACTTCCGCCAAGCCGGCCGGGCCGCGCAAACCGAGCTTCACCAACCAGACAAGCTTTGCCAACGCGATGCGGCCGCCAGAGAACGCGCCCGGCCTGCAACCGCGCAGGAATGGCCCGGTGCTGGTGATCGTGGCGCTGGTTGTACTGGCCGCGGTTGTGTTTCTGCTCGCCGCGGTCTTCCGCCAGGTATGAAAGGAACATCATTCCCCGTCCCAGGTTGGATGGCGCAAGGAGGTAATTGCGATGCCGCGCTTGAGACGTTTGTTTCGTCATCTGTGGCGCTGGAAAGCACAGCCAACAACACACCCCTCTCCAGCCGACGCCATTGTGCGGGTGCTGCGCGAAGCGACGTTCGGGGTGACAGAGCCCCCGCCGGCTAGTGTCTCCGGGATCGAGCCGGAGTCACTTCTCGTCAAAGATATGCTCGTGGATGATGCCGAGGATCTGCAGCTTGACCGTTTCCCGCGCTTCGGGCTTCACGAAGGGCATCAGCAGATCGACCGTTTCCTCCACCCGCCGCGGCAGGTCGGCGCTCGGATCGCTCAGATAGCTTCCATGAGCATATAGGTTCTCGGTCAGCTTTTTGCTCAGGTCGGAAAAGAGTCCCATGCCATTGCTCCTTGCTGATCCAACAGCCTGAGCGCCCACGCGGTTCCCTCGGCCGACCGCATAGCAATCGGCCGCGCGCAAATCCTCCTTGCCCGAAATCCTACCCGCCCGAGGAACATTCGGTCCAACCGGATGTTCGGCCGAACCACTCAGGAGGATCGGATGGGAAACAGGAAACTGGCGGTCGTCACCGGCGCCTCGAGCGGCATCGGCAAGGCGCTCGCGAAACTCTGCGCCAAGGACGGCTACGATCTAGCCATTGTCGCCGATGAGCCGGCCATCGAGCAGGCCGCCGAGGCGCTCCAGTCGCATGGCGTCTCGGTCGACGCAGTGGAGGCCGACCTTGCAAGCGAGGACGGCGCCGACAAATTGATCGCCAAGATCGGCGATCGCGACATCGATCTTCTCTTCCTCAATGCAGGGCGCGGCCTGGGCCGAGGCTTTGTCGACCAGGACTGGAGCCAGGCACGCCGCGTCATCGACACCAACATCACCGGCACCGTCTACCTCGCACATAAGCTCGGCCGCAAAATGGTGGAGCGCGGTCGCGGCCGGATCCTGTTCACCGGCTCCATTGCCGGCTTCATGCCGGGTACGTTCCAGGCGGTCTACAACGGCACCAAGGCTTTCATCGATTCCTTTGCCATCGCGATGCGCCACGAGTTGAAAGACAGCGGCGTGAGCGTGACCGTGCTGATGCCGGGGGCCACGCAGACGCGCTTCTTCGAGCGTGCCGACATGATGGACACCGAGGTCGCAACGCAGGAGAAGGACAACCCCGCGGATGTGGCGAAAGACGGCTACGATGCCTTGATGGCAGGCGAAGAACAGGTCGTCAGCGGCTGGAAGAACAAGATGCAGGTCGCCGCCGCCCATGTCACGCCGGCCGGCTCGCTGGCCGAACAGCACCGCGAGATGGCCGAGCCGGGTTCGGCGAAAGAGGGCTGAAAATGATCCGGGGACATTCCCGCTCAGCGTCAGTTCCGCCGCATCGCTAGGACCCACAATTCATAGGAACAATCCCAATGAAAGCCCTGACATGGCATGGCAAAGGCGACATTCGTTGCGATCAGGTCGCCGATCCGGCGATCGAGAACGACCGCGATATCATCATTAAGGTCACCTGCTGCGCCATATGCGGTTCGGACCTGCATCTGATGGACGGCTACATGCCGACGATGAAATCGGGCGACGTGCTGGGCCACGAGACCATGGGCGAAGTGGTGGAGGTCGGCCGCGCCCATACGAAGTTCAAGAAGGGCGATCGCGTCGTCGTGCCCTTCAACATCTCGTGCGGAGAATGCTGGTTCTGCCAGAACGGCCTGTTCTCGCTCTGCGACCGGTCGAACCCCAGCGCCGAGCAGGCTGCCAAGGTCATGGGCCAGTCGCCCGCGGGCCTGTTCGGCTATTCGCATCTGGTCGGCGGCTACTGGGGAGGACAGGCCGAGTATCTGCGCGTTCCCTTCGCCGATGTCGGCCCCATCAAGGTGCCCGACGGCATCGATGACGAGCAGGTGCTGTTCCTCTCCGATATCTTTCCGACCGGCTACATGGCGGCCGAGAATGCCGGCATCCAGGAAGGCGACACTGTCGCCATTTGGGGTTGTGGACCGGTCGGCCAGTTTGCCATCCAGAGCGCGTGGATGCTCGGCGCAGGCCGCGTCATCGCCATCGACAAGGTGCCGGAACGGCTCGCCATGGCGCGCGACTACGGCAAGGCGGAAACGCTCGATTTCAGCAATTCCGATATTTACGATGCCCTGATGGCCATGACCGGCGGGCGCGGGCCGGACAGTTGCATCGACTGCGTCGGCACCGAGGCCGATGCAACCGCAACGACCGATTCCATGCTCGATAAGGCCAAGGCCACCGTCTATCTCGGCACCGACCGGCCGCATGTGCTGCGCGAGGTGATCTATTGCTGCCGCAAGGGCGGCACCATCTCGGTGCCCGGTGTCTATATCGGCCTGGTCGATCACATTCCCTTCGGTGCGGCGATGAACAAGGGGCTGACATTCCGCATGGGCCAGACCCACACCCAGCGCTATCTCGAGCCGCTCCTTCAAAAGGTCGAGAGCGGCGAGATCGACCCGTCCTTCGTCATCACCCACCGCGCCGGCCTCGAAGACGGACCCGGCCTCTACAAGACATTCCGCGACAAGCAGGACGGCTGCATCAAAGTGGTGATGCGCCCGCACGGCTGATAGCGCCGATAGCGAATGATAGGCTTTGCATATCTCTGACTGAACCAGGAAGGTTCGAAATGGCTCAAGCGAAAGATACGTCCAAGCCTCCAGTGAAGTCGCCCGACCGCGGAGGTCTTCCACATCCGCGTCGCGATGCGCAGGGCAGCGATGCAGGCGCGAAGCCGATCGCTCCGAAGACCGCAGGCGCCCCGGAGCCATCGTCCTCGCCGCTCGATAACCGTGTTGCCAGCCGCAATGCCGGCCGGCGCCGCGAGGCCGGGCCGACACCCAGGCCGACGGACAAGCCGCTCGATTGAGCGGGACGAACAAATGCGGCAGCCTGACCGTCTGTCGCGGCGCCGTTGCAGGGTCTCCTCTCCCTTCAACGGCGCCATGACACTACCCTTGGCCGTCAGCTCTTCCGGCTGCGCTCGACGAATTTGTTGAAGCGGCTCGTTCCGCCGCCAGCTTCATCCTGATGCAGGAAGGCGAGATCGTTCTCGTCGAAGATGCGGAAGAATTCGTCCCATTCGATCGGTTCGAGCGTGTCTTCGGGCTCCCCGAAATCGATGCGCAGAATGCCGCCCTTGCCTTTCGTGCGAACGACAGCCGGCTGGCCATTCCGTTCTTCTACCCACTTCCGGATTTCGTCGTGGTTGGTGGTCGTCTTGGCCTCGGACATGGACTTTCCTTTCTGCAGCGGGGACCGATGAGCGGTCCTAACAGCAGCCAACAGGCAATGTTCCAGATGGTGGAACGGCTCTCTGACAAAGCTGCGGCACCTCCTGAGACGGGAACTTTGTTGAAGCAGGGAACAAACCTTTTGCCGCGCAGTTCGGGGCGCCGAAGCCAAATCCGCAAGGGAGTCATCGTGAAACGTGTATTGGTTACGGGAGGTTGCGGCTTCATCGGCCGCCACGTCGCCCAGGAACTCACCGACCATGGCTATCAGGTGCGCCTGCTCGACGCGCTTGTCGAACAGGTGCACGGCGCCGAAGCCATCAACCTCCCTACGGGGGCCGAACTGATCAAGGGGGACGTGCGCGACCGCGACGCTGTCGCTGAGGCGGTTTCAGACGTCGATGCCGTGATCCATCTGGCGGCCGAGGTTGGCGTCGGCCAGTCCATGTACGAGATCGCCCGCTATGTCGGCACGAACGATCTCGGCACGGCGGTGCTGCTCGAGGCACTCATCAAGAAGCCGGTCGAACGGATCGTCGTGGCGTCCTCCATGAGCATCTATGGTGAAGGCCTCTATCAGACTCCGGACGGCGAGCGGATCGACAATGCGCGCCGCAAGCCTGCCGATATAAGGGAGGGCCGCTGGGATTTGCTGTCGGCGACCGGCCAAACACTGTCGCCTCTTCCGACGGACGAGGAGAAGCGGCCCGATCTCGCCTCGATCTACGCGCTGACCAAGTATGCGCAGGAACGCGCGGTGCTGATCTTCGGCCAGGCCTACGGCGTCGATGCCGTTGCACTGCGCCTGTTCAACGTGTTCGGCGCCGGACAGGCGCTTGCCAATCCCTACACCGGCGTTCTCGCCAACTTCGCCTCGCGCCTTGCCAACGGCAAGCGGCCGACGATCTTCGAGGACGGCGAGCAGAAGCGCGATTTCGTTCATGTGCGCGATGTCGCCACCGCGTTCCGGCTGGCGCTGGAGCAGCGCCAGGCCGCCGGCCATGCCATCAACATCGGCAGCGGCCACGCCTATTCGATCAGGGACGTGGCCCGTCTTCTTGCCAAGGCTATGGGCATCCCAAAGCGGCCGCCCGAAATCCTCACCAAGGCGCGCTCCGGCGATATCCGCAACTGCTTCGCCGACATCGCCAAGGCCCGGGAACTGCTGGGCTTTGAGCCGAAGCGTCGGCTGGAAGATTCGCTCGGCGAATTCGCGGCATGGGTCCGCAACAGCGTCGTTATCGACCGGGGCGCGGACATGCGGCGCGAGCTGGAAGAGCGGGGATTGGTCTCATGACCCAGAGCCACCGCCATCCGCGCAAGGCACCGATAGCCGTCATTGGCGGCAGCGGCTTCATCGGCTCCAACCTGGCCGACAGCCTGCTATCCGATGGCGAGGCCGTGCTTGTCGTCGACAATCTCAGCCGCCCGGGCGTCGAGCAGAATCTCGACTGGCTGGCGCAAAAGCACGGCGACCGGCTGAGCGCCGAAACAGTCGACATACGCGATGCCAGCGCACTGGCGGCGGCGCTGGCGCCGGCAAAGGCGATCTTTCACCTCGCCGCCCAGACCGCCGTGACGACCAGCCTGGTCGATCCCGCGCAGGATTTCGACATCAACCTCAAAGGCACGTTCAACGTGCTGGAGACCGCTCGCAGCACCGGCGTCCCGGTAGTCTTCGCCAGCACCAACAAGGTCTATGGCAGCCTGCCCCAGATCGCGGTGCGGCAAGCCGACGATCACTGCGAGCCGCTTGACGAGAAGGTACGTGCGAGCGGGGTCGATGAGAAGGTGGGCCTTGATTTCTGCACGCCCTATGGCTGCTCGAAGGGCGCGGCCGATCAGTATGTGCTCGACTATTCCAAATCCTACGGACTCCCGACAGCGGTGCTGCGCATGAGCTGCATCTACGGGCCGCGCCAGTTTGGCACCGAGGATCAGGGCTGGGTCGCGCATTTTCTACTCAGCGTCTTGTCCGGCCGGCCGATTACCGTTTACGGCGACGGCAGGCAGGTGCGCGACATCCTGCATGTGTCCGATGCCGTAGCCGCCTATCGCGGCGTGTTGGCCAGGATTGAGGACCTCAAGGGCCAGGCGTTCAACCTGGGCGGCGGCCCGAGCAATGCGGTCAGCCTGCGCGTGCTGCTGGCGGAGATAGCCGAGATGACGGGCAGCGACGTCGCGCTTCGCCACGACCGCGAGCGCGTTGGCGACCAACCATTCTTCGTCGCCGACACGCGCAAGCTGCAAGCCGCGATCGGCTGGCAGGCGCGTGTCCCATGGCGCGAAGGCGTCTGCGATCTCGCCAGCTGGCTGGTGCGACATCGGCTCCAGTCGCGCCCGGAAGCCACGAGGTACGTCGCATGAAAGTCGCCTTGGTCAATCCGTTCTGGACGTATGAGCACAGCATCTATTTCGGCTGCCGGCAGCCGCATCTGCCGCTGGAGCTCGGCTATTCGAAGGCAATGCTGGAAGCGGATGGTCACGACGTCATGATGCTGGACGGGCAATTGCAGGTCCTCGACAACGCGGCGCTGGCAGAGCAGGTGGCGTCATTCGCGCCGGACATGACCGTGGTCACCACCGCGCCGACCTATCTGTTCTGGCGCTGCGCGCCGCCTGAACTGCGCGTGCCGGGGGAATTCCTCAGCCATCTCGCCGGACGCGGCGGACGAACCGTGGCGGTCGGACCGCATGGCTCGGCGACGCCTGCACCGACCCTACGCAAGCTCGGCGTCGATGTCGTCGTGCGCGGTGAATGTGAGGACGTCGTGACGGAGCTTGCACGGCAGAGCGACTGGAGCAAGATTGCGCATACGGCCCGGCTCCAAAACGACCTTCCAGTGTGCAATGGCGGCGTGCATGCCAGCCCGTTCGTCGATCATGCTGCGCTCGCCTGGCCGTCCGACTGGATCGCCGCGCATGGCCACCACCACCACAGGTTCGATGCCCATCAGAAGGGCGCCGGCGCCGAGGTGGAAGCGTCGCGCGGCTGCCCCTATAATTGCAGCTTCTGCGCCAAGATCGATTTCCGCGATGCATATCGGCGCAGGAAGCACGACGCCGTTGTGGCCGAGATCGACGGTTTGATCAATCAAGGGGTCGGCTATATCTATTTCATCGACGAGATCTTCCTGCCGCAGAAGGCGCTGCTGGAGGCCTTGGTCGAACGCGACGTCCAGTTCGGCGTTCAGACACGTATCGACCTCTGGAAGCCGGAACTGCTCGAACTGCTTGGCGCGGCCGGCTGCGTCTCGATCGAGGCCGGTCTTGAAAGCCTGACCGTCGAGGGCCGCGCGATGCTCGCCAAGCGCTGTCGGCTCGACACAGAGGATCTGGCTGCGCTTCTGGTTGACGCCCGCCGTCATGTGCCTTTCGTCCAGGCCAATCTGATTGGCGTGGTCGAGGACGACCCGACGCTGGTGGACTATTGGCGCAAGCACCTCATCGATCACGGCGTCTGGGCGAACGAGCCCGTGCCGCTCTATCCCTATCCGAGCTCTCCCAGCTACCGCGAATTGTGGGGCGAACCCGACGACCTCGCCTGGGAGCGCGCCCATGAGCACTACCTCGCCTCCTTCCGATCCTTCAGCGACATCCAGGACCAGCGGCCGCATGCGCTGGCTGAGTTGGAGTCCTCATGCTGCAATCACTGACCCATCGTCCGCGGCGCATCCTTATGACGACTGACGCCGTCGGCGGAGTCTGGCGCTATTCGCTCGATCTGGCGCGAGAGCTGGTGGCCAGCGGCGACAGCATCGTGCTTGCCGGGCTGGGACCCGAGCCTTCCCCCGAACAGGCTCGGGAAGCGCGGTCCATCGCCGCGCTGGTTTGGCTGAAATGCCCGCCGGACTGGATGACGCGCGACACGAAAGATCTCGACCGGTTGCCTGGCGAATTGCAGGAGCTTGCGTCGGACTATGCAATCAATCTCGTACACCTCAATGCGCCGGCGCAGGCAGCCGGTCTCGAGCTGACTTGTCCGATCGTCGCGGTATCCCATTCCTGCGTGGTCACATGGCTGCATGCAGTGCGGGCGCAAATGCCCGAGGGCGATTGGGCGTGGCAACGAGAGCGCAACCGCGCCGGATTCGACCGCGCCGAAGCCATTGTCGCGCCGAGCCGAAGCCATGCCGCCATGCTCGGAGCCTGCTACGGTCCGATCGCGGGCTTGAGCGTCGTCCACAATGGTGCGCTCCCCGGCCCGGCAAGCGCGCATCGTGAGTCCTTCGTTCTCGCTGCCGCCCGCTGGTGGGATGAGGGCAAAAACGGATTGGCGCTCGATGCCGCGGCTGCCTTGTGTGGCCCTCCCGTTTTCGCCGCAGGCGAAACTGAAGGTCCGGATGGACAGCGCCTGTTCTTCGATCATTGCATCTCGCTTGGCTCGATCAGCCATTGCGAGGTTCGGCAATTGATGGCGCGGGCCAGCATGTTTGTCTCGCCGTCCATCTACGAGCCTTTCGGGCTGGCCGCCCTGGAGGCAGCCTCTGCGGGCACCCCCTTGGTGTTGGCGGACATCGCGACCTACCGCGAGATCTGGGACGGAGCAGCGACGTTCTTCGACGCGCGCGATCCCCACGCGCTTGCCGGCTGCATCGCCAGGCTCTCGCGTGACGAAAGCTTGCGACGCCAGTTCGGTCAGCGCGCCGCCCGACGGGCGCGCAAATTCTCGCTCAGCGCCCAGACGGCGCGGATGCGAGAGGTCTACGATCGGGCGGCGACGGCCATGGCAGGGCTTTGACCATGCGCTTCGTGTTCTACACCCATTCCGCCGTTTCCGACTGGAATCACGGCAACGCGCATTTCCAGCGCGGCATCATGCGCGAGCTCGTCGCGCGCGGACATGAGGCGGTCGCGCTGGAACCCGCCGACGGCTGGAGCCGATCGAATCTGCTTGCCGAGCAAGGCCCTTTCGCCGTCGAGCGCTTCCGCAAGGATTTCCCGGAGCTGATGGCGCTGAGCTATGGCCCCGGCTTCGCGCACGAAGCCTGGCTCGCCGGCGCGGATGTCGTGATCGTCCACGAATGGACGGACAAGGATCTTGTCGCGCGCATCGGACAGGCGCGAGCCTATGGCAATTTCACGCTCCTGTTCCACGACACCCATCACCGCGCCGTATCGGCGATGCAGGCGATAGCGGCACTTCAGCTCGAGCATTACGACGGGGTGCTGGTCTTCGGCGAGGTGCTGCGCGAGAGCTATCTTCGCGCCGGCTGGGGCAAACGGGTCTTCACCTGGCATGAGGCGGCGGACGACCGGCTGTTCAAGCCGTGCCCGGATGTCGACCCCGTCTCCGACCTCGTCTGGATCGGCAATTGGGGCGACGACGAACGCAGCGCCGAGATCGCCGAGTTCCTGATCGAGCCGGCGAGCGCTCTCGCGCTGTCGGGAACCGTGCACGGCGTGCGCTATCCGACCGATGCCCGAGCCGCGCTTGCCGAGGCAGGGCTGCGCTATGATGGCTGGATTGCCAATGCCGACGTGCCGAAGAGCTTCGCCCGGCATCGCGTCACCATGCACATCCCCCGCCGACCTTATCGGGAGAGCCTGCCCGGCATTCCGACCATACGCATGTTCGAGGCGATGGCCTGCGGCATTCCGCTGGTCTCGGCGCCATGGTCGGATGTCGAAGGACTGTTCCGCGCCGGCAAGGATTTCCTCTTCGCCCGGAACGGCGCCGAGATGCAAGGTCACCTTCGCGACGTGCTGAACGACAGCCAGCGTGCGGAGGCGCTCGCCGCGTCCGGCCGGGAAACCATCCTTGCGCGCCACACATGCCGGCACCGCGTCGACGAGTTGTTCGACATTCTCGCCGCATGCGGCAATCGCGAGGTCGCTGAAATCAAACCTGCAAGGGAGGCCGTCGCATGAAGATCGCCTTTTACGGATCGAGCCTTCTGTCGTCCTACTGGAACGGCGCGGCCACCTATTATCGGGGCTTGCTCAAGGCGTTGTCGAAGCGCGGCTATGACATCGTCTTCTATGAGCCCGATGTCTACGATCGCCAGAAGCATCGCGATATCAAGGCGCCGGACTGGTGCAGCGTCGTCGTCTACGAGCCGACAGCGCATGCGCTGATGCAGGTCGCCTCTTGCGCCGCGCAGGCAGACGTCGTGGTCAAGGCAAGCGGCGTCGGCTTCGAGGACGAGGCGCTACTGCATGCGGTTCTCGACAACGCTCGCCCGGATGCGCTGACCGTGTTCTGGGACGTCGACGCGCCGGCGACCTTAAGCGAGTTGCGCAATCATGCCGAACACCCCCTGCATGAGACCTTGAAGAGGATCGGCCTTGTTCTGACCTATGGCGGCGGCGATCCCGTGGTTTGGGATTATCGCGCGCTCGGCGCCGCGGAATGCGTGCCGATCTATAACGCGCTCGATCCCGAGACACATCATCCGGTCGCCGCAAATCCGGGCTTTGCCTGTGACCTCGCTTTCCTCGGCAATCGGCTGCCCGACCGCGAGGCGCGCGTCGACGCCTTCTTCTTCGACCCGGCCCGTGTGCTTGGCAGCCAACGCTTCCTGCTTGGTGGATCCGGCTGGGGCGACAAGCCCTTGCCGGCGAACGTTTCGTGGCTCGGCCATGTCGGTACGCGCGATCACAACGCCTTCAACGTCACGCCGAAGGCGGTGCTCAACATCAGCCGCGACAGCATGGCGGCCAACGGGTTTTCGCCCGCGACACGCGTCTTCGAAGCGGCGGGCGCGGGTGCATGCCTAATCACCGATGCCTGGCTCGGCGTCGAGTTGTTCCTGACCCCTGGCGAAGAGATCCTGGTCGCGCGGGACGGTGCCGACGTCGCCGAGATCGTGCGCACGCTGACGCCGACACGGGCGAAGGCGATCGGCGCCGCAGCGCTGCGGCGCGTTCTGGCCGAGCATACCTACACGCTGAGAGCCCGGCTGGTGGACGACATCTTCAAGGCGCATTTCGAGCGCCGGGCAATGGAGGCCGCGGAATGACGAAACCGCTCGACATCGTTTTCCTCGGACTTTCGTTATCCTCATCCTGGGGCAACGGCCACGCGACGACTTTCCGGGGGCTGCTGCGCGCGCTCAACGAGCTCGGCCATCGCGTCACCTTCCTCGAACGCGACGTGCCCTGGTACGCGCATCACCGGGACCTGCGCGACCCCGATTTCTGCGACTTGCGCTACTACCAGACGGTCTCAGAGCTGCGCCGCAATCACCGGCAGGAGTTGCAGCGGGCCGACGCGGTGGTGATAGGCTCCTTCGTGCCGGAAGGCAGGGCCATCATCGACGACCTCGCTTCGCTGTGCACTGGACAGTTCTGCTTTTACGACATCGACACGCCAGTGACGCTGGCGCGGGTTGCCGAGGACGATTGCGATTACCTTGCCCGCAGGCAGATCCCCTATTTCGACGTCTACTTCTCCTTCACCGGCGGACCGACGTTGCAGCGCCTCAGATCGGAGTTCGGCGCCCTCCGAACGGAGCCGCTCTACTGCTCGGTCGATCCAAAGCGACACCATCGCACCAGAGACGCGATCGAATGGGATCTCGGCTATCTTGGAACCTACAGCGCCGACCGGCAGCTCGCCCTCGAAACGCTGCTGCTGGAGCCGGCGCGGTGCCTGCCGGACCGCCGCTTCGTCGTCGCCGGCTCGCAATATCCATTCGACATCGCCTGGCCGGACAACGTCCAGCGGATCGAGCACCTGCCGCCCGCCGAACATGCCGCCTTCTACAGCCGCCAGCGTTACACATTGAACCTTACGCGGGCGTCAATGATCGCGGCAGGATGGTCGCCCAGCGTGCGGCTCTTCGAGGCCGCGGCCTGCGGCACACCGATCATCAGCGACCGCTGGCCCGGTCTCGACAGCTTCTTCCCCGAATCGACGATCGAGACCGCAGCCAGTGCCGGCGACGTGCAGGAAATCCTCACAGCCAAATCGGAGCGGGCCAGACTCGATATGGCCCGCTCGGCACGCGAGGCGGTGCTTGCAAGCCACACCGGCGGCGCTCGGGCGCGTGAATTCGTTCTGACTTTGACTCAGTCAGTCCATACGCGCGCGGCAATCGATCTGAACGTGGAAAGTGCAGCATGAATAGAGACAGGAGACTTTGCAGATGCGGCGATCAAGAAGGGTTCAGCAGACACGGGCGGCGCTTGTCGCCGGCGGTGCCGGTTTCCTCGGTTCGCATTTGTGCGAGGCCCTGCTTGACGACGGGTATCGCGTCATATGCGTCGACAACTTTCTTACGGGCCGAATGGAGAATGTCAGCTCGCTAATCGGCCAAGCCCGGTTCCGGCTGATCGAGCAGGACGTTTGCGTCCCGCTGGAACTCGGCGAGGCTGTCGACCGCGTTTTCAACCTGGCCTGCGCGGCATCGCCGCCCCGCTACCAGGCCGATCCGATCCACACAACGCGCACCTGTGTGATCGGAACGCTCAATCTGCTCGCGCTCGCCGCAAGCAACGGCGCCCGCTTCCTGCAGGCATCGACCAGCGAAGTCTACGGCGATCCAGAACAGCACCCACAGCGCGAGGACTATGTCGGCCACGTCAACTGCACAGGACCGCGCGCCTGTTATGATGAGGGCAAGCGCACCGCGGAGACGCTCTGCTTCGATTATCTGCGGGCCGAGATGGCCGATATTCGCGTCGCCCGCATCTTCAACACCTATGGTCCCAGAATGGACCCAGCCGACGGCCGCATCGTGTCCAACCTGGTCATGCAAGCGATCGAGAAACGGCCGCTGACGATATTCGGCGATGGCCGGCAAACGCGCTCATTCTGCTATGTCAGCGACATGATCGGAGGATTGCGACGCCTTATGGATGTCGATCCCAATCCGCGACAGCCGGTCAATCTGGGCAATCCCGGCGAGTTTTCGATCCTCGAATTGGCAAGGCTGGTTCGGGAACTGACCGGCAGCAGATCACCCGTGAAATTCCTGCCCTTGCCGCAGGACGACCCGCGCCGCCGGCGGCCCGACATAGGCCGCGCAAGAGCGCTTCTCGGCTGGTCACCGAAGGTGCCTCTCAGGCCAGGCCTACTGCAAACCATCGCCTTTTTCTCGAGGCTCGACGACCTCGCGATGGAGGCCATCGTACCGGTCAAGAGGACTGAGGCCGGAAAAGCTCAGAACCTTCAGCTCTGAGGCGGTGGCTTCCTTCACCGTAGCGGAACAACCGACCGGGGTTGCGGTTGGACATGACAACCGTCATGGAGAAGAACTGTGCAGCCGAAGCGACCAATCAAGGACATCGACCAGATGGCGGCGGCCGAAACCGCCGCGTTCCTGCGGCGAGCCTCCATCACCTATCTCGAATGTTGCGTCAGTCTGATGATGACACATCTGCAGCGCGAGGAAGTGGCCACAATTCTGGAGGAGGAAGCGGACATGCTGCGCAGGCTGGACTGATCAGGTCCTCGCGCGCTCGATAAAACGCGAAAGCCTGGTTTCGTAGCGGTCGGCGGCGCGCGTGGCTCTTATCCGCTCATCGCCGTGTGTCGACTGTCGGGCCATCGTCCACAGCCCAAGCTGGAAGGCGAGATAGCAGGGCTCCATGTAGTCCACCAAGGAATGATCGACGGCACGCGACATTTCTGCCTCAACGCCTTGGATGAGCCGCGAAAGCTCGGCGTCGGAAAGCTCATATTCCACCGTCGCGCCTGCAATGTCCCACGTTATGTCCTGACAGCCGACAATGTCGTGCGAGCGGCAATGGTCGACGGCGTCCGTCTTGAGCAGGGTTCCCTCCGGCCGAACCAGAAATTCCCACGGGTGCAGGCGTCCGTCGATCTCGATCCTCCGCAGGAAGGAATGTGAGGAGTGGCGGGCGAACCAACCCTTTAATGCTTGGGCCGGCTCTTCCCCCAAGGCTTCCCTGCAGTTTTGCATGGCCATGTCTGCAAGCCTCTCCAGCGACGCGCCGGCCTCTTCCGTCTGCAACTCGGCAGCGCGCCAGCCGAGATAGCGTCCAAGCCATTCGACCAGCAGGTCCCTGGCCAGCTCTGTCCGATCCAGCCTGTCCGCGTCTGTCCAACGCTCGATCAGGAAGCCGTGGCAGAGTCCGGCAGGCTGCGTTCCAAAACCGGCCCTGTGCACCGACCTTGCCGTGTGCAGCTTGTGCTGCCCGGTCCCGCCGAGACCGGCGAACTTGACCAACCAACGCTCCGTGCCCGCCAGTGCCAGGAATTTTCGCCGCTCAAATCCGGCAAACACCGGAGGCCAATGCTCCGGCGCCGTGGAAATATGCTTGCGCCATTCGCCGCCGGAAATGTCGCTGAGTTCGACATCGGCCTTGCCGAGGAGGTTCGCCACCCATCGGCGAAGGTTCGGCGCGACGCATCCATCGAAGGCCGCTTCGAAGTCCGCGACATGGCGCGAGCAGTGACTCCAAATAGCCTGCATGTCTGCCGAAGCTTGCACGCCCGGCCCGCCACGGTGGCTTGGGAACAGATGAATGCGCTCCTGGTCGATGTCCTGCCGGCGCAGCCAGGCAACGACAGCATGAAAGGAACTGCCGGAGAGGCCCGGACCTTCATCAACGATGGCAAATTTGGCAAGAGGTCTGTCGCGCCAAGAGCCGAGGAGTTCGGGCGCGGCGCAAATGTGCCGGGAAAACGGATGGCCGATCGGTCGCACGCTAACAGGCGGCGGCGCATGCAGGGCGGCGGCGACCATCGCCGCCAAGCCGAGACCAATGCTGCGGATGCCGATGACGCATGTGTTTGCGTCGAGTCCCGACCGCAGCGCTGCAAGCAGATAGGTTTCCGGATATAGCGCATAAAGCGCGTAGCCTTCGGCCGGGCCGGTGGTTATTTCGTTGCCACAGTCCATGCCGGCAAGCTTCGCAAGCAGCGACGCATCGAGCACTCCATGCCGGACAAATCCTTGTTGCCAGGATCGCAGCACTTCCTCCGACAACTCGACGAGAATTTCCGACCCCAGCTTCTGTCTCGAGGAATTCCAATCGCCGCCCTTGATGTCGAATTCCGCATCGGCAAGGCCTTGTATAAGTTCGGAAGCGCCGACGAAAAGATCGACCAGGGCAGCGTGGCGCTCGATGCCCGCGGGCAGATCGCCGATCGCTCTCGCGGCGGCCAACACAGCTTCCCTGAGCTGTTGTGCGCTGTGCGCTCGCTTGTGGTCGCCGAAGACGATCATGCGGCTCCTACCCGGCTGTCTGCCGCCAACGCGAACCGCGTCTCTTTTGATCCGCAACCCAGCCCAGCAATTTTCGGACGCCGGGCAATTTTTCGCGGCGCCACGGAACATTCGAGGCCGCTCCCGGTTCGGCGGCGAGGAACTTACCTCCAACCAAAAGGGGCAGCGGTTTCGTGACATCGAAGAAAGTTCGTATCGGCATCGTCGGCGTGGGCAATTGCGCGTCATCTCTTGTGCAAGGTCTCTCCTACTATCGCCACGTCAACGGCAACGAGCCGATCCCCGGGCTGATGCATGCCGATCTCGGCGGCTATCATGTCGACGACATTGAGGTCGTCTGCGCCTTCGATGTCGCGAAAAACAAGGTTGGACGCGATGTGGCGGAAGCGATCTACACCGCGCCCAACAACACCTTTCGTTTTGCTGATGTCGCGCCGACCGGCGTTCGTGTGGAGCGCGGTCCAACACTCGACGGCATCGGCAAATATCTCCGAGAGGAGATCGAAGAGTCGGATGAACCGGCCGCAGACGTAACCACCCGGCTCCGCGGGAGCGGGGTCGAGGTGCTGATATCCTATCTTCCGGTCGGCTCCGAACAGGCGACGCGCTTCTATGCCGAATGCGCGCTTGAGGCCGGCTGCGCTTTCGTCAATTGCATCCCTGTCTTCATCGCCTCGCGGCCGGAATGGCGCAAGCGCTTCGAGGAACGTGGCCTTCCCCTGGTCGGCGACGACATCAAGAGCCAGGTCGGTGCAACCATCGTGCATCGGCTGCTCGCCAATCTCTTCCGTGAGCGCGGCGTTCGCATCGATCGCACCTATCAGCTCAACTTCGGCGGCAACACCGACTTCCTCAACATGCTCGAGCGCGAGCGGCTGGAATCGAAGAAGATCTCGAAGACGCAGTCCGTCACCAGCCAGATCGACGTCCCGCTTGAGGCCGGCAACATCCATGTCGGACCCAGTGACCATGTCCCGTGGCTGACCGATCGCAAATGGGCCTATATCCGTGTCGAAGGCACTACTTTTGGAGGCGTGCCGCTCAATGCCGAGCTCAAGCTGGAGGTCTGGGATTCGCCCAACTCGGCCGGCGTCGTCATCGACGCCCTCCGCTGCGCAAAGCTCGCCCTCGACCGCGGCATCGCCGGCGCGCTCACAGGCCCCAGCAGCTACTTCATGAAGTCGCCGCCGGAGCAGTTCACCGACGCGGAAGCGCGCCTGCGCACGCTCGCCTTCATCGCCGGTAACGACAAGCCTATGCTGGACGCCGCCGAATGACCACGACGTTCTTTCTCATCCGCCACGCGGCGCATGATCATGTTGGCTCATACCTGGCCGGGCGGCTCGAAGGCGTTCGCCTCGGCGAAGCCGGCCAGGCGCAGGCACTGCACCTCGCGCGGCGACTGACGCGAGAGCCGCTCGCGGCGATCTTGAGCAGTCCGCGCGAGCGCACGCTGGAAACAGCGAAGCCGATCGCCATCGCTTGCGAGATTGAGAAGATCGCGATCTGCAAGGAACTCGACGAGATCGACTTCGGCGAGTGGTCCGGCAAGACATTCGAAGAACTGAGCGGCGATGCAAGCTGGCGGCTTTGGAACGACCAGCGCCAGAGCGCCCGCACGCCGAGCGGCGAGACCATGCTGGATGTGCAGCACAGGATGATCGGCCTGATGGACGCGCTGCGCGAGAATGGACAGGGTCAGTGCATCGCGCTTGTCAGTCATGCCGATGTGATCAAGGCGGCTGTCTGCGCGATCCTCGGCCTGCAGCTTGGCGACTGCTTTCGCTTCGATATCGCGCCGGCCTCCATCACAACAGTCGTCCACGGCGACTGGGGCTCCAAACTGATCCGTTTGAATGAAGTTGCCTGAGGGAGTGGTCGCCCATGCGCATGGTCATATTCGGTCTGACCGTTACATCGTCGTGGGGCAATGGGCATGCCACGCTCTGGCGGGGACTGATTAGCGCGCTAGCACCGCTTGGCTGGTCGATCAGCTTCTTCGAGCGCAATACACCGTACTATGCCGGCGCCAGGGACATCGACCGGTTGAGCGGCGGCGGTGTCGTTCTTTACCCGGATTGGGAGGATATCCGCCAAGAGGCCGAGGCAGCGATACGGCAGGCCGACGTCGTCATCGTCACCTCCTATTGTCCAGATGCCGTGGAGGCCTCGCGGCTCGCCAACGACCGCTGTCGCGGCCTGAAAGTATTCTACGACCTTGATACACCGGTGACGCTGGCGAGCATCGAGCGAGGTGATTACCCGGCCTATTTCGAGCCGGAAGGATTGCGCGATTTCGATCTGGTCCTCAGCTATACAGGAGGGCCGGCGATCGATGCGCTGAAGCGCATTCTCGGCGTGCGCCACGTCCTGCCGCTCTACGGCCATGTCGACCCCGACCGTCACCAGCCGGCGCAGCCAAGGCCCGAGTTCGCCGGCGACCTATCCTATCTCGGGACCTACGCCGAGGATCGGCAGGCAGGCGTCGAAATACTGCTTGTCGCTGCCGCCGCCCGGCTTCCAAACCGACGTTTCATCATCGGCGGGGCGCAATACCCGCAGGACTTCCCCTGGAGCGGCAACATCTATTTCGTCCGGCACCTGCCGCCCGCCGATCACCCTGCCTTCTTTTCCTCCTCGCGCCTGACGCTGAACGTCACCCGTGAAGCGATGGCGCGAAAGGGCTGGTGCCCATCAGGGCGTCTGTTCGAAGCAGCCGCATGCGGCGCCGCGATCATCTCCGACGACTGGGCCGGCCTGGACAGCTTCTTCACGCCCGGCAGCGAGATTCTGTTGGCACACACTACCGACGATGTCGTCGCCGCGCTTGGCCAGTCGGACAGCGAAATCGAGGCGCTTGGCCGCCGCGCCCGTGAACGCGTTCTCGACGAGCACACGTCCGCGCACCGCGCCGCCGAACTCGATCGCATCTTGAACGCCGCCGTGTCCACGGCAGGTGGAGCAATGGAGGAAGTCGTCTGATGTTGGGCATCGTGCCTGCCGCAGGTCGCGGCAGCCGCATTCAACCGCTGGGTTTTTCCAAGGAACTGCTGCCGGTCGGCAGCCGACTGGATGGCCAGACCGAACGCCCTTGCGCGGTGAGCGAATATCTGGTGCGGCGGATGGTCCGTAACGGCGTCGACCGCATCTGCTTCATCATCGGTTCCGGCAAGTCGGACATCCTCGAATACTACGCCGCCGGCTACGACGACGCCACGGCGATCTTCGTGGCGCAGCCTTCTCCGGTTGGACTGTGCGACGCGATCTTCCGCGCGACACCGCTTGTGACGCCGGAAGAAACGGTCCTGATCGGCCTGCCGGACACGATCTGGTTTCCTGAAGACGGCTTCTGCCACCTGGCCGACGACCAGCTTTCTTTCCTGATGTTTCCGGTCGATCGCCCCGACCTGTTCGACGCCGTCGTCCTCGATCGGAACGGGCGGGTCGAGCAGATCCAGGTCAAGCAAGCTGACGCAGCGACAAACTGGGTCTGGGGCGCCTTCAAGATGCCGGGTCGTATCTTCCTTCAACTGGCGGCACTGTGGCGCCAGCGCGACGGCGTGGACGAGTATTTGGGCACTCTGGTCAACGCCTATCTCGCCGGCGGAGGCGAGGCTTACGGCGTCAAGGCCGGGACGGCTTATGTCGATGTCGGTACTTTCAACGGCTATCGCACGGCACTCAGGCTGCTGGAAAACAACGGCGCCGCGGAAGACGAAGTCCCGCCGATGTTCGCCCGGCAAGACCGCTCGCCTGTGCCACTCCTCCCAAGCGAAGGAGCTTAGTCATGCCCCATTCCAGCACGGAGATACGCCGCCGCATCGACGCATTGGGGCCCTGGTTTCACAATATGGAGCTCGCGGGCGTGGAGACCGCTCCCGATCATTTCCTCGGCAACTACCCGCTGATCAAATGGCGCAAATTCGCGGATGCCATTCCGACTGATCTTTCGGGCAAGTCGGTGCTCGATATCGGCTGCAACGCCGGCTTCTACTCGATCGAAATGAAGAAACGCGGCGCCGCTCGCGTGCTCGGAATCGACTTCGACCAAGCCTATCTCGCCCAGGCCCGCTTCGCCGCCGAGATCGCCGACTGCGACATAGAGTTCCGAGAATTGTCCGTCTACGATGTCGGGGCGCTCGGCGAACGCTTCGACATCGTGCTGTTCATGGGCGTGCTTTACCACCTGCGCCACCCGTTGCTGGCGCTCGACCTGATCCGAGCGCATGTCGCGGGCGACCTGATAATCTTCCAGTCGATGCAGCGCGGCAGCGGCAAAGTCTTACCGCTCGAACAGAACTACCATTTCTGGACGCGCGATCTGTTCGACCAGCCAGAATTTCCAAAGCTGCATTTCATCGAGCATCGTTACGCCGACGACCCGACCAATTGGTGGATCCCGAACCGCGCCTGCACCGAAGCGATGCTGCGCAGCGCTGGTTTCGACATCCTGCTGCATCCGGAAGACGAGGTCTATTTCTGCCGCGCGTCCGACGACCCGACAGGCAGCGGCGCCGTCTATCCTTCGAAAGGAGAGACCGATGATTGAAGCCGCCATGATCTGGAACGAGCCCAACAATAAATCGCATTGGGACCCAGAGCTCGACCCCGACTGGAGCCGTTTTGCCACGATGGCGATCATGGCTGCCGATGCGATAGGCCGCGAGAACCCGGCAATCACCAAGGTCCTCGGCGGCATTTCCCCGATCGATGCTGGCTTCATGACGCGCATGAAGGAGTTCGGCGTGCTTGACCACGTCGATGCCGCCGCAGTGCATGGCTTCCCGCTCGACTGGAACCTCTGGCAGATCCACGAGTGGCCTCACAAGCTCGGTGAGATTGCTACAGTCGCCGATATTCCGGTCTGGGTCAGCGAAGTCGGTGTGTCTACCTTCGGCGCCGAGGAGGTGCAAGTTTGGGGCTTGCGCCGGACGGCGGACCTTTTGCTCAGCCTCGCGCCACGCGTGCAGTGGTACAGCCTCTATGATCTGCCGCGTTCCTGGGAGGCGACGACGCGCCATCGGGAAGCGGAAGGCTCGTCCTATTACAGGCACTTCCACATGGGCCTGCTGCGCGAGGACGGCACGCCCAAGCCGGCGCTCGAGGAGTTCGCGCGCCACACTCCGCAAATGGGCCTAGTGCAGTGGTTCCACTATGAGGACCATCGGCTGGATGATGCCGTTGCCTGGATGCACCGTCTGGGCGTTACGCATCTGCGCACAGGCCTATCCTGGGCCGACAGTTTTCGGCCGAATGCGCAGGGCTGGTTCGATCGTCAGATGGAAGCGCTTGCCGATTTCAACGTCACGGTCACCTTCTGCTTCACGCCGCAACATCGCGGTCTGCAGCCCCATCACACCAGCCCGCCCCAAGTGCCGGAGGAATTCGCCGAGTTCTGCGCGGCGATGATCCGCCGCTACGCTCCGGCGATCAGCGATGACATGGCACCAACGCTACGTGTGTCGGCAGCATGGTGAGTTCCGGCTCGATCGGCTATGACACTGACCGTCCTCAACGTCGCCTACCCCCTCGCGCCCGTCGGGCCGGATGCGGTCGGCGGCGCCGAGCAGGTGCTGTCGGCGCTGGACCGGGGGCTGGTTGAGAAAGGCCACCGGTCGGTTGTCGTCGCCTGCCATGGGTCAAAGACGGCTGGCGTCCTGGTGGAAACACCGGCCGAAGCAGGCGTGCTCGACAAGGCGGCGAAGGACCGGGCCCAGCAGGCGCATCGCGATGCGATCACGGCCGCCCGGGCGCGCTGGCACATCGACGTTGTTCATCTCCACGGGATCGACTTCGATGCCTATCTGCCTTCCGAGGGCCCAACCCTGGTGACGTTGCACTTGCCGCTCGGCTGGTATTCGTCCGAGGTGCTTGCCCCGCCACGCGAGGACCTGTGGCTGCACGCGGTCTCGTGGGCGCAGCACAGGACGGCGCCGGCAGGGTCGAGACTTGCGAAGCCTATTCCAAACGGCGTTGATATCAAGGCGCTGAACCAGCCCCGATCGCGGCGCAATTTCGCGCTGGTGCTCAGCCGCATCTGTCCCGAAAAGGCCATCCATCTCGCGATAGAGGCGGCCAAGCGCGCCGGCATTCCCCTGGCGATCGCCGGCCAGGTCTATCCCTACGAGACCCATCTGCGCTATTTCGCCGACGAAGTGCACCCTCGGCTCGATCGGCAGCGGCGTTTCCTCGGGCCACTCGGCTTTTGTGCCAAGCGGCGCCTGCTCAACGCCGCCCGCTGCCTGGTCGTTCCCAGCCTTGCCGCCGAAACAAGCTCGCTTGTCGCGATGGAGGCGCTTGCCTGCGGCACGCCGGTCGTCGCTTTCCCGAACGGCGCCCTTCCCGATGTCATCGAGCATGGCAGGACCGGATTCCTGGTCAATGACGTCGAGGAAATGGCGAAGGCCATTGTCGCATCCGGAGCCTTGGACGACGAGGCATGCCGGGCCGAGGCGCGCCGCCGCTTCTCGCTTGAGCGCATGATCACATCCTACATGGATGCTTACGAAGCGCTGGCGAAGCTTGGCACCCGTCGCGCTTTGCTGGGAACCGGCTGATGGGCAGTCTGCGCACCGAGATCATTCGCGCCCCCGGGACGTTCGAGGACCTGGAGCCGTGCTGGTGGCAGCTCTGGGGGCAAAGCATCTCGGCCACACCGTTCCAATCTCCTGCCTGGCTCATCCCCTGGTGGCGTACATTCGCGCCGGGCGATCTCACGGCAATTGCCGTGTGGAGCGGAGACGATCTCGCCGGACTGGCGCCGCTCTATATCGAAAGGCATAATTGCGGTCAGCGCCTGCTCCCCATCGGGATTTCGCTGAGCGACTATCTCGACATTTTATGCGCGCCGGAACTGCAGGCGGAGGCTGAGGCCGCCATAGCCGAGGCGGCGCTGTCGTTGGAATGGTCGCAGTGGATCCTGCCCGACCTCTCGGCCGATGCCATATCGCTGAGCCTTGAACTGCCGAATGCCGAAGAGCGCAGATCGATGGCCCACGCGGCCTGTCCTGTGCTGTCGCTCGATGGCGATCGGACTCTGGCCCGCTCGGTTCCGGCGAGACGAAGGCGTCAGTTGCGCCGTGCCGAGAGAGCTGCCAGGCGAAGAGGAGCCGTCATTGTCAGCCGCGGCGAGTCCGATCCGCAGACATTTCTCGACAGGCTCATCCGACTGCATGGCGCGCGCTGGACTGGCCATGGCGGTGGCGTGCTATCCGACACGGCTGTGGAATTTCATCGCAGGGCCCTGCCGCGGCTTGCCGATAACGGCCTGGCGCGATGCTTGACGATCCAGATCGACGATCTCGTCATCGGTGCCTATTACGGTTTTCATCACCGCGACCGGGCCTATGCGTACCTTGGCGGTTTCGATCCGGCCTATGCCGACGAAAGCCCCGGCGCGATTCTGATCGGGCATGCCATCACCGGAGCCGCCACCGAGGGCGCGCTGGAGTTCGATTTCCTACGCGGCAGAGAAGGTTACAAATATGGCTGGGGCGCGAAGGACCGCTGGACGGCGCAGAAGGTGTGGACCAGGAGCGCGTCGCCGTGAACATCGCGAAGCAATCAGGCGCGATTGCCAGGCGCTGCTCGAGGATTGCATGACGGACAGCCTTTCCGTTGACAACGCGCTGGGCAGATTGGCCGTTTATATTGACAAGACCACCAGCGCGGCGCAACTGGCGGATATCGCGCTGGATATGCGTCCAAGCCATGCTCCCCGGCGATGCTGGCTGGAAGAGATCGCCACGATGCTTCGTGGCAAGGCGGATGCCTTCGACAAGGTCCGAAGAGCGGCTGCCTGCGTGTCGCATGACCGGCCGGATAGCGAACCGACCGCCATGACTGTCAAACGGCTGGCCGGCAGCTTCGATCGGGCGGCCGCCATATCTCCCGCGGCCAGCGTCCAATTGTCCTCGCTTGGCGACGAGCACAGGCTTTCGACTACGACCGCCGAGATTGTCTCATGGCTGGAACAGCAGGGTTTCCTTGGTGCCCATAAGCACATACTGGACATCGGCTGCGGCATCGGGCGTCTCGGACATGCGCTCGGCACCCAGGCAGGATATGTCGTCGGCATCGATATCTCGTCGCGGATGATCGAAATCGCGCGCCGGCGATGCGCCGGCCTTGTCAATGTGGAATTTCGCCTGACCTCGGGCCTTGATCTCGGTGATTTCGCCGATGCAAGCTTTGACGGCGTGCTGGCCCTGGACAGTTTTCCTTACCTTGTGCTCGCCGGGGTTGCCGAGCGGCATTTCAGCGAGATCGCGCGCGTCCTGCGACGGGGAGGAATGGCAGCGATCCTCAACTATTCCTATCGGACATCGCCGGGCATCGATTCCCGCGACATCAGCCGTCTTTCTCATGTATGCGGCATGGACGTTGCGGTCGACGGTGAAATGCCGTTCGGCAGTTGGGACGGCATGGTCTTCCTCGTCCGCCGTGCCGGCGGAACATAACGCACCGGCGGCAGTTCGGTCACCGAACAGTTCCACGCCTGCAGAACAGGGAGAAGGAAATGGCATCCGGCGGTAAGAAGCAGATGGGCCGCGGCAGCCAGGGCAAGGGTTCCGGAAGCGGAGCGAAGGCGACGCTTGCAAAGGACGTGGTCGGCGAGAACGACGTGCTGTCCAACCGGGACAAGAAGCAGCACACCGAGCAACGCGGTCTCGACGGCAACCGGATTACGTCCGATCAGTATCAGGATCACGCGGCGAACCGCCTTCCCGAGGATTGAGCTGATGTTCCCAGATCACCTCTTGCCGCGAAATCCGGTGACAACGGACCGGAAATCCCACAGCCTGCGGCAAGCGCCTTGAAAAGGCTGGTCGGCTATGCCCCTGTGAGATTTGAAGGGGCCTCTATTTGTTAAGAGAATGCGATGTCTCACAGGAGTCAGCGCGATCTTTGCGCCCAGTTGATCCTGAGCTTGGACCAGGAGATCGCATCACTGTTGAATGCTATCGAGCGGGAAGAGGTCCCTGACCGGCTGACAAGGCTTGCGCTCGAACTGCAGAAGGCGCTGATCGAAAAGCGCAAAGGCGACATGACGGGTGAGCGCGGTTGAAGACGTCACCGGCAAGGATGCAGCATTACTCGGAGACGGGCAGGTATCAATATCGCCCGCTGTCGCGTGATCGGTGGAACCTTAACATAAGTGAATCGTTGTAGCCGTTTGGGGGGTCATCCCGATGGCTGGCAGAACTCCGGAAGTGGACGAACTCGCTCGGCGGCTGGTCGCAAAGACGGGCATCACCGAAGCGCAAGCGCTCGAACTTGTTGCTCTGCTCGGCCTGAATTGGGCCTCGTTGATGAGAGAGGCGAAAGTCATGAGAGCAGCTCAGCGCCTGTAGGATTTGGCCGCGCTTAGCGCCTTGCGCCCTCAGCATCCCAATGGTTGTCCGAAAATTGACCTCGTGGCTCGATCAGCACTTGCGGCGAGGTTTCCCCAAGGAACTCCAGAACGCCGGCACGGGCGCGGTTGAGACGGCTTTTGACGGTGCCGACAGCGCAGCCGCATATTTGCGCGGTTTCTTCGTAGCTTACGCCCAGTACGCCGATCAGCATCAAAACCTCACGCTGATGGGAAGGCAGCTTCTGGATGGCTTGATGCACTTCCCTGCTTTGCACGGACCAGTCCTGGGACGGTTCTGAAGTCGGACGGCTGGAGGCGCAGTCGAGCAGCCCGGGCGCCTCCCTCGCCGCCGCTTTGATACGCGTGTAGTGCGTGTTGCGCATGATGGTGAAGAGCCAGGACTTCAGGCGCGTGCCGGGCTCGAATTTGTCCAGATTGCCAAGCCCCTTGGCCAACGTTTCCTGCACAAGATCGTCGGCATCGTCAGGCACGCGACAGAAGGTTCGGGCAAAAGCCCGTAAGGCAGGAATGAGATCGACGATGGAGATCTCCTCGGTGCTGGGGCTCGGCAGATTATGCTCTCTGGATGACAATGTTCCGGCCCCAGCAAGTAGGAATTACGAGGTGCAGACCAGAGAGAATGTTTGAAAAAAAGGAACGTTCCTGTTTTCCATCGCTCGGCCAAAACTTTTGGCGACGTGGCGTGATCGAAGGGAGCGGCAACATTCAATGGGCCCCCTCGATCCTCGGTTCTTCGATATACCAGGGCATTGAAATGATCACGATGTCCGACCCGCCGAACTCGAGCAGTTTGGCGTGCAATCGGCGAGCGCGATGCGTATGCAGGATATATTGCCACCAATTGGGCGGCACGACCTCTGGGAGCAGCACTGCAATGGGACGGCCATCGAACTCTCCGCGCAACGTCCTGATCTCCTTCAGTAACGGCTCGTACATCAGCCGGTAGTCGGCATTGAGGAGAAGAAGACGCGGCGGGCGCAGGCCCGCCGCTCTCGCCGGCGCTTCCACATCCTGCGACCACCTTCCGCGAATTGCGCGCTCTTCATCGCTCTCTTCGCCCGACAGCCGCGCCACATGGACGGCGATGACATCTCCGGACAGGTGAAAGGCAAAGCTGAGCGCCTTGTCCGCCATCCTGTTCCATTGCTGGGTCACGACAAGAACGACAGCGGGCTCGGTGCTGCTCAAATCGACTTTGCCGGGCTCGCGCAGACTTGCCTCGAGCTGGTCGTAATAGCGCCGCACCAGCCGCAGGAGGAGGATCACCACCGGGATGACGATCACCGTGATCCAGGCCCCTTCCCTGAATTTGGCGACGACAATCACGATGAGCGCCAGCGCGGTGACTATGCCGCCGAACGCGTTGATCGCCAGATGCATGTGGTTGCCCGTCCGGTTCGTGTCCTTGGTTGTGCGAAGCGCCCTTACCCAGTGCATCACCATCCCGGTCTGCGACAGCGTGAAGGTCAGAAAGGCGCCGATGGCGAAGAGCGGGATCAGATGGTCGGTGATGCCGCCGAACACGATCAGCAGCAGTCCGGTCGACAAGGCGAGATAAAGGATGCCGATCGAGAAAACGAGCCGCCGGCCAACCATGGCGAAGGGTTTGGGAAGGTACCCGTCTTCCGCCACCATGCGGCAAAGGCGGGGGAAATCGACGAAGCTTGTATTGGCCGAAAGCGCCAGCACGCAAAGCAGGCTACCGATGGCGACGTAGTAGAAGACACCGTCGCCAACGACGGCATGCGCAAGCTGCGACAGCACGCTCTGATAGCCGTCCTTCTCCTGATCCATCGCGCCGATACGGTAGTGTGCCGACAGGAAACCGATGCCGCCGAGCAGCAGCCCAAGGATCAGACAGATCGCCGCCAGCGTGCGCCGGCCGTGCCTGACAGCCGGATCCTTGAAAGCGGTCATGCCGTTGCTGACCGCCTCCACGCCGGTCATCGCCGTGCAGCCGCTGGCAAAGGCGTGCATCAAGAGGAGCAGGCTTACGGTTTCGAACGGCTGCTGCAGGGGCGGCGGTGGAATTGCCGGCACCGGTTGACCGCCGGAGGCGACCGTCTTCGCGACGCCGATCGCCAGGATCGCCAGGAAGCTCGCGACGAACAGATAGGTCGGCAAGGCAAACAGCCGGCCGGCATCGAGCGTGCCGCGCAGATTGACGACGGTCACCAAAAGCAGGATCCCGAGGCAGATCCAAAGCGTGTAGGCATGCAGCGAAGGCAGCGCCGACACCAGTGCGCCGACGCCGGCAGAGATGCCTACGGCGACATTGAGCACGTAGTCGACCATCAGCGCGGCGGCGGCAAGCAGGCTGGCGTTGCGGCCAAGATTTTGGCGCGAGACGATATAAGCGCCCCCATTGCTGGGGTAAGCGGCGATAGTCTGGCGGTAAGAAAGATAAAGGACCGCGAGCAAACCGACTATGGCGCCCATGATGGGACCGATATAGCCCAGACCCGCCGCGCCGAGCGGGATCAGGATCGTGAGCGCCGCTTCCGGACCGTAGGCCGACGAACCCAGCCCATCGAGGCCCATGGCTGGCACGCCTTCGAAAACACCGATCTTGCGCTGCGACTGTTCCTGATTGGCCAGCCGGCGACCGAGAATCCAGCCCAGTATCGACATGTTGTGTGTCCCGGGAAACTCCTCCCGAATAGCGCGGAAAGAAGAATGTTCCTCGACTGCGACTTCCGACCCGGAGTGCAGGCGGGAATGCGCCGGTCGCTATAAATCACCAGTTCCCGTTGCTGGAGAGCGACCGAGCTCCCGATAGCGGCTCTTGTTGCCGCCCGTAACGGGACGTGACATTCGACCGTCCGTTGTATTTGCTGCAGATCGCGTCGCCTTGGACCGCAGCACGGCACGCGGTCACATACAGTGGCAAGTCCTTACGAGGAAAAACACGCCCACTCCATATGGGATAACGACGAGTGCGAGGGCAATCCAATAGCCCGGCTGCGCCATTGCCGCGAAATCTGAACGAAGCTGTTCCATTGCCATCGAACAACGCGCGCCTCATCGTTGTTCCAAGCGGGGCTCAAGACGGCAGTCCTGGGGCATGACGCCTTCTGAATTTGCCGGCAATAGAACATGTTCTTGAGCTTCCAGTTCGAGGCAGGACCAAAAGCAGTGGAGACGTTTGGTGGCTTCTATAACGCCAGAACAGGTAACGCGGCCCGTGTCCGGTTGACCTGTCCTCCGGTGCGGCTTGGAGCAAAATGTGATTTGAGCGAAGCGAGTGTTCGCGCGTTTGAGCGTGGTGGCCGTCCACCCGCCGGAAAGCTGCTTGCCATGCGCCAGGCATTCCAAGCCGCCGGCATCGTGTTTTTCGGACGGGATAGCTCCGGCAAGCCTGTCCTTCGATTGCAAAGCCCGGCTCGTGTTCCGGTCACCAATCTTACTGATGGCGAGGCTGGGATAATCGGCAACAGCGCAACGCAGCCACTCTCGCCATCTCGATCGGCGTGCCGAGCGGTTCGGGGAATTCGCGTGGCAGACAGAGTAAAGACAGTTTTGTAACCCTGCCGCGGTCGCAAAAACGGCCAAGCCCTGCCCCAATGCCATGATCCGACCTGGCGCCGACACGTCTGATGCGGCCACTGATCCATACTGAATCGGTTGCTCGACGTCCTTCCACGCCAGCGGACTTGGTCGGCTACAAACGCCTTTCATGAAGGAGGAACAAAGCTGCCTGTTGCCAGTTTGAATAGCCTCAACAGAGTGCTTCGAGGCCATGGCTCATCGTCGGTTTTCGTCACTGGGTCTGGGTTTCCTGGTCTTGGCGTTTGGCTCGATGCAGCAAGGCACTGCTCAGGCCCAGGCGCCCTGCTCGGCCGATCACGATAAGCTGCTCTCGGCGTTGAAGGCTAATGTCAAGGCAAGTGGCGGCCCCGCGAATGGCGGCTTCGAGAACAATGAATGGGCAGCGATAGTCGCCCGCGACGGTACCGTCTGTGCCGTTGCCTTCAGTGGACCTACCGCCGATGCGCAGTGGCCGGGCAGCCGGCTGATCGCGGCCGAGAAGGCCAATACGGCCAACGGGCTCAGCCTGGCCAACATGGCGCTGTCGACAGCCAATCTCTATGCCGGGGTGCAGCCGGGCGGGCCGCTGTTCGGTCTCCTGGCCACCAGCCCCGTCAACCAGGCAGCAGCCTATGCCGGTGACCCCAAGACTTTCGGCAGCGCCAACGACCCGCTTATTGGCAAGTCGATCGGGGGCGTCGTCGTGTTTGGCGGGGGACTGGCTCTTTACGACGGCAAGACAATCGTCGGGGCGCTCGGCATCAGCGGCGATTCCTCCTGTGCCGACCACAATGTCGCCTGGCGCGTTCGCGCCGCTCTCGGCCTCGACAAGGTTCCGGCGGGCGTCAATCCCAATCGCAAGGACGCCATCATCTACGATCTTGATCCCGGGGGGAAAAGTGCCTCCGGCTGGGGTCATCCGCTTTGTGCCGGTCGCGAGGCCGATATTGCGGCGGAAATCGGTTCCGGCGTCGGAGGTTCGACGCCGAAATGAAGCAAGCAACCGAAACTGCAACATTCTGCGGTGATGCCGCGTATTCCGACCGCCCGGCCGTATCTCAAAAACGTTTTGGCGTTCTTACAGCCATGCTGCTGGTCTGCGCCCCCTTGCTGACAGCCGCTTCGGAAGCTCCCCCATCGCCGGCGATATCTCCGCCTCCGGCGGCCGCGCCGCCTGATGACGGGCAATGGACGATGCCCGCCAAGAACTACGCCTCGACCCGTTATAGCGAACTCGCGGAAATCAACGAGGGTAACGTCAAGAACCTGCAGGTCGCCTTCACCTTTTCGACCGGGGTGAACAAAGGCCAGGAAGCAGCGCCGCTGGTGGTCGGCAGCACCATGTATATCGTGAGCCCGTTTCCCAACATCGTCTACGCGCTCGACCTTTCCAAGCCCGGCGCGCCGATGAAATGGAAATACGAGCCCAATCCTGAGCCAGCCGCTCAAGGGGTTGCCTGCTGCGACGTCGTCAACCGCGGCGCGGCTTTCGCGGACGGGCGCCTCTTCTTCAACACGCTCGACGGCCACACCATCGCGCTCGATGCGGACAGCGGCCAGCCGCTCTGGAACGCCCATATCGGCAACATCAATATCGGCGAAACCATCACCATGGCGCCGCTTGTGGTGAAAGGCAAAGTGCTGGTCGGCAATTCCGGCGGCGAGATGGGCGTTCGCGGCTGGGTCAAGGCGTTGGACGCCGGCGACGGTCACGTCGTCTGGACGGCCTATGGCACCGGGCCGGACAAGGACGTGCTGATCGGACCGGACTTCAAGCCCCACTACGATATGGACAAGGGCAAGGACCTCGGCGTCACCTCATGGCCGCCCGAGGCCTGGAAGATCGGCGGCGGCAATATGTGGGGCTGGATTTCCTACGATCCGGACCTCAACCTGATCTTCCACGGCACTGGCAATCCCGGCCCCTGGAATCCGGATCTGCGGCCCGGCGACAACAAGTGGACATCGGGAATTTTCGCCCGCGATCCCGATACCGGAGCGGCGAAATGGTTCTATCAATGGAGTCCACACGACCTGCACGATTATGACGGCATCAACGAGCAGGTCCTGCTCGACATGAACTGGCAGGGCAAGCCGCGCAAGGTGCTGGTCCGTCCGGAACGCAACGGCTACCTTTATGTCCTTGATCGCACCACCGGCGAGGTCCTGTCTGCAAAACCTTATGGTCCCGTCAATTCCAGCAAGGGCGTCGACCTTAAGACCGGCCGGCTGATCGAAAACCCTGACAAGCAGACCGGCACCGGCAAAGTCGTCCGCGACATCTGCCCGACCGCGTCGGGCCTCAAGGATTGGCAACCTTCCGCCTTCTCGCCGAAAACCGGCCTGCTCTATATCCCGCACAACAATTTGTGCATGGACGAAGAAGGCGTCGAGGTGAACTACATCGCCGGCACGCCTTATGTGGGGATGAACGTGCGCATGATCCCCGGGCCGGGCGGCAATCGCGGCGCTTTCACCGCCTGGGATATCGCGGCTGAGAAACCCGCCTGGAGCCTCAAGGAGAACTTCCCGGTATGGAGCGGCGCGGTCGTGACCGCCGGCGACGTGGTCTTCTATGGAACGATGGAAGGCTGGTTCAAGGCAGTGAGCGCAAAGACCGGCGACCTGCTTTGGCAATTCAAGACTTCGTCCGGCATCATAGGCCAACCCATCACCTATCGCGGCCCAGACGGCCACCAATATGTCGCCGTCTTATCCGGCGTCGGCGGCTGGGCGGGCGCCATCGTGTCGGGCGACCTCGACCCGCGCGATGCCAGCGCCGCGCTCGGTTTCGTCAATGCAATGAAGGACCTGAAGAACGCGACCACGGCGGGAGGCACGCTCTATGTGTTCCGGCTGCCCTGATGCGTTCGGCTTGATCCACGGCGTGGCACGGAAGGCGTTCCCACGAATGGCGCTCGGCACCGTCGCACTCGCCTTGCTGCTCTTGCCGGCGACGGCCGGCGTTCGTGAGCTCAGGGTCTGCGCCGACCCGAACAACCTGCCCTTTTCCAATGCGGCCGGACAAGGATTCGAGAACAGGATCGCCGAAATCATCGCCGCCGATCTCGGCGCGAAGCTGACCTACACCTGGTGGGCGCAGCGCCGCGGCTTCGTGCGCAACACGCTGAAGGCGGGTCTCTGCGATCTCGTGCCCGGTACGCCGGCCAATCTCGAAATGCTGCGCACCACGAGGCCCTACTACCGCTCCTCCTATGTCTTCGTGACTCGCCAGGACGACCCCGACGTCGCCTCCTTCAACGACCCGCGGCTGCGCGACTTGCGCATCGGCGTTCAGCTCATCGGCGACGACGGCGCCAACTCGCCTCCTGTCCAGGCGCTTGGCCGCCGCGGCATCATTGGGCATCTAATCGGCTACCCCGTCTATGGCGACTACTCCGCTCCCAATCCTCCGGCGCGTATCGTCGAAGCAGTGGCGAGCGGCGATATCGACCTCGCGGTGGTCTGGGGTCCGCTCGCCGGCTATTTCGCCCAGAAGCAGAAGGTGCCGCTCCGGATCACGCCGGTTACGCCTCGCATCGACGGGCCGCAATTGCCGCTGATGTATGACATCTCGATGGGCGTTCGGCGCGAGGACGATGCGCTGCGCAGCGATGTGAACAGCGCGCTTGCCAGACACAAAGCCGAGATCGACGCGGTTCTGACGCAATATGGAGTGCCTCGTCTCGACGTGGCCGGGAGCCCGGTGCGATGAGATCGACCGCCGCCATGCTTCTCTTGGCGATTTTAGCGCTGGCGGCCTGCCAGCGCGAGGAGCGGGACACACGGCCGCAGTCGGCGCTCGGCTCCGGCGAGCAGCCGACACCGGTGACGACTCTGGAACCCGGCGGGCAGCGGCCCTCTCCCACAGACAACAAGGCGGCGAGCTTCGAGGCCAATGCCTTCCATCTGAGCGAAGGCAAGCGCCTGTTCGGCTGGTTCAACTGCTCAGGATGCCATGCCAATGGCGGCGGCGGCATGGGCCCTGCGCTGATGGACGAAAAGTGGATCTATGGCAGCTCGATGGAAAGCATTCACGCCACGATCCGCGACGGTCGTCCGAACGGCATGCCGAGCTTTCGCGACAAGATCCCTGACGACCAGATCTGGGAGCTCGCAGCTTTTGTTCGCTCGCTGAGCGGCAACGCACCCTCCTCCGCCGCGCCTTCCCGAAATGACGATATGATGGTGCATCCGTCGGAAAACCGCATGCCGGACGCCGCCACGCTGGGGAAGTCGCCGTGAAACGCTTCGCCTCGATTGCGTTCGCCACGGCAATCGCCCTGCTTCTTCAGGGATGCGCAGGCTGGCAATCGGCGCTCGACCCGAAGGGCCCGGCGGCGAGCGAACTGGCATGGCTGATCTGGTTCTTCACCGGGCTTTGCGCGGTGGTGTGGGTGCTGGTGATGATCGCTCTTGCCGCGCCGCTGATGATGCGGCCGCGGGACCGGTTGGAGCCGCTTGTGCTTGACGCCGGCGCGGACAATCGGAAGCTGCGCGTGGTGACGGCCGCCGTCGGGCTGACCGCCGTCATCCTGATCGGGCTCACTCTGCTGAGCTTCTTCGCCAACAGGACGCTCGCCGCGATCGGCTCGGACGCCGCGCTGACCATTCGCGTCACCGGCCATCAATGGTGGTGGGAGGTGCGCTATGAGGACGCCACACCGAGCCGCATCCTGACGACGGCGAACGAGATCCACATTCCCGCCGGCGAACCGGTTCGGCTTCTCCTCACCTCGACCGATGTTATCCATTCCTTCTGGGTCCCGAGCCTTTCCGGCAAGCTCGACCTCATTCCCGGTCACATGAACGTGCTCGACATCAAGGCGGATAAGCCCGGCGTCTATCGCGGCCAATGCGCCGAGTTCTGCGGCGCGCAGCACGCCAATATGGGTACCTTCATTATCGCCGAGCCGCGGGCAAAGTTCGACGCCTGGTGGAACGACCAGTTGCAGCCGGCCGCTGGCCCGGCGAGCGACGAGGCAAAGACCGGCGAAGACCTCTTTCTCAAGCGGCCCTGCGTGATGTGCCATAGGATCGGGGGCACCCCCGCCGGAGGAACGGTCGCTCCCGACCTGACGCATATAGGCAGCCGGCAAACGCTTGCGGCCGGAACATTGACGATGAGCCGCGGCAATCTCGCCGCCTGGATAGCCGATCCGCAAGGCATCAAGCCGGGTTCTCACATGCCGGTTGTCGATCTGAGCGGCGACGAGCTCAACGCCATCGTCGCTTATCTCGAGGGGCTGAAATGAGCAGCGCGGATCTCACCAGCGAACGCGATCTGCCGCCCGAGCGCGAGGTGTCCGCCAAAGGCGATCTTGCACCCGAGCGTGATGGGCCGCGCGACACCGGCTTGGATGATGCCAGCCTGCATCGCTGGCTGGCGCGGACATGGCGCACGCCCCCCGGCATCATCGGTGCGCTCTCGAGCGTCGATCACAAGGTGATCGCACGGCGCTACCTCATCACCGCCTTCCTTTTTCTGTGCTTGGGTGGGCTTAACGCCGTCGCCATGCGCGTCCAGCTCTCGGGCCCGCAGCGCGGGCTCATCGGCCCGGATCTCTACAACCAGCTTTTCACGATGCATGGCGTCACCATGATGTTCCTGTTCGCCGTGCCCATCGTGCAGGCGACCGGTATTTATCTGGTGCCGTTGATGGTCGGCACCCGCAACATTGCCTTTCCGCGCCTCACCGCGTTCAGCTACTGGGTCTATGTCTCGGGGGGTATCTTCGCCTGGGTATCCTTCGCCCTCTCGATGGCGCCCGATGTCGGCTGGTTCGCCTATGTGCCGCTGTCCGGGCCGGAATACAGTCCCGGCAAGCGCGCCGATGTATGGGCGCAGATGATCACCTATACCGAAGTGTCCTCGCTGTCGGTCGCCGTCGCCACCATCGTGACGGTGCTGAAGCAGCGCGCGCCCGGCATGTCGCTGGACAAGATACCGCTTTACGTCTGGGCGTTGCTGGTCACTTCCTTCGTCATCGTCTTCGCCATGCCGGCGGTGATGATCACGTCGACCTTCCTCATTCTCGACCGGCTCGTCGGCACGCACATCTTCAACCAGGCGGAGGGCGGCGATGCGCTGCTGTTCCAGCATCTGTTTTGGTTCTTTGGGCATCCGGAGGTCTACATCATCTTCCTGCCGGCGACCGGCATGGTCTCCTCCATCATTCCAGCCTTCGCGCGGCGCCCGGCGTTCGGTCATTTGGGGCTGGTGCTGTCGCTGATCGCTGTCGGTTTCCTGTCGTTCGGCCTTTGGGTCCACCACATGTTCGCGACGGGACTGCCGAAGCTCGGCGCCAGCTTCTTCACCGCATCCAGCATGATGATCGCCATCCCCAACGGCGTGCAGATCTTCTGCTGGCTGGCGACATTGTGGGACGGCAGACCGGTGATCCGCACCCCGCTGCTGTTCGTCTTCGGCTTCTTCTTCATCTTCGTCATTGGTGGCCTCACCGGCGTCATGCTCGCCTCGGTGCCGCTCGACCTGCAGGTGCACGACACCTATTTCGTCGTCGCCCACTTCCACTACGTGCTGATCGGCGGCTCGGTCTTCCCGCTGCTGGCCGCAGCCTATTTCTGGTTCCCCAAGATCACCGGCCGCATGATGAGCGAGCGCCTTGGGCGCTGGCACTTCTGGCTGGCCCTGATCGGCTTCAACGCCGCTTTCTTCCCGATGCATATCGTCGGCCTGTGGGGCATGCCACGCAGGGTCTACACTTATCCAGCCGAGCTTGACTGGGGCAACATCAATCTTTTCATCACCGCCGGCGCGGTGCTGTTCTTCCTGAGCTTCGTGCTGTTCACCTTCAATCTCGTGCATGGCGCATTGCGCGGCGCGCCCGCCGGCGACAATCCATGGGACGCCGGCACGCTCGAATGGGCAACCTCCTCTCCGCCACCCAGCTACAATTTCGCGCGCATTCCGGTCGTGACAAATGTCGAGCCGCTGTGGGCCGAACGCGAGGCGCTCCCGGTCGCGACCGGGCTTCGCGTCGACGTGCGCGAGTTGGTCATCTCGACGGTGGCGGAAGCCCATCCAGACATCCGCGAGAAATCGGCGACGCCGTCGATCTGGCCGCTGCTGGCTGCGATCGCGGTCGGCGGCACCTTCCTTTATTCGATCTTCACGCCCTGGGCCATCGTCTGGGGCGTGGGCCCGATCGCCATCACCCTGATCGGCTGGTTCTGGCCCAAGGACGATCCGGAGGACGAGGAATGAACCAGCGTCCCGCCGCAGATCTTTCCGGCCTCCCGACCTTTGGACATGGTCCGGGCAGTCCCACCTGGTGGGGCACGCTTGGCTTCATGGCGCTGGAAGGGACGGGCTTTGCACTGGCGGCCGGCGCTTACCTCTATCTGGCGACCTTGTGGCCCAACTGGCGTCTGAGCGCTCCGGAACCCAACCACTGGCCGGGAACGATCGTGACGCTGCTTCTCATCGTCAGCCTGGTGCCGAACCACATGCTCAACCGCTACGCCAAGGAATGCGCGATCGGGCCGGTGCGGATCGGCATGGTGGTGATGTCGTTGCTCGGCATTGCGCCACTCATTGTGCGCTGGTTCGAGTTTCCGGCACTGAATATTTATTGGGACACGAACGCCTATGGCTCGATGCTGTGGGTGCTGCTTGGTCTCCACACCACGCATCTCATCACCGACGTCGGCGACACGATCGTTCTGACGGTGCTGATGTTCACGCACCATGGCTATAACGGCCGGCGCTTCGGCGATGTCGGCGACAATGTTTTCTACTGGGACTTCGTGGTCCTCACCTGGATCCCGATCTACCTGCTCATCTACTGGCTGCCGAGGTGGGGCTGACATGCGTGCGCTGCGGCTAGGCACCTCCTGGGGTGGTTTGTTGTCGGGGCCTTTGGCCTGGGCAATCTCGACGCAGCTGAACTACGCGCTTGTGCACTGGCAGTGCAATCGTCAGGTGCAGGTCGTGCTCCCGGCGGCGCTGTTGCTCGCCGTGTTTTCGCTGCTCGGCGGCGCGCTGTCATGGCGGGCGAAGCGGCAGGGCGGCGCCGCGTTCAAGCCGGAGCGCACGCGCAGCACCGAACGTTTCGTCGCCGATCTCGGCATGCTCGCGGCTCTGTTGTTTGCCCTCGTCATCGTCATGCAGGGCAGCGCGGCGCTTATCCTCGACGAGTGCCTGCGATGAGCTTCGATGCGTTCTTCTCGACCTCGATATGCTACGGCGCCGGCGCGCCCGAGGCCGGATGGACGTTGGCGTTTCCTATTGCGCTTCCCTTGGCTGCAATCGCGCTCATCTATGGGATCGGCGCAGGCCGGCTGTGGCGCCGCAGCGGCCGAGGCCGACCCGAGCGGCTTCGCCAGGCTCTTTTGTTCGCCGCCGGCTGGGGCGTGTTGACGGGAGCGCTGGTGAGCCCGATCCATGCGCTCGGCGAGCGGGTGTTTTCAGCCCACATGATCGAGCATGAGTTGCTGATGGCCGTGGCGGCGCCGCTTCTTGTCGCCGCCTGCCCGAGCGCGGCCTTGATGTGGGCGTTGCCGGCCACACTTCGGCGGGGGACAGGAAAACTCACCCATGGCAAGATGCTCCAGGCGGTCTGGGCGTTCGCCGCTCGCCCGCTCTACGCGACGATCCTTCACGGGATAGCGATCTGGATCTGGCATATTCCAGCGCTGTTCGAGGCAGCGCTACAGCAGGGCGTGCTGCATTATGCGCAACATGCGAGCTTCCTCGGCACTGCCTTGCTGTTCTGGTCGGTGCTTCTGCCGCGCTCTGGCCGACAGCAAACCTATGGTAGCTCCATCATGCATCTTTTCTTCACGTCGCTGCATACCGGCCTGCTCGGCGTCCTGCTGCTGGTATCGCCCAAACTCTGGTATCCGGAGAATGCCTCCGGCGCCGCGCTCTGGGGTCTGAGTCCCATCGAGGACCAGCAGCTCGCCGGGCTGGTGATGTGGGTTCCGGCCGGGCTCATCTATGGCGGAGCGGCCTTGCTGATCGCCGGCCTTTGGATAAGCAACAGCGGAACCAGGGAGGCAACGCATGCGCTCCGACCTGGCTAGGCTTATCGGCGGCGCCCTGGCCATGAGCCTGCTGCTCGCCGCGGTCGGCCTGGCGGCCTTATGGACCGACCGGCGCGATCGCGTCCGGCACGAGTCGGATGTCGCGACTGGCGGCGTGGGCGCACGCGCCATTCCGATCATGACCGCGAATGGCTGTTCCGGCTGCCATACGATTCCCGGCGTGCCGGGAGCGCAAGGCCAGGTCGGGCCGCGCCTCGACGGCAGCCTCGCCGGCCGCGTCTATATCGGCGGGGTGCTGGCGAACAATCCGGAGAATCTGATCCGCTGGATCCGCTCGGCAAGGGAAATCAACCCGCACACCGCCATGCCATCGATGAGGATTACCGACCAGCAGGCGCGCGATATCGCGGCCTATCTATACGGGCTGAGATGATCAGCAAGGGAACCGAGATCGCAAGCCGCGTGCAAGATCACCGCGGTTCCAGGATGAGAATGACGAATAGGCAGACAGGCAGGCCGCTCGTCCGCGGTTCCGCCCGGAATTGGGTCAAAACAAGAAGATGAGGCGGTTCGCCGTTTCCGTGAAACAGTGAAATGCTCCACCTCCTTGTTTTGACGCAATTCCGGGCGGAAAACCGCTCAGACTTTTCCTGGAATTGATCTAACCGCCGTCTCAGCGCTTGGCGCTGTCGCTATCTGCGTCCGCACGCGTCAGGAACGTCTGGGTGACCTGCGGAAGGTGGTCCTTCAGCCACTCGGCCATGGCTTCCTCTTCGCGCAGGTTCTATTTGCACACGCGGGCAATCTCGGCTTCGCCCACGGCATTGGCCGCGGCGATGAGGATCGTATAGGACGCGATTTCCATATGCTCGAATGTGTAACTCGCCAGAGAGCCTTTCATCACTTCGTCACCGGCGAAGACGCCGCTGATCGACTGCGCGGTGGCGGTCAGCTTGCCGCCTGCGTCCTTCAGCATGGACGATCCTTCGTCGAGGCCATCCAGGCAGGTCTTCAGCCGTCTGGCCTGCTCTTTCGTTTCTTCCAGATGGCTACGGATTCGCTCGTTGAGTTCGGGGTAATTGTCTATCCGACTCAATTGGCCCGACAGCATCGTCTCGGCCTGTTCCTCCATTGCGTGAGCGTCCCTCAACCATTGAACAAGCCATTCGCGCGATTCAGCCATTGCGGTGTCTCCATCAGTTTGACGCCGCCCGAACCGAGGGTGGCCCGCATTGTTCCTTGAACGTGATGAAAAGCGTCTACGATTTCCGGGACGAGGACGGGTCGGAACCGGAGAGTTTCTCCCGCATCGATTTGTCGGTCTTGTCGGCCGCGGCTTTGACAACGCCGCCGGCCTTGTCGGCCAGCGTGCCCTCGCTCGAGGCCTGACGTCCGGCTTCGTCGCTCGCCGTCTGGTAGGCTTCGGCCGCGACTTGCTTTGCAGTGTCGAGGCCTTCTTTCAAAGTGTCTTCGGCACTGTCCCGAAGCCTCTCGCGATAGGCACCCAATCGCTCATCCTCGACCTCGGTGTGGGGCAGCATGGCGCCGATCGCAGCTCCGACGGCGAGGCCGATGGCGGCTGCTGCGAGAGGCTGGTCCTGAAGCAGACCATGCGCCGATCGGCTGGCGCTCGTCGCCATATCGGCCGCAGCCGCCGCCGAGCTCGCCAGTGTGTCGGCTGCGCTGCTTGCCAGGTTCGACACCGTGCCGGCTGCTTCGCTTGCCATTCCCGAAACAGTTTCGGCCGCTCCGCTGGCGGCTTCGGCAACAGAGCCTGCCGCATCCGACGCGCTCGAAGCCATTCCAGCGCCGAATGCGCCATGATCGAGGCCAGGACCGCGCCGCGTCACACCATTGGTACCAGCCGGGGTGGCGGAGGCGCCGCTGCCCAACATCAGCCAGGCCAGGCCCGCGCCGATCACGGTCAGCGGCAACGGATTGTCCCGTACCTGGGCCTTCAGGTTGTGAAGCATGTCGGAGCCCGCGCCGCCTCTGAAAAGCCCGGTGAACTCGTCGAAGAGCTGCCCGGGGGTCATCTTGTCGCGAATGGAGTCGGCGGTCGCCACCACCCTTGCGCGTGTGGCTTCCGCCTCGCGTTCGAGCTCGGCTGCGGATCTCTCGGTCATCTCGCTTGTTCCTTGATCACGTTCACGTCACGCTTGAGCTGTTCCTGTGTGCGGTCCGGCGCGAGCTCGGAAGGCGCCATGCTCGCCATGCCGGTCCGCAACAGGATGACGCCGAGCACGGCAACGACCACGCCGACGAGCAAAGCGGACCACCCGGCGCCCAGACCAAGGCGAGCCAGGGCGATGACGAGTGCCTGCAACAAAACCAGCAGCGCGGCGAGCAGACATATCGCGCCGCCCAGCACCTCCACGGCGCCTGCGCCGGCCTTGGTCGCGTTCTCCGATATCTCCGCTCTTAGGAGCCTCGCCTCCGTTTGCACGAGCGTGCTCACCTGCTGCGCCAGATCGGCGACCAATGTGCCGAGACTTGGATTGTCCTCAGTGCTCATTTCTTCAGCTCCGCTGCCTTCCCGGGTATGCCGCCATCGGAACCCCAATTTGCTGGAGCGTTATGCCGGCGCGCGCTCGTTCCCATGCCGGTTTGTCGGGGGTGATCGGGCGTTGCCGCGCCCTGCGTCGGGCGGCGCGTGCCGGGCGGCGAAGCCTTCATGAAGCGGCCAAGTGCCAATCCCGCCAGAACCGAACCGGCAAGAAGCGCCCCAGGATTCTGGCGGCCAAAAGACTGGACGTCTTCCAGCACCTGTCCGAACGGCTTCTCTTTCAACGAGGAGGACAGCCGCTCGAGCCCGCTTGCGGCCTCCTGCATGAACTTCGAGGCCGCAGTCTGGTCGCTGTTAGCCAAGTGATTGCTCGCGGCGCGCAGGGCGCCGCCGAAAGCCGAAAGGCTCGATCCGATATCGCGCTGCGTCTGCTCGGCCTTTTCGGAGACGGCCTGCTGGGCTTCGGCGGCATACGCTCCAGCCCTGCGGGCAACCTCGTCGCGGGCATCGTGGAGAGCTTCGCCGGCGCTCTGCGCTTCTTGCCGGATCCGGTCGGAAATGTCGTCCTTCGCTTTGGCAAAGTCGGCGGACTGGGGGTCCCGATCATCCTCGCGCTGCATGGTGCCTCCTAGTGAAAGCCGAGGAAGGAAAGCACTGCGAGCACAACGACGATCAGACCAATGAGATAGATGACACTGTTCATGATGCAGCCTCCTCGATGCAGTCCGAACTTCCCGCCGGCTGCGATGTTCCCCTGGACGAGCGGCTTTTTAGCAAATTCTCATTTGCTCTCGGGCTTTGCCCTCAAAGCGGCAAGCTCCTGGTCCGGGCAAAGCAGCCGGGGGCGTGTCGGATCGGAAATATCGATCTTGTCCCAGGGAATGCGATAAAGGCCCTCATGGCGCCTCAGCGCGAAGAAGTCGAGCAATGCAGCGCCGATAGTCGAAGCGGACAAGCGCTCGAACGCGGCGAAGATGCCGACATGAAATTCGGTGGCGACGAGGTCGTCGCCGTCCCGCTCGGCGACGATCTCTTCGATATAGCCGATGCTCTTGCCGCGCTCGGAGAATACGGGCCTGCCGGCAAGATGCTCGAGATTTACAGTCGCCATCCTCAGGCTCCCGGGATTCGGCCGACGACATGTTCGCGCAGCCAGTCCTGCCAGGCGAAGATCTTGGTGCGTCGCACGTCGATGTCGAATTCGATGTCGACACCGATGTCGCGCACCTTGTGCCACGCGATCCGGTGCGGCCGTGCCTGGCGCTTGCCGCCAAGCTTTGCCGCGAGCCGCGCGGTCCATCGGCCGGGCCGCGCGCCAAGCCGACGTGCCAGCGCGATCGAGCCAAGCTCGATCGCAATGAGCCTGGGCGGCTTACCCGGCCTCAGCTCGGCGACCAGGCCATCAACCTTGCCGATCTTGACCTGCTCGCGATCGACGACCTGTTTGTCCAGGATATCGCGCAGCAGCTGCATCACGTGCCTCCGAATATCTGCAGCGGAATCGTCACGAGCGCCAGCACGAAGCCGAGCGCGATGACGAAAATCACGGCCGCGTTCGAGATGACGCCGTTGCGATGCTTGCCTACATAGCGGTCGTCGTTCAGCAGGAAGAGGAACGGCACAACCGTCAGCGGGAGGCTGGCCGCTGTCAGCGCCATGGAGAAGATAGTGAGCTTCAACGGGTCTAGACCGAGCGCTATCGGGACCGCGGCGAGGAAGAGCGTCAATGTGTAGATGAGGCTGAATCCGGGATCGTCGCGCGGCTTCAGATCCTCGCCCCAGGTCCAGCCGAATCCCTGCGCGACGAGATAGGCCTGCTGCAAGGCCACTTCGAGCGCGGCGCCGAAGCAGGCGATGGCCAGCGACGCGACGAAAAGGACGAAGCCCCAGAAGCCGAACATCGGAATCAACATCAACGGAAGCTGGTTGTAGTCTTCCACTTCGGTAACGCCATGAGCACCAAGAACCAGCGCCGCCACGATCAGAACGCCCACCGAGATCGTGCCGCCGAAACTCATACCGAGCCCGGCTATCGCCCGATTGGCGCCGAGATAGCTCTTGTCCCACTGATCTTCGATCGCGCCAGAGGAATAGAACATGAAAAGGTAAGGCGATATCGAGGCGCCGAGAATGCTGACGGCCATGAACCAGTATTTTGCCGTGTCGTGCTGCGGCAGGCTGGGCACGGCCCCCACCGCCACCTCTTTCCATTCGGGGCGGAGCATCACGGCTGCGACGACGAAGCAGAGCGTTACCAGACCAAGCATCGACACCCCCTTCTCGATGAGCTCGAATGTGCCTTTCCACAACAGCAGCCAAGCCAGGAAAGCGACCGGCAAGGCCCACCATTGAAAGCTGATCCCCGTGGCAAGCTCGGCGGCGATAGCCACCCCGCCGATCTCGGCGGAAAGCACCAGGAAGTTGACCAGCAGGGTGGCAAGGAGCGGCCAGATGAACGCATTGAAGCCGAACCGTTCGCGGATGCCGTCGGCAATGGTGTGATGGCTGACCGCGGCGAAGCGACCGGCCATCTCGACCAGGAAGATGATGCAGATGGTACCGAGCACCACCGCCCAGATGAGCGGGAAACCGAACAGTGCGCCGGCCTGCGCCGCCGTCGCCATCGATCCGACCTCCAGGAAGCCGCCGACGCTGGTGACGACACCAAGCGAAATCTCCAGCAGCTTCTTCATCGTTTCGGCGAGAAATAGTTTCGATAGGCTGTTGCGAGATCGCCTTGCGCGGCCCGAAGCTCCTGTTGCGCCTGACCGAGCTGCGCATCCTGTCCGGCCTCGACCGCGTCCTTGGCCCGCCTTGCCGCATTCGACAGCCGACTAACAGCGGCCGCCAACGCATCTCGCTTTCCCCGGTCGGACGGAGACGCCGATTCCACTTGCCGGCCAGCGTCGGCGAGTGTCTCGGCAAAGGACTGCAATGCTGAGGACGCATAATGGGACGGCGCTGCGCCGGAGAGCCAGGCGTCGCTCCCCAGCACTGCCGCCTGTGCCGTCGAGGCCGCAAGCTTCGATTGCTGGTCAACGGTTTCAGACGAGGAACAAGAGGCAAGCGCCAGCGCCAGCAGGGGCAGGAAGGCGCGGCTCGGCCGGGCAACGGTGCGCAACATCTTCCCCTCGCTGCAATCGCTTCAAATCCCGAAGATAAAGCCGCAGCCACGCGAAAGTTCCTCCGTGTTCGGGATTTGCGGCATCGAGGCTGGCCGGTTCCATGTCCGACTGAGCTCGCAATGTTTCAGCTTTATCGGGACGATCGTGAACGCGACATAGCCAAGACATGGCTTGAGCGCGCCAGAGCCCGCGCAATCTCGCTCACTTAACAGAAAAGCGTCACCGGCAGGCAGGGCGGTGCTGCGTTCGGTCGATGGCCGGCAGCGTAGTTGCGGGAGGATCCAGCCTTCCGTCATGTGGAATATCTGGCGAACGAGTCCGGCCTGGAGGCGGCCGGCATTGCGTGACGATACTGCTTCGTGGGACCAGCAGCTCGACCGTGCTCGCGACCGCTCATTGCGACACGATGGCGATGCGCGACTATGGCGAGCTGGAAAATCTCGCCACCGTCCTGACGCTTTGACAGGGGGCGTTGCGCGGCTCCCTGGCCGAAGCCGACCTGATCCCGCTGGCGCTAACTGTCGGACTTCGCTTTGTCAGCCCTGGCCGATGGCTTTTGCCGGCCGAGTTCGCGATCCACAGCCTTGCGTGAACCTTCCGCGGGATCTTCTTGCGGCAAGCGCCCGTGCGTCTCGGGCTCAACGGCTTCCAGCGCATCGGCGCCAGCGAACTCTCCTCATCGGGATTCGCTCGGCGGCTCTGTCGAGCACGCGTTGGAGCGTTCATGGAGCACCTCCTCGCATCGACTTAACCGGGCCGTGACGCCGATGTTCCCACAAACTCGAAGCACGAGGAACGAACGGACGGATGGAAGGTTGCAGCTCCAAGACCCGGCGAGGCATTCCATGACTTCCGACACGACAGCGCTTCACGGCAGCAGGACGGCCCGAATCAGGCAACACTCCTTTTCCAGCCGCCCACCATCTCCATCAACGGCGTGATTGATAGCGAGACGGTCAGCTTGTTCGGTTGTCTGGAACGCGATGTTTCAACACGACGGTCTTGTCGGAACTTCAGGTCCCCGGGCGGATTAGGAAAGAGCGCTGCAGGCGCACGATCGCAACCGCAAAGGAGCGTAAAAATGCCGAAGAAAGCTTCGTCCGCGACCTCGAAGGGCTTGGAAAGCCTCTTCCTGGACGGACTCAAAGACATCTACTATGCGGAAAAGAAAATCTTGAAGATATTGCCAAAGCTGGCGAAAGCAGCACAGTCCGAAAAGATAAGCGCTGCCTTCGAAAAGCACCTCAAGGAAACTGAAGCCCAGGTCGATCGCCTGGAGCAAGTCTTCGACATACTCGGCAAGCCGGCCCGGGGCAAGACCTGCCCGGCCATTGATGGAATCATCGAGGAGGGCTCGGAAATCCTCGAGGAGTACAAGGACGAACCGGCGCTCGACGCGGGTCTGGTGGGCGCCGCACAAGCGGTCGAGCATTACGAAATCGCGCGCTACGGTACGCTGATTGCATGGGCCGAGGAGCTCAGACTCAAGGATGCTCTCCCGCTGCTCCGTCAGACCTTAAAAGAAGAGTCCGACACCGACGAGGCGCTCAACGCTCTCGGCGAGAACGATGCCAATCGACGTGCTCTGCAGGCGGCCTAGCGCCACGACGGAGTTGCAGCGGTCCTGCCGGCCACAGGACCGCTCACGCGAAAGACTGACTGGCTGCCCTCCCGCCCGCGGATGGTCACGAAACGCTTGCCCGTAGCTTGTGTCAAAGCAAGAGTCGTTGTCAGCTAAGGCTGGTTCGTCGAACATTGGGAACTGCGGTCGCTTTGAAGTGAGCCGCTGTTCGCGAGGAACGGGGTCGAGATCGGCGAGGCCGAGTCGCTGGTCGACCTACGTGATCGCCGACGAACACGATGAAGAAGACCTGAAAGAAACCGACCATGCTTCAGGTCGCCGCGGGTTTCGAGATCTCGCGATAACTGCCCGCAGAAATCCGCCCAAGAAGTAGTCTGCAAGTCTGCATGTCCCTTTCAACGGAGGCATGCAATTCCTGCCATAAAACGGCGCTGTCGAGGGCGCGCTCGCGAACGGCTGCGCTATCGCCGAGCTACACCACCTGCGGGGGACACGACCCGCGTTTTTGTGGGCCAAAATCACGAAGCTTCGCGTGTCGTTCCCTATGCTTCCGCGAGCAACCAGCGAGGTACCACCGAAAGCCTCCATCGCCTCGCCCTCTAGACCTGGTCCATAGGTTCAAATCACACCCAAAATCAAGCACTGACGTGGCGCTCGGCGCGTCCGACTGCTTAAATGACCCTCCCCGCGCGTTCAGCTCTCCTTCTCGAGCTCCTGAAGAGCATTTCGAATGGCTGCGACTAGCGTCGCTATCGAATAGGGTTTCTGCACCCAGCCCAGCGGTCTGGCCGCTTCGGCTCGAAGCCGCACGTCGCGATCGCTATGGGCCGTCGTAAAGACGCACCGTATGCCCAACTCGCGGTACAATTCCACGGCCGCGTCGATGCCGTCCCGCTTGCCGAGCAAGCGGATATCCATCAGGGCAAGCACCGGCTTGGTCGAGAGCGCCATACTTATCGCCTCATCGGCGCTGGTCGCGAGGCCCGCCAGCGAGAAGCCTTCGGCCAGCAGTCCCGCCTCTACATCCAGCGCGATCAGGTAGTCGTCTTCGACGATCAGAATCGGCTGGTTCAGAGCGGTTTCGGGGTGTCCTCCGCTCACATCATCTCGGGAGAAGACTACCTGCGGCTTGAAGGGCCGATTGATGTCCCCCGCACGGCTCAACTCAGGTATCGCTGCTTTTGGTCGCAAGGCCAATCTCCTGAGGCATCTGAGAAAAAATAATGGTGCATCTGGACGGGCTCCGGCTGACTTCGAACGTCGCGCCGATCTGTCGCACCAGGCCTTCGACAAGTCGCAGGCCGGACGACGACGAGCGTACCGAACTCAGTTCGAAGCCCGGGCCCTCATCCTCTACCACAAGGCTAATCGCCCGGCCGTTCTGTCTGATGGAAACGCGAATGGTTCCATGCTCATTTCCGGGCAAGCCATACTTCACGGCATTGATCAAAAGCTCGTTGATAATAAGCGCCAGCGGCATCGCAACGTCGTTCGGCAGTTGGATCGGATCTGCCTCGCAGACCAATTGAACAGCTGAGGGAAACATCTGTTTTGCTGTCTCGCAAACAGCTCCCAGGAAAGGTTCGGCACCGAAGTTGATGGCATCGGGCGTGTCATAGAGGACCCGCTGAGCGGCAGCCATGGCGGCCACCCGCTTGCTGGCCTCATGCAGAACGGCTTGAGCCTCCGAACTCTTGCTGGTCCTTGCCGCCATGGAAAGCAGGGACTTCAGCATCATCATGTTGTTCTTCACGCGATGATTGAGCTCGTCGAGCAAGATCCGTTGCTGGCTTTCTGCCTGCTTACGCTCGCTCACATCGACCAGCATGTTTATGGCGCCGGTGATGTTTCCCGCGGCATCGCGCATCGGTGTGGGATAGGGAATGAATGGAACCCGGGTACCATCCGGCCGCTCAGCCACCGCTTCATATCCCCGGATGGGCCGCCCTTCGCGCAGTGAGATGGCCATGGGACACTGATCGTGGGGGAGCGGCGTTCCATCCGGCCAGTAGAGCTTCCATGTCACGCACCATTCGTCGGTGCCAATGACGGGCGTTCGGCCGGCGAGTTGCACCGCCGCTTCATTGAAGTAGGTGATCTTACCGTCGCGATCCGTGGTGTAGATCGCGGCAGGAATGGCCGCGAGCAGGTCTTGAAGGTGGCGCTCGCTGTCTTTTATCTTGGCTTCCGCTACCTTTTTGTCGGTTACGTTCCGGGCGATTTTGGATGCTCCGACGATATGGCCTGACGCATCCCGCACCGGCGATATTGTGAGAGAGATATCTACCAGCGTTCCGTCTTTGCGGCGGCGAACCGTTTCGAAATGATCAACGAGTTCGCCGTTGCGGATGCGGCCTAATATCAGCGGCTCCTCGTGCTGCCGATCCTCGGGAATGATAGTGGTGATGGGCTTACCGACCATCTCCGCGGCCGTATAGCCGAACAACCGCTCGGCGCCGCGATTCCAGGTCGAGACGACGCCTCTGAGATCCTTGCTTACGATGGCGTCATGGGACGACTCCACGATTGCCGCCAATTGCCGGGTCGCATTCTGTGTCTTGACACGCTCAATGCCAAAGCCGAGCTGGCGTGCAATTGTCCGGGCGACTTCAACCTCTTCGGCCGAGCATTCGTGCGGCTCGTCGAAATAGGCCATGAACTTGCCCAACAGACGCCCACCTTCGGTTATCGGAATGAAGCAGACCGCGCCGATGCCTTCTGTTCGGATTGCCTGTCTCAAGCCGTCGGGGAGTTCGGCCTGTTCCACATCGCGCATGCAAATCGGCTGCGGATCGCGGTCTGCCGCGGACCAGGGCGAATGGCCTTCCACGGCGCCTCGATATGCCTTCGACAAGCCCCGCCAGGCGACAAACTTCATGATCCCGCCTTCCAAGAGCAGAACAGAAGCACGCTGACATCTTAGCCCGCGCTGGATCGCGTCGAGCGCCGCCTCGTAGACGTCTTCGCGGGTACGGGCGTGCTGTAGCATTTCCGTTAATTGATGCAGCGCAGCCTGCTCCTCGGCCCTTTGGGCGAGCGTCGCCTCAATCTCTTTCCGCTCGGTGATATCGTGCTGCACCCGTACCGCGTAGTGAAACCGCCCACTGCCGTCGTAGACGCTGGAAGACGTCACGACAGCCCAGAAAAGCGACCCGTCCTTGCGCACGAACCGCTTCTCGATCGTGTAGCTTTTGATCTCGCCAGCGACCTGTTGGCGATATTTCATGCGATCCGCCTCGACGTCGGGAGGAAAGGTCCGATCGAAAATAGATCGGCCAACAAGGTCCTCCTGCGTACAGGCCAAAAGACGGCACAAATGTCCGTTCACCCGCAGCAGCCGGCCTTCGGCGTCAGCTTCCACGATTCCCACACCAGCGCTGTGATAGGTCAGGGCAAGCCTCTGCTCCTGTTCGCGCAACAACTCTTCCGCTTCGACCTTCTCAGTCACGTCGATGGTGATGCAGCGCGTATTGAGGAACTGACCACCAACCGAACGCACATTCGATGTTATCTCGACCCAACGCATGGAGCCTTCTTTGGCGCGCAACCTCGCACGATAATGTCGAAGCTGCTCATGCCGAGAAAGGCGGTGCAAAATGTCTTCGATCGCGGCGGGATCGGCGTGGAATTCGCGGATGTTCCGGCCGATGTATTCCTCCGCGGCATAGCCGAGCAAGTCCAGTTCGGCTCTATTGGCGCGCAAAATCGTGCCATCATTCGCGACCAGGTGGAGAGCCACGGCTGCATTCTCGAAGAAATCTTCCATATCGCTGCCGGGGAGCAGGACCGCACGGGGCCCTTCGACGTCCCTTTCATCGGCGAAGGATTTCGCGCCAGAAATGCTGGAGGGCAAAGCTCGTTGTTCCATGAAAGATTGAATTCCCCTAAACGCAGCTTAACACTCGATTTCACAAGAGGTTCCAACGGGCTGCACAATTCACCCGGCCATTAACGGCAGGTGTTATGCTGGAAGGCGTTCGCGGGCGCCGGACCAGCAAATCCGGCGACTCGATGATGCCGCTATTTTTCGAGCCGTCGCAGCACGCTTGCACGGCACCGCGACCTGACGCTTATCCAGACCTATGCGGAAAGCAGCCAGTCAAAGATCCGGTTCCCGGCTTGGCTTTTGCCGAGAAGCCGCCCGCTCCAAGGACATGCGCAACGGATGCTGCGGAGCGTTAATATTCTTCTGGACGCTAGTACAAGCCGCTACATATTTAACGATCGGGCAGCTGTCGGAGACCTTCTAGGCACACGACTGCCGACCAAAGGGATGATCCGCTGATTTCGGGATGGAGAAAGGCCGTGGAAGATCGCGCCGGCTCGCTGCCCAACGTAGCTGACTTCGTCATTCACAAGGTTCTGGATACGTTCGAATACTCCGACCGCGGCGCGGTGATCACGATGGTCGATCCGCAGGGCGCACGCATCCGTCTCCACGTCAACATCGTCACCGGGGAGTTGCTTTGCGAACACATTGCCGAAGCGCTGGAGCAGCGATACGGGAAATAGAACGCCTACTTCAACAGCGTCATCGTCCTGTCGACGGCGCGATGCAATAGTCGGCCCAATTGTCGATCAGGAAGTCGGCGATGAACGACGGCCGGTCAATCACCTTTTTCACATCGCGAACCGCCGAGTTGGGGCAGACGAAAATGTAGCTGGTGGGCAGCGTGAATTCGCCCTGGCCCGCATGGTAGAAAATTTCCCGAACTCGGTGACGAACTCCGCCTTGCCCAAGGGCGATTTCAGGTGCTTACACTGATAATTGTGCCATTCGCCGTCGTAGCGTTGTTGGACAGGAATCCGACGGCGGCGCGACCCATGTCCGCTGATCGCGTGGGACGCTCAAATCCGATATAGCTGCTTTCGAGGCGTGCGAACCACTTTTTGATTAAATCTTCCAGTTCGCTGTCGGTCAGATTCAGGACAAGGCGGTCTTCGTTAAACGGCATTGTGCGCTATTCCACCTTCGCACAAGAAGTGGCGAATATTCTTTTCGTTCTCAAGCTGTATTCGCCCAAGGTGACGCGGCGGCGGGGATTATATAGGGGCGCTTCAAGCGCAGCGAGCGCTCTCAATGCGGCTGACGCCGGCAAACTCGTATTCCAGTTCCCAAGCTCGAAGCGGACGGGGTTGGCCGCCAGTTGCCAATCTCGGCAGGCCAGTTCGAAGGCCTGCCGTTTTGCGCCTCGCGTCCGCAACCGCCAGACGGCTTGCGGGCCCAAGCCATGGTGCTGCCGACACCGCTCCTCGTCTGGCCGATCAAGGCAGCGGAAACTCATATGGGCCATTCTCATTTCGATGATGCTAGCCGAGGGCGAGCCGCGTTGAATGCGGCAAGAACTTGAGCGCCTATCCGACGTAGCGCGGACGGCCGCTTCAACGCGCTCGGTGGGTTGCTGACCCGTCGGTCTTTCGACTGGGAACCGGTCAGTCCGGCATCGAACTGCTGACGTTGGCTTAGCCCCAGAAGCGTTAATCATGCATCGCCTATTTCGAAAGCGGCGCTACCGCAGCTGCTCGCTCGAACTCTGTAATGGAGCGCGCAGGCGGCCGACCGGAGGCTTCCAGCAGAGCATTTCAGAATCGCAGCAGGAGCGCGCGCCGTTCATCCGGCGTCCAAATCTCCAGCTCTTCGTTCACGTCCACCCAAGGGCTCACAGCCGGGAAGCGTTGCGTTTGGTATTGGCCAGGCAAGACAGTCCCGGTCAGATCACCAGCGCCAAGTTTGATTCCGATCGGACCCTTGCCGCCCATCGTCCTGATGGCGGCGACGTCTCTTACTCACGGGGATTTCTTTCCCACGTCTCTTGGCGAGCAATGCATGGGAAAATGGGCTCTGTTCGTTCGATTGTCTTCCCTTTGCATGGTTATTGATTTTCCTCTCGCAGGAACATGATGCGGTCGCCGCTGGCGAAAGCTCTCGCGCCGCGTTCCACTTCCACTTGAAATATCTTCGTCGAGATCGCCTGCAGCGCGCATGCGCTCGCGTGCTGCCTGGTTGAGCGCGCGCACCTCGTCGTTTGTGTGGGTGAGAATGATCCGGCTTGCCTCAGGCTGCGTCTGCCTGTCGCGATCCCAGCGTTCGACCAGACCGCTGCGCGCGTCGTCCCGAGTCGCCGCCTGATGGACCATGCCTTGCGCCTCATAGGCGTCGATCGCTGCGCCAATCCTGCCGGTTGCCAAATCGCAGGTGGCACCACGCTGCCAGTCCTCGCGCTGCTTGCGCACCTGGCCGATTTCGACGCCGCAGTGACGTTCGTGGATCGAACGGAACGCAGCACCCGCCTCGATCGCCTGCAGTTGCTGTGGATCGCCGACCAACCATACGGGGCATAGCGCTACTCATCCAAAGTGGCCGAGACTCTCGGCTCGAGTTCTCCAACGCCTCTCGCGGCGCGGGCGCGGCCGGAGACCTCCCAACAAAGCGGCGCGGACGATTCCACGCCCGGCATTCACCCAACTTGGTGGCTGATTGAACGTTCCATTAGCAATTGCTTGACTAAACCGCTGCCCGCTCCAGACTCCCTTTATGGCGAAGGGCAGCATCAAAGTCGGCGACGAGGTCGCCATCACCGCTAAGGTGCGGGGTCGCGTGACGGAGATCGCGTCAGCGTGACGATCCTCTCATACGACTTTCCCCACTCGACTATCGACCGAACGACAAAGATCACGCATGGCCAGGAGATCGAACTGACCGGCGACGTCACCCATGTCGACGAAGCGAAGGTCACGGTCAACCTGGGCATTCCCGTTACGGTCAGCGCCGATACGGTAAGGCTGGTCATGCGCAACGTCCCGCCGAAGCGGAAGACGCCTCTGATGGACAAGGCGACATGACGAAGCTTTCGGAGCTCGGCCCATTCGAAGCTCACCTCAACGGAAGGATTTGCGAGCACGAAAGTGAGTATTTCTACCGCTGCCCCCGGTGCGGTCAGATGGTGGATGAGCGGGACGCGCGGCAGGTGGTCTGGCACTCTTTCTCGGAGCATCGGCGGCTGATCATCGATGGTGAGGCGCCTCACTTGCCATAAGCGACGAATTGTAGCTGGCAGCCGAAGCGTGCAGGCCAAAAAAACTGGCAACCGACGGCGGCCGTTTGAGGCGCCCCCATTCGAGCGCCTGCCGGCTGAACCTAGCCATCCTGCTCCTGCGGGAGGCCGTCGGTTAGATCGTAGAAATCGGACTTCGAGCCGACGAAAATATGCTTGGCAAGGCGCAGGCCGGTCGGTCGGTCAAGGGTTCCAGCAGCGACGAAGGTTTGGATGCCCGGAGCCGCCTTCCAGAATAGATTACCACCGCAGCGCGAGCAGAAGCCCCGCTCGACGTCATCTGACGACCGGTACCAACTGAGAGTCGACGACGCTTGCAGTCGGAGATCCTCCGAGCGACAGGCCGCCATAGCCGCGAAGTTGCCGCTTGTGCGGGCGCATTGGGTGCAGTGACAGGCTATAGGGAGTGCAAGCTCGCCCGCTATTTCGTAACGCACAGACCCGCATAGACAACGACCCGATGACATGGAGACCTTACCCGCAGAGGAAGATATTGTTCCATGAAGTTGCAAGCTATTAGAGTCATGGGCTGAAGTAGCGGCCGGAGTTCAAGGCGTCTTCTGAATCCGCTCGCGGCTACGGCGAAAGGCTTCAGATAATGTAAATCGCATACGCCGCTCGACCAGCTTGGGTTGCTAGTCAGCCAAATCGCTCCGCTCCAAAATGAGCACAAAGTAGCTGATCAGGCGGCGGGATCGCTGTCGCTCAGATTGGAAGAACCTTCGGCATTAGAGGATTGGTTGAGTTGGGCCATCTGCTTTGCCTGGGGCGCGCGCCGTCATGTTCTGTTCCTCGAAGGCAACCCGGCCAGGTATCTCTGATTGTGCGGCGAAGCTTCCGATTGGCCGCCCGGTGACTAGCAGGATAGAAAACGACTTGGCCGACCAGACCCAAACAACGAGCTAATCAACTTAACCGCAGACATCGTCTCCGCATATGTCGGCAACAATCCCCTCCCCGTATCGGGGCTGCCCGACCTCATTGCTTTTCTCGATACCTCGCTGTCCGGCATTCGCCAGCCAAGGCACCAGAGCAACCTGCGTTGGCGCCCACGGTCAATCCGAAGCGATCGGTGCTCCCCGACTACATCATCTGCCTCGAGGACGGGAAGAAGTTCAAATCGCTGAAGCGGCATCTTGCGTTGCACGGCCTGACGCCCGACGAGTACCGCGAGAAATGGGGCCCTGGCTTGTTACTATCCGATGGTAGCGCCAAATTATGCCGCGCAGCGGTCGGCACTGGCGAAGGCGAGCGGACTCGGTCGCAAGCCTGGGGCCAAGCCAGGGGGGATCGCCGGAAAAAAGCGCTCGGGCCGGTGATTGTACGCGTCGTCGTTGCGTGGCGACTGCACCGCATCCGGCCCGGTCTGCATCGACGAATTGAACACTGTTAGAAGCTGGAATCGCCGTTCCGCTACGCCCGCGTCAGCCACCCGCTGAAACGTTGCTGCTCCGCGCGGGTGTGTATCATTTTAATACAATCCTCAATTTGTAGACTCCTGCGATGCATTGGCGGCTATTGGTTCTGGCCGTCATTTAGGAGGGAAAAGCCGCGCGGGAGGAATACCAATGACCATCCAAAAGGAAGACTATCGAACCAACAGAGCCGACTATGCCATCGCATCGATGCAAGGCCAATCGGCCGCTTTTGATGCTCGCCATGAGAGACGGGAAAGCAAGAAATCCCTGTGGCTGAGAGATCGGCGGCTCGCCAGATTGGCCGAAAATCCGTGTGAAACCGTGCCAGGATCAAGAGTCAGACGGCGCGGGAATTAGCGCGCTGGTTGTCGTTAGCCGGTGCCGTGTCTCGCCCCCGAGACCCATCGGCCAGGCCCGGCGTTTGCTGGCAGCTGCCAGCCTGCCGGGCCGCTCCTGCTGTCCTTTGCTCATCGCGCCAGATCACCCGCTTCTCGCACCGGATTTCGACAAGCCGCCGAAAGCGGATCGTGTGGGCCGGCTCGCCGGTCGCGTGAAATAGCTGCGCGCTCATCCATTCGCGGCCGCCGCACTTCTGACAGCGGGCTTTGCCCCTCACCTCGTCGATCGTGACGTTGCCGATGACCTCTCGCAACTCGATCGGCTTGTAGTAGCGCGTGATGTTGCAGCGGGCGCAGCGGATCCCCGCCCTGCGTCGTGGGCATGCGACAAGGTCCAGGGAGCACCTCTCGGCCACTTCTTGGGTTGCTCAGGCATAGGAGTGAAATGAGGAACGCAATCCTGTGTGGTCAAGGGATCCCTTGACATTTTGTTCTCTTTTCGTTCACTGTCTCTCAATTGCGACGAAAGGAGCCCGAGATGCTGCATAAACCGCTGCACAAGCCGCCTCACATGCCAACTGGTGTCTCTATCGCAATGATGGACGACGGCATAACCAAGGTCGGGGTCTTAACGCTGCAGACGATCGGCGAGGATGTCGAAATTGCAATCAACCTTGAAGCCGTCGCCGTCATGACCAAGGCGCTTAACGCCTTGGCTCAGGAGCTACGCAAATAGAGGGCATTGGGCCGCCGCGTCGACGCAATTGCTTGCGGTTTTCGCAACTCACGTTTTTCGGCCGCAGTCAGCTTATCCACTGTCAATATGCGTTACATATATTAGCAACTGCTTGACAGACGCCGGCCGCCCCAGAATCCCAGAATGGCGAAGGGCTCTTTCAACATCGGCGACGAAGTCGCCATCACAGCGACGCTGCGCGGGCGTATGTGACCGAAGACCGGATTAGCGTGTCGACCCCAGCTACGACTTTCCCCATTCGGTAATGGACAGGACGTCGAAGGTGAAGCACGGCCAGCCAATCGAGCTGATAGGCGATGTCACCCGCGTCGATGAGGGCAAAGTGACAGTCAATCTCGGCGTGCCGGTCACGTGAACGCCGATAAGGTCAGACTGATGACCACCTACGTTCCGCCGAAGAGAAAGACGCCACTGGTCGACAAGCCGACATGATCCAGAGTCTCAGTTTGAAATTTGCCCTCCCGCACATCCCGTTTGATGACATAGGCGGAAGCGCCTTTATGCTTAGCGCAATGCAAGGGAGGGGCGGCCCGCCGTGATCGTTGCTCAGATGACAAACGACTTCGTCACGGTGCAGGTTTCCGGGAGCCATTTGCGATAGGTGCATTGCCGAAGCCCTGCGTCTCAGCTCTCATGCGCATGCCGCCCAGACCACCGAGGCGTTGGGGACCACTTCGGATTTCATCCGACAGCGCGGGCGGTGCGCCAGATGCTGTAGCGAAAGGACAGTGACAGTCGCGCATCAGGATAAATAAGCGGGCCGTCCAATCCGGGTGATCTGCAAACAGAAAGCCCGTCGCAGCTAATAAGCGTAAGCGACCGGCTTTTCTGCGATGGGTGGTCAGCGGCTACACCCCGTAGAGATCGACCACTTGCCGACTCAGATGCGCGGATTTGGTTGCAGACAAATCAAACGAAAAAGCCGCCGCTCGCTTGAGTTGACTAACACCCTTCGGTGGTTGTTTTCATCTGGCCCGGGGCTGCTGATTTCGCGCTGGTATCTTGCTGGCCCGGAGCCGCCTGTTTTGCGCTGCCGGTCTGTTGGCCAGGTGCACAATCCTTTGCCGAATTGGAATTGGTGCCGCTAGTGGTGGTGGAGTCGGTGCCTTGAGCGCTGGGCATTGTCGTCGTGTTTGAAGAAGATCCACTCGTGGTAGTGCTGTTGGTCTGGGCCAAGCCTAGCCCCGTGGACATGGCCATTATCGCTGATGCTAAAAGTATCTGCCTCATTGTTCTCATCTCCTTGGAAGCTGCAACGTCCCTTCTGTTGCATAACATCGAGACAAGCGGGCGGTTCCAGATCCGCAAGTGCCTGGGGACTGTCAATGCCGATTTTTCAGGAATTGCGCTTCGCGGAGCAAAGCGGTCCAGTCCGTCCCAATCAGATGTATTAGCTCAGCGGCCCGCTGCTCGGTGATCCCGGTCTCTTTTGCCAGCCTCTCGGCCAGCTGCCGCTTTGCAACGCGCGCTCGTATCCGTTCGGTTCCATGTTGCACTCCTTCCGGATAAAAAGCAGGAGCTTTCGATTTTGTTTCGCAATCCCTCGGCTTCAGAAGGGAGAAGCCAGCCGGCGGCCCTCTAACGAACATTAGGGCGCATTAATCCTCACGGCGCCGTGCCGCGCCCCAGAATCGCTGGCATGGCAAAGAGCATCAAGGTAGGCGACGAAGTCGCCATCACGGCAACCGTGCGCAAGCGCGTCAGTCGACGAGGATACTGTGACGGTCGGCGGCAAGGATCTCGGGATTACGGTCAAGCGCAGTGCCGTGCGGCTCTTCACCAGCCATGTGGCACCGAAGCGTAAGGCTTGAAATTAAACCCGCCAGGCACAGGCGCACGCCCCCACACCCGTCCTATTTTGAGGCGGCTCAGTTCATGACACCCGATCTCGGGGCAGCTCGAGCGCGGCAGCGGCAAGCAGTCTGAGTTCCTCTCTTGTCAGGGCTATCTCGTAGTGCTGCTTGGATTTCTTTGTGTAGATGTCATCAGCAGTCACAGAGATTATAACAACGTCTTCCTCTTCCACCTGCACACTATCGATCGGTAGTGGCCCCGAAAATATGCACTTCAACGCGCCAGCCCTTCGGCTCGGCCGAGTATGTATCCGCATCTCGTCACCCCTTTCCGCTCTCGAAAGGGTCCAATGCAGGAAAGATGCCAGATCGTGGCTATTTCAACCTTGGGCCTCAACACCGTCCATGCCTTTGAGGGCTGAACATTAGCAACTGCTTGTATTTGTCCTGCCGCAGGCAGACAATGCCATTCGGGACTTTGAGGGAGGTTCCGATGCGCTGGCCCCTTATCGTGATCGCGTTCATCACTGGCTTCATCCTCTGGGACCGCTTCGAAAACGACGGCACCTATACCGCCGACGTCGAGCGAAGTTTCCGTGAGGCATCCTTGGATATGCCGCGCGGGTGGAGGCCACCTACCATCACCATCAATCGCGATTTGCTAAAGCGATAGCCGAGGGGCCATCGTCTCGCTCCGGCCCCTTTCATCACAGGAATGAAGCCGCAGCCACCCGCTTTAGATTGCTGCTGGCAACGTCGATCAGCGAATGTATATCGCCGGCCGGGCTCAATATTGGATTTCCTATTGCGCGCAGGCCACGTTCTCGGCTCGCTTTGCAAGACTGTTGAAGATCCAGAATTCGCGCATGCGAAGCAACCTGGTGCATGAATTGAGGCAGCTTCTGCCCAACGCCGAGGCTGAAAGGGCGGCGGAGGTGCTCAGCATGCTGATGGATGGCTTCTGGCTGCGAATGGCGGTGACCAAAACCGACCCCTCGCGAAAGTCCGCACTCGACATGCTTACAAACCTTGTGGACAAGCTGGTAGGTCCGCATGGCAGCCGGAAGCCGGCCTCGTAGCCATGCAAGCACCGCAGCGCGCCAACCTTCGCCGGTGCGCCCGTGCCCGGACCGGTTGTGAAGATTGTCCCGATATGAGCCGCAAGGTCGTCACGCCTTTGCCAGCAGTCGATAACTGCCCGACCGTTGCTAAATTCCCGAGCCGGGTTGTCAACCCAGCCGTCCGCCACGCTCCACAAGCATTGCGATCGCCAGTGCGACCACCCCTTTTGTCGACGACAAACCTTGATCAGCGTGTCTTGCAGCCATGGGCGGCAACGGGGCCGGCATCAGTATGACCTCCCCAAAGATCCACAACCGTTTTGCCGCCGGCCACCACCGATCCGCCGCCGCCATGCTCGAGGCCTTGTTGCAAGCCTCCAGCGAATGCGTCGCGACCCTGGCAAAGCCTGGATCGCAGTCACCCTCAACGGTCGTGGCGCATGTCTTAATGACGTCGACCCACGAGGCTTTTGCCTAGCGGCTAATCCAGCGCAGCGCCGGCGGTTGAGACTGTCGCTCGCATAATGCGGTCCGAGATCATGGCGACAAGAGCGATCGACAGGCCTGCCACCAGACCCTGGCCGGGATCCGCTTTGCTCAACGCGATATAAACCTGCTGTCCCAGATCCTTGGTGCCGACGAGCGCCGCCACCGGCAGCATCGACAGCGCCCCCATGATCGTCTGGTTCACGCCGAGGACGACCACCGGCTTGGCGACCGGCAACTCAACATGGATCAAGCGCTGCCAAGCAGTGCAGCCAATCTGGCGCGATGTTTCGACAAGATCCGCTGGGACACTTCTCAGCCCGTACTCCACGTAGCGAATTGGCGGCACGATTGCGTACAATGCTATTGCAATCAGGCCGGTAAGCTCGCCGACCTGGAAAAACATCAGAGCGGGGATCAAAAATATGAACTGCGGCATGGTCTGGAGCGCGTCGCAGATGGGCTTCAAGACAGTCGAGAACCTGTCACTCTTGGCTGCGGCAACGCCGAGGAGCCCTCCCGTGAACATGCATATCAGCACGGCCAGGAGGCACAGATATAATGACTGGCCGAGCGGGCGGTAGAGACCGCTGCCGACAATGAAGCAAGTACCGAAAGCCGCGAGCGCGGCCAGGCGCGTACCACTGACCGACAACGCCAGGAATGTCACGACAACAATGAAGGCCGGCCAGGGAAACCCGTTGAAGCCGAGTAACAAAAAGGTCGCGGCTATCAACGTGCCGACCGCCATCTGCCATTGACCCCTGAACCATAGCCAGGCTGCCAGCGCTAGCGTCAGACCGCAATAGACGGCATTGATCTCAGGCGTCCAAGCAAAGCCCCAGGTGAAGGGCGTGACAGCGCCGACCAGACCGATGCGCAGTGGCAGCATGAAATGATAGAGGACAAAGACCTTCAATGCGTCGAGCGGCGCGGAAAAGTCGTGGACAAGCCCGATCACGAAGCGATTCAGGCCTGACGGGTCCATCACACCACGAGCCCGGTCGGCGAAGGCCATGGCCGATGGCGAGGCATGCAACAAGACAGCGATAAAAACAGGTAGCGCCAGGATCGCTAGAGTTCGCAGGATTTTGCGCCACGTCGTCGGCGCTTTGTTACGTTGCGGCTGGGCCATGCCGAAGGTAATACGGTCCACCACCATCGCCAAAACCGCAACGACGAGGCCTGACAGCAAGCTTTGACCGAATTCGGCCTTGCGCATGGCGTTCAGCACCTCCCAACCGACATCGTTGAAACCGCCAATGATGGCCGCCATGATGACCATGCTGAAGGCCGCCATCGTGGTCTGATTGACACCTGTCAGGATCTCTCGCTTTGCCGTCGGCAAAATGACATTCCAGAAGCGTTGCCAGCGCGTGCAGCCAGCCATGGTGCCGGCCTCGAGAAGAGAAAGGGGTACGCGCTCTAGCCCGAGCATCGTGCAATGGACCATGGGGGCCACCGCGTACACAAGGCAGGCGATCAAACCGACGATTGGCCCGAAACCGAACAGCAGCAGGAGCGGGATCAGGAATGCGAAGGCTGGCACCGTCTGCAGCAGATCCAGCACCACCATGGTGACGCTGCGGACAAAACGGGACGAGTGGGCCGCAATGCCGAGCAGGAAACCAAATCCGACGGCGAGCGGTACTGCCAGTACGACCAATGACAGGGTATTCATACCCTGTTCCCAATAGCCGGCCAGCACGACATAGCCCAGCGCTGCCGGCGTGAACAATGCCAACGGCCAGCCCCGGGCCAACCAGCCGAGCACTGCGAAGAAGAGGAGCATTGCCGGCCAAGGCATCCACTGTAGCGCTGCGCTGCAGGCATTCAAAGCCGCGCCTAAAATGGTGGCCAGCACCGCGCAGATCGGGGTTAGCAGGGGTATGATGAAGCCGAAGATCCCGGTGATGAGGGGAGCGACCGGCAACAACCAGGCACTGGGATAGTCTACGAGCCACGGCATCGCGGATCGCATTGCGACACAGATCGCAATGAAGGCCAGAACCGCGAGCCAGAACAATTGCCTGGATTTTATTGGCAGGCTTTCGTTCGGGGCAAACACTGCCTGTTGAGCGCTCACGCCGCTCCCCGCTTGATTGTGTCATTGGCCAATACTTTTGCGATGACCTCGGAATTCAAGAGACCTACCCGGCCCTCACCTTCCCGCGTGATCACAAACGTTCGGGCGCCGGCGATGCTTTGCGGAAGCAGGGCCTCGATCGGCACGGCGGCGTCGATCTCGTACGCGCCCTCATCGCCATTCCAGCCCTGTGGGATTGCTTCCATGACCGAGCCGGCGGTCACCACCTTGGTCAGCGAAACCTCCTCTGTAAAGCTTGCTACATAGGCATCCACCGGGTGAAGCATGATGTCGGCCGGCGTGCCGATCTGGATGATGCGGCCTTCGCGCATGATCGCGATGCGGTCGGCCAGACGAAACGCCTCCTGAATGTCATGGGTGATGAACACGATCGTCTTTTGGAGCAGGCGTTGCAGTCGCAGAAACTCGTCTTGCATCTGGCGCCGGATCATGGGATCGAGCGCGGAGAAGGGTTCGTCGAGGAACCACAGCTCCGGATTGACGGCAAGCGAGCGTGCGATCCCCACGCGCTGCTGCTGTCCGCCGGAAAGCTCGTGTGGCATGCTGCGCTCGCGGCCCTGCAAGCCGACAAGCGAGATCATTTCACGGCCGGTCTCCAGGCGTTGGGAAAGTGGCATTCCCTGCATTCTGAGCGGGAATATCACATTGTCGAGCGCATTGAGATGCGGAAGCAAGCCAAAGGATTGGAATACCATTCCCATGACTTTGCGGCGCACGTCAACCAATCGACGCTCGGTGGCCAAGAGGAGGTTTTCCTGACCGAGCCATACCTCGCCGTGCGTTGGCTCAACGAGGCGCGACAGGCACCGCACGAGCGTCGACTTGCCCGAGCCTGAAAGACCCATGACAACGAAGATCTCCCCTTGCCGGACGTCAAAGCTGACATCTGCCAGGGCCAGGAAATTGCCGGCAGATTCTAGCCTTCGCCTGAGCGACGCAGGAGACTCGGTCGAGGATAGGGCCAGGGCCTTCGCCGGCCGAGGTCCGTAGATCTTCCAGAGACTTCTGGACCTGAGCTTGGCGGGTGCCCTCGGCGCGGCGCTTGATCCATCCACAGGATTGGTCATGTCCAACTTTTCTTCAGCTGGTTCCAGAAGGGCGGCGAGCCGGACTTGGCGCCACCGCTCGCGATTGATCCGGGCTCAATTCAGTTCTGAGCCGCCTTCAGCCAGGACTGCCAGTCGCTCTGGTGTTCCTCGATCCAGCCATCGACGGCCTGATCGAGGTTCTTGCCTTGCTTGTCCACGGCATAAATCATCTTTTGCTGGTCATCGGCATGGATCTGCAGCGATTTCATCAGCTCATAGCCGGCTGGCCATTTTCCGCGAAACCCAGCCCACGCAACCTTGATCACCGGCGGCGCAACGATGCACTCGGCCAGGTTGTTCGGGTCGCAGGGCGGCATTTTGAGCCATTCCACCGGCACTTCGGCCAACACCCAATGCGGCGCCCAGAAACGCATGAGTAAGGGTTTGTGGGCCGCAACCGCTGCCTGTAGCTCGGCAACCAGCGCCCCCTCGGAACCGGCGGGCACCGGCGTAAACGGAATTTCGGCGTTCTTCAGCTCAGGCCCGCTGACCGATCCCCAATCGGCCGGGTAGTCGAGAAGCCGCCCGTTCGGAAATGTTTCCGGCGTTGCAAGCGCCTGCACGCAGGCGGGCTCTTTTAGCTCCACTCGGGCAATTTCGGACAGACGGTCTTGGTGTCGGCTGTGAACAGCCACCCATCCTTGGTTTCAAGACCGAGCTCGCCGATTTCTTCGAGCTTTCCCTCCGCCTTGGCCTTCGGGTAGACATCACCCAAGTTGCTCGGCCAAACCTCTGGTGACACAGAGAGGCTGCCACTTGCGATACCGGTGAACTGAGGCAACGTGCCGGCAGTGATATATTCCACCTTGTATCCAAGCTTTTCCAGCAACTTGCCGGCGATGTGCGCGGACAGGTTCTGGCCGGTCCATTCGTTGATAGCGATCTTAATCGATGTACTCGTCTCGCCCAAGGGCTTCGCCATCGCCGTCGGAGCGATCGCGAGACCTGCGGCAAGTGGCACTGTCCAAAGTGCAATTTTACGACCTATCATGATTTCTTTCTCCCATTGTCTTTCGTTCTTGTCATCAAACTCGGGGTCCCGGAGGGCTTAAGCCCCAAGTTGGCGCGGCGGAGCGCTGATAGGTGCAAATATCCCGGCAAGCATCCCACCATCGACAGGCAGCTCAGCCCCCGTCACGAGCCGAGCAGCGTCAGACGCGAGGAACAAGACCGCCTCCGCGATGTCCAATGGCACCGGCAGCTTGCGCATCGGCACCACTCCACTCAACCCGGCCACTGCCGCTTCGCGGCCGCCGACCACATGTGCGAAGCTTGCAAGCATTTCTGAATCGACATAGGTGGGATGAACCGAGTTGCAGCGCACAGCCAATGAGTTGGCAGCGCAATAGAGCGCAACGCCCTTGGTCAACATCCTCACCGCGCCCTTGCTGGCGGCGTAGGCAACCGCGTCATCAGAAGCAATGTTGCCGTAGATCGAGGCGATGTTGACGATCGATCCGGAGTTGCTCTTTTCCTTCATCGCCGCCACGGCGGCACGGCAGCCCAGGAAAGTCCCGGTGGCGTTGATATCCATCGTGCGTTGCCATTCAGCGAGCGAGTAGCTGATGAAATCGCCGTCACTCCAAATCCCGGCGGAATTGACCAACACATCGAGCCTGCCGGCCCGCTCCAGAACCGCGTCGACCGCGCTTGACCAGGAATTCTCCTTGGTCACGTCGAGCTCGACGTAAGACGCAGACGCCCCGATCTCGGCAGCTGCGGCCTCGCCGCGCCGGCGATCGATATCGCCAAGGAACACGGTGGATCCCTCACGTGCAAAAAGCCGGGCCGTCTCCCTGCCGATCCCCGACGCCGCCCCAGTGATCAGGGTTACTTTGTCAGCGAGCCGCGCGGCCATGGAATTGCTCCTTCACGTTCAGGTCTGTCAGAGCCTATGCAGCCATCCGTTGTCCAACAATGGTGCCAACGGTCACCATCCGCGACGCCATGCGCTATCCCCTCAACCCGGCCGGTGGCCGGGATCGGTGCGCGACAGATGCTCCTCCCAGCTTATGTGAGGGATGCGGTGAGCCAGATAGTCGCTCAGCTGCTCCAGCGCTTCGAGTGCAGAAATTTTTGCCGGCCGCAGTCCGAGCCTGAGCCACAGCCCGTCGATGATTGTGGTTATTCCAAGCGCCACGGCCTCGCATTGATCGGCTGGGACCAGCCCAGACAAGGCGCTCATCAAATTCGAATGCATACGAGCGTGGACGACACGCTGAATGCGCGCCAGCTGCGGCTCGCGCGGCACTTCGGAACAGAGTGCAAGCCAGGCATGGCAAATTCCCGGCGTAAAAAACGCTGTACTGAAATTGCCGGCGATGATCGCCCACAGGCGCTCGTCCGGGCTACGCGCCAAACGCATCAGCCGAATGACCTCGTCACGCAGCAACGAGTTCGAATGGCGCATCGTGTGCTCGAAAAGCTCCTGCTTGGTTTTGAAGTAGTGATGGACGATGCCTTTCGAGGCGCCCGCCTTCTGGGCGACTTTCTCGATTGTAGCCCCCGCCATGCCCTCGCTTTGCAGAACCTCAAAGGCTGCATGGCGCAGCTCGCGGCGTCGGATGTCACTGATTTTTGTCAGGCTCATGAGTTCACATTGACATATTTGTCCAAAAGGATCAACAATTGGCCATATGACCAATTTTTGGGCCAAAAGGCCAAGGAGGAGAAATGAACGTCCATTCTCCGGTTAGAAACTACGTTCCGAACCCCGGCCAGATCCGGTCTGAAGTTCGAAACGGCATGGCGGGACTGGGATTTTCCACTGCGATAGGACGCGCGAGCGCCGCGATTGGCGATGATGTCTTCTATGACAGATTGCTCGAGGTGATTGCCTCCTTGGTCGAGGCCGACGCGTTTTCTTTGGTGCGGTATTCAAGTTCCGGAGCGCCGGACCTCATCATTCCACGCGAAATCCGCAGCGAGGTTGCCGCGCCCTACGCATCTGGTCTGTATACGCTCGACCCGTTTCACGATTATTGGCGAAGCGTTGCCTCGCCGGCGGTCTGTTCGTTGCGCCGTCTGGCGCCCGCCGAAATGTGGAAAAGCCGGTATGCCCTTGAGTTCCTGCGCGCGGCCAGCATCAGTGACGAGATTGCCGTGTTCTTGCCGCCGATCGGCGGCGCCAGTCCGACGCTCGTGGTCGATCGCGCCGTCGGCGAATTCGGCGCCGCGGAGCTTGCAACGATCGAGAATGCATTTCCCTCGCTGGCCGGTCTGCACGATGCCCACTTGAAAGCCATCATCAGTCATGGCTTGGCGGCAGATGCCACCGAAAAGCCCCTGCGCCTCCTTGACCGGCGCGGCGACGAACTCGCCGCAAACAGCGCGTGGCGCAGGCTGGTCGCCGATCCAAGGGGCGGGCTGGTGGAGGCATTGGTTGAGCTCGCCAGCACCGGCAACACCAAGGCATTGCTTCCTGATGGCCGGCTCGTCGTCCGATCGGCCCTGGGCGCCGATTTCGGTGCAGCACCTGGTGGCCAATGCGACCAAGTCGAGGTATCTGCCATGCACGCACCGCGTGCCGATCCAAATGACTGGCTATCCGTTCTTACCAACCGCGAACGCCAAATCGTCGAGTTGACGCTCGAAGGCCATCCGATCGCCAGCATCGCGGATCGCCTGGGCGTCAAGCGTGGAACCGTCAAAAACCACCGGCTTCGCCTTTATCAGAAGCTCGATATCACCACCGAACGCGAGCTCTTTCTCACCTACGTCCAGCACCTGCGGGTGACAGGCGCCTAACGGCGTTCCTCACTCGGCTGCGGCCCGAAACTCCACATCGGCGACCCTGGGAACCGGCAGCCGGGTGCGCCCGAAGCCAAGAGAACGGGCGCGCTTGCGTCCGCGCTTGAGTTCGCCCTCGAGCTCCGAGAAATAGATGTCCTGGTCGAGCTGCATCGTATGGCGCGCCGACGCGTAATAGCGGCTCATGTGCTTCTTTTCATCGGCGACAATGGTGCGCTTCTGCTCTTCCACGTCGGGCAGTGCATAGTCGCCAGCAAGATATGTCGCTATCCACTTTGCCTGCCGATCTGCAAGCGCAAAGAGCGTGATGCTCGGTTGCGCCAGAGCGATAAAGAAAAGGTTTGGTATTCCGGGTTTAAGCACGCGCTTGAACAACGGCAGGCGATTGCCCGGCGCCGAGATCAAGGACCGGTCGAAGAAGGGAAAAGAGACCTTGTAGCCGGTAGCCCAGACGATGATGTCGATCTTCTCACGGCGTCCATCTTCGAAGACGACGCTGTCACCGTCGAGCTCTCTGATGCCGGGTCGAATTTCGATATCGCCCGAGGCAACCAACGTTGGAAATGTGTCCGACACCGAAACGTGCGCTTCGAACACGCGGTGGTCAGGCTTAGGCAACCCGAAATCTTCCATGTGACCGACCGCGAAATGGAAGATCCGACGGCCAACCCAGCGCTGGAGCGACAGCGGCAGCCAAGGATAGAGCTTGCCTTTGTCGGCAGGCTTGCCGAGCAGGAAACGCGGAAAGATATGCGCGCCGCGCCGGGTGCTTACAAAGAGCTTGTTGGTGATATGGCGTGGGCAAAGTTCGTTGGCGATATCCATCGCCGAATTGCCCATGCCAACGACCAGGACGTTCTTGCCCGTGAAATCCACCGGCGTGAACGGGTCGCGATAGCCATGCGAGTGAAGCTGCATGCCCTCGAACTTGCCTGGATAGGCGGGCTCGGGCAGACGCGGATCCCAATGATGTCCGTTGCACACGAACAATGCGTCGTAGGAGCGCGTCTCGCCGTCGCCCAAACGAATCTGCCAGGTCCCATTGGCATCACGATCAGCCTTCTTGACCTCGGTATTGAGTTTGACCTTAGCGGTCAGACCGAAATGGTCCATGTACGACTTCAGGTAGGCCAGCACCTGCGTGTGGTGCAGATAGTGCGGAGTATCTGCGGGCATCGGGAAGTCCGCCAGCTCCAGCTGCAGCTTGGAGGTATCGATGTGCAGCGATCGGTATGCCGCCGACTTCCCATTCGGATTTTCGAATGCCCACTGACCGCCAACCCGATCGCTCATCTCGTACCAGTCGAAGGGAATGCCGCGTTGCGTGAGTGCCTTGGCAGTGACAATTCCGCTGCAGCCTGCTCCGATAATGCAGCATTTGGGAAGGGTATCTGGCTTCATGGCAATGGCTCCCGCGAGACAAATCGTGATCTTGGCAGGACCCTAATTCACGCTTTGAGACCTCAACAATGGTGCCGACGGTCACCATCTCGGACGCGGGTCGGCGAGATGATGCTATCAATAGTGACCTTCGGCACCATTGTTGCGGCAGCGCGCGGTGAAATAGCCTCACCGTTAGCCAAAATCGCCTTTTTCGCCGGAGCCATCACATGACATTCGCCAACCCCTCGCAGGAGAGTTCTTCTGCCCCGTTTCAGGTGCCGCAGCTGCTTGCCGGCCGACGCGCCGTTGTGACGGGCGCGGCCCGCGGAATTGGCAAGGCCATCGCAGACGCATTCGACCAGGCCGGCGCCGCAGTCGTGCGCCTCGACATCAACGCGTCCGAAACGGTTCGGGGCTGTGATATTGCCGACGAAGAGTCCGTAAAACGAATTTTGGCGGAAATCGCTGCTGAAGGTCCCATTGACGACATCGTTCACGCTGCGGCGATCGGTGTTGTCGCCCCGTTGGCCGACATGCAGGTCGCAGACTTTCGCCGTGTACTGGATGTCAACGTGATAGGGGCGTTCCTGGTCGCTCGAGAGGGATCACGGCATCTGCATCGCGGGGGCAACCTCGTCCTCATCGCGTCGCAGTATGGGCTGAAGGGATGGCCTTTGTGGGGTGCTTACTGCGCTTCCAAGGCTGGTGTCCTGCGACTGGCAGATGCGCTGGTGGGAGAACTCGCACCACGGGGCATACGCGTCAACACCATCTCGCCTGGCAGCGTCGACACGGAGATGGTGGCGGCGACAACCGCCAACGTTGCGCGGCAGACTGGCAGCGATGCCGCAACCATCCGCGCCAGCTATGAAGCGGCGATCCCGATGGGGCGCTTCGCGCAACCGCAAGAGATCGCCTATGTCGCCGTCGCGCTCTGCTCGGGCCTCTGCTCGTATGTGAATGGGTCCAACATCGTGGTGGACGGCGGCGAGCTTTCTCGCTGATTGGCGGGGCACCAAGTCTCGGCCTGCGTCGTTCGTTGCGCTGCCGTTGCCGTCAATCGCCGCCTTCGTCGGGGGCTGGTGCCTACACTAAAAATAGTGCCGAAGCGTAAATGACGCGCGCAGCGGCGCCGCGTCATATCCGGGACAACAAGGAGGATAAAATGGTCCAACGCGTGATGATCACTGCGGGAGGTTCGGGCATCGGGTGGGCTATCGCCCAGGCCTTCGCTGACAGTGGCGCCAAGGTCCATGTCTGTGATGTCGATGAGCGGGCATTGCACAATGTGACAAAGACCCATCCGCAGGTCTCGGGTAAGAAAGTGGATTTGAGCGACGAGAAGGCCATCAACGCCTGGTTTGATGACGCACTCCGTGATCTCGGCGGTCTTGATGTCCTCATCAACAACGCCGGCACCAAGGGTCCTACCGGCTATGTCGAGGAGCTCAAACTGAACGACTGGCGTGACTGTCTCAGTGTGTGCCTTGACGCGCAATTCCTGTGTGCCAGGCGCGCCGCGCCTCTGATGAAGAGCCAGTCCTCCGGCAGCATCATCAACATCTCTTCAACGGCCGGTCTGTACGGCTATGGGTTGAGGACGCCTTATGCCGCCGCCAAATGGGCAGTGATCGGGCTCACGAAATCTCTGGCTGTCGAACTCGGGCCATACGGTGTGCGCGCCAACGCGATTTGCCCTGGATCCGTCGATGGCGCCCGCATGCAGCAAGTTATCAAGGCCGAGGCGGAGAGCCGCGGGGTCGCAATCGATGTCCTCCAGAAGGAATATGTCCAATCCCAGTCGATCAAGCGCTTCGTGAACCCGGAGGAAATCGCCGACATGTGCGTGTTCCTGGCTTCGCCGGCCGCGAAAATGGTGACGGGTCAGGCAATAGCGGTCGACGGCCACACGGAGACTTTCCACATTGGCAGCTGAGCCTCGAGGTTCGACTTTCACGGGGCTTCTGAGAGGCCGACGCAACACGGGCCGCCGTCGCGTTCGGATGCTCAGTGATGCGCCCCAAACCGGCAAGGATCGGAAACATGCCAGCAGACATCGCGGAATGGAAAATCTTCGCCCCAACACGCGATCGGCTGGGCGAGAGCATCCTGTGGCACCCGGCAGAGCAGGCACTCTATTGGATAGACTTCTATGGCCCAACCGTGCACCGGCAACGACAAGGCAGTGGCGCCCGCGACAGCTGGAAAATGGATTTCGCCGAGACTATCGGGTCGCTCGTCCTTACCGAAAAGGGCCTGCTTCTCGCGGTGGATCATGGGCTGCACCTTCTCGACACAGCCACTGGGAAAACCCGGGTTTTCGCAAATCCCAAGCAAGGACAAATGAACCTCGTCTACAATGACGCCAAGGTCGACCGTGCCGGGCGCTATTGGGTGGGAACCTATGATGTGTCGGAGCGGGAGCCAAACGCGCTCTTCTATCGCATGGTCCCCGGCACAGGCTGGGTGGTCGGCGACCGGGGCTTCGTGATCTGCAATGGCCCGGCTTTCTCGCCCGACAACCGCAAGCTCTATTTCAGCGATACCGTGGGCCGCCGCATCTTGTCTTACAATCTCGGCAATGACGGATCGATCTCGGGTCGTCGCGTGTTCTTCACCTTTGCCAACAATGATGGAATGCCTGACGGCCTTGCCGTTGATAGTGCGGGCAATGTGTGGTGCGCACTTTATGGCGGCAGCAAGGTTGTCTGTATCGACCCAAAAGGCACGCTTCGACGGTCGCTCTATCTGCCTGCCACATTCGTGACCAGCCTGTGTTTTGCAGGACCAGAACTCAAGACATTGTACGTGACGACCGGCTGGGACGGCAGCACGACCGAGGCGACCAAGGCGGACGACGTCGGAGGCGCGGTATTCATGCGGCGGGTCGATATCGCAGGGTTGCCTGAACCCATCATGGCCCTGTGAGCTGGTGGCCGTTCGGGCCGTCAGACAACCTGCTTGTGACTGCTCCGGGAAAATGGCATTTGCGATCCCAGTAGCGGGAATTGAGGCGCAAAGCTGCCACTCACATTTGGACACCTGCTGACGCGTACCATGAGGAGGCAAACGCGCCAGGAAGTCGATGCCTAAAAATCGAATTCAGTATCCCCCTTTGTCCATAAGCCCCGCAATTCGGGCTGAGGCGCGACCCAGAAAGTTCGAAAAGCTTCCAAGAACCCCAGTGGATTGCGAGTTGTAGAAAATTTGCCGACCGCTTTGGGGCCGTCTTCTGCCAGTCAGGATTTGGAGCGACAATGCGAAGCGGACCTTCGCATTGCCTGCCCGCCGGAGTCCAAGCCGGCCAAAGTCTTCATGGCGGTGCTCTCCACGGCATTAGGCTTCGGGAGACAGGGGGTTAGAAGCGAATTGTTCTGCAGTCCCGCGCGGACTCTATCGCGCTACGCGACTTGCTGTCTGGCTAGAACCTGCATCCGACGCTCGATCGCTATCTCGCGACCCATAAACGATCCCGAGCACAAGCACAAAATATCCGACTTGCAGCAGCACCAACGTGAGAATGGCCCAGACGGCCGCGATCCATAGGGAGCCTGTCGCGCCATATGCCCGCGCCGCTAAGGCGCCCGACGTCACCACCATTCCCGTGAGAAACTGAGGAAAATACATGCCAACCCATTCCCTGCCGTCATCCCTCGCGGGCCGTATTTCATTATTTTAGCAGGTACGCAAGTGCGTCGTATTGACGTGCCAACTGCCTCAGGAGCGCAGGAAGAACGGACATTCAAAAACCGCCGCCTAGGGCCAGAAGGCGACATGTTGCGCCGCAACGGCAACGGAGGCCAACTCTATTTCACACTGGCGCAGCCTGTCGTCCGTGGCGTTTCGGCTCCGGCGACGACATCGTGGCGAGATTGTTCCGGCCCTCACGTCGCGGCTTCAAACCGTCGAACAGCTCCCGCTGGCTCACCATTTCCGCCAGCATGTGTTCGCGAAACAGTCGCACACGCTTGGTGCGTCGGAGATTGGGATGGTACAGCAGCCAGAGGCCGACATCATGATGCGGCTCCGGGGCGAGATAACGGAGCAGTCGGGCGTCATTGTCGCCCATGAAGCACGGCAGATAGGCGAGGCCCATTCCCTCGCGCAGCGCCGCGAGAGTCAACAAAGTATCGTCGACAAAAAAGCTGTAGTCGCGGTTGGGGCACGCGGCATTTGTCAACGACTGGTGGAAGGCGCAACATTCCACGCCCAGCCATTTCGGCGTCGCGCCGGAGCGCAATGAGACTACATATTGCGCTCGCCATAGACGGCAGAGGCAACCTTGCCGAGCAACGTGCCGACCAGTGTCTCTTGCGGCGTGTTGGTCTGGCGGATCGCAACATCGGCCTGGCGCTCGGCCAGGCTGACATACTTGTTCGAGACCTGCACGTGCAGCTCGATTTCTGGATATTTTGCGCTGAAGCGCGCGAATATCGGCATCAGCACCGACGAGGCCATGTTGTTGATCGCAGCGACGCGGAGTACGCCTGTTGGACGATCTTCTTCGCCGCCGAGCGCGCCTTCGACCTCCAGCACCTCGACTTCCATTTTGACGGCAGCGAGCTTCAGCTCCTCGCCCGCGCTGGTGAGCTCGTAGCCCGACGCCTTGCGCTCGATCAGGCGCGTGCCGAGCTGCTGTTCCAGCGCCTTGATGCGGCGCGAGACCGTCGAATGCTGCACGTCGATCCGTTTTGCCGCGCCGCTGATCGATCCATCGCGCGCGACAGCGAGGAAGACCCTCAAAACTTCGGGTAGTGTATCAGTTTGAAATTTTGACGTTGGTTAAAATTGTCGGGACCGTTGCGCGGTCGCCGCATTAACCGGGGAAGCGGTCGCTCCTTTCAGGGGTGTAGCCGCTTACGAAATCGCAGGAAGCCCGCCGCTCGACTGGGTAGCGGCGGGCTTTTCGTTCCCTGGACGTCCTGCAATCGTTCTTCCGTAGCGTCATCTAATCGACCTGCGGTTGTTAGGAGTTGTCCGCAGCGCGCTTCTTATATGGACCGCGTGCCCGGCTTCGGCGCAACGGCGTCCATTTTCTCGCAAAGGTCTTCCATCGACCACAAAAGTGAACGTGCTTGCTATTTTCCCCAGTGTTTCGCTGCTGCCTTCTTAACGATCTCGGCGCCGCTCTGGCGTCATGTTCTCGGCGCGCTTCTTTCCGCCCTTGGCACCTAGCGCCTTGGCAGCGGGGTCTTTATGATGGGCGGCGCGTGTTTGCGCCGACTGGCAGCACTGCGGCCGCGGTGAAGCGGCAGCTGGCGGCCAGGGAGAAGGCGTTATGCTCGTCGTTCCGGCCGGCGTGAAAGTGCATCTGGCTTTGGGTCACACCGACATGCGCAAAGGCTCGATGGGCTCGCGACGCTGATCCAGGAACATCTGAAGAAGGAGCCGTTCTCGAGGCATCTGTTCGTGTTCCGCGGCAAGAATGCCTGGCTGCTGAAGATCCTGTTCTGGGATGTCACCGGTCTTTGTCTGTTCACCAAGCGCATGAACCACGGACAGTTCATGTGGCCGAGCCTGGCGGCTCGGTGACGCTGTCGCCGGCACAGCTGTCGGGTTGGCCGAACGTCTGCAATGTTTGGGAGTAGAGGCTGGGCATCCGGGAGAAGTCTAATGCCGGCACTCACCCTGGCAGTCGAGATTGCGGATGCGGTAGCAGCAGCAAAAAAGCGGCGGCGAGCTTCCTTTGATGTGAAATCCAAGGCAGAAGAACTGGCGAGGACTCACCCCAACGCGGGGGCCAGCGTCGGTGATGTCACAGATCTCTCGAAGAGGAGAGCTTGGCCGCTGGCATCATACCGATATCTGAGCCGGGCCCTCAATCGAGCAGCATGCGTTCCTCTTTAGCGGCAGCCTCGATCGTTCTCGACGGCGCCCGCGTGTTTCGTTCGGGCTTTGCCGGAATGCGGCTCGTCGCTGAGAGGCATTTCTCTTCCTGGTAGAGCAGGTGTGGCGCGGGAGGCCCGGCCTGTCGGCGACCTTCCGCGCCACATGTCAGCTCTTGATTTCGATGCGCTTTGCCTGTGATTGCGCTTTCGCGGTCTTCGGCAGCCTCACCGTCAACACACCGTTTTTGAAGCGGGCGTCGACCTCGCCCTCCTCGACTTCGTAACCGAGGGGGATGCGCCGCTCGAAGCGGCCGTAGTAGCGCTCCGAGAACTGCCGGTCCCTGTCCTCCGTTTCGGAGCGCTTCTCGCCCTTCAGCGTCAGCACGCTGTCATCGAGCAGCACTTCAACGTCCCTTTCCTCCAGACCGGGAACCTCGGCCGTCACCTTGATCTCCTTCTCGCCGTCGGAAATCTCGACGCTCGGCCAGCCGCTGCCGAATGAAGATAGCGTACCGAAGGCCGATAGCGCAGGGCCGAAGCCGCGGAAAGCGTCGTCGAACAGGCGGTTCACCTCGCGATGCAACGAGAGAAAGGGGTCGCGCTCGTCATCGCGAAACAAGCTCGGAAGCCGGCTATTTTCCCGTCTCCAAGGGATCAGATCACGTACACTCATTGTTGTTCTCCTTTCTGTTGATTGGATTTGACCAATCGTTTCGCGACGGCACCGGGCGAGGCCCGATGCCGCGCGCGCCAGACCATCAGCGAGCTCTCAGGCGACCTGCCTCTCAGCTTCGATCTTCCGGTTCGCCGCGACCTTCGGCATCGTCTTGTCGGATGCGATTTCGATCCTGCGCGGCTTCATCTCTTCGGGAATCTCGCGCTTGAGATCGATCGTCAGCAAACCATTGACGAGACCGGCGCCGACAACCTTGACGTGATCGGCCAGTTCAAAACGGCGTTGGAAGGCTCGGCCGGCAATGCCGCGATGCAGGTAATGGCTGTTGTCCTCGCCGACCTTCTGGCCAGACACCATGAGCATGTTCTGCTCCTGCGTGACGGTCAGTTCGTCTTGGCTGAATCCGGCGACCGCCATGGTGATGCGGTAGTCGTCCTCATCGGTCTTGGCGATGTCATAGGGCGGCCAGTTGTCGATCGGCTCGCCTCTGCTCGCAGCCTCGAGCGCGTTCAGCATGCGGTCGAAGCCGATACTCGACCTGAACAGAGGGGTAAAGTCGAATGTCGTTCTCATAGCTACATCCTCCATTGAGCAATATAGATACGAGGAGCGCCAAGGATGCGGCGCTCCTTGACCTTCGCTGGCCCTTTTAGGCGCCAGCAAAATCGATCTGGGAATTCAATTCCACCGCGTCAAGAGGCAGAGCGGCAATCATCATGGCGCCCGAAGGCATCGCCGGGCCGATCGGGCTGCCGGCTGCCGATGGGGAGGTTCAACGGTTTTGACGCCGGCCATGCGGCAACCTTGACACGGCATGGGCGGCCAACCATCTCGACAAGGGGCGTTCGCCGATGGCGCCGCCCGATTGCTTGCTCGCAAAAGACTGGAACAACAAACGGAGGAAGTGATGAACGACGTTCGGTTTCCCGAACCGGTCAAGCTCGAATTTCCCGCCACTTCGCGCAAGGTCGCCAGCAGCTTCGAGGCATTGGAATGCCTGGATCAGCAATGGCCTGAATGGGCGCAGGGACGCAGCTGGCGCGCCGCAGAGCGGGCCTGCCGCGACGCGCTGGATGGCTGGCGCAGCGGCCGTGAGGCTTATAACGCTTTCAAGAAAGCGGCGAAACGGGCCGGCCTGATACCGGCAGATGGCCATTCCGCGCTCCGCAAATGCCGTCCGATGAGGACGACCGGAGGCTTGCGATCTGACGCCACGCTCAGTGGATGGCAATGATCCCGTCGACGGCGCGCAATTCCGAAGGTTGGATGAGGCGATGGTGGGCGACTCGCACGGAATGCAGCGCGCCCACCAGTTCACGCTCCCAATAGCCCAGGAATTCTTGCAGCTCCGGAAACTCCGGCGCCAGGTCATATTCTTGCCAGACGTAGAGCTGCAGCAGGCTCGGGTGATCGGGAAGATGGTAATGGATCTCGGCGGTGGTCAGTCCGTAGCCAACCATCTGCAGTCGGAACTCCCTGCTGACCGCGTTGACCATATGCTTCTCCTTACGATTTCATGCGTCCAGTCGGTCAAACATGTGCCGATGATCGGTTGCCGGATATGGCGTCGCAGCCTCGACATCGAGTTTGCACAAGGCATCCATGATCTGGTCCAAGGTTACCGGCCGCTCGGTACCCGGCGGCTGACGCAGCGCTGGCATGGATTCCACAGCGCAGGCATCCGAAGCCCAGGACGACAGAATCGCCCGCTTTTCCTGACGATCGAGCGTCTCGTCCTTCAAGACCTCGTCAGGATGCTTGAAATGCCTGGCCGGCGCCAGCAGGCGATCGAGCGAATAGTCGGATGTTTCGGGGGCAAGAGAGGAAATTATCGGCGAAAACGTCTGGTGGTTCATCGATGTCCTCCGTCTGCAAAAACTCCTCGAATAGCGTTCGTGTTCCAGGCTGCCGTCCCATGGGCAGCAGCAGCGATAATTTTGTCTGCGAGTCGCGAAAATTCAAGCTGCAAAGTCTCCCGTTCGAACGAAATAGCTGCACGATAACAGTCCGTTGGCACTCTCATATGCCGAGTGCTAATTTTTTTGCATCGGCCCCTTGAAACCCGAAAATCCCAAAACTAGCTCGATATGCGCGCGCGATGCCCGAGAGGGTCGCGTCGCCCCGCACCGGCCGATATTGCCGGTCCGGTGCGGGGGAACCTCAAAACCTGTTTGTCCTGAAGGAGAACGACATGGCGTTCCGTCCATTGCATGACCGTATCCTGGTCCGCCGCATCGAAGCCGACGAAAAAACGGCGGGTGGCATCATCATCCCCGATACCGCCAAAGAAAAGCCGAGCGAAGGCGAAGTCATCGCCGTCGGCTCTGGCGTTCGTGACGACGGCGGCAAGCTGGTCGAACCCGACGTGAAGGTCGGCGACCGGATCCTGTTTGGAAAATGGTCCGGCACCGAGATCAAGCTGAACGGTGAGGACCTGCTCATCATGAAGGAGAGCGACGTGATGGGCGTGATCGAGCAGACTGCCACAATGAAGAAGGCCGCCTGAGGGCTTTTTCAAACAGTCAACCAGTCAATGAAAGCTGCCTAAAGAGGAGTTATCCAATGGCCGCCAAAGAGGTGAAATTCCATACCGAAGCGCGCGAGAAGATGTTGCGGGGCGTCGACATCCTCGCCAACGCCGTGAAAGTGACGCTGGGACCAAAGGGCCGCAACGTCGTCATCGATAAATCGTTCGGCGCGCCGCGCATCACCAAGGACGGCGTCACCGTCGCCAAGGAGATCGAGCTCGAGGACAAGTTCGAGAATATGGGCGCGCAGATGGTGCGCGAAGTGGCATCGAAGACCAACGACATCGCCGGCGACGGCACGACCACGGCAACGGTTCTTGCGCAAGCGATCGTCAAGGAGGGGGCCAAAGCCGTGGCCTCGGGCATGAATCCCATGGACCTGAAGCGCGGCATCGACAAGGCCGTCGACGCAGTGGTCGCGGAGCTGAAGGCCAACGCCCGTAAGGTGACGAAGAACGACGAAATCGCGCAGGTCGGCACCATATCGGCCAATGGCGATGCCGAGATCGGCCGCTTCCTGGCTGAGGCCATGGAGAAGGTCGGCAATGAAGGCGTCATCACGGTCGAGGAAGCCAAGACCGCCGAGACCGAGCTCGAAGTCGTCGAAGGCATGCAGTTCGACCGCGGCTATCTCAGCCCCTACTTCATCACCAACCAGGACAAGATGCGCGTCGAGCTCGAGGAGCCCTACGTGCTCATTCATGAGAAGAAGCTCTCCAACCTGCAGGCCATGCTCCCGGTGCTTGAAGCGGTGGTGCAGTCAGGCAAGCCGCTGCTGATCATCGCCGAGGACGTCGAGGGCGAAGCGCTGGCCACGCTGATCGTCAACAAGCTGCGCGGCGGTCTGAAGGTCGCGGCCGTCAAGGCACCGGGCTTCGGCGACCGTCGCAAGGCCATGCTCGAGGACATCGCCATCCTCACCGGCGGCACCGCGATTTCGGAAGACCTCGGCATCAAGCTGGAGAATGTTACGATCCAGATGCTGGGCCGCGCCAAGAAGGTAGCGATCGAGAAGGAAAACACCACGATCGTCGACGGCGTCGGCCGCAAGGAAGAGATCCAGGGCCGCATCGCCCAGATCAAGGCGCAGATCGAGGAGACCACCTCGGACTACGACCGCGAGAAGCTGCAGGAGCGGTTGGCTAAGCTCGCCGGCGGCGTCGCGGTGATCCGCGTCGGCGGCTCGACCGAGGTCGAGGTCAAGGAACGCAAGGACCGTGTCGACGACGCGCTTCATGCGACCCGCGCGGCTGTCGAGGAAGGCGTGCTGCCCGGCGGCGGCGTCGCACTGCTCAGGGCTGCAAAGGCGCTCGATAACGTCGCTGTCGACAATGCCGACCAGAAGACCGGGGTCGAAATCGTTCGCCGCGCGATCGAAACCCCGGTGCGCCAGATCGCCGAGAACGCGGGAGCCGAGGGGTCGATCATCGTCGGCAAGCTGCGCGAGAAGGCGGAGTTCGGCTGGGGCTGGAATGCCCAGACCAACGAGTTCGGCGATCTCTATACGCAGGGCGTTATCGACCCGGCGAAGGTCGTGCGCACCGCACTGCAAGACGCCGCCTCGGTCGCGGGCCTGCTCGTCACCACGGAAGCCATGGTGGCCGAAAAGCCTAAGAAGGAAGCACCGGTCCCGGCGATGCCGGGCGGCGGCGGAATGGATTTCTGAGCGCCGGCAGACTCGCTCCCCACGTGGGGAGCGAGCATCGCCAGATCGATTGGGGAGAATATCATGAATGTGATGACCGGCGAGGGAACCGTTCCGGCCCCGGCATGCTCGCCGAGCGAATTCCTTGCCTACGAAGAGGAATGCCGAACGGCGCTCAAGCCGCTGCTGACGGGCTTGCTGGACATGGCCGAATCTGCGGGCTGGAACCGGCGCACGGTGACGTCGACGCTGATCCTGTCGGCGCACGTGTCGCGGCATCGGGAGTGTCTGCGGAGAGCCGAACCTGATGCTCGGATCTCGCGTCTTGGCAGAATCCGGGCAGGGCGTCGAGTTGTCCTTGCGGACAGGCCCGTTGCTCGGCACGCCGCAGTCGCAACGCTATCGATAGAGGCTCAAGTCATGACAAACACGCGCTTTGAACAACCTGTCACAATCCTGGTCGGAATGGGTTTCCCGGTGACAATCGAGAACGCGATGGAAGCATGTTCCCTGCTTCAGGACTGGCCCGCCCCCGGCCGTAACGGGGCTCATGCGGTCGCGCTCAACGCCTGCAAAGCCGGCATTGCCGGTGAGGTCGATCCGGAGATCGTGCGGGCAACCCTGGTCGCCTTCGCACGTCGCAATGACATACTGGTGCCGAACACGCTGGTAGCGAAAACGATCTCACGGACCGCATCCACGGATCGGACCGCGTAGTCCACCAGCCGTCACGCAAAATCGCGCCTCGGGGGCGCCGGCGAGCGCCACCGTCTTGCCGCCCCGCGAGGAAGAGAACCCCGCAATCCAATCTTAAAGCGTCGACCAGTGGCGACGGCCTCGATTGGGCCACTCAAGTAGGTTCTCGACGGCTGCCTGGACTTTGTTGACCTCTTAGCAGACGCCATGCTGCCGGTCTTAACCGAGACCGGCGGCGAGAACCAAAGGACGCCGTGGGTGCGCATCACTCATGCAAATCGAAGGCGACGAACCGGCCGAGCAAAACCGCCTCGAATATGATGAGTTCGGTGAGTTCGCAATCCTTCGAGGTGAGTTCGAGGCCAAGTTCACGGGCTGCCGCGATAGTTGCTTTAATGGAAACCGTTTCGTCCAGAGGCGCGCTTAGGAGCGCTGCATGGACAAGCTCTTTAGCGGTGCTCGCCGGCCTATGAGCGATTTAACGTCCACCAGCCCAACTCCACTGTACCCCGAATGCTCAATCGTTGTGGCAAGGCTCGCGGGAAATCAACCAAAATCTGTGTGAAAAAGAGATGAGGGGCCAGTCTACCCGGCTGGCCCTCTAAGTCCGCAGCCTTTTCCAAGGAGGGGGACTCCCAGGCTGGCGGGCTGGTGGAGAGGATAGCGGCATTAGGCGGACGGTTATTGATTTATGATAAAATTGGTTGCGAGGAGACGTAACCACTGACCCTGACATCCGCTGATTGTGACGATTTGACGAGAGTGCGCCGGATCGAGATTGGCAATAGCTAAAACAGAAAATTCACATCTTGCAAAGGAACAGGGCCTGCACCGGCTAACACCGGCGCTATGCAGCTTGGGCACAGACGGTCCGGTTCATCCAGAAAGGTACCACTCTGCTGGCGATCCCCATCTTGGCGCAACGTCGTCGCTGGCCGTTACGAGAAGGTGGACGGCGAGGGCACCATCTAGCCGCCCTCGCTATTGGAAGAGCAGTGATCGGGATCCGCGCAGCTCACCTCACGTTGCTCAGTTGGAATTCTTCGGTAAGCATTCGCTGGTTGGGATCGATCGGACCCAGGTTCTTCACGACCCTGAATCGACCGCTCTGTACCTGTGCGATGTACATGTTCATCCGCACATGATGCTGGCCGGGAACCATCTCCGCCGGGCCCCCAGGTCCCTCACTGATCCGAGCGTGATCGAGCGCCCGGATAACCGCGTCGCGCTCGACGGTGGCGGCCTCATGAACGGCGGCCTCCCACATCTTGATCGCCCGGTAGTGACCAGTGCACCCGCTGCCCGCAGTCAAGGTAGCGCCACCGGGGAACCGCGCGCTGTAGCGCCGCAACAGTGCGCGACCGAACGGTTCGTCGAGTTCCTGGTAATAGTCGAGGCAGCTGTAGAGGCCCTCGATCTGGTCGGGCGGCACCAGGTTGAAGAAGTTCTCATCGAAGTAGGTACAGACGATCCGGCCGCCGCGTTTGCCGAAGCCGGCCTTGTGCAGTTCTTCGAGGAACGGTGTCAGCCCCGGCGGGACGATGGTGTTGAAAACCACGTCGGTGCCGCTCGCCATGATCTGCTGCACCGTCCGCCGGAAATCGACAGTGTCCAGCGGAAAATACTCCTCGCCGACGATCTCGCCGCCATTGGCGCGCACCACCTGGCTCGCGGCCTTGTTCAGCAAATGAGGCCAGATGTAATCGGCCGATGGCAGGTAGAATTTCCTGGCTCCCGTGGACTCCATGAGCCATGGGATCAGCGGCTCGACCTGCTGCGCGGGCACCGGGCCCGTGCAGAAGATCAAGGGATCGTTCTCCTGTCCCTCATACTGCTCGGTATAGATGTAAAGCGTCCTGCCCCGGGTGACCGCCTCGCTTTTGATGGCCAAGCGGGTCGAGCTGTATATGCCGCCGACGACCACATCGATCTTGTCGACATCGATCAGCTTTGCGGTCCTTGCCTTGGCGGCGCCGTCGTTCGTCTCGCCATCCTCAATGACGAGCTCCACCGGCCGGCCGAGGAGGCCGCCCTTGGCGTTGATGTCGTCGACGAGCATGGTGGTGAGGTTCGCATTGGCGACGCCCATGAAAGACAACGGGCCGGTGAGTTCGGCGATAAGGCCGATCTTGATGGGTTTCGGATTCATGTCATTTCTCCGATTCTGGGTGTTGCGAGTTTTGGGGAATTCGGCTTCCGAGGTGTTTGCCGGGCGCGCCGCCGCCAGCCAGCAGGCGGCGCGCAGCGTGGACGTCAGGCCTCGTAGTGACCGAGCAGCAATGCCGCCTGCGGCTTGCCCACATGGCCGGCTTCCTGCAGGATCGCAGGCACCTCCGGATCCGACACGAAATTCTTCCAACCCTCGGCGTCCCAGTCGAAGATCGCCCAGACGCGGTCAGGTTCGCTCGGGTCGCGGAACACGGTTGCGCCGTTCGAGCCGTGCAGCCGGCGCTTGTCGGCGCCCTTGGTCGAAAAGATCCGGATGAAGTGGTCGACGTCCGCCACCTTGGTCGTTGCGAGAAGCATCTGATTTCCTCCTGTCGGTCGCGGCCACCATTGGTCCATCGACAGGATCACGATGCGCGCGCCGAAGCGGGCGCACATGGGGTGGATTCCCTATGCCGGCATTTCGCCCGGTCGGACAAGGCTGTGCTCGACCGCATAGAGAGCGGCACCGGCGCGGGTGGTCACGCCGATCTTGGAGTAGACGCTCTGGATGTGGTGGTCGGCGGTCTTGGGCGAGATATCGAGCTTGCGAGCCGTCTCCTTCGCCGTAAGGCCGGCGGCGATCAGGCGCAGCACCTCGATTTCGCGCCGCGTCATGCCGGCTAGCGCCTGCGGCAAAGCCCGGCGCGACTGCTGTCCGGCGAAGGACAACACGGCCTCGGCAGCCTCGGGGCAGATACAGCCGTCACGAACAGCCGCACGCAACTGCGTCGCCGCCGCCTCGCTGGACAGCGCCTTGCGATGGGGACGTTCCTCCCGCGACGTCTGGAACGCCTCGGCGGCGGCCAGGATCCTGGCCGCCGGAGACAGGTCGGAGCCGCTGACCTTGCGGTGATATCCCGAACCGTCCAGGCGCTCGTGATGGCGCAGCACGAGCGCGCCCATCGCGTCGCCGCCGTGGCCGAAGGAAGCCAGCGCCCGCTCACCGTAATAGGCGTGCAGCTGCGCCGCGTCGCGCTCTCGCACCGACAGCGGGCCGTTGCGCATCCAGGTCGCCACCGGCACCACCAGTTCGCCGATGTCATGGATGCAGCCCGACCAGCGCAGGGCGCGGACATCGGCAGTGGGCAACCCGATCCGCTGGCCCGCACCCGCGGCCAGTTCCGACACCATCCGCGAATGGCCTTGCGTGAACGGCATGCGCATGTCGATCATGTCGGCAATTGCGAGGAACGCCTCATCACAAGCCTCCTCGTCCAGCATTACCGGCGGATCGGGCTCCAGCGCCAAAATCGTCTCGCGGTCGACCGTCGCGCCGATGCCTTCCATCAAGGCCGCCGCGTTGGCCGAGACGAGGCGGGCCAGACCCGCTTCGTATGGGCCATCGCCGCGACTGGCAACGGTTTCGGCCATCGCGTCGATACCGACAGCATCGCTGAGCGCAATCACATCCTGCGCCAATGTGATCAGGCGGACGGCCGGCAGAACATCCTCGCCGCTCAGCCCGCGCGGCAGGCCCTTGCCGTCCCAGCGTTCGTAGATCTGGCCAAGGTTGCGCCGGATGTCCTCGGACAGGCCAAGCCGCTCGCCGATACGCTGGGCGACCTCGCAATGCGCAGTCAGCACCGGGCGGGCCACGGCCAGCGCCTGCGCCATCGCAGCCTCGATCGCCCTGGCCTGCGCGTCAGGCTCGAGATCGTAGTAGAACCGCTTGAAGGCCTGCACGAAGACCCTGCCCAATTCTGCACGGTTGCCCATGTCGAGAGCGACAAGATCCTGGCGCAGTGCGATTTCGTCACCGAAGGTGGCCGCCAGAAGGTCCGTATCCGCATTGCAGCCGACATAGCGCAGCATCGACTGGTGGTAGGCATTGCGCCGGTCCTGCTCGGAAACACCCGCAAGGTCCGCGATCCGCATTGCAAGCACGCAAGATTTCAGCGCGAAGTCGCGGGAATGGCCTGTCGCGAGGTCCGACGCATACGCGAGGACCATCATGAAGTCCGCTCGGCGTATCGAGACTTCTGTCATCGCACACCCCAACCAGCACATATGCTATCCCGGCGCGCGCCGAATACCTAGGGCAAAAGTCGGAGGCCGGATGTGTATGCTATAAAGAAGCGGCCACCCGCTTGAGGCCGAAACGAGACGGTCTGCGTTCACAAATTCAGAGGCTAGACGCCGATTTGACTAGAAAGTTCAGATTCTAGACGGGTGACATCTCAGCTCATGCGACCGCCGCCATTGGCGGTTGCGAACGACCAGAGCGGATGCCTTTTATGAGATCGGCACCTTTTTCACCGATCATCATTGTCGGGCCGTTCGTATTGCCGCTGATGAGCACTGGCATGATCGAAGAGTCAATCACCCTTAAGCCATTTACTCCGCACACCCGCAATTCTGGGTCAACGACGGACATGTCGTCGATGCCCTCCTGCGGTCCCTGCCGGGTGAGGCTGCGGGTTGTGATCGTTCACGATGACGAAGGATTGGCCCCCAGCCAGTGCCTGGGCAATCCCGAAAATCCGAGCGTGGCGCTCGACGGGCGGGACGGCGCGCACGTCTAGCTGGGGTTGTGATGAGACTTGCGATTCAGACATATTCATAAATCCCGACTGCTGTGGAAAGCGCCGAGCAACGACACCCTTGGCCCGGCGCCAAAGTTTTAGCCCGGTCGAAATCCGTCTATTTGCCGAAGCGCAAACAATTCGCCGAAAGTGCAGAGACCCGCCAGGTCCCGCTCGGACTTATTCTGCTACACAACGATCAACAGGACCGTGCCGCCGAGAACGATCAGGGATAGCCCCGCGATGAGCATGGGCAACAAGGTGTGGCCCGTCTTGGCCCCGCTTGCCGCTTCAGTGCTGAACACGAGAGCTGGCCACTCTTCGATCACTTTTTTGCTCCTGAGCTTCATCGCGCCACCCGCGCTCGCTGCTGCGCTAGTATTCGCCGTCTGCGGAACGATCGCGCTGGCAATTCCCGGTCCGAACGGGAAAATCTTGCCGCTCCGCGCAATCCATTCGAACTGGCGCCGTTGCTGATCTTTGCGTGCTATTTGCGACAGCAAGCGCTGCGCTGGCATCGCAATTCGAAGCACGGGGTCTTCTCGCGCCCGGTAGCGACGTGACCGCCAAAGGCGATCTGTGAAATTGATTCACGAGCTGAGCAAGAGCCCCAGTGACTACTGCAAAGTCGGAGCTGTAGCTGCCGGTGCCCAAGGACAAAATGGCCACTCACCGATGGCTACTCGCCGTAGCTTTGACGAGGGCAACGGCTGAGGTTTCAAAAATCCGCCAAGCCTATCATTGGCGGGAGCGCGGGCAGGAGTGATTTCTGAGCGACTAAATATAAAGTGTTTCACGAGTTATCCTGGGATCCCAATTGTGCAACCATCGGTCTCCGCACGAGGAGTTTTCAGCGGCGGCGTTCCAGGAAATGCCTTTCCATCGCTTGCCCCCAAAGCGCGAGGCACTAGCGTCCGACCGCATCGCCGGTTCGGCCGCGAAAGCTGCCAAATTCCAGTCAACTGATCACGCCAGCCTAACTCCACTTCACATAATCGCGACTGGCCTGGAATAGTTCAGTCGCGGGCTCGGTATATGCGGCATCGAGGTGAAGTTTGTCCGCACTCACTATTTTGGAAAATTTCCGAACGCTCCAGCATATCGTCACAGGCGCTAGAGTACGGGGGACGAGCGTGAGCGTTCGAGGACCTGCGCCGGCGTGCTCGCGACCGAAAGTTCTGCCAATCGGCCCCAGCATTCCCCTGCCCTGTCTCCTGACCTGGGTCGCCCCTGCGGAGAGGCCTCATCATGTCGATCGATCGGTCGATTTCCGGCCATTGTCGGTTGGGGCGGCGGAAATCAACCGGAAACAATGAGCGTATCTCAAAAGGAGGAAACCATGGCAAACGATCAAACACTATCGCAACGCTTCGACGAATACCAACCGTCCAAGACACTCTGGTTTTGGTCGGTAGTGGGTGCTGCGGTGCTGACGATGATCGTCGGCTTCACAGCCGGCGGTTGGACGACGGCCGGAACGGCATCGGAAATGGCGAAGACCTCCGCCATCAAGGCCAAGGCCGAACTGGCGGCTAATCTCTGTGTCGAGAAGTTCATCACAGCGTCGAACGCCAGCGATAATCTGGCTAAGCTTAAGGGAACCTCCTCATACCAAAGAGATAGTTTCATCAGCGATGGCGGGTGGGTGAAACTGGCCGGTATGAAGAAGGATGTGCCGGGCGCCGCGGATCTGTGTGCGGACAAATTGGCCGCGATGGACACCATCCCGCCGAACAGCGTAGCTCAGGACAGCACCAAGAGCTAATCGCCGATCCTTGATTTTCGCCCGGCGGCGCGAATGTTTTGCTGGGCGGCCATCACGATGGAGGCATAGCAATGTATGAAGCGTGGTTTTCAAGGCCGGTGCCAGTCGCCACCGGAATATCCGGCGAGATCAAGAACCTTTCCAACGCCAATCAGGCAGTCGACCTGCTTAGCAAGCACTGGCGCAGTGCAGGAAGTCAGAAGCATCTGGCGGCGCTACGCGCCTGCCGCCAGGCCATGAATGGCGGTATTGCGGCTGACGTTGCCAGGAACGCATTGATCGACGCGGCCCGAGAGGCGCACATGCTCGTCGAATAGGCCAAGATTGCCCATGATCGAGCTTGGAGCACCGTTCGGTTTCTTAGCGGTCCGGCGGCAGGTCAGACGTCAGTTGTGCAACGCACTCGTCCGTTTCGCTCTTACGATTGCGTTGGTTGCGGCATCCGCCAGGACGACGGGGCTCCGAGCAGAAGCTGGCCCCCTTCCTCTGCCTCGCTTCGTCTCGCTGAAAGCTTCGTCCGCTAATCTGCGTGTCGGGCCGGGCACTGGGTATAACATTGAATGGGTCTTCAAACGACGGGGTGTGCCCTTGGAGATTTATCAGGAGTACGGCAATTGGCGCCGGGTAAGGGATTGGGACGGAACCAGCGGGTGGATCTACGGTTCACTCCTGTCAGGGCGCAGGACCGGCATCGTCGCCCCTTGGTCAAGGGATCACATTGCCCTGTACGCGAAGCCGGCAACGGATAGCTCCATCGCTGCCTGGCTCGAACCTCGCGTCGAGGTCAAGCTGACCCGGTGCGACGGGCAGTGGTGCGCGGTGGCGTCAGGTCCATCAACCGGCTTTATGAAACAAGTCGGCCTGTGGGGTGTCTACCCCGGTGAAGTGCTTTGAAGTGGTGGCTCAGGATGGTCGATCGAACGGTATTGATTTCGGGCGGGGGATTGCGGGGCCGGCTCTTGCCTTTTTGGCTCGCGGCCGCCGGATTCCGGCCAACGCTGATCGAGCAGGCGCCTCAATTGCGCGCCGGGAGTTATGTCATCGATTTTTGGGGTCTTGGCTATTGGATCGCAGAGAGGATGGGCCTGGGGGCAGACATCAATCGCGTGGGATATCATGTGCGCGAAATGCGCATCGTGAACGATAGCGGAAAGCGCGTCGCAGGCTTTGGCACGGACGTCTTCGGCGAGTTGACAAACGGCCGCTATGTGATCCTCGCACGCAGCGATCTCTCTCGCTTGCTGTTCGAAAAGATCAAAGACACAACCGAGATCATTTTCGGCGATGAGATCGCCGGATTCGAGGAAAAGTCAGACTGCGTCAGCGTGCGGCTGAAACATGGGGCCAAACGCGAATTTGATTTGGTGATTTGTGCCTTCCTGTTCGTCTTTACCGTCGACAGCGGCTCCCTGGCACATTTGGGGCACAAGGTCCATTTGTCGCCCGTACCAAACAAAGGCAAGCGGACGCTTGGAAGCGGCTATCATGCGTTCGCCCGGCACTAGGGAGGCAGGCATGTCACCGTACGGTGTGGTTGATCCCGTGGAACTCGCTATTTTGAGAAAAGCGTTCGACGACTATTGCGCCGCGCACCGGGTCGTCGCCGATTCTGACCGCGAGCGGATCGCACTCAAGGTGATGAGCCTTTTCAGGCAGGGCGTGATTAATCCCGAGCAACTCTCGGCGGAGCTCGAAAAGGTCGCGTAGCGACCACTGATGGACAGAGTGCCAGACGAGACCCTCGCGGTCCCTGCCCTGCTCGGAACCGCTGTTCTTGCCCGGGAAATTGGCAATCCGGCTCCGGATATATTCTCGCCGGCGCGAGAAACCGGGCCTTGAGCTTTCAACCGTGACGGCATGCCACCCGCTTGCCCAATTTCTTTCCGGATCAATGGCGGGCGACTGCGACCAACGACAGATAAGGCACCTCCGGCATGACCCTTGAAATTGCGATCGGACCGCCGCGATTGGCAATCAACGAGGGCCTCGGCTTCCTGGTCACAGATCAGGATGGCCAAATCACCTGGCCAACACACCAAGGTCTATACGCCTCCGATACACGCGTCGTCTCCAGTTGGCAGATCTATGCGAATGGAGAACCCTGGGATCTGCTCAACTCCGGGAACATCGCCCACTTCGCCGCCAAGATCTATCTCGTAAACCGGCTCTTCGAGACCGAAACCGGTCCGGTGGAGGGTGGCAACCTGGGGTTGCTTATCGGTCGCGCCCTGGGTCACGGAGGGCTGCATGAGGATTTTGACCTGGTGAACCACGGATCGGAGGCGGTTGAATTCAATCTGGAGGTCGGCATCCGTTGTGACTTCGCCGACCTCTTCGAGGTGGAGGCCGACTCAGTTGTTCGCCGTGGTCGTATCACCACGAAATGGACGCCTGCAAGCGCGCGCCTTCGCACGTCGTACGTCAATCGGGATTTCAGGCGGGCCATCACCATAACGGTGGACAGAACACCCACAAAACCTGTCTATGCGAATGGGAGGATATCGTTCGACATCAGGCTTGATCCTGGCGCTAGCTGGCACGCCTGCCTGCTCTACGACTTCGAACAGGGCCAAAAGACGTCTCGGGCCTCGCGCGTCTGCGTCGACGACTGCTTGAGTTCGAAGGCCGCAAAACGGGTCTCCGCTTGGCGCAGCATGGTATGCAAGCTCAGCACGTCGAATGGCGAATTCCAGCAGCTCTACAATCAGGCGATCGAAGATATGGCGGCACTTCGACTGCCGATCGAAGGCACGGACCAGCTCGAGTATGTTCCGGCCGCCGGTTTGCCTTGGTTCATCGGGCTATTCGGCCGCGACAGTCTGATTGTCTCGCTCCAGAATTCCTTGATCTATCCCGATTTCGCGCGAGGCGCCCTCGATGTCCTTGCTCGGTTTCAAGCCACCTCACATGATGACTATCGCGACGCCGAGCCCGGAAAGATCATGCACGAGCTTCGTACAGGCGAACTCGCTCATTTCAATCTCATTCCGCATACGCCCTACTATGGCACCGCCGATGCGACGCCCCTCTATTTGGTCGCGCTTCACAACGCCTGGCGCTGTACCGGGGACGCAAGTTTGATCGAGCGGCACATCGACACCGCCGAGAAGTGCCTGGACTGGATCGATCGCTATGGCGATCGCGACGGTGACGGGTTCCAGGAATACGAAACTCGCTCAAACGCAGGCTATGAGAACCAGAGCTGGAAGGACGCCGACGACGCCGTCGTCTATCCCGACGGCACACCGGTCAAGGGACCGAAGGCCCTTTGCGAGCTGCAGGGCTATGTCTACGATGCCTGGCAGCGAATGGCTGAAAGCTACGATGCCAGAGGCGATGGTGATCGTGCCGGGCAACTTAGGGCCAAAGCCAAAACGCTGTTCGAACGGTTCAACGACGTGTTCTGGGATCAGGCGTCGGGCTTCTATGCGTTTGCGTTGGATGGGAACAAGAAGCCGGTTCTGAGCGTCGCATCCAACCCTGGCCATTGTCTTTGGTCCGGTATTGTCGCACCGGAGCGAGCCGCCAGCGTGGTGAAGAGGCTCATGATGCCCGACATGTGGAGCGGCTGGGGCATCCGGACACTCTCGGCCGATCATCGAGCCTACAATCCGCATTCGTATCAAAGAGGCTCCGTCTGGCCCCATGACAATGGGCTGATCGCGCTCGGGTTTCGGCGCTACGGATTCTTCAAAGAAGCTGCTTGTATCGCCGGAGATGTGAGCGGTGCGGCGAGCTACTTCATGCAGCATCGCATGCCCGAACTCTACGCCGGGTCGACGCGGACGCCGACGACTTTTCCAGTGCAATACAAGCGGGCAAACGTTCCGCAGGCATGGGCCGCGGGCTCATGCTTTTCCTTTTTGCAGGCGATCGTTGGGATGCGAGCAGACGCGCCCAACGGCAAGTTGTACATCGACCCGAGGCTGCCCGATTGGATGCCAGAAATGACCTTAAGGGACCTGCGCCTGGGTGAGAATCTCCTCCACCTTCGGTTTTGGCGTAATGGCCCTGCCACGCATTGGGAAGTGTGCGGAGGAGATGCGTCTCTGGCGGAATCCCACAATTGCGCGACAGGCCCGAACTTGTGGGACGTCGGCCGTGGCACCTAATGCATTGGCGCAAACCGTGCAGCAGTCACTTGAGCAGAACGGCGGCAGCGGAGTGCCTCCGATCGCACCGCGCGCCTGGATATAGCCCGTTCCGAAGGTTCTTCTTCGTGGAGAAGTTCGCGGCCGGTCCGCTGTCGATTGTGTCGGGCATCCAGAGGGTATCTTCGCGCGCCGTCGCTGGCGGTGGGCGCCGACCTGGGAAGCACGCTTGGCCTCATCCTCGGCGCAAGCACCAGCTTCGCCATGCTCGGTATGGCCGGCTACTTCGCCGGCGTCGATGACAGCCTTCGTCATCATCCTGGAGAGGACCGGAAACCACGATAACGTGATTGCGCTGATGTGTGCGGCGATGCTGGGCTACGGGATGGCTCGCCTGATTTCGCATGAGCCACATGCAATGCCCGGATATTCATGCCGAGGCAATCAGGAAGCGACGGGCGGTATCGGGACGCCGTCAAGGCGATTTAGTGGCTTCAGAGCCGCCCTCCCCAATCAGGTGGTTCGAAAAGCACACGGACGAGATGGATGGCAATTGCCAAAGCAGCACTACAATCAAGAGTGCGATCTTTACCGTTTGTCATGGCCGCAGCCTAGGCTCAGGACCTATCAATTTAGTTTGAGATGTGTTTCACGGTTTCCGAGGAGGCCGTAATGGGTGACTTGTTTTTGCTGAGCGAGCGCCAGATGGCGCGGATATTGCCGTTCTTCCCGCTGTCGCACGGAGTTCCCCGGGTCGATGACCGGCGGGTGGTGAGCGGCATCATCTACGTGATCCGCAACGGGCTGCAGTGGAAGGACGCGCCGGCCGGCTACGGCCCGCACAAGACGCTCTATAATCGCTTCATCCGCTGGAGTCCGATGGGGGTGTTCGACCGCATCTTCGCCGGCCTTGCCGGGGAAGGACCGAAATCCGAGCGCATCATGATCGATGCGACGCATCTGAAGGCTCATCGCACGGCGGCGAGCCTGCTTAAAAAGGGGGATGTTACACGTCGTATCGGACGCCCCAAGGGCGGGCTGAACTCGAAGCTCCACACCGTGTGCGACGGTGATGGACGGCCGCTCATCCTGCTCCTGTCGGAAGGCCAGATGAGCGACCACAAGGGCGCCCGTCTAGTGCTCGACGCTTTGCCGCCAGCCTCTCATCTAATCGCTGAGCGCGGCTACGACAGCGCTTGGTTCCGCGAGGAACTCGAAGCCAGGGGCATCGAGCCGTGCATCCCGTCCAGCCGGAGCCGCAAAGTCCCATACGCCTACGATGCGGCGCTCTACCGCCTGCGCCACAAGGTCGAGCACCTGTTCGCCAAACTCAAGGATTGGCGGCGCATCACCACCCGCTACGACCGATGTGCCCATACCTTCTTCTCGGCTATCTGCATCGCAGCCGCCGTCATCTTCTGGCTCGATCAATGAGCCCTGGCGTTGCGGGCTTTAGAAGGTTGGATCATTCCCAAGCCGTGCGAGTATTGCCCGCGCCTCGTCCCTTATTTCGCGGACAATCTCGGCGGCCGGCTGGAGGTGATGGACGAGGCTGACGCCTTGGCCCGACCATAAGGCAAGGGCGTCAATATCGCCGTCGTCCCCCGATCCCGGCGTGTGAGATTGATATGTAATCACATCACCATATGGCGACCTCGCAACGACCGCGCCTTCGTTGGGACGCCCACCTGCCAGCGGGCGTCCGGCTGCCTCCCAAGCTTCAATTGTTTTGTTGCGGAGGCTACGGTGTGGAGCGTCGGGCCACCCGACATTGAAAACAGTCCCGTATTCTGTGTCCGTCTCCTTGGCTGCGAGGATGCGGTCGCGATAGCGCGGATGAATTGGAGCTTCGATGCTCGCGAGAAAGCGGGTACCGATCCAGGCGCCCGCGGCACCAAGTGCCATCGCCGCAGCTAAACCGCGTCCATCCGCAATGCCACCGGCGGCAAGAACGGGAACCGGCGCGACCTGGTCAACAACTGCCGGAACCAACGCCATCGTGGCAACCCTACCGTAAACGTGGCCACCCGCTTCCCAGCCTTGCGCAACGATTGCGTCCGCACCATCCTCGGCTGATATCCGAGCCTGATCGGCGCTTCCTGCCGTATGCAGCACCTTTGCACCGCCACGATGCGCCGCAGCCGTCAGCGAGCCTGCCTGACCCCAGAAAAATGAGACCACCGGCACGCCTTCTTCTAAGCAGATCGCGAGGCGCTCTTCCTGCGGATAAGTCAACACGAGATTGACGCCGAATGGCCGTTCAGTCAGGGCCTTAGTAGCCCGAATTTCTGCGCGTACCGCTTCGGGCGGACTCCAGCCGAGGGCGAGCATCCCGAGCCCGCCTGCATTGCTAACCGCGGCCGCGAATTGCGGAGACGTAGCTCCACCCATTGCCGCCTGGACAATCGGGATTTCTATGCCGACAACAGTAGTGAAGACGTTGGTCATTGCGCTCCCCCCTGAGTCCACCATCCGGGCAACGCCTTTGCCCGACTTAGGGACAGTGATCCAAAGAAGGCATGGAGGCAAACGGTATCTCGTCAGCAATTGTGACACCATTGAGCGGATGGTTGTGCGGCCTAAACATTTCCGCCGCATTGCCACGCGTTGCGATCGATCGGCAACGAGCTTCCGTCTCACTTACGGCAATTGTCGGCTACTGGTTATGAGTCCTGACCCTAGGGGCTGTTATCTGCGGGCAATTCAAAAGGGCGTTAGGCTTGCGAGGCAGCGAGGTACTCACAACACCCATCGAAATGCCCGCCGCAGCTCGGAAACCCCGTCTTTCTCATACCATCGTCCGTGCGAGACGATAACGCGTTCCGGATCCCAGTCGAGCATCTGACGAACCGCCAATCGGAGCGCTGTACGGCGCCCAAAAAAGCTCAACCGCATGTCGACGGGGGCCTTGCCGTCGGGATCTGCAGCGCCGGCAAGTTTCAAGAGAAATCGGAAAAGCCAGTTATGAATCCGACTTGGCTCAAAGTTCTCGATCAGGTCAGTGAGGATTAATGTTCGAGTGCGGCGGTGAAACAGAACCGCCTCCGTTAGCATATCGCCGCGCACCACCAGTAGGTCTATGTCATCGGGCCAGGGCGAATTACGACCTACCAGCAGCGTGTCGACATCAAAACGACGCTTCGCTCGACGTCTCAGCCCGCGGACAGCCAGAACCTTTGCCGCGGGGACGGCGGCTTTCCAGTCGGGCACCCACCAATAGTGGAGTGAGTTCGGCGCAATCAGGTAGCGAATTGGTCCCAATATCTCGATGGCCGATCGAAGCCCGGGGGAATACGCCACCGGTGAATGCAGGACCAATTCCCCGCTTCGTAGCCGAAAGATCGTCATGCGCGTTGAAAACGGGAATTTCAGCCAGCCCAGCCCGAACCTGATTTCTGATCCATCGACAATCCAGAGGTCGGAAGCCACAGGCTTCAGAACGTTGATTGGCTCGTAGAGGTCCAGGGCGGACCTGCCATTAGCGTGTCTGTGAAGCATTGGCTGGCCCAGCGCTGGTTGAAGAATCTAATCAGGGACGTCCGAACGCTCAGGCGCCAGAGATTGATGTGATGCGTGTCCTTCGGTCGGAAATCGCGCGTTTTCGCGCGCCGTCAGCCATTCGCGAATTGCGAGGCGAATGATCTCCAACCGGGTCAAGTTCATCATAGCGGCGGCAGCCGAGATTGCTATTTCAGTGCTGGCATCCAAAATCATGGTGTTGGACGTGCGCAGCATCGCAGCGGCCTCTAGATCGGCGAGCCTTTGTTTCTCGCTAGAATCCTTATTCCCTGCAGGCAAAACGTTCCTCGCGGTCATCAGTTAGGGTTGTGGCCGACCTCAGCCGGGTCGTAGTCCCCAGTTGCGACGATCCAGTTGTCTCTTAGCGTCACCAGGACAAGGCGAGATCCCTTGGGTAGACCGCTGCTTGATCGGCAAGGTCAGCCCCATCCAGGGCGCAAAACTCACCACCGAGTAGCCAATTCCGGCGCTCACGATCGCCTAAGACCGCGATATACTCGCCGTCGCCGGGATAACCGATGAGACCTATTTCTTCGTCTTCTTCCAACTTACGCATCATGGCCGTCTGACGATTAGGGACAGGAACGCCTGGTAACTCGCGCCAAGAGGGACCACCCCAGCCGGATGCCGGGCCGTCAGGAAGTGCCCGCGCGGTCGCACTTTCCTGAAGCCTAGCCTTATTCACCTGAGCGATCGGCTCTTCGAAGCATTTCATTTGCGCAGGCAACCACAGGGATCGTGAAGCCCTGCTGCCTGGCTTGCGACAACCAAACTTCACGGTTTTCCTGCGAGAGTCCTCTCATTGCTGAGCGTGCCGCGGAAGTGATCTCGAACGCGCCGCAAGATGCACATTGGAATTCGACCTTGCGAAGGGAAACCTCGGCCTCCAGGGCCATCCCAGCGCAAACCGGGCAGTTGGACGGAAAATACCGCCTTTCGAACGACAGGACGTTCACGATGCCGGGCTCTCTGTCTGCGGGCGGGCGGCGCTCGATCGGCCGCAGGGCCAATCGAACCCGCTCCGGCGACACGAGAATGACGCCGGGTGCCGTCGGCCGCAACTGGAGTGCATTCGCTTTCCTTCTGATAGCATCGGCGCTGACTAGCCCTTTGTCTTCGGCGCAACGTTTCTGCGCGTAGCGACTTCGATCTGCTTTGCTTCCACTTCGAGCCGGTCCGGCGCGGCGGAGCCCATCAAGGCGTAAGCCGTGCCTCCCGATTGCCAGTAGACTGTCGGAACCCTGCCGTCAGTGGCAGGGGTTGGAGGAACGGCGTCCTCGCCGTTCATTGGAGCCGCGACGAGCGTGATCCGGCCGACGCTGGGCGTGTCGGCTGTCACTACAAGACTTTGCTGCCCGTTCCAGGGCTGCACCTGTACGTCCTTCACCACCCACCCCGAAGGCAAGGTTGGCATGCTGACGTTGACTGCACCGACCAGCCGTTCAATCTTGTCCTGCTTCGGCTCGTTACCCCTGTTCGGACCTGCATTGAGCTGCGCAACTTTCAAGGCGTCTCTCGCGGCCAGGATGAAGCTTTCATCAGCCGTCTTGCCGCCCTGGCGAAGCGGTACGGTCAGTGAGTTGGCCGACCACCCCACCGCAATGAGAGCGACAGCAGCGACCTGCAGCTTTAGGACAGCTATTAGCTTCTTTTGGCGGAACATTCGCTCCAACTGTTTTGCCTTTTCTAAAGTCGCGCGCGGTGGAAGGGTTCGCCGCGGTTGAGCATTGCGCAAAGCTTCCATGCGCTGAGCGTGTGCAAACACTTCGGCCGCCCGCTCCGGCTCCTGCGCGAGCCGCGCTTGCAGGTCGGATCGCTGCGTCGGTAAGAGTTCGCCGTCGAGGAACCGGTTGATCTCTTCGTCTGAAATCCGGCTATTCGGCCACATCACGGCCTCCCACTATTTTCAAGGAACCCGATGCCTGACCCGTTGCATTCTCCACGCTTTGTTTCAAGGCGACGCGGGCCCTGCTCAAGCGGGACATGACTGTCCCGGCGGGCACACCCAGCAAGTCGGCAGCTTCCGAATAGGTGAAGCCCAGCACGCCGACCACATGAAGAATTTCCGCCTGTTCCGCTGGCATGCCAGAAAGTGCCCGTCCTACGTCGGCCAGTTCGGCGCAATGCTCCTGCGCTGGCGGCGACGTGCGATCCGACAGATCGGCGTAAGAGGCCAGGCGCTGACGGTCGGCCGCCATGCGGCTTGCGCCGGACAAAAAAGTATTCCGGACGATAGCGATCAGCCAGGGCAGCAGCGGACGCGAAGTATCGTAGGACTTGGCCAATGACAACGCACGGACAAGCGCCTCTTGAACCAGATCGTCAGCATCCGAGTCATCGCGCGTAAGCACCCGCGCGTAACGCCATAAATCTTCCAGATAGGGTATGACGTCGAAGTTCACGCTCATACCATTCTGCACAGCCTCCGCTCGGGATCGGCCCAGCGGTCAGGGACGCAACCGCTGGGCCAGATGGGAGCGCTTTCCTCCCGAAGTGCAGGCGTCGAATAGCCATGTGTCATCAATGCCTGCTTCGCTCCCCAGTCCCGACAGCGGCCTCTGGAGGCAGCCAGCCACAGTCGAAGCTCACCCTCAACGCTGCATCTACCGAGCGGGGCCGGAAACTATTCCATTGCGGTTTAAATTTCTTCGGCTGCGGACCTGCGGCACATCGTCAGTAATGCAAGTCACATTCACGGCTTGCGTAAGTCGCGCCACCGTCCGCCGGCGGCGTTTCTTCGGTCATGGAATGTCCTACTCTTTGTTCCAGCGCCCGTCGGATCTGGGGTGCTCAAGATCGCTTGCTCGCTCGGGCCGACTGTTATCGCGGATATATGCGGATGCCCTCGGCCACCGAATTGGCGACATGTTCGCGTGTGATGACGCCGACGACAGCGGAAGCCCGCGGGATGCCGCGTCCGCTCACGACTACCGCCATGAAGGCATTCCTGCGCCATATTCGCTCGATGACATCAGAGGCGACCGCGTCCTCGCCCACGACAGTGAAGTCCCGGCTGGCGATGTCGCCGAGGGTCACGCCGGTGCGCGCACCTTCCAGACCGCGCCGCAGCCCGGTATTGACGCGCAAGACGCCAAAGATCTGATCGCCTCGGGTGATCACAACGTGGCGAAGGCGTCCCTCCGTCTCATGCTCGCGCAGGAATTCGTCGAAGCCCTGCTCCGCCGGCAGAACCATGATGTCGGCGTCCATGACCTCGCGGGCATGACGCACAAGGAACATGTTAGCATGCAGCGCTTTGGGGATGGCGCGGCCACGCCGCACCAACTTGAGCGTGTAGATGTTCTCGCGGGACAGCAGCCGTCGCACACCGACGCTGGTGGCAACCGCAAGGATCATCGGCATGACGATGTCGTATTCGCGCGTCATCTCGAAGGTCATGGTGACGGCGGTCATCACCGCCCCGGTACCGCCACCAACCATGGCGCCCATGCCGACCATGGCGAAGGCCGGAATGCTGACCTGAACGGGAACACCGACCGCCTGCAGCAGCGCCGCGAACCCCCCACCAAGGGTCGCACCCATGAACAGCGAAGGCGAGAAGATACCGCCGGACGAGCCCCCGCCAAGACTGATGGAAGTGGCCACCATCTTGCAGACGAACAGTAAGACCAGCAGCCAGACGATGGATGTGTGGCCCGTCAGGATGCTTTCGATCGTGGCGTAACCGACGCCGTCGACATAGTACTGCCCGAGGGTGACGAAGAGCACATACATCAGCATACCAAGCGCCAGCATGCCGATCACATGACGGGTATAGCGGCCGGGAAGCTTGTCGAACCAGTCCTCGGCCAGATGCAGGCCGCGGATGAAGCCCGCTGCCGCCACGCCCATAATCGCACCCAAAGCCGCATAGAGAACCAGTAGGATGACGGCGTTGGCATCGGCGGGCAACGCCTGCAAGGGAGGTACGAGAAAGGCCGGCTGCTGGCCGAAGAACCAGCGACCGACGAAAGTTGCCGTGCCGGTCGCGATCGCCACTGGCAGAAAAGTACTAACGCTCACTTCCGGCATCATCAGCTCGATGGCGAACATTACGCCGCCGATTGGCGTGTTAAAAGTGGCTGCAATGCCGGCGCCGGCGCCGGAGGCGACCAGGGCAATGCGCTGACCGACCGGCATGTTTATGATCTGGCCAAGCGTCGAGCCCAGCGCCGAGCCGATCTGGATAATCGGCCCCTCGCGCCCGACCGACGACCCCGAGCCAATGGCGACGGCCGAGGCAAGCGATTTCACCAGAGCCACGATCGGCCGGATGTTCCCTTCCTTATAATAGATGGCGTCCATCACTTCGGGTACGCCGTGGCCCTTTGCCTCCGGTGCAAAGTTGGACACGAGGAAGGTGACAATCACCGCACCAACCACGGGCGCCAGGATAACGAACGGTCCCCAGCGACTCGGCGCAGTGAAAACGTTGGCGTCGTAGGCAATGGCCAGCGTGCCGTTGAAGAACAGATTGTGCAGCAGCCCGATCAGATCCCGAAAGACCACCGCGCCCAGCCCGGTGACGATGCCAAGTCCCAAAGCGAGCAGCGAAAGAGAAAGTAGGTTCAGCCGCCGACTTTGCTCGTCGGCTGGTGCCGCCTCGACGGGATAGGAAGTCTCAAGCTTCCTGATCGGACTTTGCGAATTGCTTGGCGCAGACATGCCGTTCCTTGTCATTGGGTTCGCCCGCCCGAAGCCGATGGGCAGCCGGCAACTGGGCCGCGTCTTTTGCAGCCGACAAACGTCAGCCAAATCTGCTGGCCTTTTCAGCTACGATCGAATATGTCATGCCATGACATAAAATGACGGGATTGAGAAGAGTGGCAGAGCGCGAACGACCGGCACTCGGCGATTCAGCACACGAAAACCGTGCGGCACGCCGTCGCGGCCGGAGGGACGTTGTGGCCTCGCAAACGATCGATCCCGCGGATGACACTTTCGATCCCGTCGAATCCACGGCTCTTGACGACAGCGTCTATGAAGGACTGGCCGGTTTTCGCGGGGCGATGCGGCGCTTTCTCGCCTTCAGCGAGGCCACGCTGACCGCCGCCGGCGTCACCTCCCAGCAGTATCAGGCGATGCTGGCAATCAGGGTGCATCCGGACCGGGCAATCATGATCCGGGACCTCGCCCGCGATATGCTGCTGCAGCCGAACGGCGCGGTGCAACTGGTCGACCGTCTGGTCAGCGCCGGTCTGGTCGAGCGTAAGCAAGCTCCCACCGACCGTCGCAGCGTCCTTGTGACGATGACCGTCGAAGGCAGCCACCTGCTGGAGAAGCTTGCCGCGGATCACCTGCGCGAAATGCTGCGGCAGGAACCATTGCTAGCAGAATCGCTTCGGCGGCTACGACATCTGGGCCGATGACCCCATGAGCAGCGATCCTCATCAGGAACCAAGCCTGGAACCCTACGCGCCGGTCAATGTGCTCAAACCGGTCGCCCCTGACATTTGGATCGTGGACGGTTCGGAAATCACCCTCGTCTCGATCGGGCTGAAACTGCCATTCACCACCCGGATGACAGTGATTAGACTGAGCGGCGGAGACCTGATCCTTCACTCGCCGGTGGAGTACTCGCCCGAACTGCGTACGGCGCTTGAAGCATTGGGACCGATCCGTTTCCTCGTTGCACCGAATTCATTGCACTATTGGTGGATACCGGACTGGAAGGCGCAATTGCCGGAAGCAAAGGTCTTTGCCGTTCCCGGCCTCGAAAAGCGGGCCAAGAGGCCGGTCCAGGTCGACCAGGCGTTGATGGATAGACAGTCTTCCTGGCCGGACGAAATCGATCTTCTCGTCATTAAAGGCGATGTGCTGACGGAGGCCGTGTTCTTCCATCGCCTGTCGAAGACGCTGATCCTGACGGATCTCATTGAGAACTTCGAACTGAACCGCATCCACAGCTGGTTCTTCCGCCTGCTTGTGCGGCTTTCTGGTGCCGCCGATCCCGACGGCAAGGCTCCGATCGATATGCAATTGACTTTCTTCCGCTCAAGTCAGGCTCTGCGAAAGCGGTTCGGCAGATGATTGTCTGGGCGCCGGAACGCATCATCATCGCTCATGGGCGCCGGTATGAGAAAGACGGAGTGAAGGAGCTCAGGCGCGCCTTCCGGTGGGTCTGAATGGTCAGGTGGCGACTTTTGGGGGCTATCACCATCGCGACGGTTGCGGTTCAGGGACGTGGCCGGCATAGGCGCGCCGGTGCCTTACTAACACGTCCAAAAGCAGTTTCCTGCGCCGATGGACATCCGGCCCGGGCGCAATTTTGGCGCGGCCTCGATAGAGGCCTGACGGCGCAACTCCAGCCATTCTTCGACCTCTTCAAGATCCCACACGACGCAGCGCGGCGTGAGATTGAAGCGGCGGGGAATTTGCCCCGCGTCAATCTCATAGATGGTCACCGGCGTATGCATGGCTAGAAATAGGTAATCGGAAGTTATCGACGATCCTCGGTCAATCAGACGGCGCCATGGGATCCATTCGTTCGAGCGTCCGGTCGTTCAGAACGAATTGATGCCAGAGTGCGATCAGCGCATGCAGGCCTGCCAGCCAAAGGATCAGCGTTCCGCCGGTTCGTGCAAATCGGCAATCTCTCCTGGCGCGCCCTGCACCGACGCCGTCAAGCTCGGCAGATCGATCCCAAGAAAGGAGACCGACGCGCCGATCCGGGAGGCGGCATACCAGCCGCTCAACGGCAGCGCGACGAGAAGAACGTAAAGGTGGCTGCGTCCGGCACACGCTGCGAGGTCAAGCCATGGTTTCTGCGGATCTTCGATCCAGGGCATGCCGCCCAGCCATCGGGCCAGTAGACGAGGAATGACCAACAGCAACACGGTAAGCCCTACTGTAAAGTGAACGTAGGAGTCGAGCAAGGTCACATTGCCACGATCAACGATGCCGCCGACAAGGCGTCAGAGGCGGACGCCCGTCGCAGCCCAGGCAACTAGCCGCCCTCGTGATTGGCCACCAGCGGAAGCCCCGCTGATCATGCACGATCGCGACGAGCCGGTCAGCGCAGCAGTCCTTCGCCCTCAAAATCTTCCCAACCGCGCAGCTTGGGGTGAGGATCCTCGTCCCAACTGCTGTCGATTGAGCCTGCCCGTTCGCGCCCTCTCTTTTGCGCGCGCTTCAGGGCTGCCTTTGCGGCGGCGCGTCTCCGGTTCTCGGCCGCCTTCGCCGCGTCTTCTTCGCGCCAGACGGTGACAAGATCGCGATCGAGCAGATCTTCAACGTGACGTGGATCGAACACGTGGAAGGTGATCTTTCTCGCGCGCCCGCGTAGTTTGATGGTTCTGGTCCCGACGCTCTGCAAGCGACCATCTTTCAGCCAACGGTGCCGCTCGCCGGACGAGATGGTAAGGATGTCCTCGACCTCTCGAGGGATTACCGGGAGGTCTTCGATATTCCGCATGGCCTTGGACACGATCGCCGCTGCCGCTTCAACGTCGGCGTCAGAACCCTCCGGCAGCCTCAAGGTGAGCACCCGGGATTCTACGTGGAGCAGTGTTCTCAAGGGCAAGGGAAGACGCGCGCGCATCTCGAGGAAAATGCCTCTTGACCGGACCGACGATCCAAGCGTCGCCGCCGGGGAAAGAGGCCACTCTCCAGCCAACTTCGCGGTCTGGTCGATTTTTCGGCGCTCGGGCATGGCCGTTAAATAGGGACTGCAGGCACCCAACTCAACGCAGGGGAATGACGATCGGTGGCGCCAATGCGGCGGCAGGATTGCGGACAGGAACGTGGATGCGCGCGTTCGAAGCCGATCAAAATGGAGCGAATTGCCCAACAGGGAGTTAGGCAGGCCAGACGGGAGAGACAAGAATGGGTCCCCCGGCCGCCCCTAACAGCAAGGGCTAAATCACGCCAACCACCCCAGCGGCGGAAGGCCTCAGCCCTGCCTTGGCGCGGAACATAGAGGCGTTGGTGGCGAGACGGAACGCGACGCCGCGGCTGCATCCTTGGTGCAACGAACGGCCGTAGCGATCAGCAACTTCGCCGGCAGCATGATGTTCGTCTATATTCCACCTTGTCTTCTTCGGGGCTTGGACCGCACTCAATCGCGGCGCCGCAATCTTCATCGAGCCGTTTGATCCATCGCTTTTCATCCTGGCCATGTTCGCCTCGGTCGACGCGATCTTTCTGTCGACCTTCATTCTGATCAACCAGAACGCATGGCGGCCGAGGACAAGGCCAGGGCAGACCTTGATCTGCGGGTCAGTCTGCTGAATGAACATGAGGCGACCAAGCTCATCAAGTTGGTGGAAGAGATAGCCAAGCGCCTGGATGTAGATACCAAAGGTGACGACGAACTGAAGGAGCTCAAGCGCCACGTGGCACCCGAAGCCGTCCTGGACAAGATCGAAGAGGTGCGGGAGCGGGAGACGCCAGGTTGACCCCGCAGCCTGTGCCGGCCCTTCGGCACTCGCCAATCCGCGCGAGGTTCGCCTTAGCTGCTACTTTGCCATGAAGCAATTACCCGGATGCGCGAACCACAGTTCTCGTCCGAACACCACCGCCGACGGCCTGCCTTAGAAGCATTAACGGAAGGCGGCCACAGTTCGGTCCCAGGCATTCGCGCAGGCCGCGGCGATGCTGCCGATCTGCCGAAAACAAGCCCGCGCTAAAACCCTGTGCGGTGACGAACGGCTTCGAGGCTACCGTCGTCAGTCCCCCCCAGGAAAACCCCCTTGGAGAGCATGCGTCTTTGCAAGGCCTCCGAGACGGCGTGCTGGACAGTCTGTCGTCCGGCAGGTGCCGTTGGTTTGCAAAGCTTCCGCCCACAGTATGCAAGCCCTGTGCAATTGAACTCAGGCGCGCTCTGGCCGTACCGTTTCAGCGATCCTGCCGGCAAGTGCCGCAATAACTCGCTCTCCGGTTTCGACAAAGGATGATGGCGCTGAAACTCTGGTCGGTTTTGTCGGCACGCATGGCAATGCGCTTGAATTCCTTGAGTTTGCAGAAGAAATTTTCGATCAGATGACGCCATTTGTACATCTCGGCATCGAGCGGCAGCGACTTTGCACGACGCGAATGCTGAGAAATGACGACCTTGGCGCCGCGCACGTTCAGATCGGCGATGATGACGTTGCTGTCGAAGGCCTTGTCGGCGATCAGAGCGTCGAAGCTGAGACCCTCAATGAGCGGTTCGACACCGACCGTATCGAACCGCTGGCCCGGCAGCAGAACAAAGCGCACGAGATTGCCAAGGGCGTCGGTAAGCGCCAGGATCTTAGTCGTCATGCCGCCCTTGGAGCGACCGATGGCCTGGCTCTGAGTCCCCCTTTTGCGCCCTGGCCGTGGCGATGGACCTTGACGATGGTTGCGTCGACCATGGCGTACTCCATATCCGGGGCATCGGAGCAGGCCTCGAAAAGCCGAATGAAAACATCGGCTTTGACCCAACCGCGGTATCGCGTGAAGACGCTGTTCCACTTGCCGAAGAAGGCTGGCAGATCGCGCCATGGGCTTCCAGTGCGCACGATCCAGAGAACTGCTTCAACAAACAGGCGATTGTCACCTCCGCTTCGTCCAGGGTCTATCGCCTTACCCAGACAGTGCGGTTCCATCCTCGCCCACTGGGCGTCCGTCAATACGAATCGTTCCATCAAAAGCTTGAATCACGACCAAGCCAAGATGGGAATCCTGAATCTCAACAAGCCTTAGGTGGGGCACCAAGTCTCTTAACCAACAGGCCGACGGACAGTTCCAGGTTGAACCCACCATAGCGGCTTGCGTTGCAAGCTCAGAGGAAGCCACGCAGGGAGATAACCGATGCCTCGTATTGCGACCTTCAACGTCAATGGTGTCAACGGCCGCCTGCCGGTGCTTCTGAAGTGGCTTGGCGAGACCAGCTATGACGCGGTGTGTCTTCAGGAGCTGAAGACGCCCGACGACAAATTTCCGATCGAGGCGATCCGAGCCGCCGGCTATGGCGCTGTCTGGCACGGCCAGAAATCCTACAACGGGGTAGCTATACTGGCGCGCGGGAGGAATCCGGTCGAGCGCCGCCGCGGCTTGCCGAGCGATCCCGATGATACGCACAGCCGCTATCTCGAGGCCGAGATCGATAACGTCGTCGTCGGCTGCATCTATTTACCCGATGGCAATCCCGCACCAGGCCCAAAGTTCGATTACAAGTTCCGCTGGTTCGAGCGTCTCCTCACCTACAGCAAATCGCTGCTAGGCGAGCGCACCGTGCTTTGCGGTGACTACAATGTCGTCCCCACGGAGATTGACGCCGTAATACCCGCGCGTTGGTTGGGAGATGCCGTTTTCTTCCCGGAAAGCAGGAACGCCTACGCCCGCATGCTGAGCTTGGGCTGGGTGGACGCGATGCGTCGGGTCCATCCAGGCAAGGGCATCTACACCTATTGGAATTTCTCCTATCGCGGAGGCTACGACCGAAGCTCCGGCCTGCGTATGGATCATCTGCTTGTAAGCCCATCACTTGCGGAGACGATTCAAGCTGCAGGTGTCGATGTCGAGACCCGCGGGTGGGAAAGCCGAGCGACCACGCTCCCGCCTGGATCGATGTGGGCGGATAAGCTGGTCTCGCTGATCCATTCCTGCGCGCCCTCCTCCCGGCCTTTGCGCCTTTCTTCAGATCGTGGCACCGCCGGATAGATCACTGTCCCGTTGTCTCGAAGAAAACGCGCCAGCCGTTGGTACGGCTTTCTCGACCCGGCCATGCCCATCAGGTGGAAGACCCTCTCGCCACGCGCAAGAAGATAATCAGCGATAATGCGGCGGTGGCACCGCCACCAGACTGCTTCCGAGCACATTATCGCGCAGCGACGCGGCCGGAGTGCGAGCAGGCGATCCAATCCGCTTCGAAATTCCGCCGAGAGCGCGTAATCCGCGTAGTGTTGCAAGCTTTGGTTTCTTCACGCGCCGTTCGTTTCGGGCGGAACCGCATCACCTTGCCGCGCCGCCCGCCGAGCGGCACCACAATTTCATACGCGATCTGCGCCTCAGCGAGCGACGTGGCCAGGCATTCCCTATCGAACTGCGGGTAGGCGCGGGACCCGGGCACACGCCTCACGTCGACGACGATGCCGATCCTCCCCCTGCCGAAGAATATCGATGAATTCCTCAATTTTGCGGTTCGAATGCCCAACGATGAAGAAGGGTATACGCGAGCAGTTGGTCGACTGCTTAGAATGCATCCTAGATGACGTCGCGGTCCCTCCAGTGTTCCAAGCACCCCAGGGCCAGACCAATCTCCGGACGAGAGCTGAACTAGCCGGATACGGAGGATCGCCGGTCGCCGTGATCCGTCATGCCGCGCGACAGGAAGCTAGAGATTGCTCGAAAGTCGGCTCGCGTAACTTCCTCGTGACCTGGAACGCGGGCCGGAACAATCGAAGAGACCTCCAGTTTGGGCTAGCCCAATAAGCTTGAGGCAGACCACGACCAATCGAATGGAGCACCCCATGAGACCCCCTCGCTGCATGACGACCGCGGCCGCTGTTCTTATATTCGCGACTTTCCCTGCTCTCGCCCAGACAAACGGAACCCCTGCGCCTACCCCGGCGACCGAACAGCCCAGAGCCGGGCAGTTGCCGGATGTGAACGGGCAAGCGGGCAGCCCGACGCGTGAAATAATCCGCCAGATGATTGACCAAGCCATCCAGGAGAGGATGCAACAGGATCGAAGCTCCGAGGTGGCCAACAATCGTCAAGAAGATGATGACAACGCTCGGGACGATGCAGATCGCCATGGCGACCGTTGGCATAAAAACCGTGATGGCGGTCCGGCCGGTGAGCACAGGATGGCTGCACACCATGGCCCGCGTATGATGCGCGGCGCAGGAATGCGACTGATGTTCGCGTTTTTGGACACGAATGGCGACGGATCATTGTCAGAGAACGAGGTTCAGGACGCTGTCGGGCGGATCTTCTCTGCAATCGACCAGAATGGCGACGGCAAGATCGACATGGATGAGATCCAGTCCTTCTTGCACGGCTCTGGCGGTGAAGAGATGCAGTAGTAGATCTGCCAGCAACCCGGCCAAGACGACTCTTCGAGAGGCAGGCGTGCCAATCTCGTCCTGCCCGATTGAGATGCTTAGGGGTCCACCCGACAAGCATCACGCCCCCACGGCGGATGCAGAATACCCCTATGCAGCGCATTCATCCATAAACCTAAGCGGTAACGACTGCGCTCGTATCGGCTTCAGAAATTGCCGATGCTGCAAATGCTCCGATCTCGGGCGCGTGGACTGACGCCGAACTGCCAGCCGGCAAGTTTCGGTGATGAGGAGGACTAGCGGTCATCCCGATATGTCGCGCTGACGCCGGCCCTGAGAGTCGTCGAGATCAAGCGCCATCGGCAGTCCGGCGCAGCACAATAGAAGCGGCGGAGCCCCCATCAGAAGCGGCGGAGCCCCCATCGGCGATCTTGACGCCGAAACAACCTCTTCCAATATTTTAGGCGCGTCGCATTACGGACTCTAACCTTGTTGGATCGCGTTTGTGGCGCCGCACCGCATCACGACGGGAGTAAGCAGATGGGATCCGAACTCTCTCATAGCCTCGACTGTGCTTCCAATCAGTATACTTACACCTGCGGCGGCGAGGACGAGCGCCGAGACGCCTTCGCGCGTCCCGTTCTTGTCGATGACGAGTTCCTTGGCGCTCGAAGCATATGCTGCGCTATGGACGCCATAGAGTTTCTTGAGGAATGGCCGATTGAGCAGCGTGGCAGCCTGCACTCCCGCGCCAGCGACTGCTGCTGCGCCGCATATGACGGACACAGCCCAGCCGATCTCGCCCGACAAATGTTCGTCGCTTGGGCTCAGGAGGTGGGGGTAGCTGTCGGCCTATCGTTCGACGCCAAGGCCGGCACCAACACCGGCGAGACTGGCCAGCGGTGATCGGTCGGAGGCTCGCCCGCCGCATTGGTGGTGCCAGAGACCGCGCCGGACACACTGCCGAAGACATTGACGGTGGCCCTTTCGTGCCGGTGGTATCCAAAAGAATGTGTTCCGCAGCGTCCATGAGCGACGCGCAGAAGCTGGCGGCAACGCGGGCAGCGGCCGGCGAGGTCAAACGAGCCGGTGCTCGTCGTCGATCAGCTCAAGTCTGGATGGGGCAGCGTCACCCCATCGCCACAGAACGAGATTCAAGTCGCCGATTGCAGCGCCCTTGGCGAAGCTCGGCACGAGCAGGCCATTATAGCCTTGGGCGACCAGCTCACGGGCAAATCGCTGCGTATGCGCCTCGCCATGGTGTCTCATCAGATCGCGCCATGTCGCGTCGGCGAGAGCCGTCGCATCGAGACCCATTGCTGCAAGAGCGGGGGCGTCGCCAGCATCGAAGACGGCCTCGATCTCGGCACGATAAGCGACCAGCGTCGTCGGCTGCAGGTCGCCCACCTGGTTGGCTTCGCGCACAGCTGTCAGGACCGAGGTCGACGCATAGAGCGCCGGCATGCCTTTGGGATTGAAACGCCCTCCATAGAGTTCGGAACCGCGTCCCGACATGGGCTCGCGGGCATACATCGGATTGAGGGCGCGGTAGAGCCGGCCCGAATAGGTGATGGCGGCGATGGTCAGGCGTAAATCCCCGCATCGACCGCGTCGATGAAGTCGAGGAGCTCAGCTGCTCGACCCTCCCGAACGAGCTGCATAGCCGTCTGCCCCGAAAATCCCGGCAGCGGCTCGGACCGATACCAGGCATAGGCTATAAGCGCGGAGCCAAATCGCGGCTCGACCTTGTTCACGATTTCCACCATCTCGCGCAGGCGGCGCTGCGTCTTGTCTGAGCGCACCCGCTCCCGACGCTGGACCGCATCTTTCCCGAGGCCAGCGGTACGCGCGATCTCCTCGCTCGTGGTGCGGAAAGCGTCCGCAATCTTCTTGGGTGCGAACAACCCATCATCCGCATATTGTGCCAGGCCCATCGCAGCACCTCCGTGCATTGCCAGAAACTCTGACGCAATATAGCGTAAATAGCTCTGGCATTTCAAGACCCGCCCGGCTTCTCCTCGCAACAATGGCTATTCCAGCGATCAGACCTCAACGGCTCCACGGCCGACCACGCAGGGTGCGGCAAAATCGGCCGCTTCCAAAGCGGAAAAGAACATTTGGAGCTTCACCGGCGCGAAGCAGAAGGACATGGCGGGCACGAAAAAGCCGGTCGATGGCGCTGGCGACCCATGGAGCTGGACTGCTCTGGACAGCGACAGCAAGCTTATCATTTTTTGGCTGGTCGGCGGTTGCGATTGGCGAATATGCGCTGGCCTTCATGGACGACGTTAAAGAACGTGTTGCGCACCGCGTCCAGCTTACGACAGACGGCCACCGCGCCTATCTCAATGCGGACGAGGAAGCCTTTGGTGCCGACATCGATTACGCCATGCTTGTGAAGCAGTACGGCGAACCGGAAAGTAATAAGTCGCCGGAACGCCGTTATAGCCCCGCCGTCTGCACTGGCGCGACCAAGACGCGGATCGGAGGCAATCCCGATTCGGTGCATGTCAGCACGTCGCATATCGAGCGCGCTAACCTCACCATGCGCATGGCAAACCGCCGCTTCACGCGCCTTACCAATGCGTTCTCAAAGAAGTTCGAGAACTGGAGTGCGCCCCTGGGGTGGACAATGATCAGGCCGCTGTTTTGCCGGTCTGCCGGATCGCACCGCACGGGCGCGACATCACCGTTCCCGGCCGCACGCCCAGAAGGTTGGCAGTCTCTGAATATGTGAAACCCAGCACCGCGACCAGATGCAGTATTTCGGCCTGTTCGGCCGACATTCGCGTTAGCGCTCTTTCGTTGTGCGATATGGCCTCGAACACGTCGCACCCGTTGTGCTCACCCTGCTTGCATCATCTACTCATGTCGCTCCAAAACTATTCCAGTGACAGCCAAAAATTGGATGGCGGGCCACTCGGTGGCTCGGCGAGTACGGAATAAAATCCGTTGCTCGACGGTATGCATGAGGAGCCGGCGTCGATCGGCCGGCTGGAAGCACGAATAAGGCGGGTCGCGATGCGGTTGGGCGAGATCATTGCAAACACGTTGACGGCTATCTTGGTGATATGCGGCCTGGTCGTCATTTTCCTTGTTGGCGGCAGGCCGCTATTTCCGAGGCGCCAGGCAAGAATGGTCGTCCTTCTGCCAGCGGATCCGAACACGACATCTTCGGTGCGCGACAAGCGCCAGCAACTGCCGGCCTTCTTCAATCTTGCGCTTGCACCAAGAAAGCCAATGGTCTTGCGATAGGCGTTCCAGGCGAGCGTCTGGGCTGCAGGCATGCAGTACACCCCAAGCCCGCTCCTCGTAAGTAGCGTTTAGAGCCTGACGAAGGAGTGAGTTGCTAACCCGATCGAGGCTGTTAGTTGCTGGTCATAGGACAGGGACCTGACGATTGCGCTCTTCCTTGCCGCGGCGGCTGTCGTGGGACTTCTGGCTTTGGCAAGGTTTGAACGGCCAATGCGGGGCAACGTCTAGCCCGTGATGAAGCCGTTAGGCACCCACTAAAATGGCCGTGGGTAGAGCGAGAGATGGCGGACTTCAGAAATGCCACATGCCGCGTCTGTCTGGGCGGCGGCAAAATGTTTTCGTGCAGCGGATGGAAAACGTCCAGCGGCACTTGCTGTCCTGGAGGCACTCAGCGTCAGGGCTGCCCTGGACGCTCCGTCCGTTGCAGCGCATGCGAAGGCACCGGATCCGCCGGCTTTCGCCGACGTCGATGTCGCATGGTCAGACTGCAGGTCTATCCGTACTCGAAGGCAAAATCAGCTGAGACCTTCCTGGCCGGTTCAAGCTCTGATGCCCCCCCGTTAGTGCCAACCGCGCCTGGGCAGCATAGCCACAACGGCTTTTGCTTGCCGAATCCCATCCCACCTAGCCATAATTCGGAATGGACGAACTCTCTATTCCCACGCTCGGGCTCATACTCCTGACGGCTTCGCTTGTCGCCATGATCTCAAGGCGGCTGCGCCTCCCATATAGCGTCGGTCTGGTAGCGGCCGGGATAGCGCTCGGCTTTGTCCCGGGTGGAACCGAGTTGCCACTCAGCCGGGATCTGATCTTCACGGTATTTCTGCCGCCGCTGATTTTTCAGGCGGCGCTTGAAATCGAATGGCGCCATTTCCGCGTCAACCTTCCGGTAACTGCCTTGCTTGCCTTTCCGGGGGTGGCGATCGCCGCCGCCGTGGTAGCGCTTGGCATGCATTGGCTGCTCGGATGGAGTTGGACTGGCGCTAGCCTCTTTGGCGTGCTGATCGCGGCCACGGACCCGGTCTCGGTGTTGGCTGCCTTCAAGGAGATGAAGGTGCAACCCCGGCTTGGGCTTCTGGTCGAATCCGAAAGCCTGCTCAACGATGGCGCGGCGGCAGTCGGTTTCGCCATCTTGGTCGCCGTTGCATCAGGCGCTAACGCCACGCTCGTGGCCATCGCCACTTCCTTCGCCTGGATCGTCGCCGGCGGCATTGTGATTGGCGCGGCCGTCGCAGCGGTGCTCCTTCTCATCGCGGGGCGGACGGAGGATCATCTCGTGGAGATCACTCTCACCACGATCGCCGCCTATGGGTCGTTTCTAATCGCCGAGAAATTCGGCATGTCAGGCGTCCTTGCGACGCTCGCTTCCGGCCTTCTGGTTGGTAATGTGGGCTGGAAAGGCGCGATATCGGCCAACGCGCGAAGCCACGTGCTGGCTTTCTGGGGCTATGCCGCATTCCTCGCCAACTCGATCGTGTTCATCCTGATTGGCGGCCATGAGGCGCATCAGCCTCTCGGGATCTTTGCGGGTAGATCGGCGGTCGCCGTCGCACTCATGCTGCTGGGCCGGATCCTCGCCATCTATCCGCTCTGCGCCCTTCTCAACCCGACTTCGCTGAAGGTGGATCTCAAATACCAGCATGTCCTGGTTTGGGGTGGCCTGCGCGGCTCACTCGCGCTTGCCCTGTCGCTTGCGCTGCCCCATGACATAGCTGAACGCGGGGCTATTATTGTCACCGCGTTTGCCGCGGTGGCGTTCTCGATCTTCGTCCAGGGTCTGACAATGCCCAGGCTTATCAAGAAGCTAGGGCTGACGACTGAGCAAGCCGCATAAGAGCGCGCCCCGCTGCCATGAAGAGGTTCCATAACTTCGGCAGCTGGCACTACACGAGCATGCGGGACGGCTATCCCTCCCCTGGGAGAGGACGAGCCTGAATTCTTTTCAATCAGGGACGGCTCGGTGTGCCCCCTAGTGACAAGGCGCCGGAGCAAAGCGGCGGTCTGTCGACGTGCTATTTATTAGGATCAGCGACCCAGAGGCCTGCGAGAAAGCTCATCCAATTCAGCTTCATCGACTATGCCGGCCTGATAGTAGGCTATAATGCGGGAAGCCCTTTGCTCTCGCTTGTCAGCCGTTTCCGGCAAATCCTTCTGCCGGTTGAAGACCCTGCCGAGCAACGCCAGCTCTGTCGGAGTAAATACGTTTCTCCCAAGGGGCATTGTGACCTCCGAGTGCCCATTCCCCTCACTTGACATTGAAAGATCTAAACTTGCCTTAGTCAAGGCAAATTCCTTGTCCGAGGAGCGGCGGCGGCCGATCGTGGATTGCGCTCGAACTTGTGTTTTTACTTCCTGCATATGTTTGCCCGATGGCGTGTGTGCTGCGTGCGCCTGGGTTCTGCCATCTATGGGATCCTATATGCCGTTCTGATGGTGTCGCTGGTGCGCGATCCCGATGGCGAGGAACGTTCGAGACTCTGAACTCAGCACAATCGGTTCAACAGGCCGCCGCAAGTAGTCTCGATCTGGCCTGGACCGAAATTGGGAGGGCGACCTCCTGGCGCGGGGCGGGGTCTAATCGTCTGATCCCGGCGCTCCGCACTGGCGCGCATCGGCAAAGCGAAAAAGTGCGCGCGAGAGGGTTGTCTCTCACGTATGGGGCGGCATATTCCGAGCGGGATTGGCGAACGGTTCGCGTTGGCGCGCGGGCCATGGATCAATCAAGGTTAGGCGACTTGCGAAATTCCGACCGCGTCCGCATCGATTTCCACCGGTACAGCCTCGGCGTCCGAAGCTGTCAATAGGGATCGGAGGATTCGCAGGAATGCACGGTCGAAGCCGGATTCGGCAACAGCTGCTCGCTGACGCCCACGAACTGAAAGAACGAATCGCCAAGCTGGAACGCGATCTGCTTGTTCCTGGAGGTGCCTCCAAGCCAAGGAAGCTCATGGAGATCGGCTATGAAATAAGGAGCCGTAAGTCGCGCCTGCACAGACTGGAACGCTGCATCTCCGCATTACAATTCCGGCAATCGGCGGCCTTGAGATTACCAAGCGTTCCGTCAGCCGTGGTCGACAGCCCCGTAGCACATCGCCTTTAGGAGCCTCATCCCTTGCTACCTTTGTTTCCTCGGAGACAGTTTGGGACATACTTTTCGGCCTGTTAGCGCGGTGCATTTACAAGAAACAGTGAGACAAATCGATCTCAGCCCCGCGGCGATTGCTCGCAAAGGATGCAGCGCTCCGGTCGATCGTGCGGCTGGGGAAGGAACCGGCTGACGAAACGCCGGTCCGGACTCGGCGCCCCGCCCGGAACCTGGATAAGGCTTGAACGTTCTTGCTGTTGGGAGAAACGTTAGAGCCGGCGAAAGACGTGGGGTCTCAAGGCGCTAGAGCGTTACTGACCAACAGAAGAACGCTCGGGGCTGGGAGAACGGCTGGCTGCTGGCTGGACATGCTCAAATATAGCGCCGTTGCGATCGCGGCCGCGCTGATCACCCTGGCCGCTGTAAACCTGACCCCGGAGCCCCGTGCCATCCGTGCCATCGTTCCGCATCGATTCGACGCGGAGGATCCGCAATTCGCGCGAAGCATGAGCAGCTATTCGCAAGGGCAGATGTTCGAACGGAACGCCGTGCAAACCCTTGTCAATGGCGACAAGATTTTTCCGTCGATGCTGCAAGCGATCGGCGCGGCCCAAGGCAGCGTGGACATGGAAACATATATTTATTGGTCGGACTCGGTCGGTTATCAGTTCGCCACGGCCCTGGCCGCAAAAGCCCGGCAAGGCGTTGAGGTTCGACTGCTCGTCGACGGGCTGGGCAGCCTCCCTTTCGACGAGGACCTGATCCACATCATGACGGGCGCCGGGGTGCGATTCCAGCGCTACCGACCCGTCTACTGGTACACGCTTGACCGGGTGAACAACCGGACACATCGGAAGCTGCTCATCGTGGACGGGCGGGTCGCGTTCACCGGCGGGGTCGGTATCGCGGACAACTGGCTGGGCGATGCGCGCAATCCGAACCAGTGGCGTGACACCCATTACCAAATTCAGGGACCTTCGGTCGCCGCTTTCCAGGCGGCCTTCGCCGAGAACTGGCTGGAGACCGTAGGCGAAACGTTGCAAGGAGACAAGTTCTATCCGTCACCCGAACCTACAGGCGCGCTAAGCACCCAGTTGATCCTTTCATCGCAACCGAACGGCTCCGAGGACATGGAGCTGATGATGCTGACTGCCATCGCCGCGGCGAAGCGTCACTTGCGCATCGGCATGGCCTATTTCGTGCCGGACGAAATCGCGCTGCAGCAGATACTAGACGCCAGGAAGAGAGGCGTTGCGGTCGACGTCATCTTTCCCAATTCGCTGACGGATGTGCCCATCGTGCGAAATGGCTCGCGCTACTTCTGGGGCCACCTGCACGAAGCGGGCGTGCGCATCTATGAATTTCAGCCGACGATGTATCACCCCAAACTGCTAATCGTCGACGACGTCTGGGCGAGCTTCGGTTCCACCAATCTGGACGAGCGCTCGTTGCGGCTGAACGACGAAGCCACCCTCAATGTTTACGGCAAGGATTTTGCGCAGACGCAAATCGACTTGTTCGACAAGGACCTGAAGCGGTCGAGGCAGATCAGCCTGGCCGAGTGGCAGGCGCGCCCGATGAGCGAGAAGTTTACCGACTGGCTGGCCAGCAGGCTTCACATACAGCTATAACGCGTCGGCGAAGGCCGAAGCCACTCGCCCGGCAAGCCCAGCTGAGAGCATTGACGCCCGTCTGAACGTGCCGAAGTCAATCTGCAACTGAATTCCGGAGGCCCGCCGGATGAGCGAAGGTTCATCCTTGCTCCACGACTTGCCGATCAGAGCGGTGACCAATTGTTGGCCGGAAGACATTTTTTTGAAAATCCTGCGCAAAGAGAATGCCGGGACTGACTGCAGGCGCCGAGCTCGGAATAGCGGCCCTGGACGACAGAGCAGTCTATCGGTGTCTCGGCTCAAGACGCTCATCGCTCGTCGGCCACACGGAAGCCCGGTCTAAGCCTCCTCCTTCTTTGCTTTCGCAAAGCCGCGGTCCGTTGCCATGAACCGTTCGAGCATCGGCGCAATCAAGCGCGATGGATCGGCAGATGGCCGCCCGGTCTCGCGCCCAAGGACCTCTGCGTATTTCACCAAATCGCGATGCAGGGGCGCCGGCAGCTCCACCGTAATCTTCACTGGCTTGTCGTCGGCGATCGTTGCGAGTTTCAACTTGGCCATGTCAACCTCCGTGTGGTTCAAGAACAAGATCGCGGGTGACGAGGACGCGAACGGGAAACCCCGGCCGGATCGTGAGCGTCGGCGCGATAGCGAGTTGCCGCTGCACGACCTGCTGGCCTACCTGGCTGACGCTATCGGAAGCGCCGCTTCGCAGAGCACGCACGATATCGCTATCTTGATCAGAAGAACCGGCCTGCGCGCCAACGCTCAGAACGGTCGACAACGCCGCGGCCTTGAACAACTCGCCCCAGTGATAGTCGACATCGTCCTCTAGGCCGGCGTAGCCCTGAGCGTCCGCGCCAGGCTGCCGCTCCAGCACGATGGAGCGTCCGTCGGGAAAGATCAGCCTGTTCCAGACAAGCAGCACGCGGCGCTGCCCGGAACCAATTCCGCTATCGTACTGCCCAATAATACGAGTGCCTTGCGGGATCAGCAGCGAGCGGCCAGTGGGACTGTCATAGACATTTTCGGTTACCTGAGCGCTGATCTGCCCGGGAAGGTCCGACCGGATACCCGTGATAAGCGCGGCCGGGATTACGGCACCGGCTTGAAGCACATAGGGTGACGCCGGAGGCATGACGTGATCCAGGGCCAAGGTACGCCGGTCAGCGGCGGCGGACAGGAAGGAAAGCTGGCGATCCTGCGCATTTGGCTGAGCGTTCTGGCTGGCAAGGTCATTAACAGCAGGGGCGGACGCTTCAGCGGTCCTGGGATCTCCTTGCGCTGTCTGGAAGAAGACGCGCGAGGTTCTGGCCGCTTCCTCTTCGGCTCGCCGGCGCTGCTCGGCTTCGTCAATCGCGGGGCTTGCAATTGAGGGCGGCGCGACGGCCTGTCCCTTGTTCTGGGCATCGAGGATCGGCCTGCCGAGATCGCCAGGCAGCGGCGGCCCAAGGATCGGGCCGGCATAGTCGCGCGGCAGGCTTGCCAGTCCGTCCGCGGGCGGCCGATTGGAGGTAGGGTAGAGCTCCTCGCCCTGCTTGAATGTGTCGGTGTCCTGCAGAGCGTAAATCAGCGCGCCGCCGACACCGAGCGAGGCGACGAAGCCGATTCCTGCGAGCATCTTGCGCGACAGACGCGTCACACGCGGCGGATCGGCGCGAAGCCGCATGGGTTCGACGTCCTTATCGTCCTCATTCATGGCTGCAGCGCTCCCCTGTGCATTGCGTTCGGCACCTTCGACGCGGCGCTGACGCTTGGCCTCCGCCACAATCCATGGTCTGTCCCTCCATCGATGCGCACGATCCTTACCGTCTGCTGCCGCTTGCCAGCGCCAAGACGCAGTTCGGCCGCACCAAAAAGGCGGTCGACGATCAGGACGTTTCGATAGACGCGGCTGTTGGTGATTTCAGCCTCGCCGTCCGGACCGATGACGAAAATCGGCGGCATCTCGCCTTGCACGATGCCGCGCGGAAACTCGACATAGACCCTGCGGCCGTCGTCATAGGCGCTCACCGGCTTCCAGGGCGGGCTGTCCCCGGTGAGGCCGTAGCGATAGTTGCGCACTGAAACGTCCGGTATGACCGGCATTGTGGCGATCGTCTGCGGGAGGCCCGCTTTCACAGCCGGATAGGACCACGCAACGGCAGGCATGTAGGGCTTCGCGCCTGAGCGTAGCTCAAGCATATAGCTGCGCCGGTCCGTGGCGATGATGAGGTTCGTTGTGATGTCCGCCCGCGAGGGTTTCACCAGGACGTGGACGCGTCGGCCAATGCCGGACCCGCTTTCGGTGTCGCCGATGATCCAGCGTGCGGTATCGCCGGCGGCGATCGGACCGTCTCCGGTCAGGCTCTCGCCCGGCTCAAGCGCGATGTCCGTTATCTGGCCAGGTGAGGCGTAGACCTGATAGAGCGCTCCTTCGCTCCATGGGTAGATCTGAATCGCGTTGTAGTAGCCCTCACGGCGCGGTTCCACGCGCGCCGCGGCGTTTGCGTTCTCGACACGGGCGGCCGGCGTTTGCCCGATGGCGCCGCCCCGCGCGGGCGCCCAGCCTGGTGGCACGCGAAGAGCTTTCGGCCGTTGATCGGTCGAGGCGGCCGGAGCCGGCGGCAAGGGCGGAACATAGGTGTCGTAGCTGATCTTCGGCGGCTTCTTCGCAGGCGTGGCGCAACCCGCAAGCAGCGTCGTCCCCGAGACCAGCATGGCCGATAGCAGGTATCTTGAGAGAGTCGTGCCGGCAACAAGACGCGATGTCGGGCTCATTGGCTCATCTCCCGCGACCAGTTGATGGCGTTGACGTAAATGCCGAGGGGATTGGCGCGAAGCCGTTCCGCGTCGCTTGGCATCTGCGTCACGATCGTCAGGATCGCGGTCCAGCGCTCGGTGCCTGAAAGCTGACCGTTTTCGTAGTGGTGCTCGATCCAGGCGACACGAAACGAGGCCGGCGAGGCTCTGATGACCGAAGAAACGTCCACCGCGACCTGCTGCTTGCCGACCTTGGAGAAAGGATCCGCAGCGCGAGCATAGTCGTTGAGCGCCGCCGCACCCTGGTCGGTGGTCCAATCATAGGCGCGCAGCCAGTCCTGGCGCAGGATGATCGGGTCAGCGGGGATGGAGCGTACCTGCTCGACAAAGCGGGCGAGATGCCACGCGATCTGCGGATCGGTCGGCTTGTAGTCGGCGGTTGCGGGCTCGATCGCTTGAGCCTGGCCCAGCTTATCGACCTGTACGACCCAGGGCACGACAGTGCCGCGGCCCGACTGCCAGACCAGTGAAGTGGCGAGCCCCGCCGACAGGACGAGCGACCCGAACGCCATGGCGCGCCAGTTCCGTGCCTGCACGCGTGCGGAGCCGAGGCGTTCATCCCATATCTGCTCCGCCTTTTGATAGGGGGTTTCAGGTCGAGGGCTCTTGCCGTAGTGGACGGCGGGGCGCCTAAAGATGTTCATGGGTCATTCGCCTTGAGAAAGAGAAATCGAGGCTCCGCCGCCATGGCTGTCGCCGGCGCGCACTGCGTGGGCGGCGGTCTGAGCGCCATGGGCGAGGCGCTGGGAGCGATGCAAGCGTCTGGCCCATTCGGGCTGTCCTTTAGCGCTGGGTGGCTTGCCCGCGCCGGACGCAGCCGCCGCGGTTGACGCAGCGGCGCCGCCAATCGTTCCCATGCTCGACGAACCGCCGGTGATTCCGGCGGCCGAACCGGCGCCAGAAGCGAAGTTCGACTTAAGAGATTGACCGGCGTTTGCGGCGGCGCGCTTGAGTGGAGAGGCTGCCGCCGAAGCGCCAGCGTGCGCAATGCCGCCCAAGCCGGACGCGATGCCTGCCATGCCAGACTGGCCGGCGGCGCCAAGCATATAGGCGGCCGAGCCGCCGCCAGCGAGTGACGTCCCGCCACGCGCGGCTGACATCGCTCCCGAGAACGCGGCTGTCCCGCCTCGCGCCGCGAGGCTGGCTGCTCCGTAGCCTGCAACTGCGATGCCGCCCGCGGCAAGGCCAGTCCCGACTGCCGCGCCGGCGCCCAGCTGCGGTCCACCCGCGACGAGGCCGTTGGCGATGCCGGGACCGAAGATGCCGAGGCCAAGCAGCGACAGCGCCGCCAGCACGATCGCCATGGCCTGGTCGACAGTGGGGTTCTCGCCGCCAAAGCCTTGGGTGAATTCGCCGAAGAGGGTCGATCCGATGCCGATGACCACGGCAAGCACCAGAACCTTGATGCCGGACGAGATGACGTTGCCGAGCACGCGTTCGGCCATGAAGGCCGTCTTACCGAAGAGGCCGAAGGGGATCAGCACGAAGCCGGCCAGCGTCGCCAGCTTGAACTCGATCAGCGTCACAAAGAGCTGCACCGCCAGGATGAAGAAGGCGAGCAGAACGAGGGCCCAGGCAAAGAGCAGGCAAGCGATCTGAATGAAGTTTTCAAAGAAGGAGACGTAGCCCATCAGACCGGAGATCGCCTCAAGCAATGGTCGTCCGGCGTCGAGGCCGGTTTGCGCCACCTTGCCCGGGTGCAGCAGATCCTGTGCCGAGAAGCCGGTTCCACTCGCCTTGAGACCAAGACCGGAGAAACTCTCGAAGATGATTTGGGCGAGGCTGTTCCAATTCGAAATCAGGTAGGCGAAGACACCGACAAAGAGCGTCTTCTTGACGAGCCGCGCGAGGATGTCGTCGTCGGCGCCCCAGCTCCAGAAGAGCGCGGCAAGCGTTACGTCAATAACGATTAGCGTGGTGGCGACGAAGGCGACCTCGCCGCCGAGCAGGCCGAAGCCGCTGTCGATATAACGGGTGAAGGTGGCCAGGAATTGGTCGATGACGCCGGTATTGCCCATGTCTACCGGGCCTCGTGCTGGCCAGCATCCGGCGACCGCGAAGTGGCCGGCTCGACGATCGAATTCCCCGACGGCTTTTCCAGACCGAGGAAGCGATCACGCTGTTCGGCCCACAGCCGCGCACATCCATCATCACGCAGGGCAGCCTCGCCGAGCGCCTGGCAGCGGCGCAGGCCATCGCGATGCGAATTCGGGACCGAGGCCGCCGGTGTGTGCTGACCCTCCCCCACCGGTTTGTGTTCCTTCCGGCTCATCTCGAGCGCCGTCGCCGTCATGGCGACGGCGACCAAGACGACGGCCACGACGCGAGCGAGGGTTTTGCCGTCCATGGCGATCGACCTCAGCGGTTGAACATCTGGACCGAGCCGGCCTGGTAGCCGGAGCCAGGCGCCAGAAAGCGGCGGCGTTGCTCACGCCCCTGATCGACCGCGGCAGCACGCTCGGCCTCGGTCAGCGCCTGGGCGCGACCATTGGCGGCTACCAGGGCGGTCAAGTCCGCAAGCTGCTGGCCCTGAAGCGCAAGCAACTGATTACTGGCTTGCGTCGCCTGCAGCGCACCGGTCGCCGACTGGCTGGCGCCGACCAGCGCCGACATCTGCGCGCGGCCGGTGTCGATGTTTCCGACGACGCCCGCCTGGACGCGCATTGCGTCCTGGAGAGCTCCCACTGTGTTTTGCCAGCGCGAGCGCGCGTCCGTGACGAGTTGCTGGTCGGAAGCAGAGAGCGAGACGCTGCTGTATTGCTGCTGAAATGCCTTGTCGACCTGCTGGACGTCGAAGGCGATGTTCTGTGCTTCGCCGAGAAGCTGTTGCGTGCGCTGCACCGACTGTTGCAGTTGCTGCAGCGAGGACAAAGGCAGGCTCGCCAGGTTGCGCGCCTGGTTGATCAGCATCTGGGCCTGGTTCTGAAGCGAGGTGATCTGGTTCGTGATCTGCTGCAGCGAGCGCGCAGCCGTCAGGACATTCTGGGAGTAGTTCGATGGATCAAACACGATCAAGGCATGCGCTGGCAAAGTCATCATCGGCGAGATCGCGATCGGCGCGGCGAGCGTCGCCGCGACCAGAAGAAGGACGCGCCGGCGGCTTTGACGAACAGTCATGGTTTGGAATCCTTTTCAGGTTCGGTGAGGCTGGGAATGAGGTCGGCGGCCCAGCCGACGTCGCGGGCACGCAGCCAGGCCGACAGGAAGCCGTCGCGGCCATGCTCGGCGATGATGCTGCCGATCAGGGCCTGATCGCTCTTCGAGGACGCGGCGCAAAGCGCAAGCCCGACCTCGGACAGGCCGAGCTCGAAGAGACGGTTGCCGCGACGGGACTGGCAGTAATAATCGCGCTTGGGTGTAGCTCGCGCCAGGATCTCGATCTGACGGTCGTTCAGGCCGAAGCGGCGATAGATGGCGGTAATTTGCGGCTCAATCGCGCGTTCATTGGGCAACAGCAGCCGGGTTGGACAGCTTTCGATGATCGCCGGTGCGATAGCCGAATTGTCGATGTCGGAGAGTGACTGGGTGGCGAAGAGGACGCTGGCATTCTTCTTGCGCAGCGTCTTCAGCCATTCGCGCAGCTGACCGGCGAACGCGTCATCGTCGAGGGCAAGCCAGCCCTCGTCGATGATGAGCAGTGTCGGACGACCGTCGAGCCGGTCGCCGATGCGATGAAACAGATAGGACAGGACGGCCGGCGCGGCCTGCGTGCCCACCAGACCTTCGATTTCGAACGCCTGCACGGATGCCTGGCCGAGGTGTTCGGCCTCAGCGTCGAGCAGCCGGCCGTTCGGGCCACCAACACAGTAGGGACGAAGCGCCTGTTTCAGGTCATTGGCTTGCAGAAGCACGCTGAGCCCGGTGATGGTGCGCTCCTCGACCGGAGCCGAGGCGAGCGAGGTCAGCGCCGCCCAGATATGCTCCTTTGCGTCCGGCGTGATCTGGATATCCTCGCGCGTCAGGATCGCGACGATCCAGTCAGCCGCCCAGGCGCGCTCGTACGTGTCATGAACGCGGGCGAGCGGCTGCAGCGAAACGGAAGCGTCCATGCCTTCGGTGATAAGACCCCCGAGATCGTGCCAGTCGCCGCCCATGGCGAGCGTCGCCGCGCGGATCGAGCCGCCGAAGTCGAAGGCGAAGATCTGAGCGTTGCGGTAGCGGCAGAATTGCAGGGCCATCAACGCCAGCAGCACCGACTTGCCGGCGCCGGTGGGGCCGACGACCAGCGTGTGGCCGACATCGCCGACGTGAAGGACCAACCGGAACGGGGTCGAGCCTTCGGTCTTGCCGTAAAGCAAGGGAGGACTGACCAGATGCTCGTCCCGTTCCGGCCCCGCCCACACGGCAGAGAGGGGGATCATGTGGGCGAGATTGAGCGTCGAGATCGGCGGCTGACGGACATTGGCATAAGCATGCCCGGGCAACGAACCGAGCCAGGCGTCGACGGCGTTGACGGTCTCGACGATCGCCGTGAAGTCGCGGCCCTGGATGACTTTCTCGACGAGCCGCAGTTTCTCGTCGGCCACGCGCGGGTCGCAATCCCATATGGCAACGGTCGCGGTGACATAGGCCATGCCCGCCATGTCGGCGCCGAGCTCCTGCAATGCCGTGTCGGCGTCGGCCGCCTTGTTGGCGGCGTCGGTGTCGAGGAGTGCTGATGCCTCGTTGGTCATCACCTCCTTCAGGATCGAGGCGATGCTCTTGCGCTTGGCGAACCATTGCCGCCGTATCCTGGTCAAAAGGCGGACAGCGTCCACCTTGTCGAGCAGGATCGCGCGGGTCGACCAGCGGTACGGGAAGGCCAGCCTGTTGAGGTCATCAAGCAGGCCGGGTGTCGTGGCGGTCGGGAAGCCGACGATGGTGAGCACGCGAAGATGCTTGTCGCCAAGCCGCGGTTCGAGTCCGCCGGCGAGCGGCTCGTCGGCCAGCAGCGCATCGAGATAGATCGGGGTCTCGGGGACGCGCACCGCATGGCGCTTGGTCGAGATGGTCGAATGCAGATAGGTCAGCGTTTGGCCGTCGTCGAGCCAGTGGCATTCAGGCATGAACCCGTCGAGCAGGGACAGCACGCGCTCGGTCCGGTCGACGAAAGCGCGGACGATTTCGCCCGGATCCGCGCCGGCCTGGTCGCGACCCTCATAAAGCCAGCCCTCGGCGCGCGTGGCGTCTTCGGGCGGCGGCAGGAACAGGAATGTGAGAAAGTAGCTCGATACGAAGTGAACCCCTTCCTCGTCGAAGTCGGCTTTGCGCTCGGCATCGAGCAGGCCGGAGGCCGCATTGGGAAACTGGCTCTCGGGATAAGAAGCCGCTTCGTGCCGCTGCGCTTCGACGAAGATGCTCCAGCCCGAGCCGAGACGACGAAAGGCATTGTTGATGCGCGATGCCACCGCGACAAGTTCCGCCGCTACGGCGGAGTCGAGATCGGGTCCGCGAAACCTCGCGGTGCGCTGAAAGCTGCCATCCTTGTTGAGCACGACCCCCGGGGCGACGAGTGCCGCCCAAGGCAGAAAGTCGGCAAGGCGAGCAGCAGTCCGGCGGTATTCGGCAAGGCTCATCATAGCGGCGCCCTCAAACCGACAGATGCCCGGGCAGCCGCATGTGCCGGCGCCCGACTTCGAAAAAAAGCGGATCGCGCCTGGCAGCCCATGCCGCCGTAAAATGTCCGATTGCCCATATCAGAAGACCGGCCAGCCAGAGCCGCAGCCCAAGACCGACAGCGCCCGCCAGCGTGCCATTCAGGATCGCGATTGCGCGCGGCGCGCCCCCGAGCAGGATCTGCTCGGTCAGCGCCCGGTGCACGGGCACGGTCCACCCCGGCACTGTGTCGAGCTGTTCGAAAGCGGTTGTCATCAGATCAACGCTCCGCCGCCGAACGAGAAGAACGAAAGGAAAAAGCTTGAGGCCGCGAAGGCGATCGAAAGGCCGAAAACGATCTGGATCAGCCGCCTGAAGCCACCCGAACTGTCGCCGAAGGCCAGCGTCAGGCCGGTGACGATGATGATGATGACGGCGACGATCTTGGACACCGGTCCTTCGACCGACTGCAGGATCTTCTCGAGCGGCTGTTCCCACGGCATCGAGGAGCCCGACGCAAAGGCGCCCGGCGCGACCATGAGGTTGAGGGCAATGGCGGAACTGGCCGCCGCCAGGCTGGCGTGGCAGCGCGAAGAAAGGCGGATCATGAAATTTCTCCTGTGTTGATCGGGTTAGCTTCAGCGATGCGATAATCGCCATCGGGGCCCAGACCCTCGACCCTGACCAGTTCGATCAGCCGTCGCGCGGCGCCGCGTCCGGCGAGCACGGCGACAAGGCCGATCGTGTCGGCGATCAGCGCACGCGGGACAGTGACGACGGCCTCCTGGATCAGTTGTTCAAGTCGGCGCAGAGCGCCAATACCGGAGCCGGCATGAAGGGTGCCGATGCCACCGGGATGCCCGGTGCCCCATGCCTTCAAGAGGTCCAGCGCTTCGGCGCCGCGCACCTCGCCGATGGGAATGCGATCGGGCCGCAGGCGCAGCGAGGAACGAACCAGGTCGGAAAGCGTGGCGACGCCATCCTTGGTGCGCATCGCGACGAGGTTGGGGGCAGCGCATTGCAGTTCGCGGGTGTCCTCGATGATGACGACCCGGTCCGTCCCTTTCGCCACTTCGGCGAGCAGCGCGTTGGTCAGGGTAGTCTTGCCCGTCGACGTGCCACCGGCAACGAGAATGTTTGCGCGGCCGGCAACCGCGGCGCGCAACATAGCGGCGTCGCCAGAAGTCATGATGCCCGCCGCGACATAGTCATCGAGCGTGAAGACGGCGACCGCGGGCTTACGGATCGCGAAGGCCGGCGCGGCAACAACGGGCGGCAGCAGGCCTTCGAAACGCTCGCCGGTTTGCGGCAACTCGGCCGAGACGCGTGGGGACCGGGAATGGACCTCGGCGCCGATATGATGGGCGACCAGCCGCACGATCCGCTCGCCAGCGGCAGGCGCGAGCATTTCGCCCGTATCGGCCAAACCTTCCGAAAGCCGATCCACCCAGATCCGGCCATCCGGGTTCAGCATGACCTCGACGATCGCGGGGTCGTCCAGGAACCGGGCGATGGCGGGTCCGAGCGCGGTGCGCAGCATACGCGAGCTGCGCGCGCGTCCTTCGGTATCGTTGTGCGAGATAGCCATCCTGTCCCCGTTTGGCCCGGGAACCCGTCGAGCAGTTCCGGTCGGGGATGAGCAAGAGAGGCCTTAAGCAGCCCGGTTCAACAGCTTTCGACCGCCGTCGTAGCGCAGCGAGCAAAAACCGGCGAACGGCGGCGCAGAGCTCAGGAAGCTCTGTGGCGGCGTTTCGCCGCGTTCCAAGATCGGCAGAATATAAACTTTCGCAATACTATGTACATGTTTATTGACACATGACTCTCACCGGGTTTATGAAAGGGCATCGATGACCTGGCCGAACGGGCGATCGTTCCTTTTACGGCGCGGAGGATTGTCATGCGGTTCGGATTGGAGAGCTCGGTTTCGCGGCGCCAAACAGGCTTTTCCAAATATGCTCGAGGCGCCACGACCGTCGCAACGCCGCGCCCCTTGACGGCAAAGGGCGGCGAAGCTTCATGAGCATGCTCGACATCTGGCTTGGGATCCTGCAAGGGCTGCGCATAACGGCAGCGGTCACAGCTTATGGCTTGGTCTTCGCAGTGCCCTTCGCGCTTATTTTCGGGGTCGCGCAGTTTCTGACCACCGGCTTGACGCGCTTTCTGGTCACGGCAGTAATCGAATTCTGGCGCAGTTCGGCGGTCGTCGTCCTGCTCTTCGTCTTTTACTACGTTCTGCCGGTCATGGGGGTCACTTTATCGGCAATGACCGTCAGTGCATTGGTGCTCGGCCTCAATAGCGGCGGCTACGCCAGCCAAGCGGTGCGGGCCGGGCTCCAATCTCTTCCTGCCGGCCAACGCGAGGCTGGCATGGCGCTCGGCCTCTCGCGCCCGGCGATCCTGCTTCTGATCGAGCTGCCCCAGGCGTTGGTCGCCATGAGCCCCACATTCGTCAACAACCTCATTCAGCTCGTCAAGGCGACTTCCCTTGTCTCGTTGGTCACGTTGACGGACATGACCTTCCGCGCCAAGGAAATCTCGCAGACCGAGTACGACCCGGTCGCGATTTATTCGGCGCTGCTGCTAGCCTTCTTCGTCGTCTGTTATCCGATCGCGCTCGCCGGCCGCTGGCTCGAGGCGCGGGTCAGTCCCGAAAGAGGAACGCCTCGTGGGATTTAACTTCGGCTTCGCGCTCTCGACCATCCCGACCATTATCGGTGCGATCGGGGCCACCCTGCTCGCCACGGTCTTGAGTTGCCTTGGCGCTTCGGCGCTTGGCTTCACTTTCGAAATGATCCGCCGCGGCGGGGGTGCGCCTGGCCTCGCCGTGCGCTTCCTGATCGACTTCATCCGCTCGACGCCGGTTCTGGCCTGGCTCTATTTCCTGTATTTCGTCATGCCCTTCTACGGGATCCGGCTTGGCGCCATGACGGTGGGCATATTGGGGCTCAGCCTATACTACAGCGGTTATCTGGCCGAGGTGTTCAAGGCGGGCATCGACGCTATTCCGAGGGGCCAGCAGGAAGCAGCCAGAGCCTTGTCGCTCACGCGCCGCGACACGGTCATCTTCGTCATCGCACCCCAAATGCTGCGCAACATCGCCGCGCCCCTGGGCAACTACCTGGTTTCGATCCTTAAGGCGACGCCTTATCTCGCGATCCTGGCGGTGCCGGAAATGCTCGGGCGCGCCTTCGATATCGCTTCCGAAACCTATCGCTACGCTGAGCCGCTGACCGTCGCCGGCGTTCTGTTTCTCGCCCTGGCGCTGATCGTTTCTTATGGAGTGAAGCGCATCGAGAAGTTCCTGCTTGCGAGCGGGCGTCGCTGATGCTCGACCGGCGCGCGCTTCCGACCTCGAGGCATGAATCCCTCCCCCTCGTGCGGATCGACGGCCTCAACAAGTGGTTCGGTGCCCTGCACGTTTTGAAAAACATAGATCTGACCTTACGGCCGGGTGCACGCGTCGTTGTTTGCGGACCGTCCGGGTCCGGCAAGTCGACATTGATTCGCTGCATCAACGGTCTTGAGCGTTTCCAAAAGGGGACGATAGAGTTTGAAGGGAGAAGTCTGGGAAAAAGCGATCGCGATGCCGCGACGGCGCGCCGGCTAACCGGCATGGTGTTCCAAAGCTTCAACCTCTTCCCTCACCTCACCGTGCTTGCCAACTGCACGCTGGCGCTGCGCCGGGTCCTCTTGAAATCGGCGCACGAGGCCGAAGAGATCGCCATGCGGCATCTGACGGCCGTGCACATCCCCGAAAAGGCGCGGGCCTATCCGGCCCAGCTGTCGGGCGGTCAACAACAGCGAGCGGCGATCGCGCGCGCGCTCTGCCTCGATCCCCGCATCATGCTGTTCGATGAACCCACCTCCGCGCTCGACCCGGAAATGATCAAGGAAGTGCTCGACGTCATGATCGCGCTCGCGAAAACCGGCGTGACCATGGTTTGCGTGACGCATGAAATGGGTTTTGCACGCGAAGTCGCCGATGAGATCATTTTCATGGACGAAGGCAGCATCGTCGAGCATGCCTCTTCCAACGACTTTTTCTCTAGAGCCGCTCACCCGCGCACGCGGCTGTTCCTGGATACTATCCTGAGCCATTGAGAACAGATTGCGTATGCACCGGCGTGCCGGCAATGGACGTGCACGAACGCCAACAGGGCGATCGGCAGGTGCGGAATCGCCGAGCAGGTTACCAGTCCGGCGCGAACGCGTAGCCGGAAGAGCGGACGGTCCGGATCACATCGCCTCGCACGCATGCCCGAAGCCTTTTGCGCAACCTGGCAATATGAACGTCAACACCCCGTATATCGGTTGCGGCGGCGTGTTCAGGCCATGCGGTCGCGACCAGTTCCTCCCGGCTGAAGACCTTGCCAGGTTGCGCCAGAAGGCTGCGCAAAAGCTTGAACTCGATCGGCGGCATAACGATCTCTTTTTGCTTGAAGAATGTCCGGTGGGTCTGTCGCTCCAGCCGGAAATCGCCCTGCACCAGATCGCCTGTCTTGGTTTCGCGCGAAAGCTTCGCGACACCTGCTTTGCCATGCAGCCAGGTCAGAAGCTGCTCGGGCGCAAACGGCCGCGAAAATATCTCGTCGACGCCAGCCTTGATAAGGTCCAGGTGCAGTTTGCCGGAACGAGGCGCGACGAGACCTGCAAGAGGCGTTGCTCTTGTCGCTTCGGACGACTTCAGCGACAGGCATTGCTTGGCGATTGCGCGGTCGCCCGGATGACAGTCCAGGATAACGGCAAGCGGCGTTTCGGCCACGATGGCAGGCGCAATCTCCTTGTCTGCCGTGATGAGGCGGGTTTCGAAGCCGGCGACTGAAAGGATGTGCCCGAAAACCAGAAAGAAATCCGGGTCCTTCGAAGAGATCAGGACCAGCGGCGTCATGAGTCCATCAACCGAATTCGGTGCATCATAGGGCTGACTACCGCGCAAATGGGCGCGATGACAATATCCCCTGGCGTGCGAACCTTTAGCTGCCGGTGGCAATCAGCCTAGATTTTATCCGCAAGTATGACGCCGCTGATGCCATAAGCGCGGCGCGTCTGCTCAATGGCCTCAGGCGTGACATCGATCAGCAGCGCGATGATGTCTCCATCCGGATGCTTGAGAGCGTTGCCGAGTTCGAAAAGCGACCAGCCGAGCGCGCGCAGGCGTTTCGGCCAGAATGTCTCGCACACCACGCTGATCTGTCGAATCCCCAGACTCTGCGCCGTCTCAAGAAGACCGCACAGCACGATGCCGGCGATCGGCGACGACGCTCCGTGCGTGCGAAGCGATGGGACGACAAAAAACCGCGTCCATTCGAAAATTTCGGCCGCTCTCGGAGGCGTGCCGCCGGCGAGAACCGGGAAGACCTCGCTCATCAGATGCGGCTCCAGCGTCGGAACAAGACGGGAGCCGCCGACGATCTTGCCGTTGGTATCGAGCGCCAGCACATAAAGCGCATGCTCGTTGTCGAAGGCGTCGATCTCGATGTTGATGGGCCGGGCGACGGCGCGCCATCGTCTCTGCTTGACGTAAATGTCGTACCGGATGCGGAAATAGCGCTCCAGCACTCTTCTATACTGCTTCCTGTTTTCCCAAGTGACCAGATGAATACGGACCATGTCGCCTCCAAAAGTGGAGGTCGTAGGAAAACGCGCTTCGTGCCCGTATAATGGTATTCAGGTATTGCTAAATCTGGATTTCCTGTCGTCGCAGAGCTTTGACGATGGCGTGGGACACGTTGATGGCGTCGAGCTTTCCTCGAATGTTGCGTTGATGGCTCTCGACCGTGTTTCTGGTAACGCCGAGGATGCAAGCGATGTCTTCCGTGGATTTGCCTTGTGCGCTCCACTCCAGAAGCTCGCGCTCGCGCGCCGTCAACGGCGTGGGCTGATCTCCCCCGCCAGGTGTTCCTAACGCTGAAAGGCTTCGGAACGTATGTACGCACAGCGTCTCGATGAAGGGCATGGCGCTCGGCGGTAATTCAATCCGGTCACTCGCGGCGGTGACGACGCCGGGACCTGACAGCGGGACGTGTACCGGGACGCAGATGCCTTCTTTCATCCCGAACTCCGCCGCCTCGTCCATCACCAATCTTGCGCGTTTAAACAGTCTTGCGGCTGGAAGGTCGCCCCACAGGAAGGGCTGTGGCGAGTGCCGGCACTGAGCAACGCAAGGATCATGCAAGAAATGATCCTCCGAGACATATCGAAGATACCATTCGGGAGGCCAGCCGTCCCCCAGGATCTCGCGTTGCCAGTCCGCGTCGTGCGGCCCCGGCAGGCCGGTGATCAGAAAATTGCGCAATCCATACCGCCCCATAACGGAGCGAAACTCCTGGAGGATTGCATCAGTCGACCGCGCAGTGTCGATCCTTGAGATTGCTGCGTAAAGGTCAGCAACACCTTCGCTCTCCATTGGCAGACCTCGACAAAAGCCAAGCCGCACGCCGCGCCACAACTTATGCGCGTCTCCACGATCTTCAATGGGAGCTAGAGCGAATGTACACTGCAGGAGTCAATTAGACGGCTAAAGTCGACAAAAGTGGAAATGTGCTCAATATCTCGAAAGAACACCTGAGCCTTCATTCTGTCGACTTCGCAGCCCCTTGTTTCGTCACACGCACAGCTCGCCGATTCGATGGAGCGGCCGCGATCAACTCTTGCGGCTCGACATCCAAGGCCTTCGCCAGGATCTCGACTGTATCCAGCGTGGCGTTGCGCCGACCGGCCTCAACGCTGCTGATATAGGCTCGCGTGCGGCCCGAAACGAAAGACAACTGCTCCTGAGACAGTCTTCTTTCTCTGCGTAGCCGCTGCACGTTCAAACCAAAAACGCCGCGCAGTTTCATCGAACAACGGATGCTACGACGCGCACTATGGTGCGACACACTATAGTGCACATTCCGCATTGACAACTGCACCGTTCGCTGTTTGAAACAACGAGCGAATTCATCGTTTCCTGACGCAGGAATAGCCATGCCGAGCCGGCCGTTTCGCAACCTCGCGCACAACATGTCCGCGCATTCTTCGGGAGAGATCAGCCGTCCCGGGATGAACAAAAGCCGGGTCCTTAAATTCGTCTGCATCCGATGCGGCGCTCCCTACCCCGCCGATGTCACCATCGACTCCAAGGGGTGCGCGCGGTGCCAGAACACCGCGCCGGCAAATCTTCGGCCGGTTTATCCGGACCCGCATCCTGATCCCTTGGACGGCGCCACCCCCTCGCGCTCGCTATGGCGTTTTGCGCATAGTCTGCCTTGCACAGCCGCGGATGCAGTGAGCCTTGGCGAGGGTTTGACACCGTTGCTTGCGGCGCCACGCATCGGCGCGTTCCTCGGTGTGCCCAACCTCGCAATCAAGGACGAAGGCCGAAACCCGACGTGGTCGCATAAGGACCGCTTTTCGACGGTCGCGGTCAGCGTGGCGCGCGCACGTGGCGCGAAGATCGTCGCGACCGCCTCCTCCGGCAACGCCGGCGCTTCGTTGGCGGCCTACGCTTCCAGAGCCGGGCTGAAGTGCGTTGTCACGACTTTCGCCGGGTCGGCCGGCGCGATGCTGGCTCAGATCCGAAAATATGGCGCGACGGTGCTGCCCTTGGTCAACAAAATGGACCGATGGTCCGTGCTGGAACAGGCGGCTGCCCGCTATGACTGGTTCATCGCCTCGCCCTATCACGGTCCGGTCGTCGGCAGCCATCCACTCGGCATCGAGGGCTACAAGACGATTGCCTACGAGATCGTCGAGCAATCGGATGGCACGGCGCCAGACTGGTGCGTCCTGCCGGTCTGCTATGGCGATGCATTGTCGGGCGTGTGGGCGGGCTTTTGCGAGTTGTACGCGCAAGGGACGATCACGCAGCTGCCCCGTCTCGTCGCCGCGGAGGTGCACGGGTCATTGGCGGACGCGCTTGCCAGCGGCGCCGATGCCTTGAGTGAACGCAAAATGCTCTTCGACAGCCTCGCCGTATCGATCGGCACGCCGCGCAGCACCTTTCAGGCTCTGAAGGCTCTGCGCGAATCCGGCGGACACGCCGTCCCCGTCGACAATCACGGCCTGATCGCGATGCAGGAACGTCTTGCGCGGGACGAAGGGATCTTTGCCGAACTGGCGTCTGTCACGCCGCTGATCGCCATATCGACGTTGAAGAATCAAGGTATCATCGCAGCCACAGACCGCGTCGTGGCCGTTGTGACCGCCAGCGGTCTCAAGGACCTCGATCGGTCCACTGGATCGAACGAACACGATCAGATCTTCCAGACGACGGAAGACGCCTGGCGCTGGCTCGACAAAAGCGGGCTGGATCTCGTTTCATAGATTCTCCACCGCACCAATAGCCGATGGCACCTCACTTGCTGTCTGCGTTTTCAGCACATCGTCGAGACTACGGCGCAGCCAAAGAAAGCGCGTCCATTGCGCCTCTGCGGCCGGTGCGATTGTCGTCAGCGTCCTCGGCTCGGACAAGTCCTTGCAGGGCCAGCCAGGCAGGGTCGAAAGCCAGTCGTCATTGTAGACAGTCTCGGCATGGCGATGGCCTTCGTCAGGCATGATGACCGCTACTTGCGCGTCCGGCAGGGTCGTTGCAACCCATTGCGCCACCAACGCGGCGGCGCCGCTGGTCGGCCCCATGAATATACCGTGCTCGCGCAGCAAACGGTGCGCGCTCAGATACGCCGGATAGGCGCCAACCCAATGGATCTCGTCGACAAGCTCATGCCTGACGTTTTTCGGCAGAACGCTGTTGCCCAAGCCCCGCAGCATGCGTTTGCCGACGGGCTGCCCAAACAGAATGCTGCGATGGGTGTCGACGGCAAACACCGTCAGATGGGGAAAGACCGTTCGCAGAAAGGACGCGGTGCCGCATAGCGAACCGCCAGTGCCGACGCAGCCGACCAGGCAGTCAACCCTGCCCACCGCCCGGATGAACAGTTCAGCCAGCCGCGCGTAGGCCAGCCAATTTCCCGGACTGTCGTATTGGCGGGTCCAGAAGCCGTCCGGCTCCTTGGCCAGGATTTCCTGCAGGCGCTCAAGCCGGCCAGGCTGATTGCCGTCACCGCGCGGATCGTCAAGTGCAATGACCGTGGCGCCGATGCGCTCCAGCCGGGCTTTGTATTTGGCATCGATAAGCGTTGAAGCGGTGACGAGGGTAAGGCGATAGTCACGCGCCGCCGCGAGCAGCGCCACCGCCATGCCGAAGGTGCCGGACGTCGTCTCGACAATGTGGGACCCCGCCTTCAGTTCGCCATTCGACGCTGCCCTATCCAGGATGTAGCGGGCCGGCATCAGCTTCATCAATGGAAAAGCCGCCGCCACCAAATTTGGCGCCAGGCGAGCAAGGCGTGGGGTCTCAAGATCCCTGAAATAGTCAACTGCGAGGGTCACCATGTCCAGCCCTCCGCATTGACCAGATGGACCTCGACTTCCTTGAAGCCGGCGCGCCTTATCTGTTGCGCGACCAAAGCTGCCCGTCGCTTCAGATTCAATGCGAAAAGATCGAAAATCAGACCAAACAACGAGCCGCTATGGGCGACTTGCACCCCGCACGCTCCAGCCCGCCTGGCGATTTCGGCGATCTCGTCGAAACCCTCTTTCGGCAAGTGCCGTTGACTGATCAAGGCGCTGGCCGAGGCGGCACGTCCAAGAAGATTCGGATCCTGAAGGTAGACCGCCCGCGCCACCAGCGCCCGAAGCACGCCGAATTCCTGGATTTCGGCACTGTCGTAACGCGCCGGCGGCAGCTGCAATGTGTCGACCGGGACGCCGCCATTCGCCTTGAACCCGACCAGTAGCAGCGGCGGCAGCGAGCCGCCGAAATTCTCGATCACCGTGCCCTCGCGTTGCGCGAACAGGACCGCATGCTCATCGAATGCGATCGCGTCGCTGGCGCGCTCGGCGGCAACGGCGAGACGCCCGATGCTCGAGGGCCGCAACTGGACCTTGTGGGCCGCGGCTACAGCGCGAATGGAAGCGACGACGTCCGCGGTCGATGAGCCGTAGCCGTGCCCCACGGGAATCGAGCTTTGAAGTGTCAGCACGCCACCGCCGGTTACCTTCAAGAAATCGAGCGTGAGCCGCGCGGCTGACGACGCCTTGACCTTATGATCAGGGTGGACAATGACCGCATCGCCGTCGGTTCTGGCAAAGGTGGCCTCGGACCTCAAACCGGCGACCGGCAGCGTGACGAGCCCGCGATGAAGGCGCCCGCCATCATCCTTGAAGACGCCCTGGATGAGTTCGCCGTGATGCGCTATCGCCGCTCCCGTCCCGATCGAAGACCGCAGCGTTTCACGGCTCATAAAATCGCCGGCGCCAGCCATTTTCAGTTCTCCCCCACGCTCTCTCGCAGCGGAGGAGGATGGCGCCGACGGCTGACACCCGCCCTCAAGGAATTCCGGTATTGACGGCTTCCTGTCGAACGAGCCAGCCGGGGAGGCGATGTGGGATCGATCGTCAGGCGGCGGAGCCGAGGTGCCTCAGCGGCCGGCCAACCGAAACCGCTTGAGCCGCGGCCATAATACCTTGCGTGTCGATCCCGTAATGACGGTAGAGATCCGCGATCGTGCCGGTCTGGCCGAAATGCTCGACGCCCAAAGCGCGCGTACGGTGGCCATGGACCGACCCCAGCCAAGCGAGCGTCGCGGGGTGCCCGTCCAAGAGCGTAACGATGGCGCAGGAAGCCGGAAGGCCGGCCAGAAGGCGCTCGACATGACTTGAGGCGCGCGGATGGCCGTATTGGCGCGCCCGGGCCGCGGCTGACCAGCCGGCGTTCAGCCGATCGGCCGAGGTCACGGCCAGAAGCCCGACATCGCGCCGATCGCCGGCCATCAAGCCCAGCGCCTGTACCGCTTCCGGCGCGACTGCCCCGGAGTAAGCTATCACCAGGTCGGCGTTCGGGCCGGGCGGGCGCAGCCAGTAGGCGCCATCGACGATGTCGCGCGCCAGCTTGCTTTCCATCGGGCGTGTCGGCTGCTCGATCGAGCGCGTCGAGAGCCTCAGGTAGACCGAACCCCCGGTTTGATCACGCAGCCAGGTATGGTCGTCAGGCTCGGCTTCGCCGGTACGCTGCATATACTCGAATGCCCAACGCAGGATGATTGCCAGTTCATCGACATAGGCCGGCTCGAACATCGCGAGACCGTCCTGCGCCATGCCGATCAGCGGCGTGGCGATCGACTGATGCGCTCCGCCTTCGGGAGCCAGCGTCACGCCGGAGGGCGTCGCGGCCAGGATAAAGCGGGCGTCCTGGTAACAGGCATAATTGAGCGCATCGAGGCCCCGCTCGATGAAGGGGTCATAGAGGGTTCCGACCGGAAGCAGTCGCTCGCCGTGAAGCGAGTGCGACAGGCCGAGCGCCGAAAGCATCGTGAAAAGGTTCATCTCGGAGATGCCCAGCTCGATATGCTGTCCGGACGGCGCAAACGTCCAGTTGAAGGTGGAGGGGATGCGCTCCTCGCGGAAAATGTCCGCCTGATCGCCGCGCGCGAACAGACCCCGCTTGTTTACCCAGGCGCCGAGATTGGTCGAGACGGTGACGTCGGGGGATGTCGTGACGACACGGCTTGCAAAATCGCTGTCCGACTTTGCGATCTCGTGCATCAAAAGCCCGAAACCTTGTTGTGTCGACATGGACGGCTGAGCGCCGAAGCTGATGCGCGCTGGCACCGGAATAGCTGTGGCATTGTGACGACGCGGGGCTGCCTGCGCGAAAGGCGACGACGCGAGGAAGGATCGTATCGCAGCCTCGTCGTAGGCGAGGCCCTCGAACATGTCCCATTCGCGGCCCTCGCCCACTCCCATACATTGGCGCAGGGCTTCGACTTGCGCCGGTGTCATCAATCCGGCGTGGTTGTCTTTGTGGCCGGCGAGCGGCAGGCCGAAGCCCTTGATCGTATAGGCGATGAAGCAGGTCGGGCGATCATGCCCGCGCGCTTCTTCGAAGGCATCGATGATGGTCTCAAGATCGTGGCCGCCGAGGTTTGCCATCAATACGGCAAGCTCATCGTCGCTGCGCTTCTCGATCAGGCGGCTGACCGGTCCCTGATCGCCCAGACCGTCCAGCAGGCGCCTGCGCCATGCAGCGCCGCCCTGGAAGGTCAGCGCGGAATAGAGCTGATTGGGACATGCGTCGATCCAGGCCCGCAGCTTTTCGCCGCCCTCCTCCTCGAAGGCGGCCTGTTGCAATGTCCCGTGTTTGAGGATCACCACATCCCAGCCGAAGTTGCGAAAGATGGTTTCGAAACGCTGCCACAGGCCTTCGCGCACCACCGCGTCCAGGCTCTGCCTGTTGTAGTCGACGATCCACCAGGTGTTGCGCAGGCCGTGCTTCCAGCCCTCGAGAAGCGCCTCGAAGATATTGCCTTCATCCATTTCGGCGTCGCCGAGCAGAGCGACCATCCGGCCTTCCGGCTGATCGGTCTTCCACCCTTTTGCGCTGACATAATCTTGGACCAGGGAGGAGAACAGGCTCTGCGCGACTCCCAGTCCCACCGACCCGGTCGAGAAATCGACATCGTCGATATCCTTGGTTCGGGACGGATAGGACTGCGCGCCGCGATAGCCACGAAAATTCTGCAGCTGCTCGAGCGTCTGCTTGCCGAACAAATACTGGATGGCATGGAAAACCGGGCTGGCATGCGGCTTGACGGCGACGCGGTCCTGCGGCCTCAGGATCTTGAAGTAGAGCGCCGTCATCAAGGTCGAGGCGGACGCCGAAGACGCCTGGTGGCCGCCGACCTTGAGGGCGTCCGTCGACTCGCGAAGATGATTGGCGTGATGGATCATCCAGACGGCCAGCCAGAGGACCTTGCGCTCAAGCTCGGAAAGGATCGTCATCGTCGGCTCCTGTGAAATCGCGCCTCAACGATACCCGCGTCGACCTTCCGAATGTGGCTATTCTTGCGCAAAGCGATTGATGATATTGGCTCATCCAGCCAATTGCTGCCCATAGATGAGGGAAACATGCCAAATCCGGCGCTTGACGCAATCGACCTGAAGATCATCGCCGCGCTGCAGAAGAACGCCAAGGCGACTTCGAACGACCTCGCCGAAGCCGTCGGTCTTTCGCCCTCGCCTTGCGCCCGGCGCGTCAGGCTCCTGGAGAACGCCGGCGTCATCAAGGGCTACACCGTGGTGGTCGACCAGAAGAAGCTCGGCCTGCCGATCAGCGCTTTCGCGTCGATCAAGCTTGAACGGCAGCGCGAGGACGATCTCGACCGGTTCTCGCAAGCCGTGCTGCGCTGGCCGGAGGTGGTCGACTGTTATCTGATGACCGGCCAGCGCGACTACCTGATGCGCATCGTGGTGCGCGACCTTGAAGCCTATGAGCGGTTCATCAAGGACAAGCTGACGCGGCTGGACAATATCGCTTCGATCGAAAGCAGTTTCGCCCTGGGTCAGGTCAAGCGCTCGGAAGTGCTGCCAATCTGATCGAGCGAGTATTCCGCGACGGCCATCGCGGCAGCAGCCGGTCTGCGTGACCTTGCGCTGATCGAGGGCGGATGCGCCTCAAGATCGGCGGTCCCTGGCCGCATCCTCGATCAATCTCGCCAGCAACTGGCGGAATCGTTGGTCAGACTTATCGCCAATGCTTCCTATATCTTCCGCCACCATGCCGGGCGCAGAAACTGACGCCTCCCCACTTATCGAAACGCTGACCTTGAAGGCCCTTGCGTGGTTTTTCTCCACTGCTCCACTCCCGTAGATTCGGAATTCAACAGACGGAGCAATGGCGCTATCCTCGGGGCGTGGGATGGGTTCTATATCGATGGTCACCTCTCCCGCCACGTCTGCCTTGGCCGCTTCCAACGACGCAACGACGACCTCCGTTAGCCAAGCTCTGGCTTGGGCGCCAAAGTCCACCTTTGGAGTATGCCCATCCGCGCTCTCGTCCTGCCGACGGCGAGCTTTCTTGCCCCGCTCAAGGGCCTCTTTGAACTTGGACATTTCTGGCCGCCTCCGACCTGTCATCGCATGAGATACCGCAGATCGGCCGCAGCTCTCCAATTTAAAGAACGCACACGATCCTCGGATGTTGCGCCTGGACGAAATTGGTGCTTTGGGCACGCATACCTGATGGCGCTCGTCAGGCTAGCTTACTGAGTGCAAGGCTGGACCCCGGTTCTGATGGCCTTTCGCAAGCGCACGTCGGCATCGAAGTGGGCGGAGGTCTTAAATGTGATTTGGGCCGCGTGGTTACTCGCCTTCGCTTCCAAGAAGGATGAACTAAGCGCCGCAAGTTAAGCGGCTTCTCACTACGCTGCCTTTCGAACAGCAGCCCTGAATGGATGGTCGATGGTGAAGGCGTCCGGCCGGATTCCCCGCTCGATCTGCGTCCATGTGACAGGATGGGCAATAGGAAAGCCGGGCCGCGCTCGTGGCGAGAACGTACCGACTGCAGTATTGCCGCGCCCGTTGCGAAGATAGTCGAGGAAGATGCGACCCCGTCGGGCTGCTGGATCGGCTGACAAGAGGTAACGGTCCGGCTTAGCATCGATGAGGCACTGGGCAAGCGATTTAGCCAGTTGCCGCGCCCTGTCGTGGGTCACACCCGAAGCCAGCGGAGCCGTCAGGTGAATGCCTTTGCCCCCGGTGACCTTCGGCCAGCTCGGCAACCCAGCAGCTTCCATGATGTGACGTACCGACAGCGCCGTCTCGATCACCGCATCCCATGGCACGCCTTCGCCAGGATCGAGGTCGAGCACGAGCTGGTCAGCATGCTCGATATCGTCAATCGTAGCGTTCCAAGGATGTAGCTCGACGGCATCCATTTCGACCAACCCAAGCAGCCCGTCGAGACCATCTACCCAGACCCGAACACCTTCGCCGCCCTCGCGCTTCTGAACGCGTAGCTGGTGCACCGGTCCTGGTATCGGGGGCAGCGGTCCCTTGTGATAGAAGGTGGCCCCCTGCGCATGACGTACCAGCTTCGGTGGTCTTCGTCCCAGATGGATCAGCGCTCGGTCAGCCACCCGCCGCCAGTAGCCCATCAGCTCTTCCCTGGAAGGTGCAACAGCATCGGGTAACAGCTGGAGAATGTTCTCGCGAGGAACGCCATGTTGGCCCTCCAACCTGCGCTTGGAGGGGGACGGCGGCTTCGCCGGGATCACCTGGAGATCCTCGCGCAATCCCTTGAACACGGCTCGCGCAAGATGCCTCGGTCTGTCACGCCACTGAATTGCACCTCCGCCAGCACCTCCGGCCGGACCCACGTTGCCTTGGGTTTTTTGATGGGCTCCGAGAGAGGTGATTTGCTGATGATGAGCGGATCAAGCCGCTCGCGAACCCGCCGGGCTGCCTCCAGCGTATAGCCGCTTTGCGCTTTTCCCGCATAGAGCAGCCGCTCGCCCTGCCATCTGCCGATATAGAGCGAAGCAATGCGGCGTGGCTGCGCGCCAAGCTTTTCAACGAAAGCGACAATCGGGAACGTGTCGCTCTTGACGCACTTCACCTTGAGCCAGCTCGCTTGGACGCCGGAGCGATAGGGAGAGTCAGCCCGCTTTGAGACGATGCCCTCCAGGCCCATGCGGCAGGCATGGTCGAAAACTTCACTGCCGCTGATTTCCAGATGTTCGGCATAGGTCAGCGTTGGAGCCGTTTCCTGCAGGAGCCTGTGCAGAGCAGCTTTGCGCTCAATCAGCGGCTGCTGTCGAAGGTCGCGGCCGTTGAGGTACAAAAGATCGAACGCAAAGAACATGAGCTTCGGCGAGTTCGGATTTCCCAGTTCCCGCTCGAGCGCTTGAAAGTCCGGCAGGCCGGTGTTGCCGAGAACCACAGCTTCTCCGTCAATGATCGCGGATCGGACCGGCAGGTTCGCCGCCGTCTGGACGAGCCGTTTGTACCGATGCGACCAGTCATAGCCGCGACGCGTGAAAGCACGTGCCCCGCCACCTTCAACGATAAGCTCAGTCCGGTAGCCATCGTATTTGATTTCGTGCAGCCAGTCCGTGTCGGCAGGAGCGTTCTCGACCAGCGTCGGTGACTGAAATTCGATGAAGGCGAGGTGACCGGTCGATTTACGCATGCACTCGAACTCCTGAACCGGGATTCAAACCGGGCCGGAGCAATCGGTTCCGAAGAGTTTAGCAAAATTGAATATGATCGCGGCCGCCGGCGCGGTCGGCTGCTGCCTCTGAAGCTTTTAGAAACCTTGTAGCAATGATCGTGCGCTGAGCCTTATTCGCTCAACGGTCAATCCAGCGGTGAGCCGCCAAAGAGGGCTCGAGTAGGAAGACCGAACGGTGAAAAGCGCGCCTGACCGAGAGTCTGCTGATCTGCATCGTCTGCGGGGTTGGGGCCTGGAAAATTGAAGACTCCAAATATTCGGCCCGGTCACCTCGCCTCCCATTATTTGAGAGGCGGCAATATTTTGTACATATTTTGTATATCTATATTGACGCATTGGCTGCCCTCAACGTAGCGTTGAACGGCTGGGGCCGAACCCCTGCGCGCAACTCAATCTCATGGGAGGACTGCACGATGAAATTTCGAGCCCGATCGGCCGCCATTGGCCTGGCCTGCATCGCCTATGCCGCGATTGTTGGATCCGTGCTGCCGGCCACGGCGGAAACGACAAAGGAACGCATCTTGAGAGAGGGCAGGATTGTGATCGGTATCCACAACCGTTCGCCATGGGGCTACAAGAAGGAAGGAACCGGCGAGTTGCTCGGCTGGCATCCGGACCTGCTCAGAGCAGCGTTCGCCGATCTCGGCGTCAAGCAGATCGACTTCGAGGTCACCGAGTTCGGTGCGTTGATCCCTGGCTTGATGGCCGGGCGTTTCGATGCCGTGGCGTCCGGCTTGTCGATAACGCCGCCGCGATGCCAGCAGGTCGCCTTCGGCGCTCCCGATCTGAGGCAGGACGACGCGGCGATCGTACTCGCCGGCAACCCCAAGGCGATCCATAGCTATGCGGATCTTGCCAAGAAATCCGACACCATCATGGGCGGCGGCCGCGGCAGCAATGTCATCCAGAACGCCATCGCCGAGGGCGTCCCTCAGGATCGGATCCTGCAGTTTCCCGATGTCGAGACCAACATCGCGGCACTGCGCGCCGGCCGTATCGACGCCGCGGTATTTTCTTCCCCGACGGCAATCGGGCTGCTGGCCGGCAAAAAGAGCCCCGATCTGGAGCGCGCCAACCCATTCACGACCGACGAGAAGTCTATCAGCTACGTCGCGATCGCGTTCAGGAAGGATGATGGTGACCTGCGCGACCTTTACAACCAAGGGCTGGCCAAGGTGATGTCGAACGGCACGATTGCCAGCATCATGGCGAAGTACGGATTTGGCCCCACCGAAAACGTGCCGCCAGGATTGACGACCTCGCAGTTGTGCGGAGCCGCCAACTGACTGGATCAGCAGCAGAAGCGGTCCAGCACCAACAGGACCGGGTGACGCCGCGCGAGCTCGCGCGGCGGCCTCTGTGCGCCGACAGGCCCTCACATCACTGTCGTTCAGGATCGCTGGATGGCGCGATGTCTTCGGGGATTTCTTGCCGCAAGCTCGGCCCCTTGGCCAGGCGCCTGCCAAGCGCGGAAACGAAAGCTTCATAACGCTCGCTTGCCTTGGCGCGCGCTGCCTGGGCCATCGGCTCAGGCAAGGCCGGAGTGGTGGCCAGCCAGAAGCGAATGAATACCGCGTGCGTTTCAACCGAGATGCCGACATCGCGCTCCAACCGCGCGATCCGGCGATCGATCCGGTCGAGACGCCTGGAGATCGCCGCCTCGCGTTGCGCGTCGGCATCCGGAGAGAGGAAGGAGGCGATCGCCGCTTCAGCGATGAGCGACTGCGAGCGATCGCGCCGGGCGGCATATTCGACCAGCAATGCCATCACGGCAGGGTCGAGATACACGGAAATCTGGACCTTTTTCTTTCTTGCCGTCACAACCTTCACAGCTCCATGCCGTCGTCCGGATCGAGCGCGATCTGACGCGCCACGCCCCGAACAAGGCGAGCCATGCGGCTGCTGCTCGCGGCGAGATCATCCGCCTCGTCAGGCGCTTCGATCTCGAATTCGTTGACGGGCGGCAGCTCCGCCGCAGCCGGCAGAAGTGGATCGAGCTCGGGCTGACGTCGCAATTCGGACTCGGTCGATTCGCCATGGACTTTCGCCACGGCAACTGCGGCTGCCGCACCCGGTTGCGGAAGCGGCAACGGAATCGTCGTCCAATCGTCAGGCTCCGCCACGGCTCGACCCGTGATAGCCGGTGGCGGCATGATGCGCTCCCGCAACCGCGGGTCTTCGAAATAGCGCGCCTTCTTCGCCCGGATCGGCGGCGTCCCCGCCAGCATGACGATCTCGTCGCCTGCCGGCAGTTGCATGATCTCGCCGGGTGTCAGCAATGGCCGCGCCGTCTCCGAGCGCGAGACCATGAGATGACCGAGCCATGGCGAGAGCCGGTGACCGGCATAGTTCTTCATCGCCTTCAGCTCGGTTGCCATACCAAGGGCGTCCGAGACGCGCCTGGCGGTGCGCTCGTCATTGGTCGCGAAGCTGACCCTTACATGACAGTTGTCCAGAATAGAGTTGTTCGGGCCGTAGGCCTTCTCGATCTGGTTGAGGGACTGCGCGATCAGGAAGCTTTTCAACCCATAGCCGGCCATGAAAGCGAGCGCGGATTCGAAGAAGTCGAGCCGTCCGAGCGCCGGGAACTCGTCCAGCATCAGAAGCAATCGATGCCGATCCGCCCTCGCCTGCAGATCCTCGGTCAGACGGCGGCCGATCTGGTTGAGGATGAGACGGATCAGCGGCTTGGTGCGGCTGATGTCGGATGGTGGAACGACGAGATAGAGCGTCGCCGGACGAGGATCGGCGACCAGGTCGGCGATGCGCCAGCCGCATGCGCGCGTCACCTCCGCCACCACCGGATCGCGATAGAGCCCAAGGAAGGACATGGCGGTCGAGAGCACGCCGGAGCGTTCATTGTCCGACTTGTTCAACAACTCACGGGCTGCGCTGGCGATGACCGGGTGCGGACCACCCTCCCCAAGATGCGGAGTCGTCATCATCGCGGCCAGGGTTGATTCGATCGGCCGCTTCGGATCGGACAGGAATGCCGCGACGCCAGCAAGCGTCTTGTCCGGTCCGGCATAGAGCACATGCAGGATCGCGCCGACCAGCAGCGCGTGGCTCGTCTTTTCCCAATGATTGCGCCTTTCGAGTGAGCCTTCGGGGTCGACCAGGATGTCGGCGATGTTTTGCACATCGCGGACTTCCCATTCACCGCGGCGAACCTCGAGCAAAGGGTTGTATGCATCCGATCTTGCATTGGTCGGATCAAACAGCAGAACCCGGCCGTGGCGGGCGCGGAAGCCGGCGGTCAGACCCCAGTTCTCGCCCTTGATGTCATGGACGATTGCCGAGCCAGGCCAGGTCAGCAGCGACGGCACAACAAGCCCGACACCCTTTCCCGAACGCGTCGGCGCAAAGCAAAGCACATGCTCGGGCCCGTCGTGGCGCAGATAATGAGTTCCATAGCGCCCCAGCACCACGCCGTCGGGGGCAAGCAGGCCTGCCGCCTGCACCTCGCTTCTTTCGGCCCAGCGCGCGGAGCCATAGGTCGCGACCTCCCTCGCCTCGCGGGCACGCCATAGCGACATGCCGATCGCTACGGCGATCGCGATGAAGCCGCCCGAGGCGGCAATCAGACCGCCGCGCGCGAAGATGGCTGGTGCGTAGGCGTCGTAGAAATACCACCACCAGAAGATGGCGGGCGGATAATAGACTGGCATGCCGCCAATGACGAACCAAGGCGCTCCCAGCCGTTCCTGATAGCCCAGCTGCCAGGCGGACCATTGCGTCGAGGCCCAGATCGTGAAGAGCACGATCAAGATGACCACGACAATCTGTCCCCAAAGGACTTTCGTTCCCGACATTCGCTTCTCCTTGTGGCGAGAGGTCAGCAAGGTTGGCGCGAGATTCAACAGCGGGCTCACGCCGATCGCGTCGCGTCGTACTGTCGGCAAGGAAGACAGGGAATCGGGAAGCCCAAGAGCCCGGGCGCGAGCGAGGGCGCCGTCCTCCTGGATTGCGCATTTGAGCATCAAACATCATACGCGATTGCGTATATCCGATCTCTATACGGAGTTGCGTATACGGTAGATTTATACGCGATCACGTATATTGCCAAGTCATACGCGATCGCGTATATATGCTCAGGAGACTATCATGACCGAACAGATCGCTCGTAACGAAAAGCAACTCGGCGCCATTCTGCGTCGCGCCCGCAGGCAAGCCGACCTCACGCAAGAGACGCTTGGCAGCCGGATCCACCTGCGTCAGGCCACCGTGTCTCGCCTTGAAGCCGGCGAGCCGGCAGTGCAGCTCAGTACGTTGATGGCTGCGCTCTCCGCCCTCGACCTTGAACTCGTGGTTCGCCCGCGCAGCAAAAGCAGCGCGACCGAGATCGCGGACCTGTTCTGATGGCGCGGCGACCGGCTCACACGCCGCTCAATGTCTTCGTGAACGGTCGGCTGGTGGGCGTGCTGCGCAGGCAATCCACCGGCGCCGTGGACTTTCAATATGCCCGCGAATGGCTGGACTGGCAAAGCACTTTCCCTGTCTCGCTTTCGCTTCCCTTGCGGGAGGACCGCTATATCGGCGCGCCTGTAGTCAATGTCTTCGACAACCTGCTTCCCGACAAGGACGCCATCCGCAAGCGTATTGCTGAACGCGTCGGGGCGGATGGCACCGACGCCTACAGCATGCTTGCCGCCCTGGGCCATGACTGCGTCGGCGCATTGCAATTCCTGCCTGATGGCGTCGATCCCGGCAGTCCTGGTAGCAGCGACGGCAAGCCGGCCAGCAAAAAGGATATCGCCGGGATAATCGCAAACCTCGCGGTCGCCCCACTTGGCCTCGGCGAGGATGAAGATTTCCGCATCTCGATCGCGGGCGCCCAGGAAAAGACGGCGCTGCTACGCAAGGACGGACGCTGGTACAAGCCGGTCGGCACGGCGGCGACCACCCACATCCTGAAACCGCAGATCGGCAGGTTGCCGAATGGCATCGATCTCTCCAACAGCGTTGAGAACGAATATCTGTGCCTTAAGCTGATCGACGCGTTCGGCGTTCCCGCCGCCAGAACTGAGATCGCCGACTTCGGGGAGCGCCGTACGCTGATCGTCGAGCGGTTCGATCGGTTGTGGGCCAGGGATGGCCGTCTCATGCGCCTACCACAGGAGGATATGTGTCAAGCACTGTCGGTCCCGCCGACACGCAAGTACCAGTCAGAGGGCGGTCCCGGCATGCCGTCGATTATCGAGCTTCTTAAGGGCAGTGACCGGCCCGAAGACGACATCTCGCTGTTTTTGCGTGCTTGCATAATATTCTGGCTCATTGGCGCGACCGACGGCCACGCCAAGAATTTCAGCATTTTTCTCGGGCCCGGCGGGCGGTTTCGGATGACGCCGCTCTATGACGTGCTGACCGCGCAGCCCAGCCTTGATGCTGGCCAGATCCCTCGCAAGAAATTCAAGCTGGCGATGTCTGCCGGCAAGAGCCGGCATTATTCCATACATGAAATTGTGCCCCGCCATTTCATGCAGACCGCCGACGTTTCCGGCGTGGGGACGTCCCTGATGCGCAAGGTCCTCGAAGACATCTCCGAAAATGCCGAAAGGCGGACCGAGGTCGTGATTTCTTCGTTGCCACGTCACTTTCCCGCGCAGCTCGTCGAGTCGGTCAGATCGGCGATAATCAGGCGCGCGATCATCCTCGCCGAGACACGCTGATCAAGCTCAGAGGGCGGCCGGACAAGAATTCTGGGCTGCCCGACCGCACATTCGATATCGACATCCCCTGCGGCGCAGCTAAGACTGCCTCTTCTCGGACCCACGGCATCGCTAACTTCCGAAATCTTGGCGCAGCTTCGCCCCATTCGCCAGGCCGTCTCGCGCCGTGATGAAGGCCTGGTAGCGTTCGCCCGCCTCCTGCGCGCGCAGGCGCATAAGTGGACGGGCAAGCCGGCGCGATCGACCAGCGCGGCCCGAGGTGCGGCCGAACGCCAAGTCTCCATGCCGCGATTGTGTCGCCGTCGAAGTCGTCAACACCACACTCAGGAAAACCGTGGGGATCTGCTCCCAAGGATTTGGCGGCGGACATGGCAGGATCCATTCTTTCAGCTGCTAGAGACCTAGCCCGCGCTTGCGGGCAAAGCTCCAATCGACATCGCCGTGGCCGCGAGTGCTGCCGCTGACATGCTGGCCAAGGTGCTTCTCGAGCGAAGGCGTCCAGGGCACGAGCTGGAACCCGAGGCCATCATCGATCATGGCGAAACGGCCGGACGCGAGCGCAAAGCGCTGCCTGTAGGTGCCGGACACGGATTCGCCACTTGCCGCACGGTTGAAGGTGCGCCCGGATTGGGTCCCGATCCTGCCGCCCAGCGCATTGAGTTCCCTTCGGCGCAGCGTGTCGATCAAGTTGCCGGCAAAGACGGTCCCGCCCGGCTGCCGCTCAGCCAGCCCTAGTCCGATCAGATGCTCGACGCGCCGATCGAGCGCCTGGCGCACCTCGGCGCCGAAGCCGCCGTCGGAAAGAGCCGCCGCAGGACGGGCAAGCGCCTGCCGGTCGAGCCAGGTTGCCCCCTCAGCAACCACCTGTCTGTCGACATCGAGGTCGGAGCGCACGGCAAGCGCCAGCCGCGGGCGTCCCTGAGCGTCCTCGAATTTGCGCAGTTCGACGATCGCACCCGGCGCACCGTCGCCCGCCGCCTCGAGATCGGCGAGCCGCACGTGATGGCAACGACCGTCGACGCCATCGATGATTGCATAGGCACTGCCGCTCAGTTCGTCATCCAGTCCGCGCTCGATCAGACGGCCGCTAATCGTCTCGCCGATGGTCTCTGCGGCCAGCACATAGCTGGCGCTCGCGCGTTCGATGCCGCGGGCTGAGAATGCGCGATGCAGGCGTTTGATGATATCGGCGCGCTCACCCATCTGGCGCAGCGTCGCCTCGGCTCTCTCGCTGAGGATCCATTGGCCAGGACCGAGTTGCTCGGCGAGGCCCAGCGTTTCCAGCCTGCGTAGCCGCCCGATCTTTGGCGCGATAAATTCGTCAGGCTGGCGATCGGCACGCGGTGCTAGATCGATGACGCCGTTGTCGCGTGCGTCGCGGAGCAACTGGCGGTCCAGCCCGGTCCACCGCTCGGCCTCGACCTGGCGCTCGACATGCCGGCGGACCTCAATATCCGACCGGGGGCCAAGCTCCTGCGTGACGAGCTCGCTGGCGCGATCGCGCATGCCGCGGCTGATGTAGTCGCGCGAGATCACCAGGTCCTGACCGTCGTCGGCCCGTCCGCGCAGGATGACGTGAACATGCGGATTGTCGGTGTTCCAATGGTCGACCGCGATCCAGTCGAGCGACGTGCCGAGATCCTTCTGCATGCGACCCATGAGATCACGGGTGAAGGATTTCAGGTCGGCCATCTCGGGGGCATCCTCGGGCGAGACGATGAAGCGGAAATGATGCCGGTCGCCCTTGCAGCGATCGACGAAATCCGGGATCGACGCATCGTCGACCTCCGGTCCGAACATGCGGGCTTTCGCGTCGTCGCGTGTGACCCCCTCGCGCCGCAGATAGTTGAGGTGGGTCGCCAGCGGCGCGCCACGTTTCGAATGGCGAACCACGCGGGTCTTGATCGTGACGAGGCGGGAGCGGCCGGTGAGGAAGCGATTGGCCTGAAGGCTCGCTGCCGTGCCCCGCCCGAACCGCGAACTGTTGCCTGTCCCGATCCGGCCTGATCGCGACACGCTGCCGCCAGCCTTTTGCGCCGCCGCAAGCGCCTGGGCGACGAAGGGCCGCGACGATTGGGCTCGCGTCGAGCGAATGCGGCCCGGACGGATGCGGAACTCGTGCTCATCGGACACGGCACCCCTCCTCACCTTGCCATTTGCGCAGCGAATACAATGATTTGCATGTTCCCAGCACATTGCCCCGAGCCGCTGCAATGTGCGGGAAGCGGCAAAAAACCCAGAAAATGCAACCAACCGATCGCAGCACAATGTGCGCCCTTTTATCTTGCCATCCCTCGGTTGTTGCCTCGGGCCCTATGCGCCTCAAAGGCTGCGACGTCCAAAGAGATGCCGCGGGGCGATTTGACGGACACTTCGTCATCGCTGCGATGTCCGCACGTCGGAGCCAGCGAACAGTTGGCGCGGCTGCGAACTGGCCGCGAAAAGTTTGCGCACCGGCGGTGACGATGAGACCTCGACAGAAGCGTGTTCGCCGGACGAAAGACCGGAACCGGCCAGGGACCCGGACCGCACTATGAACAGCGGCGCGACCTTCCAAGTGACCGCCTTGGCATGGCCGGCTGTGAGCGCGCCGGGCGCATCACCGCCGCCCCAGAAAGGGCGGAGCTTTGCAACATAGGCCCGGGTTTCAGCCGGCAGCGGGCGGCCCCTCAAGGAAGCTTCGTAGCGCGCCGGCCCCGCATTGTAGGCGGCGAGAAAGCCCGGTGAACCGTATCGATCATAGAGCTCGCGAAGATAGGCGGTGCCGGCAAGGATGTTGTCGTGCGGATCATAGGGATCGCTGCCGAGTTGGTGACGAAAGCGCAGCTCGGCCCAGGTTTCGGGCATGATCTGCATCAGACCCACTGCACCCTTTCGCGACACGGCGCGTGGGTCGCGGGCGCTCTCAAGGTGCATGACTGCCCGTATCCAGAGCTGAGGAACGCGGAAGCGATGCGACGCCTCGGCGATATGCGCGGCATAAGGATCGTCCGCCGATTTGTGGGAGACCGGCGCGGATTGTGCGGCGGCCCCCGTGATCGCGTGGCAGAGGATCAGGGTGCCAGCGACAAGCCAACGTGCTTGCCTCCGACTAGGCAAGCAACTGACGGGACGGCGTTCGTGCGCGCAATTCGGCGCCGACGGCCCGCTCATCGAGCGCGCTCCGGCCGCCATCTCGGCCGGATCCAGCGCAGCGACCAGGAACCGTCGTCGGATCGGAAGAGACCGGCGCGAAAGCGCCGACCAAACAGCGGATCCTCCAGTCGACAAGACAGATAGTCGCCAGCCGTCTGCCCGGTTTCCTTCCAGGCCGCGCCGACCTCGGGGCCGCTGCCATCGCCGATGTGGATGCGGAAATCCGGCGCATTGCCGTTGGACGTCCTGATCGGGACAAGCACCAGCTCGACGTCCACGAGCAGTGTTCGAATGCGTCCGGAGTAACCGCATTCCGTTTCCTGGAAGACGCCGATCTCGGCCATGGACTATCTCCTTCCTCTTGTTGGCTGTGCTGAATTTCAGTTCGCCGGAGCGAGCCAGGTGTAGTGGTCATCGCCCCTCTCGTCGGTCCAAAGCGGCATCGCGCGCCCGACGATCGAACCCACCGGGAAAGGGCCGAAATAGCGGCCGTCGAGGCTGTCCTCGACCTTCCGGTTCATAACGAAGATTTCGTCGGCGGCGATGATGCGGCAGCCCTGCCAGTCAGGCAGCGCCCGCCCCTTGCGATCGCGCTCGAGCGCAGCACCCATCGCAAGTCCGTCCACCGTGATGACGCGACCGATGCGGCAGACTTGCTGTCCTGGAAGCCCTTCAATGTGCTTCAGCATCGGCACACCAAGCGGAAGGAAGCCACGCTTTGCGGCGAACCGGGCGACCCTCTCCGGCGGTTCGATGACAGCGAGCGCGCCGACGGTCGGAGCGCCGACTTTCCTGATCGCATAGAGCCCGATCGGCGCACTGGCCGACGCGTTCCATAACAGCAGCGGCGGCATCTCCACGGCAGCCGGAGCGACCGTCGCGACGACGGCCACAAGCGTCGCGGCTATGCAAGCGGCGCGGCTCACGATGTCGCTCGCTTGCGCAACACAAAGGCCCGGTGCTGCTCGAGCGAATAGGCACACGGGGTTCCGCCGGCAACCAGGCGGTTGTGGGTCTGACGCCAATAGTCAGGGGCGGCGTCGACCGGATCGAGGCCAATCGCCTCGATCGCATCGATCAGTTGGAGAACGCGCTCAACCTTGTCCCAGCCTGCGATCTTGAGCAGGATCTCGCCGCCTGGCCGGATGTAAGGCAGCGTCTGGTAAGGTTCAGCGGGCAAGACAGCGCGCACGATGTCGATGCGCGAAACGATGGTGCCAAAGTCATTCGCCGCCCAGCGCACGAAGGCAAAAATACTGCCCGGCGCAAATCCGGCGACGCGGCGCCGCTTGTCGATTATCGTCTCATGGGCAGGGCGGCCGAAGCGGATGCGGTGCTCGATCCACTTCTCGATCCAGATCAGCTCGACCGTCGTGAGGCCGCCCCGCGGCGTCGATTGGGGAGACGGCGTCATGTGCCGTCTCCCTCGCGCCGCCTAACGCACCGCCGCTTCTGCTCCCCGCCGACAGTCCGCGGCTTGCGCGCAAGAATGTTAGATTGAGAGTTAGATTCTAAGTTAAGAGCGCGATTTTCCGTTTCGGGCCGGTCCCTTAAAGCCGATAGCGGTTCCCGAAAGCACGAGAATGCGGTTCCCGATGGCACGATAGTTCGGGTTCCCGATGGCACGATCCTGTCAACCGATGCCGGCGCCGGTTCGAAAGCCAACAACACACGGCCGCCGGCTTCGACCTCCGTGAAGAGCAGATATCCCGGCAAGGGTTGGCGGCGCACGATGTCACGCAGCTCGAAGGCGAAGCGCTTGAGCGGCGAGAGGCTGCCGGACTTCCGATGCAGGTGGCTGACGTCGAAACGCCAGCCGGCGCGCTGGCGTCCGCCATGCTTGCGCACCAGCCGATAGAGCCAACGCTCCAGGCCGCCGGTCAGCCCGAAATAGGCGCGGTCAATGGTCAGGATCAGCGCGTCGTCCATGACGGCGCGATAGAACCAATCGGGCAGGATCAGTTCGACGCCAAGCGGGCGGCCGTTTCGACCCGAGCGCTCCTGCCATTCATTGATCCACGAGAAGCGATGGCGACGGCCTTCAGCGGGCTGGCGAATGGAGGTGACGACGCTTGTCGACTGCAGGCGATCAAGCGCCGCCTTGAGGCGCAGGTAGTCTCGCTTCGAGACGCCGCGGCCGATGAACGCAAGCATTTCGTATGGCGTCGCGGCCATCAGGCGGGATGTGCGCAATCCGGCGTCCCGCGCGCTGACGATCTGGCTCGCCGCCCAGATCAGGATATCGGCATCCCAGATCGTCGCCATGCCGTGATCGGGCATCGCTTCGACACGGATCGCCACATCGCCGGCGCGAAAGTCGATCGGCGCGACGCGCCTGGATTTGGCGAGGGAAAAGAAGGGATAGGCCATGAGGTCCTGCGCATCGCGTGGCGCGACAACACCGGGCAGCGCCTGGAACAGGTCGAGCTGTTCGCGCTCCATTGGTGGGTGTGGTCGTGCCGACATGGGGGAGATCGGCGAGCTCAGCGCCTTTCGCGCCCGGCATAGGCGATCAGGCGGGCGGCCTGAGGCTTGGCGGGCAGCACCGAACCATGCGGATCGGATGTCGACGTCATGGCGCCGCGCCGAACCCAGGCCTGGAGGTCGTCGACGGCGTAGACGACGCGGCCGCCAAGTTTGCGATAGGCAGGCCCGGTCCCATAGGTGCGGTGTTTTTCCAGGGTGCGCGCAGAAAGACTGAGGAAATGCGCAGCTTCCGAAGTGCGCAGGTAGCGCGGCGGCAGTGGCGCGGCATCGGCGTTCATGAGGTGTCTCCTTCCGGCCGTTGCGGTTGAACGGCGATCGATGGCCAGGATGGAGGAGCAAGGGGATGGTGATCAGGTGCGCAATTGAGGGGCGCTATTTCGCACCGCTAAGAGGTCTTCGGCAGTGCCGCCGACGCGTGCAGCAATATAGCCGCCGCTCAATTATCTTCGCGCCATCGTGCATCAAGCAGCGCATCCTGTAACAGGAACCCAGTCGGATAGACCGGCGGCGCGGACGTCTTTCGCGCGAACAAAGGACGCCTCGCCCGGTCCGGGCGAGGCGTCTGCCAATTCACTCGCTGTTGCGGCGGTTGGGGCGGGACCAGATGAGGCTGTGGCCCTCGCCTTCCTCATCGGCGAAGAGGTTGGCGTAGATCGGAGCGGTGAAGCTCGGGTCGTCCAGCTTGAGCCCGAGATAGTCGCGGCCCTCGTTGGAGCGCTTGGACCAGGCGGCGCCGATCTCAGCCTTGCCGACCACGACGCGGTGGCTTGGTGCGTTCTCGCCGCTGGCCCGGGTATCGGGGACGATGCGCACGCCTTTGGCCTGGACGCTGAGGGTGACGATCTCGCCGGTGAACTCGTTCGCATTGGTCTTCTTGAAGGTCCCGATGGTAGCCATTTTCAGTCTCCGTTCTCGTTTCCGAGCCCGCACCATGCGGCCTCGATGGCGATCGTGAGGCCGAAGGCGACCGCTGCCGCATCGCTTGCGACCACAGCAAAGCGCAGGATGGCGCGGCGCGCGTTTCTTGGTTTCGCGAGGAATGGGCTTCGCCCAGGGGAAGAAACGCGCGACGCGCCATTGCGGCAAAGGCGGTCGAGGCTTCAGCCGTCCTTCGGCCAGATCAGCCCGTTCGAGAGGTCGTTGGTGCCCTCTGTGAAATGGCCGACGGAGGCAATGGCGGCATGCGGGATCAACAATGGTTTGGCGGCCTGTTTCGCCAGCGGATTTCCTGACAGGATTCGGCATGTGCTGCATCGAAGCCTCTTTGCCTCCAGTGCCAAGCCCATGCTCACTTTGAGCGGCTTACTGCTGGGATCGAGATGCCTTCGCCCGCCCTGGCGTCGACGTGTCGTGCTACGGGCGCAAGGCCATTTGGATCGCCCTTCCCGCAGATCTATCATGACGTTTGCTGGACAATTTGGGAGTCGGCGGCGAAAGAAGCTGGATGCCACCTTTTTCGTCGCGCGGCATTGTATTAATGTCTCATTTGGGGCCGGAAGCGGCCTATCATCTTTCGATGCTGACTCTGCGGAAAGCAGCCTTTCGGCAAGCGGCCTCATCTACGCCGTTTATAGGTCACCGACGGCCTCCCAAGAGCTGCCGCTCTTGGCGCATTCAACTGATGGCGAGGTCGGGGCCGCGAACGGACTGGCAGTTTCTGGCGTCCGAAAAGGCGAATAGCGGACGTTCAGCCCGATGGGGCAAGGTCCCAGATTGACCATTGAGGATGTTCGTAGCCTCGCACTGCTAGCTGTCCCTTAAGAATTTCATCACAGTGCGGAATAAACCCGCCGCCCGAATGTCCACGTTTCCGGAACCGCTCCGGCACCCGAAAGGACAACTGGGATGAAACACGCTTCAACTCTTCTGGCGATTAGTGGACTTGGCTGCATTCTGTCCGCTGGCTCCGCTTTCGCACATGCGCATCTTAAGGAGGCTACCCCCGCCGAAATGGCAACGGTGAACACTTCGCCGACGTCGCTAACTCTCGACTTCACCGAAGGACTGAACCTCGCTTTCTCTGGCGTCGAGATCCTGAATGCCTCGGGCGATGAAGTGCAGCACGGCAGACCGACGCTTGCCGGCGATGGCGCGACCTTGGCGGTTTCCTTCCAGTCCGTGCTTGTTCCCGGCACCTATACGGTCAACTGGCATGTCCTTTCGAGCGATGGACACAAGACCCAGGGAAGCTATAGCTTCTCGGTCAGGCCGTGATCGATCCCCAGTGGCTCTGGATCGCTGGCCGTGCCGTTATCGACACAACACTGATGCTGCTTTGGGGATGCTTCGGCTATCTTTCACTGGCTGCGCCGATGCCACTGAAGGCAGCAATCACATACCGTCTCGCAGGACTTTCCGCGTGGTGCGTGACGATCCTCGGCATTGCCGTATTGGTCATTCTTCCGGCGCAGGTTGCTTACGTTGCTGATGGTTGGCACGATGCGGTCGACACCGCGACGGTCCTGTCGTTTCTCACGCTGACAAACGCGGGGAAAGCATGGCTCTTCCTGGGTGGTGGAACCCTGCTGCTTGTTCTGACGCGCTTCCTTATGCCGGGTCGGAGTGCCGAGCTTGCCGCCTTGGCCGGTTTGACGCTGGCCAGTCTCACACTCAGCGGTCACGCCGCTATGAATAGCGGTACGATGCGCACTCTGCACGAAGCCGTCGACATCGTACATGTCCTCTCGGCCGGCGCATGGCTTGGCGGGCTCGTCGGCTTCGTTTCGATACTCCAGGCGACTCGGGACGCTGTACAGCGTCCCCATGCGGCTCGTGCCCTCCGTCGATTCTCGACATTAGGCCATGTCGCTGTTGCATTGGTTCTCTTGAGCGGCGGCGCCAATACTCTGATCGTTGTCGGGCATCTGCCGACCGATTGGCGATCACCTTATCAGGGGAAACTTCTGATCAAGATCGGGCTCGTCATGATCATGACCTTCACCGCCATAGCCAATCGCTACGTCTTCGTCCCCCTTTTGCAGAAAAGGAACGGCTGGGCGGAGACGGCATTGAGGGTCGGAGCCAGCTTCGAAATTTTGCTGGGAGCCGCAGCAATCGCGCTTGTCGCGATATTCGGAACCGAGGACCCCGCCTGACAACAATGTCGCGAGGCTCAACCCCCAAGCCTACGCATTGGGCAATCCGAAAGGATTGTGAAGCGCCCCATCAAATTACCGGGATCGCGAGGTCATCCATCCGATCCTCGGAAGCGTGGCCCACCAGCATTGGCCCGGTCGAGCAGCAGACGACGTCCATGCCCTTCAACCTTTCGCGTCAGGCGAACGACCCGTCCGCAATAAGACCACCCGTTACGCGGGGCAAAAAACATCTCAGAAATATTTGGGTCGCTCGGAATAATCCGCGAAGCTCGTTGTCTACCCTGGTGAACCTCATCGAAAAAAGACCAGGAGATGACAATGACCGCCTTCTTCCGCCGCACCTGCATCCTTGTGCAGACGTCCCTCGTCGTCATCATTTCGGTGTCAGCCTTCGCCCAGGACATCCCGGCCTATCAGCACGAAACCACTGCCGGGACGACCGACGAAAGCCCGTTCCTCCAACAGAACGATGCCGCCATGGTGAAGATGATGAAGGACATGGCTGTCAAGCCGACCGGTGACGTCAATCGCGACTTCACCGAGATGATGATCCCGCACCATCAGGGCGCGGTCGACATGGCCGTGGCCTATCTGCGCTACGGCAGCAGCGAACAGCTCAAGCGCATCGCGCAGGAGATCATCGTCGACCAGCAACAGGAAATCGCGGCAATGCGTATGGCGATCGGTGATCCATTGCCAGCGTCTGAGGCCGCTCCGACGCAGGTCGAAGCGACCAGCAACTCGAGCCCTGACAGGGAGACATCACTCAAGGCTCCGGCCATGCAGATGATGATGACAAGACCTTCCAACTGAAAAGGACTGACACGTGAGACCCAACCTAAAGATCTTTGCTCTTCTTGCTGGCACGATGCTGGCTCCCGCGGGCGCCTTCGCCGGCCAGGCGCCCGGCGCCGCTTCCGATCCCGACGTTCCGATCAGCCACAAGGACCGCATCTACGCGGCCGAGCAGTTTTCCAACACCGTGTCCGTCAGCGACCCGGTCGACAACAGGCTGCTTGGTGTCATCCGGCTCGGCGATCCGCAGCCAGGCAATCTGAGCCCGCTCTACAAGGGACAAGTGCTCGTCCACGGTATGGGCTTCTCGCCCGACCACAAGACCCTCGCGGTCGTTTCCATCGGCTCCAACTCCGTGACGTTCATCGATACCGCGACCAATATGGTGAAGCACACGACCTATGTCGGCCGATCGCCGCATGAAGCCTTCTTTACGCCCGACGGCAAGGAAGTCTGGGTTACGGTCCGCGGCGAGGACTATATCTCCGTCATCGACTCGAACTCTTTCAAGGAAACGACCCGTATCAAGGTTGCTCCAGGCCCAGGCATGCAGATATTCTCCCCGGACGGCAAATACGGCTACATCTGCTCTTCGTTCAACCCGGACGTTGCCGTCGTTGCCGTTGCCGATCATCAGATCGTGGGTCATGTGAAGCAGGCAAGCCCGTTTTGCCCGAACATCGCGGCCTCCGCGGACGGCAAGCAGGTCTGGTTCACTTTGAAGGACATCGGCAAAACGCAGGTCTTCAACGCTGAGGCTCCCTTCAACCTCATCAAGACCCTCGATACCGGACCGATCACCAATCACGTCAATCTCGTCGTCAACAAGAACGGCGGTTTCGCGTATGTGACGGTTGGTGGCCTCAACGAAGTCAAGGTCTTCCGTACCGACAATTTCGAGCAAGTCGCGACTATTCCAGTTGGAAACCTGCCGCACGGCATTTGGCCATCGGGCGATGGTACGCGCGTCTATGTCGGGCTTGAGAACGCCGACCAGTTCGCCGTCATCGACACGCTGACGAACAAGGTGATCGCCAACATTCCAATCGGTCAGGCGCCACAGGCCGTGGCATATGTGCCGAATGCCGTGCCCGAAGGTGACGGAACTCAGAACCTCATGCCGCTCGGCACCGCCGGCGAGGCGGCTCATCTGAAGCTTCTGGCAAAGAAAGCCAAGGACAAGGCGGCGCCGACGAGCGTTACTCTGTTCGACCAGGGCCTCACACAGGTTCTACAGGCGGCGGTCAGCGGTCTCGAGCCGAAAATGCCCTATGTCCTGGCCTTGTCCAAGAAGCCGGATGGCAGCGGCGCGTTGCAAAACCTGTCGGCCTTCATGACCAATCCGGCCGGTTCCGCGATCGTCAACGCGGTTGGCCCAATTCGGCAGATCGTCGAAGCCAGGCATAAGGACGAGAAGCGCTATCTCGTCGTCGCGACCTTAGCCGATGGAAAGCCGGGCGAGGTTGTGCAGGTGCAGCCACAGTGACTTAAATGGCCCGCCAGACTGGCGGGCCATCCTCTGGCGGTAAGGTGCGCTATGGACGATCTCATCCTGGAAGTCGAACCGATGATCCCGGCGCTGCGGCGCTATGCCCGCGGCTTGCTTCATGATCCGACATCCGCCGACGATCTCTTGCAAGATTGTCTCGAGCGGGTGATCACCCATTGGCAGCAGCGTCGAGGCGAACACTCGCGGGCGTGGGTGTTTACCATCTTGCACAATCTTGCGATCAACCGTCTCAGACAGGCTTCTCGCCGTGGTCAACATATCCCTCTGGAGGAAATCAGCGACGATCTGCTGGTGCACAGGGCAACGCAGGAAGATGGCCTCAGAGGAGCAGAAATCATGTCGGCGCTTCAGCAACTGCCCGAGGAACAGCGCAGCGTCCTGTTGTTGATCTCAGTCGAAGACCTCGCCTACGCCGAAGCCGCCGAGGTATTGGCGATCCCGATCGGAACGGTAATGTCGCGGCTGTCACGCGGGCGCGAGCGCCTGCGACAAATCTTGGAAAATCCCGCCTCTGGCGCTAAGCCAGGATCGCACTTGCGGAGAGTGAAATGATTGACAGGCCGGTCACCGAGGACGATCTTCACGCCTATATCGACGGTCGGCTCGACGAGACTCGCAGAGCTGAAGTCGCGGCCTATCTGGAAAGGCATCCGGATGTCGATAGACGATTCGCATCATATTCCGGCCAGCGCGGCACACTGCGCTCCGCGCTTGACCGGGTCATCGAAGAGCCGATCCCGACGCATCTCAACCTGAGACACATGATCGCTTCCCGGCGCCGGAACCGCGGTTCCTCATGGCGACTTGCCGCCGCGGCCGTCCTCTTTCTGTTCGCTGGCGGCTCCGGTGGCTGGTACATGCACGAGATGGTAACTCCCCCACGCGAAGGCGTCGCTGCCCTTGCCCGCGAAGCCTTCGAATCTTATGCCACCTACGCGTCCGACAGGATCAGACCGGTAGAGCTGCGGGCTGACAACATCGCCCAGTTGGTGGACTGGGCGGCTGAGCGCATGGGGCGCAAACCTGTTTTGCCCGACTTGTCGCAGTCCGGCTACAGGTTGATGGGCGGACGGGTCATTTCCACCCCTCACGGCGCTGGGCTGATGCTGATGTACGACAATGACCACGGAATGCGCTTGGTCATGTTGACCCGCCCCATGGCCGTGGACCAGGCAAGAACGATGACGCCGCTTTCGGATGGCAAGGTGGACGGCTGGAGTTGGGCATCGAGCGGAATGGGCTACAGCCTTGTGGGTTCTCTTCCTTCCGAGGCTTTGCACCCCCTTGCCGACGACGTTCGCAGGCAGGTTCAGAACCAGGCTTAGTTGGCCAGTTGTCGAACATGGTCCGCGTTAGGTCAGGCTATCATCGGTCGCTGTCTGCTGAAGTGCAAAACGACCTCCAGCACGGTCACCGATGTCAGCTTTCAGGAAAGGCGAACCTGACTTCAATGTCCGTCATGCGGCGCAAAAACGCCGTTCATTTCAGGATCGTAAGCCTGGGCCTGTAGACAGCGCAATAAAGTGGACCAGGCGGCGGATGCCTTCAGGAATGACGCCGTCGCGCGCGCAGCAATTGGCGATAGCCGCGCTCGACCATCTTCAAGCCGTCGCGCACTAAGCGATGCGTCTGATATCGAAAAGTCGAGTCGTGCCAGTCGGCGGCGCTGACCAGCCGACGGCCGAACAATGCGGTGGCGACTTCAAAATGGGATGCCTGCTCTTCCCGGCCATCGAGGCATCGCAGCATGTGGCCAAGGCGCCGGCGCTGGGCTGCGGTCAAGCGGGCGTCGGGAAGGTGCTGCCTGTGGATCGAGCGGATGAACCGCTCAATGGCTTGCAGCCGGTCGTGCGCCATGCCGTCCAGCGGTATGATGGCGGCAAGCGGTTCGCCTGGCTTCGTGTCGCCAAGAAGCGCCAGTTGCATGCCGCCAAGCGACGAACGCATGTGAAGGCCGACCTCATCATGCGGGCCCACGGCCAACGGTACGTCGAAGGCGCTGCCCTCCCGCGCTTGCAGATCCGGCGGAACCTCGACAAGGTTCACAACCCCAGGGTCGATCTGAGGCGCCCAATAGACGGGCTGCTCGACCGCGGACTGGTCAGGCCTGGCGGCGAAACTGCAAACCCCAGCGCTTGCGCAATGCGCGAATCGCCTTGGCCGAGCGGGAGGCCGCGAAGTCCCGCTGATACTGGGGATTGCGTCGCAGGAACTCCCAGGCAATCTCATCGGCGGCGGCGGCTTTGATAAACGCATATGCCTGTGGGTCACGCCACTGCGATGTATCCGGCTTCATCCGCATCCTTCCCTCCTCAGGGATTTGATAGGAGGACGCGGCTTTGAGCGAAATCCTTGGATTCCGTCATTGACGAATCGATGAGGAGAGATCCAGGCGCCGAGCAGTCAGGCCGAGATTTTGCGATGCCTACTGGCTTGTGCCTTGCAGTGTCTTGAATGTGTTCGTCCAGGCGCGATAGGCGTCATCATCACCCTGGCTCCAGGCACTGAAGGCGCGCCAGGCGGCGAAAGATGATGCGGGCTGCTCGAACATCGAGCCGATCGACTGATCGCCTGCGGGCCAGCCGGCAGGCTGGTCGATTATCGCTTCATGAATGAGACGCCGCAGATCGGCCAAGGCCGAGCGGATTTGCGGCAGCGGAAATTCACACAGGTCGGTGTTGTCATTCGCCTCCCGAACGACGATCGCGAGCTTGGCGATCACGCCCGCAAAGGATTGGGCAGGCGTCGCCGCAATCTCAGCCAACAAGGCGTCAGCCTTTTCAGCGTCGTCCTGCTCTTCCTTGCAGAAATCAAGATAATCTCGGTCGGCGTCAGCCCCCTCCCCGCGCCCGATGACTTCGCCAATAGACAAAAGCGCTCCGCGCTCTAAGAGCGCGTACTCAGCCTGCTGCTGCCGGATGCAAGAGGCCAGCCCCGCAACGTGCGCCTCGATCCAGGCGAGGGACAGGGCAAGCGCTGGATCGGCCGGCGGCTGATCTTCAGCTGCATGGTCGGCAGAAGGCTCAGGACGCTCAGCGGTCAACGGAGATCGGGCTCCCGTCCAAGCGTGACGGAAGGCAAAGTCGTGGTATTGTCGGAATCAGCCATGATCCGAGCTCCACACAGCTTGGCTTTGGTCAGGTCGAAAAGGGTGTTCGCGCACCCTCTTCGACCGCAAGTTCGAGACAGGGGTAATATACAAATTGATTGAGGTCAATCATAATATTGGAGACAAGGCAGCGAATTTCAGCGCCGAGCAGTGCCGCGGCGCACGTGCAATGTTGGGATGGAGCCAAGATGATCTGGCCCGCGCGGCCACCGTCGCGCGGCAGACAATCGCTGATTTCGAACGCGGTGCGCGGACTCCGATTGCAAACAATATATTAGCGATCGTGAATGCGCTTGAAAGAGCTGGCATTGAAGTACTTCCTAACAATGGGATTCTGTTGCGAAAGAGCAGCTGATCGCGGTTCCATTACCGTCGAACGCCAAAGCCCGTCCGACCGGAGTCGAACGGGCTCGCTTGACAGTTACTCGCCGTTGCGGCGGTTGGGGCGGGACCAGATCAGGCTGTGGCCCTCGCCTTCCTCGTCAGCGAAGAGGTTGGCGTAGATCGGGGCGGTGAAGCTCGGATCGTCCAGCTTGAGTCCGAGATAATCGCGGCCCTCGTTGGAGCGCTTGGACCAGGCGGCGCCGATCTCGGCCTTGCCGACCACGACGCGGTGGCTTGGTGCGTTCTCGCCGCTGGCCCGGGTGTCGGGGACGATGCGCACGCCTTTGGCCTGGACGCTGAGGGTGACGATCTCGCCGGTGAACTCGTTCGCATTGGTCTTCTTGAAGGTCCCGATGGTAGCCATTTTCAGTCTCCGTTTTTCGTTTCCGAGCCCGCACCATGCGGCCTCGATGGCGATCGTGAGGCCGAAGGCGACCGCTGCCGCATCGCTTGCGACCACAGCAAAGCGCAGGATGGCGCGGCGCGCGTTTCTTGGTTTCGCGAGGAATGGGCTTCGCCCAGGGGAAGAAACGCGCGACGCGCCATTGCGGCATAGGCGATCGAGGCTTCAGCCGTCCTTCGGCCAGATCAGCCCGTTCCAGAGGTCGTTGGTGCGCACTGAGAAATGGAAGACGGAGACGATGGGTTCATCTGCGATTAAAGAGATGGTGTGAACTGTTTCGCCGGTGCTGGTGTTACCACGGCCTGACATGTGCTGCATCAGAGCCTGAATTCATCTAGCGATCGCGGATGGGATCAGCCGCAACCCGACCGTCCCCTGTCGGAGGGAGTTCAGCTGATTGCTGCCATTCGGCAACCGAAAAGATCGGCTGTGCTCCTACCGAAAAGCGTTGAGTACCGTTTGTGTACGTCTGGCTCTGCCTGACTTCAGTGGAACGCTGGGCGAGGTTGAACGCTTGGCCGCAGTTTGCGCTAGTCGGACCAGGGAATCACCTGGGTCCTAAAAAACTCGGTGCGGTTCATGATGAGGTCGGTCGCATGCTTTGCCATAGGGTCTACGACCGTAGCCAGAAACGCTTCCAAGGCCTTCAGATGAACGAAGGTCAGCATAAACGTGCCAGTTAGCATGGCAGACCTCAATTCGCGTTTGAAGGTGATGTAATCTACCAACTTTGGAGCTGGTGCTGGCTCAGACGAGTCGATTAGAAATAAGTCGCTCGTCGTCACGACAAGCGGGAAGAAAAGCCAGATCACCGAGTCTGTTCGATGTGCCTTCATTGAGTCGAGAGCTTTTTTGCGCGCGGCAAATGCCTTGACCATCGGGAAGAAGGTGGCGTCGTAAAGCCCGCCGTGATTAGCGTGCCAACCTCCACCTTTTCGATCAATTCGGCAGAACTGAACAGCTTTCCAGTCGATCTTGGTCTCGTTAAAGACTTTGTCGAATCCCAGATGTCGGTAGGCTGGAACCTCCCTATAGGTAGTCAGTTTGGTCACCTCCGCGAGCTTTGACATTTTGTATTCGAAGGGGAATAAGAACTCGCGGGGGGCGTTGTTTCGGTCGGCGCCATGCTTTGGTCGCGCAACGAATACCAGCGGATTTGAGGAGTTTTTACACTCGATGATGTACTCAACATAGGCAGCAAGCTTTTCCTTTTCATTATAGCCCACTCGCTGGATGCCCTGAACGTCCATCTCCCGAGACTTACCTTCGTCGGGATCCTCAAACGCCACGTTAGTATTGACGTGAATTCCGCGCTGTTCCAGCTGCGTGGCGACTGCCTGCTCCATAAGGTAACCAGATTCGTTCATGGCAACCATGATTTCGTCTACGCTAGGTGTGTTCGATCCCACGGTTTAGAAGTCCCTCTTACTGGATGGCGATTCCGCGAAGTTCCGATGCCTTCGGAGCGCCCGGCAAGTGTCCAGTGTAATGCAGCATCAACTCGGCGATGGCCTGCTTTATCAGCACAAAGACCCGGTGCATGTGGTCGTAAGAGATGGTCACCGGCTCACCTGCTTTGACCATGTCGCCCATGACCTTCAATTTCGCGTAGTCGACCGCAGAGATGATGCCCTTATTGTGAATGACGGAATTGCGAAGAATGCGAAAGTCGCCCATTGCGTCGAGCTTCACTTCGTCCGGGTTTACTCCTCTGACCTTCGCGATCTGCGGGCGAATTTCCTCATCCCAATATGCAAAGACAAATACGATGATAGACCAGCAAATTTGCTGATGGTTGAAACCGGATGCGCTGTTGGAGGAGAGAAAGTTTTCGGCGGCAATAATGCGGTGGTGGATCACTTCCGGGCGAGATGGGTCTTCAAAGCTCGCAAACATAACAACCTCTTGCCCGTCCTCGATTTTGGTGCCGTCCCGTCGCAGCTGGCGCGAGACCTGCCTCTCGATGCGCGCCGTGTTGCCCTGAAAACCGGACAGGCAATCCATATACACGCCGACCTGTGCGTTTACGAAATCAATGAATCCTCGAAGGATCGGGAGCTCTGCTACCGCCTTGTCGAAATCGAAAGCTTGGGAGTTGATCGGCATTATCTTCTGCTAGATTGGGTATGATTACTGCTTAGAAGGAGGTGGGCACTCGGCTGAGATTACAACCCCACAAATCATAACCCGTATCAGCCCCAAGATGCAGGCGCGACCGTGCGCTTTCGGGTTAACCTGGCCGCCATCATTCATAAATTTTTCTCTGAATACCGCTGAGGTCGCGGATAGAGAGTTCCGCGACACCGCCCGAGGATTTGTCCAACGACAGAACTCTTTTCCATCACGCCAACGAAACCGCTCAAGGATGACGACACTCTGTGACGATAGCGGTTCTCTCAGTGTCCGATGTAACGTCCACAATGTCGGCCATTACCCCCTCAAAATCTTTGTCGATTGATTGAAAGTTAGTGTAGCCGATTTGACCGTTTACTGCGAACGCGGTCTCCACAAGCCTCAGTAGCAGGCTCGCCGATTTGTCCGCCCCTGTGAAAAGCGGGTGCAAACAAGAATCTCATGGGGGCCGTTCGCATAATGTTCTATAATGCGGGGATGGCAAAAACTATCACCCCGAATCAACTCCTCGGCCAGATCGGCGAGACCGCAGTTCAATTGCGGTTTCTCACGATAGGATTCCAATTCGACGTCCGCTCACGGCTCGAAGCAGGAATCGATGGCATCGCCGAAGTGATGATCGAGGGCCAGCCCTCCGCCCGAATGATTGCTGTTCAGGTCAAGGCAACCGAGTCCGGCACGTACACGTCGGAGGACGCGAACGGCTTTGCCTATCTCTTACGGAGCGAAGACCTCGCGTACTGGCGCGGTGCCAATCTGCCGATCATTCTTGTTCTCTACCGCAGAAGTGACGAGAGCTACTATTGGAAGGAAGTCCTTGGAGGCGCGGCGCCGGGCGAGCGGCGGTTGCACTTCGACAAGCAGCAGGACGTGCTCGACACTAATGCTGTCGACAGGCTTGCCGCTCTTACAATTCCCAAAACGGGCTTCGGCTACTTCGTTCCACCGCTTGGCGGCGGTGAGGAAGCGCTCGTCAATATATTACCTGTGACCCTTCCGGATGAAGTGTTTGTCACGACTACCGCGTACACCGCAAAGCAAGCCGCGGCGATGCTGCTGGCGGCAGAGGAGCCTGCGCGATTTGATTGGGTGATCAAAGGTAGTGCATTCTGGTCCTTCCACGATCCGCGAACTTCATCATGCGATCAAATCGTCGACCTTGATCAGGTGGAGGCTATTGAAGTGGAACATCTGGCGTTCCACGAGGACCTCGACGAGAGAAACAATTTCGCTTTCCTGCTAGCCCAAACCCTTCGGCATCAAATACGAGCCGACCTCGGGTGGGACAAAGAGGGCAGGCTTTTTTATTTCAGGGCGCGCGCCGAGAACGAATCGCGCGCCTATCACTACCAAGCCTCGAAGAAGAAGGCTGAAGCCGACGTCGTCAATGTCGTTCGCAACAAATCAGACGTTGCTCGCGTCGACTTTGTGAGGCACCACGCGTTCGTTCCGAGGTTCGAACTCCTCTACGACCATTGGTTCCTGGTCATCAATCCAACCTATTTCTTTACCACCAACGGCTTCATTCCACACTCCTACCCAAGCGCGCTTCTTGCGGGCAAGAAGCGGCTGGATAAGAGCGCATCGCTGCGGGGACAGGTCATCATGTGGCATCGTTTCCTCACCGAAGCGGACCGTAATGCAGATGATCTTTTCGCCATTGCCACCACTGATCCGCGCCTGACATTTGGTGATCCGCCGACGGTAGAACTCCCGACCAAGGTGCCCGAAGACGTTTGGGGTGCGCAGAAGAAGGCGAGTGATGACGAAGACAGCAATCAAGAACTGCTGAGGTTCGCATGAAGTTCGACACCAAGATCTTCGAAGAGCCACTGTTGGAATTTGGCGACCAACATCAACACCCCGATCCTCGCCTCGGACTTTTCGAGGCCGGTCCCCTTCAGACGCCCTTTGGCGACGTGATCAACATCGCGGTCGTCGGCAGCCAGAAGACCATTGAAGATTCCCGTGACTTTCTTGAAGCCGCCAGTTTCGGGTTCGCCGGGAAGTCTGAAAAACATCCCAACATGCATCCGCCGTTTCCGGGCCTTGGCAATCGCAATCCTTTCCGGTGCCGGTTCGAAATTCCCGACGGCGCCGTCGCGGCCATTCCGCAGGCACGCATCGAGCGAATCAGAAAAGAGCCTCATCACGGCAAAGCCGTCGAGATGGCGGTAGATGAAATCATCCAGCAGTTGCAGGCCCTCGACGAGGGCAGCAGTCGGCCCGACGTCGCGATCATCGCTCTTCCGGTAGAACTCATCGAGCGCGTCTGGAACGCTAAGGTCGATTCCGACGCTACCGTGGAGCAGGAGGACAGCGGAGGCTCGGATGCTCCCAACTTCCGCGGCTTGCTCAAAGCGAAAGCGATGCACTTCCGGTTTCCCATTCAGATCGTGTGGGAAGATGTGCTCGACGAGCGGGCCGTCATCCCTCTCAAGATCAAGGAGAGCAGTGCCCGTCAGATACAGGACCAAGCGGGACGAACATGGAATCTGCTCACCACCCTGTACTACAAAGGGTCAGGGCGCGTCCCATGGCGCCGCGCTCCTCAAGAAGGTGAGTTCTCCTCCTGCTACATCGGCGTTAGCTTCTACCGCGAGGCCGGTGGCCAGCAGCTTTTTACGAGCGCTGCTCAAATGTTCGATGAGCGAGGCAGGGGGTTCATTCTCAAAGGAAAGGGCGCACAAACCGAGAGCCGGGGAAGGCATCCTTACCTCACGCGAGACGATGCAAAGTCGCTCATCGCCGACGCGCTGGCTGCGTACAAAAAGCATCACATGAATTATCCGGCGCGCGTCATCGTTCTGAAAACATCAAAGTTTCGCGACCAAGAGGCCGACGGGATTTTTGACGCTCTCGACGAGGTAGGGACCGAGCTCCGCGATTTGGTCTGGGTGCAAGAATCGTCATTTGTGAAGGTCTTCCGCGATGGCAACTACCCTGTCATGCGCGGCACATTCGTGGAACTCGACGGCAAAGGGCTGCTCTACACAAACGGCAGCATTCCTTACTACGGGACTTACCCCGGTATATATGACCCAAAGCCTCTGTTGATCTGTCCCTATAAGTCCAGCGATAGCACGGTAGCCCAGATCGCGAACGAGATTCTCGGCCTGACCAAAGTCAATTGGAATTCCACCCAGATGAACCAAAAGCTGCCAATCCCTATCAGGGCAGCGCGCAAGGTCGGAGAAGTGCTGAAGTATGTCAGCGACGGACAGGTGAGTTCCGACTATCGCAAGTACATTTGATCCGATTTTTCGACATGTTTGTGCCGCCCCGGCTAACGCCGGCCGGGCTGTATTTCACTTTCTCTCGACCTACGCCACTTCGCGGTTTCGTCCCATACGGGTGACTGTCCCTTGCGGAAGACCAGGGCGTGCAGTGCGCGGTCTCCTAAGGTCCGTGCCTTCGGCTTGTGCGCTTGGGGCGCGTAGCGGTGACCCATACCCACTTGACTCTACCAAGCAATAGTAGAACAAATAGAGAACATGCTTATATAGACTTTCCTGGAGGTTAACGACCCATCTTGCGGCCGGAGCCCGGCATAGATGCCTTGCGCGCACGGATCGAAAAGATCGAGGGCCGGAGCCGGCGCGTGAGATCGGTGCTTCCTTTCGGGATCGCCGAGCTGGATTCGCGGCTCCCGGGCGGTGGACTGGCGCTCGGCGCGCTGCATGAAATCGCCGGCGGTGGAAATGGCGCCATTGATGGCGCGGCCGCGGCGCTGTTCGCCGGCGGTGTGGCGGCGCGCACGCGCGGCAAGGTCTTGTGGTGCATCACCCGGCCCGACCTGTTCGCTCCGGCGCTGGCGCAGGCCGGCCTGAAACCGGATCGCGTCATCTATGTCGAGGCCGGCGACGACAAGACAATTCTCGCCTGTATGGAGGAAGGCATCCGACATGGCGGCCTGGGCGCGGTGGTCGGTGAGGTTGCGCGCCTGACAATAACGGCCTCTCGGCGGCTGCAGCTTGCCGCCGAAGAAACCCACACGATCGGAATCGCGCTGCGGAGATGGCGGCGGCAGACGGAGGCGGCCGATTTCGGCCAGCCGACGGCCGCCATGACGCGCTGGCGTGTCTCGGTTCTGCCCTCCGCGCCGCTGCCCGTGCCAGGCGTCGGCCGACACCGATGGCTCGTCGAATTGATCCGCGCCCGTGCGGGCGAAAGTGCCGATTTCGAATTGGAGGCGTGCGATGGCACGGGTCGTCTCGCTGTTCCTGCCGACCTGGCCGACCGACAGGGTGCGGCGGAAGGCCGGCAACGCGGCGCCGCCGGCTGAGGCCCCGCTCGTGTTGATCGGCCGCGACAAGAGCCGGCGCGTGGTGCTCGCGGCCGATGCCGCGGCGCTCGCCGCTGGCCTGCGCCCCGGGATGCCCGTGACGAAGGCGCAGGCGCTGGTGCCGGGCCTTGCGATCCAGGACGCCGATCCGCAGGCGGATGCCGAAGCGCTCGAGCGGCTCGCCGTCTGGATGCTTCGATTTGCGCCGATCGTCGCGCCCGATCCGCCCGGCGGGATCGTCATCGACACCACAGGCGCGGACCATCTCCATGGCGGCGAGGCCGCCATGCTGGAGGGCATGGTTGGGCGTCTGGCGATGTCCGGCATCGTCACGCGCGCGGCGGTCGCGGACAGCTGGGGCGCGGCGCATGCGCTGGCACGGTATGGCGGGCGAGACATGTTCATCGCGCCACCCGGCCACGACCAATCGATTGTAGAACCGCTTGCGCTAGAGGCGCTGCGGATCGCGCCTTCGACGGCGGCCGAACTTCGAAGGCTCGGCTTCCAACGGATCGGCGATCTCCTGAAACAGCCGCGCGCGCCGCTTGCCCTGCGCTTCGGCCCGGAGATCGGCCGCCGCATCGATCAGGCTCTTGGCAACACAGCCGAGCCGATCGACCCGGTGCGGCCGCCGGACATCGTCGAAGTGCGCCGTGCCTTCGCCGAGCCGATCGGCGCGGCCGAGACAATTGCGCGCTACATCGGCAAACTGGTCGCCCAGCTCTGCAGCTTAATGGAGCAGCGCGGCCTCGGCGCGCGCCGTCTTGATCTCATCTGCCAGCGCGTCGACAGCCAGGCCCAGGCGGTCCGTGCCGGCATGGCGATGCCGGTCCGGGACGTCAAGCGGCTCACCCGGTTGCTTTGCGACAAGGTCGAGACCATCGCACCGGGCTTCGGTATCGAGATGATGATCTTGGCGGCGACATCGGCCGAACCCCTGGAGCGCAGCCAGGCCGTGAGCTCGCTTGTCGAGGAAAGCGTGCCGGACGTGTCCGACCTCATCGATACGCTGATGAACCGCGTCGGCGAGCGCGCCGTCTACCGGCTTGCGCCTGTCGCCAGCGACGTGCCGGAGCGTTCGGTTGCCAAGATTCCGGCAACGGCCGCCGATACGTGCGCGAGTTGGCCAGGCCACTGGCCACGGCCATCGCGCCTGCTGCCGCAGCCGGATCCGGTCGAGACGGTAGCGCTGTTACCCGACCATCCGCCGGTGTCCTTCACCTGGCGCGGGGTGCGCCGGCGCGTGAAGCGCGCGGACGGTCCGGAGCGGGTCTTCGGCGAATGGTGGAAGCGCGACGCCGAGTCGGTGGCGGTGCGCGATTATTTCCGGGTCGAGGACGACGCCGGCGAGCGCTACTGGCTCTTTCGCGCCGGCGATGGCGAGGATGCGGCGACGGGCTCGCACCGGTGGTTCCTGCATGGAGTGTTCGGATGAGCGGCGTCCGTTATGCCGAGCTGCAGGTCACCTCGCATTTCAGCTTCCTGCGCGGCGCCTCCTCGGCCGAGGAGTTGTTTTCACAGGCAGCCCTGCTCGGCATCGAGGCGCTCGCCGTCGTCGACCGCAACAGCCTCGCCGGCATCGTGCGCGCCCATGAGGCGGCCAAGACCACCGGCGTGCGCCTCATCGTCGGTTGCCGCCTCGACCTCACCGACGGCATATCGCTGCTGGTCTATCCAACCGACCGCGACGGCTACTCCCGGCTATGCCGGCTGCTCTCGCTCGGCAAGGGACGCGCCGGAAAGGGAAAATGCCATCTGGAATGGAGCGATGTCGTCGCCTATGGCGAAGGCCTCATCGCCGTGCTTTTGCCCGATCTGGCCGATGAGACCTTGGCGCTGCGCCTGCGGCATCTGCGCGAGGCATTCGGCGACCGCGCTTATATGGCGTTGACGCTGAGGCGCCGGCCCAACGATCAGCTTCGCATCCATGACCTGGCCACGCTTGCCCTCAAGATGAAGGTACCGTCCGTCGTCGCCAACGACGTGCTCTTCCATGAGCCGGGCCGCCGCATCCTGCAAGACCTGGTCACCGCAATCCGGCACAATGTCACCATCGACGCGCTCGGCGAGCGCCGCGAGCGGCATGCCGACCGTCACTTCAAGCCGCCGCAGGAAATGCACCGGCTTTTTGCACGCTATCCCGAGGCGTTGGCGCGCACGATCGAGATTGCCGATCGCTGCCGGTTCTCCCTCGACGAGCTTGCCTACCAATATCCGGAGGAGCGGGACGATCCATCGCTGACACCGCAGCAGGCGCTGGAAAAGCTGACATGGCAGGGCGCCGCGACGCGCTACCCGGACGGCGTGCCGGACGGTGTCGTCCGCTCGCTGCGCCACGAATTGCGATTGATCGAGAAGCTCGACTATGCACCCTACTTCCTGACCGTGAACGCGATCGTGCGCTTCGCGCGGTCGAAGGACATCCTTTGCCAGGGCCGCGGCTCCGCCGCCAATTCGGCGGTCTGCTATGTGCTCGGCATCACCTCGATTGATCCCGGCCGCAACGATCTTCTGTTCGAGCGTTTCGTCTCCGAGGAGCGCCGCGAGCCACCCGACATCGACGTCGATTTCGAGCATGAGCGGCGCGAGATCGTCATGCAGTGGGTGTTCGACACCTATGGACGCGACCACGCGGCATTATGTTCGACGGTGGTGCGCTACCGCACTAAGGGGGCGCTGCGCGATGTCGGCAAGGCGCTCGGCCTGCCGGAGGATCTCATCCGCACGCTCTCCGGCCAGGTCTGGGGCTGGTCCGAGGAGGGCGTCGAACAGCGGCAGGTCGAGGAACTCAATCTCAACTTCGCCGATCGCCGCCTCCGGCTGACGCTCGACCTCGCGCGTCAGCTGATGGGCGCGCCGCGTCACCTCAGCCAGCACCCGGGCGGCTTCGTGCTCACCCATGACCGTCTCGACGATCTGGTGCCGATCGAACCGGCGAGCATGAAGGACCGGCAGGTGATCGAATGGGACAAGGACGATATCGACGCGCTCAAATTCATGAAGGTCGACGTGCTGGCGCTCGGCATGCTGACCTGCATGAAGAAAGGCTTCGATCTGCTCGCCGACTGCAAGGACATCCGGCTCGACCTTGCCACCATCCCGGCGGAGGACCCGCGCACCTACGCCATGATCAGGAAGGCCGATACGCTCGGCACCTTCCAGATCGAGAGCCGTGCGCAGATGTCGATGCTGCCGCGGCTGAAGCCAAGGACCTTTTACGATCTCGTGGTGCAGGTCGCGATCGTGCGCCCCGGGCCGATCCAGGGCGACATGGTCCACCCCTATCTTCGCCGCCGGGAAGGCATCGAGCCGGTGCATTACCCGAAGCCCGAACTCGAGAAGGTGCTTGGCAAGACGCTGGGCGTGCCGCTGTTCCAGGAGCAGGCGATGCGGGTTGCCATCGAATGCGCGGGCTTCACGCCGGGCGAAGCGGACATGCTTCGCAAGTCGATGGCCACCTTCAAGTTCACCGGCGGCGTTTCGTCCTTCAAGGCGAAGCTGATCGACGGGATGGTGGACAATGGATACGAGCGCGCCTTCGCCGAGCAGACCTTCAAGCAGCTCGAAGGCTTCGGCTCCTACGGTTTTCCGGAGAGCCACGCGGCTTCCTTCGCGCTGATCGCCTATGCCTCGGCCTGGCTCAAATGCTGGCACCCCGACGTCTTCTGCGCGGCGCTGCTGAACAGCCAGCCGATGGGCTTCTACGCGCCGGCGCAGATCGTGCGCGACGCTGCCGCGCACGGGATCGAGATCCGGCCGGCCTGCGTCAACGCCTCGCGTTGGGACTGCACGCTCGAGCCCGTCGCCGACGACGGCCGCTTCGCCGTCCGGCTTGGGTTGCGCATGGTGCGCGGTCTGGCAAATGCCCACGCAAGCATGATCGTCGCCACGCGCGCCGACCAGCCGTTCGCCTCCATTGACGATCTGTGGCGCCGCGCCGGCGTGCCGCAGGCAGCACTTGTCCATCTCGCCGAGGCGGACGCGTTCCGGCCAGCGCTTGGTCTCGCCCGGCGCGAGGCGCTGTGGGCGATCAAGGCCCTGCGCGACGAGCCCCTGCCCCTGTTTGCGGCCGCATCGGCTCGTGAAGCGGAGTTGGTGCCCGAGATCAACGAACCGGCGGTGGCGCTTCGGCCGATGACGGCGGGCGGCGAGGTCGTGGAAGACTACCGCCACATAGGCTTGACGCTGCGCAGCCATCCGATCTCTTTCCTGCGCGAAGATCTTCGTCGCCGCCGCATCGTTTCTTGCGCAGAGGCGATGGAGGCGCGCGACGGCCGCTGGCTGGAAGCGGCAGGCATAGTGCTCGTCCGGCAGCGGCCGGGCTCGGCCAAGGGCGTGATGTTCATCACCCTTGAGGACGAGACCGGCATCGCGAACCTCGTCGTCTGGGCCAAAGTGTTCGAGCAGCACCGGCGCACGGTTCTGTCGGCGGGCATGATCGCGGTAAGGGGCCGCATCCAGCGTGAGGGCGAAGTGGTCCACCTCGTGGGCCGCAAGATCAGCGATCTATCAGCCGAGCTCGCCGGCGTCGGCGAACGCGAGGGCAGCTTTCCCGTGCCGCACGCCCGCGGCGACCAGGTGCGCAATGGCGGCTCGGCACCCGATCCGCGCGAGCTGCCGCCCAAGGGGCTGCGCAGCCGCGACATCTACATACCCGACCTCCACATCGACAACATCAAGGTCAAGACGCGGGATTTCAGGTGAAACGCCGAATTTCTGGCCCGGCTCAGGATCGCAGGACGACCCAAAGCGTTACAGATCGAACGTCGTAACCGCGCGGCCATGGGACAGGAGACGATAATGGCAGACAACAAATCGAAGCGAGGCGCCGCAGACCGTCGGCAGGTCTCCGGCGGTGAAGGCTACGAGGTCAATTATTTCGCCCGCAAGCACGGTATCAGCAGAGAGCAGGCCGAAGCCCTGATCAAGCGGGTCGGCAACGACCGCGACAAGCTCAATGCCGCCGCGGAGAAACTGAAGAAATAGGCTGCGGATTGCGAATGGCGTATCGAGCAGTTGGGTTTTGTTTGAGTCAGGTCAGGTGAGCAAGTCAGCTTTGCGTCGGCCCACGATCAAAGGATCTTCAACTACCCTTGCGAAGCCAGCCTCGCGCGGCGCAGCCAAACTCGCGCCACCCGCGTTCCGGCCGGTCCAGCTTGCAAAACTGGTGGACACGGTTCCCCCTGGCGACCGCTGGATCCACGAAATGAAATACGATGGCTACCGCATTCTTGTCGCTGTGGGCGGCGGCGAGGCGCGCGCCTATACGCGCTCCGGGCTGGACTGGTCCGACCGATTTCCGTCCATTTTGGCGGAGGCGCGCAAGCTCAAGGTCGGCTCCGCCCTCATCGACGGAGAGGCGGTTGTCATGGACACCGAGGGCCGATCCAGTTTCCAGGCGCTGCAGAACGCGTTGAAGGGCGCTCCCGCGAGCATCGATTTTTATGCCTTCGACCTGCTCCAGCTTGATGGGGAAGACCTGACGAGGCTGCCGCTCCTGCAGCGCAAGGGGAAACTGCAGAAAATCCTGCCGGCGAAGCACCCCGTCCTCCGCTACTCCGATCATATTCAGGGCCGCGGCGAAGAATTGCTGAACCGCTTCTGCGACGCCGGGCTCGAGGGGGTTATCTCGAAGCTGGCGGATTCGGACTATGTGGGCGCCCGCGATGGAAGCTGGCTGAAGATCAAGTGCATCAAGCGTCAGGAATTCGTGCTTGTCGGCTGGACGCCGTCAGACAAGGATCGCGCGTTTCGATCGCTGATCCTCGGCGTCCATGACGGCGGAAAGCTGCGCTATGCCGGCAAGGTCGGGACCGGTTTCGATGCCGCCGGGATGGCCCGGCTCATGAAGACCATGGCGCCGCTCGAGCAGAAGGCGGCCACGGTCGAGGCGCCGCGTGCGGAGGTCCGCGGCGCGCACTGGCTGCGTCCCAGGCTTGTGGCCGAGATCGCCTTCACCGAGATGACCAATGAAGGAACACTGCGCCATCCAAGCTATCTCGGCCTGCGCGAGGACAAGAAGCCGGAAGCGGTTGTGCTCGAGACGGAACACCGCACAGCGACCCTGCCGCCGCCGGCGACAAACGCGGTCGCGATCAGCAATCGCGCTCGCGTCATCTACCCCGAATCCAACATCACCAAGGGACAGCTTGCCGATTATTATTCCGACATTGCCGCGATCATGCTTCCCTGGGCCGGCAGCAGGCCGATCAGCCTGGTCCGCTGCCCGCAGGGGCGCGCCAAGAAATGCTTTTTTCAGAAGCATGACGCCGGTAGCTTCGGCGATAAGGTCCATCACGTCGGGATCACCGAAAAGGATGGCCATGAGGAGCCCTACCTTTACGTCGACGATGCCGAGGGGCTTTTAACCTGTGTCCAGATGGGAACGATCGAATTCCACGGATGGGGAGCGCGCATCGAAGACGTCGAGAAGGCCGACCGCCTTGTGTTCGACCTCGACCCCGACGAGGGACTGGATTTCGAGGCGGTCCGCGCTGCCGCATTCCAGTTCCGGGATATTCTGAAATCCATTGGGTTGACCTCCTTCCCGATGCTGACGGGCGGCAAGGGCGTGCATGTGATCGCGCCGCTCACGCCGCGCGCTGAATGGCCCGAGGTGAAGGCCTTCGCCTCCGGGCTTGCTCAGGCGGTCGCGCAGAGCGACCCCAGCCACTTCACGGCCGTGTTGTCGAAGGCCAAACGCAAGGGGCGGATCTTCGTCGACTATCTGCGCAACCAGCGCGGCGCCACGGCAGTCATGCCATATAGCGCCAGGTCGCGGCCGGACGCCCCGGTCGCGGCACCTGTCACCTGGGCGGAAATGAAGACGATCTATGCGCCCTCGCATTTCCATGTCGGCGATGCGCCCGAGCTGAAGAAGCGCGCCGCATCGAAGGCCCTCGCGGGCTGGGGCCGGGCCGATCAGTTCCTGCCGGACCTCATGAAGCCATGAGGATCGCCACCTACAACGTCAACGGCGTCAATGGCCGCCTGCCAGTGCTGCTGCGCTGGCTTAAAGAGGCAGCGCCGGACATTGCCTGTCTCCAGGAACTCAAGGCGCTGCAGGAGAAGTTCCCGGAAGGGCCGATCCGCGACCTCGGCTATGACGTGGTCTGGCATGGCCAGAAAAGCTGGAACGGCGTCGCGATCCTGAGCCGGGTCGGCAACATCCACGAAACGCGGCGCGGCCTCCCCGGCGACCCCGACGACCCCGACGACCCCGACGACCCCGACGACAGCCATAGCCGCTACATCGAAGCAGCAGTCAACGGCATCCTGATCGGATGCCTTTATCTTCCCAATGGAAATCCAAGGTCCGGCCCGAAATTCGACTACAAGCTGCGCTGGTTCGACCGCCTCATCGACCATGCAGCCGAACTCGTCGCGTCCAAACAGCCGGTGGTGCTGGCAGGCGATTTCAACGTCATGCCTACCGAACTCGATGTCTACAAGCCGGAGCGCTGGCTGGACGATGCTCTGTTCGCGCCGGAGGCGCGCGCCGCCTACGCGACGCTGCTCAAACAAGGCTGGACCGACGCGCTGCGCGTGCGTCATCCCGGTGAGAAGATCTACACGTTCTGGGATTATTTCCGCAACGCCTTCGGCCGCAACGCAGGTCTGCGTATCGACCACCTTCTGCTGAGCTCGTCACTCAAGAAGCGGCTGATCGACGCCCAGGTCGACGTCGAGGTGCGCGGCTGGGAAAAGAGCAGTGATCACGCGCCGGTCTGGATCGAGCTCTCGGAAAAGGCAGCGCCTCGCGGCCGTTCGAAGGCCTAACGAACGAAGCAGCCCAGGGCGTTGGTTGCTCGCCAATGATGAAACCTTCCGCCGCATAGCTGCGGCGCCGACGGGCCTACCCCAAATCGCGACGGCATTCAGCAGCGCGCACCTCGCATCACCCGACCTGCTCCACGACCAGCGTCCCCGCCTGAAGCGGCTTGATCAGCGATTTGGCGGACACCGAGGGATCAAGCCAGCTCGCCCAATCCTTGCGCTCCAGGATCACGATCTGCCGATCGTGATACGGGGCGATGTCCGGACCGGGTTCCATCGTGAGCATGGTGAACGCCTCCCCGACATCATTGGTCTCGCGCCAGATCCCGGCAATGCAGAAGATCGGCTCGTCGCGCTTGGTGAAGAGCCACTTGTCCTTGCGCTTCTTGCCCTTCTCTGTCGGTTCGGTGAATTCGTAAAAGCCGTCGGCTGGTATCAGGCAGCGGTTCGAGGCGAACTCGCGACCGTCCGAGCGGAAGTTGTAGACCGGCCTCTTGTTCTGTCCGGGCCAGCTCCACCGGCGCTGAACAAGGTCGCCCTCGCCGCTCGCGCCGTCGACGGGGCGGATAATCGGCCCGATATCCGTTATCTTGATGTCCTCGCGCGCCTGGATGTTCGGCGCTCCTTCACTGAAGCGGATCTTGATCTTGAGATCGGCGAAATCCTCCACGATCGAGGCGACGTCCACCATCAGCCGATAATCATTGCACATGTCTCACCTGTCTCTGCGGCATTGCGCGGCGGCTGTGTTCCTGTTATGTTCTTTTGGCGATGCGCGCAACAGTTTTCGATTCCGACACCCCGCTCGATGAACCCCGCGTCATCATAAGACGCTACGGCGGCGATGTTGAGATGCTCAAGCTGCCGTGGGGACTTCAACCGAAGGAACCAGGCGGGCGCCCCTTTACTGTGGTGCGCGCAGAGGATCGATTATTCCCGAGCCATCGCTGCCTCGTGCCGGCGTCCGAATTCCGGCACCGCAGCCAGGGGAAGAACTACAGTTTTCGCCTCGCCAACGATGACTGGTTCTATTTCGCCGGCATCTGGCGACCGGCGACGCGCGATTGGCCGGAAGCCTACGCAATCCTCACGATCCAGGCCAATGACGACATCGCGCCTTACCATGATCGCCAGATGGCAGTGCTGCGCCGAGACCAGCGCTCGGCGTGGCTGGACATGACGCGTCCCGAGCACGAAGTGCTTCGTCCCCTTTCCGGGGGCAGTTTTCGGATTTCCTGCCTCCATCAGGGGCGCGCGCAGGCTGAATTTGCGATCTGAGAGCTGTATATCCGGTAGCACAAGCTCATATCCTTGCGAAGTGCATTGCAGGCATATGGCCCCTGACCGCAGCGCCGACCAGCGTAAGATCATCCATGTCGACATGGATGCGTTTTACGCGTCGGTCGAACAGCGCGACAATCCGGCCCTGCGCGGCAAGCCGCTTGCCGTTGGCGGGGCCGCTGCGCGCGGCGTGGTGGCTGCCGCAAGCTACGAGGCCCGCGCCTTCGGCGTTCGCTCCGCGATGCCTTCCGTCACGGCAAAGCGCAAATGCCCCGAGCTGGTCTTCGTGCCGCCCCGCTTCGACGTCTACCGTTCCGTCTCGGCCCAGATCCGCGAGGTGTTCGCCGAACATACCGATCTCATCGAACCGCTCTCGCTTGACGAGGCCTATCTCGACGTGACGCAGAACAGGCTCAACATTTCGTCTGCCACGACGATCGCCGAGATGATCAGGGCGAAGATCCTGCTGGTGACCGGTCTCACCGCTTCCGCCGGCATCTCATACAACAAATTCCTCGCCAAGATGGCGTCCGACCAGAACAAGCCAAACGGCCAGTTCGTCATCACGCCCCGCCATGGGCCCAGGCTTCGTGGAGACGTTGCCAGTCAAGAAATTTCATGGTGTCGGTCCCGCGACGGCCGCCAAGATGGAGGCGCTGGGCATCGAGACCGGCGCCGATCTCAAGGACCGCTCGCTTCCCTTCCTGCAGCAGCATTTCGGAAAGTCAGGGCTCTGGTACCATCAGATCGCGCGCGCCATTGACGAACGCGCGGTCGAGCCGGATCGGCCGCGCAAATCGATCGGCGCCGAGGACACGTTCGCTGCCGACATCCTGGAGCTCGCTGCAGCAATCGCCGAACTTAAGCCGCTGACAGCCAAGGTCTGGGGACACTGTGAAGGCAAGGGCATCCGGGGCCGGACGATCACGCTGAAGGTCAAATTTGCCGATTTCCAGCAGATCACGCGCAGTCGTACCGTGTCGGTGCCACTCGAGTTCTCTGACTTCGACCGTCTCGCAGCCGATCTCCTGAGTTCGGTGTTTCCAGTACAGAAGGGAATCCGGCTGTTGGGCGTCACGCTTTCGTCGCTAGGCGATGTGTTGCCGCCGGAACAACGGCAACTTCGGCTGGAACTTTAGGATGGCCGCGGAAAGGAAATCGGCCGCCGGCTCTGGATCAGCCCGTGTGGGGATCGATTTCGCGATTTATCTGAAAGCTTCTCCGGCATAGTCATCGGCCGGCACGGCCGAGCGAAACAGAGGGGGAGACACATGGCCTCCCCTCTCCGAATGTTGATGCGTGAACATCAGGCGGCCTCGCGTTCTTCTGCGGCCTCGGGCTGAAGACCATGCAGGAAAGCGACGGCGCGTTGCGCATGGGCAGCGGCCGAAAAGATCGCGCGCTTGTCGTCGGCGAGGACTTTCAACCATGAGCCGAGGTAGCTCGCATGGTCCGGCCGGGGCTCGAGCTCCGGCGCGATACCAAGATCGGCGCAGAGGAAGCAGCTTCCGAGCTCGGCGATCAGTTCCTCGCGCGCTCGCTCGCTGCGATCCTTGGCGTAGCGGCTAAGGTCGCGGTTCACGCGATGCGGCGCCGAGGTCCAGTGGGTGGCCTCGTGACTGAGCGTGGCAACGTATGACGCGGCGTCCCGGAACGTCTGGAACGGCGGCATCTGGATATGGTCGGTCACCGGGGCGAAGTAGGCGCGATCCCCGCCATGCCGGATTAGCGCCCCAGTATTGGCAAAGAACTGGTCGGCATGCTCGATCCGGGCGACCGGATCGCGCACCGGCTCCGCCTGCCGTCGATAAAACTGGTCCGGCAGGCCATCGATTTGCGCTATGTTGAAAACGGAATACGCCTTGAGAAACGGGATCTCGCGGTCGATTTCCTCGCCCTGGGTGTCCGTCTCCGTCCTGGTGAAGCGGCTGGCGAAGACCACCATCGAGCCAGTCTCACCCTTGCGAACCCCGCCGCCAAGTTCCAGCGCCTGCTTGAATGTCATCCACATCGGGCTGGAAAAGCCGCGGACGACAGCCTCCGACCAAAGCAGCAGCACATTCATGCCGTTATAGGGCAGACCATTATGCCTGAGCGGCCGGGTGACGCGGCCGGAGGCATTGCTCGATTGCCACGGCTGCATCCAGGGACGGATGCCCTTCTCCAGCTCGGCTACGATGCGTTCGGTGATGCGCGCATAGATATCGATGCGATCTGCATTTTCTTTCCTGGTCATTTCATGAACCTCCAGTTGGAGGCCGCGCCGATCGCGGCCCCGTCACGGGGTCCGCTTGGGCGGAGCAGGAAGGCGGGCCGCGCACCCGACCGGGGTCCCGTCGTGCTCGCACGATGGGGTGGTCATGGGCCGCAGCGACAGCGGAGGACGGCGAAGCCGTTGCGCTGACTGCCTGGCTCCGCCAGGACCTCGGGGCAGGACGGGGCGCGAGCGGGCGTCATAAACTAGCAAGGCGGCGCTGGCCGCCACCTGAATGCAGTCGGGAGAAGGTCGGTTCAATGAACCGACCGGCCACCACTATAGGGATCGTATTCGAAGAGGATTTCGACATCGGCGTCGTCGAGCTCATCGGCTGGCATGACACCAAATTCGTTGTCGACCTGGAAGAGGATAACCGGGACCATGAGAGTGCGGGCGAGGGACCAGGCGGCCTTTTGGGCGAGTATGAGATCGTGTGACATCTGAGGGCTCCATCTTGGAGCGGGCCAATTCCCGCTTGATGGCTCCGTCAGTGTGCGGAGGCGGGCGCGATCACCCGAAGGCGTCAGCCGAGCGGCCGCAGCATGCTAGCGGACCCCTTGCGGGTTGATCGGAAAGATCCGAAGCCGCACCAGGAAAGCCATCACGAGAGAGCGGGATTGGGCGTGAAGGAGCCCGGCCTACCGATCGGGCCGAGGCTGGCGAAAGGAGCTGGTATCGGCGGCCGTCCTTGAAGCATCATGCGCCGGAAGCGACGTCCGAACCCCGGTGCAAAAGTCGCGCACATGAAATCGCTGGAACAAGACTTGCCGTGTCGAGGTGGCCGCCACGGGCGGAAAATTGGCAGACGATGCGGCCATATTTGCTCGGGCGCACCGCATGGCAGCAGGTCGTCTCTCCCTTCGTCCGCCAGGAGACGGCACTCGCGACGGCTAGGCCCCGCGCAGTTGATGCGACGGACGAATGAGCCGGGCGTGCTCGCCATGAAGGAGGGCGGGACCGGAGCCCCGCCCTCGGCGTTCACCCGAGAGCCGCCATCTGCAATTCGGCTGCCTTGCGGTCGACGGATTGGCCGGGGTTTTCGACCGGGCGCTCGAACGGCTTCCAGACCTCGCCTACAACCTGCTCGTAGGCTGCGGTCGCTCCCTCCGCCGCCACGCGCAGCGCATGGGCCTGTAGTGCCATATCGGCGGCGAACTCACGCTTGCGCTGGGCAGCACTGTCGAAGCCGACCGGACCTGCGACGTCTTCATCCCGATCGTCGCAGGCCGACTTGGCCGTCGCGTCCCGTGCGTCGGACACCGCCCGGCTGTAGAACTGGCCGGCCCCGTAGGCGGACCCGACAAAGGCACCGACGATGCGTTGCAGGTGTATCTGCATGGCGCGTTCCCCAAGCCCCTCGTCGAGCGCTGCGGCCGTGTCCACGATGAGCTTTTCGTGCAAGTCGCGAATGCCGTCGCTGTCGAGCACCGGGAGGCCAAAACTCTCCGAGATGAGCGAGCACTGTGCGGCGTCGGGACACACGAGCCGGATCATTTGGAGGGTAGTGCCCTTGCGGAGCGGAGCGACGCGGGCGGTTGCGCGGGTATTGACGGCTTTCTTGGTCATTGCATGTCCTTTCTTCAGGTTCTCCGGCCAGGACCGGCTCCGTGCCGGCCCTCCTTCGGGCGCGGACCAAAAGAACCGGCGGAATGACGGGCGCTTCAGGGTACGGGCGGGCCGAGACGAGCATGGAAGGTTTGCGGCCAAGCAGGGCTTTCTTCAGCCCTCGCGCGGGACGCGGGCCTGCCATGTCGAGACCGGACCGATCCGGCCGCCCCGCGGCGCGGAACGCGACCTTGAAGCGGATGGCCGCCGGTTCAGGACCGCATGAAGCCCGAGTGAGGACCGGCACGGGGCCTCGACCTCGACATTGGAAACGAAGGACAGGTGATCATGACCACCTGCCGATTCACCGACCGGAGGTGTCTCGGCACGCACACCACGGTCAAGGTTGAAAACGATGCCGCCGCCAGGCGAACCTGACGGCGGCGAAGCGATTAAGAGGCAGGCGAGGTCTATTCGGCGGCCTCGCGATAGCCCTCCTCGGACCCGTCTTTCTCGGAAGGCTGGTCCTCTCCACTCAGGCCGTCGACCTCAGGCCCAGCATCATCCTCGGCCTCGGTGATGGTGCTCTTGGACAGCCATTCGGTCAGGCTCGTCGCGTCGTGAGCAAACAGCGCGGCCGGGTGGACGAAATGGCCCTCCTTGAAGTGCTCGACGAGCGCGGCGCGCGTGTCCTTTACGCGCGCCCGCGGCAGAACCGGCGTGTCGGCGCAGGAGCCCTCAAGCGCCGGACGCGACAGACAGGAGAGGAAGTCCTCGGTGCCCATATTGGCGAGGAAGCCGTCTGCCCCGATCGCGCCGCCGGCGACGAGCGCCACCACGCCCGACTTGCTCATGCCCTCGCGGCAGGACAGCGCATCGATCAGGACGCCCCGGGCCGCGATGCGCAAAGTCTCGGGGTCGAAGGCGAACTTGCCCTCGGCATCGAAGAGGGTGGCGGCGTGCCGAGGCATACGGCGACCGAAGCTATGATCGCCGCCGGCGCCGGAATCGACGCGCACGTTCTGGCCAGCGAAGGCGAGAACGAGCAACGCCAACAGCGTATTGTCCTCAATCGGCGCCCGCGACAGCGCCTCATGGAGAGCATCGGTGCGCAGGTCGCCGATCATCTCGATCCCCTTACGGGTCACATCGGGACGCGACTTCGGCATGACCACCGCCTCGGCGGCTTCCGTCGCGTTGGCCTTCTTCTTGGCCTCGGGCAAGCGGAAGTGGACGGTCTTCACCTTTCCCTCGCGGTCGAGATACATCGCGGCGTGATCCGACTTCTTCGGCGTGCCATAGACGCGTTCCGCCTTTGGCGGCAGCTTCACCTCGCCATAGGTGTTCGACTCGGTGATGACGCCCTTCTTGGGCAGGTTCTGCGTCATCCATTCCTGCTGGGCGCCGAGGAAGGCGTCGACGTCGGTGGTGTACCGGCTGTCTTGGTCGGCCGGTGCGAACAGATCCTCCACCCAGGCGATGCCGTAGGCCTCGCGCAGCTCGTCGCCAAAGCTTGCGTCGCGCGCGTACATGCGTCGCTTGGTGAGACCGTTAGCGATGTTCCACCACGAGACCTGCGGATCGCCCTTATTGGGCTTTCTGGCTTTCCAGACCTCCTTCTGCTCCTCAAGCGAAGCGGCCGCTATAGTGCGGAGCTGCTGCTCGTTCGGCATATCCCCCTTGGCCATGGCGTCGAGCATCGCCGGCAGCACATTGGCGAGCAGCCGCAGCTTCTTGACCTGGCGTACCGACTGCGCGAGGGCGATCGCAATGGACTCTTCGGTCCAGTTCAGCGCGACGAGACGCTCAATGGCGCGCCACAGATCGACCGGGTTGAGCTGCTCGTGCGTGATCGACGTGGCCAGCGAGCGCATCGCGCCGCCGTCCTCGGCACGAGGCACGACCAGAACGGCGATCTCTTCGAGACCTGCAGCGACCGCCTGCTTCGCGCGCCGATGACCCTGATCGATGACGAAGCCATTGCCGCCATCGGCTTCAGCGAAGACGATCAGCGGCTCGACAACGCCGATGGCCTTGATCGTCGCCAGCAGCAAGGCGTCGGCCTGAGGGCTGGACTTGGCGCGCCGCGCCTTGTCAGGATTGTCCTTGAGCGAGCGCGGATCGACAAACTTCAGTTCCATGGGAATGCTCCTTGGAGGGTTATGGACAGGCCCGTCGCCGGTCCTTTCTCGTCTTCTTTCCGAAGACATCCCCCGGCCCGCGGAGCGGGCGGGACGGGGCAATTGCGCTGGAGCATCCCTGCCCGGCTGGCCAAGCGGGGCTTCTTCAGCCCTGCGCAGAATGACGGGCCGGGATTGCGACGGGCGCGATTGAGCGTCAGCGTCGGCGGACCACCCGATCTGCGAGCGGTCCTCCTTGCTTTTTCGCTTCCCTGCTCCCTTCTGGAACGCCCTCCACCGAGCCGGCGAAGGCCGCTCAGAACCTTGGGGACAGGTTACGCCGCCCGCACCTCAGCGGGCCGTACGCCGTCGATGTCTTGCGACAGCGAACTTTCGATTTCGGAGAGCTGGCGGCGCTTGTCGGCCAACTCGTCCGAGAAGGCGAAGGTGCTGCCCTCGCGAGAGCGATAGGACGCGAGCCGCCGCTCGGCCTCCGCGAGCCGGTGGCGTGCGCGCTCCTGTTCTGCCTCCAGATTGCCAAGGATATGTTCGAGCTTTGCGATCGCGCCGAGCGGCGTGGTGGTGACGGGCAACTCGACTTCCGTCGCCGCGCCGGTGCGCAGCAACATGGTGGCGTAACGATAGCCGTCCTGGCCAAAGCGCTCGCCGCAATATTCGAGTTCGAACCCGCCGATCGCGGCGATGGCGCGGGTGCCAGCATGCTGGAGCTGCACCTTGGTCAGGATCTCGGTCATCAGGGCGCGGCCGGCGAGCTTGCGCTCGACGTATGTCGCGTCGCCCACGCTCATGCGGAACGCCCCGCCCGTCGTTGGAACCAGCCGCGCGAGGTCCTGGCCGATCTCGCCAATGCCGCGTGTCGAGTGTTCGATGTGGCGCTCGGCATCGCGGATCTGCCGGCGAATGGCGAACTGGTCGTCCTGATGCGCGGACCGGAGCCGCTCGAGCCGCGCGATATCAGCTTCGAGGCCGGCCTTCTGCATCAGGCGCGGGTCGCCCGAGGCAATCGCCTTGGCCATGGCGAACTGGCTGGCCTGCCCTTCGCCGACGTCGTCAAGCCGGCGCACCGAGGTGTCGCCAGAAAGTGCCGCGGCGATGAAGCGAGCCTTGCGCTCGTTGTTCTGCCACATCTGGGCATCCATCGAGCCTTCGGTGGCATAGGCGAAAATGTCGACGATGTCGTGCTGGTTGCCCTGCCGCAGGATGCGCCCCTCGCGCTGCTCGATCTGCGAGGGGAGCCAGGGCACGTCGAGATGATGCAGCGCCTTGAGCCGGAGCTGGGTATTGACGCCGGTGCCCATCGTGTCGGACGAGCCGATGAGGAAGCGGACTTTACCCGCGCGGACATCGCCGAACAGCCGCTGCTTGGCCTCCGACTTCCTGAAATCCTGCATGAAGGCGATTTCGGCCGCCGGCACGCCCATGCGCACCAGCTCGTCGCGGATCCAACGATAGGCCGAGAAGCCCCGCGTCCGCTCAACATTGAGCGTGCCAAGATCGGAAAAGATCATCTGCGCGGCGCCAGTCAGCTCGAACGGCTTGCCGTCCGGCCGGACATAGGCTGCGTCTGCGGTGTCGCGCCAGATGCGGTAGGCATTGACGATGAGGTCGTTGAGCTTGTTGCCCGGCTCATTGTCATTGTCCGGATCGACGAGGCGGAGGTCGATCGCGGCATGGCGACCATCGGTGATGACCGAGAGCAGGATATCGTCGCCGGGCTCGGGTGGCGCTTCGCGCTGTTCGATCGCCTTGATGCGGGCATCGAGGAGAGCCTGGTAGCGCTTGAACGCGACCGATGGTTTGGAGGTTCTGATCTGCCGCGTGCCGGTCGAGAGAGTCGGCACCTTGACATAGTCGCGCAGATCCTCGGGCATGACCACATCCGCGAAGGTGCGGAACATGGCGATCAGCTCAGGGACATTGACGAAGGTGGCGAAGCGGGTGACCGGCTTGTATTTGCCGTTGGGCTGCAGCTCGAGGTCGGTAGTGACGTCGCCGAAGGTCGAAGCCCAGGCATCGAACTCGTGGAGGCCACGCTCGGACAAAGCCGCGTAGCCGAGGTAGCGCTGCACCGAGAACATCTCGCCCAGCGTGTTGGTGATCGGTGTGCCGGAGGCGAGGACGAGCGCCCGGCCCGGGTTCCTGGTCTCGATGAAGCGGGATTTTACATATAGGTCCCAGGCGCGCTGCGAGCCGTTCGGATCGATCCCCTTCAAGGTTGACATATTGGTCGCGAAGCTGAGCTTCCTGAACTCGTGCGCCTCGTCGACGATGATCTGGTCGACGCCGATCTCGGAGATGGTAAGCAGGTCGTCCTTGCGGGTGGCGAGGGCCTCCAGACGTTCCTTGAGGCCTTCCTTCAGCCGCTCGAGGCGCTTGCGCGACACGCGATCGCCGTTTTCGACCTTGGTGAGCAGGACCTCATAGAGCTCGAGCTCGTCCTGAATCATCTGCTGTTCGAACGCGGACGCAACGCCGATGAAGCGGAAGGCGGAATGAGTAATGATGATGGCGTCCCAATTCGCCATGGCGGCGCGGCTGAGGAAGCGGCGCCGCTTGGCCAAGGTGAAATTGGTCTCGTCGGCGACGAGGATGCGGGCCGTCGGATAGAGCGCCAGGAACTCGCGCGCGGCCTGCGCCAGGCAATGTCCTGGGACGACTATCATGGCCTTAGCGATCAGCCCGAGCCGCTTCTGCTCCATGACGGCGGCCGCCATGGTCATGGTCTTGCCGGCGCCGACAGCGTGCGCGAGATAGGTCGAGCCGGCCGAGATGATGCGCCAGATACCGCGCTTCTGGTGCCCATAAAGAGAAAAGGCGCGTGAGGCGCCCGCAAGTTGCAGATGGTCCCCGTTGAACTTTCGCGGGGCGATGTTGTTGAACCGGTCATTATAGACCCGCGCCAGCCGGTCGGTGCGGTCGGGATCGGACCAGATCCAGGTTTGGAAGGCCGTTTTGATCTTGGTGAGCTTCTCCTTGGCCGCCTCGGTGTCGACGACATTGAGCACGCGCCGTTCGCTGTCGCCGTCCTTGACGGTGTCGAAGATCTGCGGCATGCGGCTGTTGAGCGCGTCGGTGACGAGCTCGCCGGCATGCCGGCGCTCGGTGCCCCATTCGGACGTGCCGGCCGCCATGTAGCCGAGCTGGCGCGCGTCGACCGTCCACGAAGCGAGCTCAGGCATGTGGTGGATGCGGATCTCGGCGCCCATCGTGTCCTTGACGAAGGCGACCACATCGGCGGCGGGAATCCAGGGCGCGCCGAGACGCGCGGTAATGTCGGATGGGCCGAGATCGGCAGGCTGGACAGCGACGAGGGCGCTAACGTTGCGCTCGAAGGCGGGATCGAGAGCCGCGGCAGCTTCAGCGGCCTTGAGCTTGCCGCGGACCTGGCCGGAGAGATAGGCGTCGGCGGTCCGCCAGGCGCCGCTTTCCGGATCGCGGAAGATCGCCTCGCCCAGCTCGGCGATGACGGCATCCGCATCGTCATGCAGCAGCTCGCCGATGTGATCGACATCGACATGACCGCGCTCGTTGAGCACGACGGCCAGAGCATCGGCGGCGCACGTGATGATCGGCGCCGAGGGCGGGGCGATCACCCGTTCGGTGAAGATCGGGCCCGGCCGCGCCGTGTCGGTCTCGAGGTCATAGTCCTCGATGGACGCGACGAGCCAGCAATCGGGATCGTCAAGGAACGGGGCGAGGTTTGGGCGGCGATGCGTCTCGCGCACCTCGCCGGTCTCCGGGTCCTCGCTGGTCGAGACGACCGTGGTGTTGATCGGGCCGAAGGCGCGGACGAAGTTGGACCAGGCGATGCGCAGCTTCACCTGCGCCGGCTTCCACGGCCGATCGAGCTCCTGGGCCTTGAGGACCTCGCGCACCGCGTCGCGGATCGGGATCAGCTTGCGGATGATATGGGCGTGCTTGTCGGGCACGCCGTCGGCGGCGCGGCCCTTGCGCACGGTGATGGTCACGGGCGCGCCGTCGACCATCTGCGTCAGCGCGGTGTTGGCCGCGATGAAGTAGCTGCCCTCACGGATGCCGCCGCCGTCGGCACCGAGGCCATCCCGGGTATCGCTTACGCAGACGGCATCTGGATCGATTTCCTCAGGCTCGCCGTCATAGATGGCTTCCGGGAGAAGGGAGACCGCGTCCGACAGCGCCCGCGCGAGGTCGGCGCCAGAACGGGGGAGGCAGGTGTAGGCCTCGCCGAACGGTCCCGACGCCGTTGCGTGCGTACCGAGCACGAAATCCGGTTGCCGGGCGAGCCAGCGGTTGATGCGGATCGCGCCATCGTCGCCATGGGCTGGACGGACCTCGTCGGTATCGAGCCACGACAGATCGCCTTCGGCCTCGCCGTGCCCTCGCTTGCGGAAGAAGAGGACGTCCACCGCCACATCGGTGCCGGCGTCGGCCCGGAAGCTGCCCTCGGGAAGGCGGATGGCGGCGACGAGATCGGCGGTCTTGCCGATGTGCTCGCGTACCGAACAATCCGTCTTGTCCATGGTGCCCGAGCTGGTGACGAACGCCGCGAGACCGCCGGGCTTCAACAGGTCGATCGAGCGGGCGATGAAGTAATCATGCAGGCGCAGCCCCATCGACCTATAGGCACGATCCGAGCGGACGATACGGTTTGAGAAGGGTGGGTTGCCGATGGCGAGATCGAAGCCAGCCGGCAAGTCGGTGCGGGCGAAGTCGGCGTTGAGAATGCGTGCCCGAGGCTGGAGTAGCCTGGCAATTCGCACGGTCACCGGATCGAGCTCGACGCCGGTGACGTGCACCTGGTCGCGCAGCTTTGCCGGCATCAGGGCCGGAAACAATCCCGTGCCGATACCCGGCTCAAGCACCCTGCCCCCACGCCAGCCGAGACGCACGAGGCCTGCCCACATCGCGCGGACGATGAACTCTGGCGTGAAGTGCGCATACTGCGTGCAGCGCGCGAGCGAGGCGTAGTCGGTGCTCGACACCATCTCCTCGAGCTCGGTGCCCATCGCGTCCCAGCCGGCGCGGAAACCATCGTCGCCGGGACGGCGAAACACGGCATTGGCGAGCTCGGAGGCACCGAAGCCGGTGAAGCGGATCAGCCGCGCCTGTTCCTCGCGCGTCGCCGGCCGATCGGCGCTCTCGATTTCGGCGGCGAGCCGCATCGCATCGAGATTATCGCGGGCTCGCTGCTTCCAGCCCCGGCCAAGACCGCGATCGGTCTGGAGGACGAAGTCATCGCCACCGAGCCCGGCCGCGCGGCGCGGCGAGTGGACTGGCGGGGAGGCCGGCTGTGGCTCCGGCACGGCGGGCGTCGGAGTCTCTTTAGTTTTGGGCTCGCCAGCGCCGAAGTCGTTGCCGAAGGCGGTGACGCCGAGACCGAGGCCCGACGAGAGCGTGGCGGTGTTGAACAGATCGAGCGTGAATGGATCGTCGTTGGACATCTGGAGAAATCCTCGTCGTGAAGGCGCGCGCGAGCCCCCGGCCGAGCGGGTCGGCCAGGCGATCGACGTCGCGGGTTGGGAAGTCAGCGGGTGATCAGCGAGAGCGCGATTTCGGTCTCGGTGAGTTCGATGTTGAGGTGAGTAGCCCGCAGGTTGCGGTCGAACAGCGGAAGCAGACGCTCGGCCTCGATGAACTCGATGCCGTCATCGGCGCCGAAGTGGCGGCGCTTGTAGTCCCACCAGTCAATGTCGCCCCTGGGGTGGCATTGCTCGGCATAGATGACGAGCGCGCGTGTCCCTTCGACGAGCCTGCCGTTGGACATGATGTAGACGCCCTCGTCGCCGACCAGCCACAGACCCGGCCTCTCGCCCTCCCCGGGGCGGGTGCCGTGGTAGGGATTGCGGAAGCCGCCATTGGCCGCGGCATCCTCAATTCCGTGCTCTATGACCTTGCGCACCGCTACGATCGGGAAGGTAAACATCGCCGCCTCCCTCACGCCGCTGCGCGGACGGGGAGGTGCCTGAGATGCACCGGCAGCTTGGCCGCGATCTCGTCATCGGTCAGGTCATCGAGCAACTTCTGCTCGGTCGTCCCCAGGCCGTAGACGAGGATGGTGCGTTTGCCGCGATGCTCGGCTCCGAAGCGCTCCCCGGCGTAGCCGCGGTACTCGTCATGGGTCGCGCTCCAGACATGCTCGAGGCGCTCCGCACGCGTCATCGCCTTCACTGGCCAGGACTCGCGCTCGACGATGGCGTCGCGTATCTCGACCGGCGAGCGCGGCCGCGCGAGGTCGCAATAGGCGTGAAAGTAGCGCGTCTTGCCGTCGATGCGCAGTGTGTAGAAGACGCTGGTCACGCTCTCGGACAGGAACTCGCGCAGGGCGAACATCTCGCCGCGCATCCGGAGCGGCGGCAGCAGGTCGAGCATGTAGTCGTGCTCGGCTCGCGCGATCTCGAACCACTCGCCGGCGAACAGGCCGCTGTCGTCATTCTCCCAGCGATTGGGCCGCCGGGCGTGGCGGTCGAAGAGGCGGAACATCTGCCGGCGATCGGCGACGCCGAAGTAGATCTTGCGGATGGAGGATTGGGTCATGGGGAGGCTCCTGGCCTTGTGCGGGCCGGAGCGCGGTTCATCCCCTATGGATCACCATCTTCTTCGGCTCTTCCGGACCCCTCCCCCGCGGCCGCCTCTCCGCCCGGGCGGGTCAAGGGCCGGCGCGAGCCGGGCGAAGCTTCACCCTTGAGGCGACCGGCGGGCATGCGGCAGCTCCCTCCTTCCTCCCCTTCTGCTTCCGCTTTCATTCTCAGATCGGCGTTCCAGTCGTCCGCCACAGGTCGAAGGCGATCACCGCCGCACCCAGCTTCCTCCCCCAGTCCGAGCAGGCGGTCGGCATAGATGTCGCCCTGTTTGTTGTTGTCGGTAGCCGCGACGAGCTCAACACCCGGCTTGGCGGCAAGCGCGCGGAGCGCCGCATCGGTTGCCGGCGACCAGCCGCCGCCGGTGCTGAGATAGAGCGTGTCGGCGCGAAGGCCCTCAAGCGCGGCAAGGCTCATGGCATCGATCGCCGCTTCGGTCACGCAAAGGCGCAGCGCATCAGGACGGCCGAGGCGGCACAGCACCTTGGCGCCGCCGGCGGCAAAGCCGCGCCAGTCCGGTCCGCGTTCTTCCCAGCCGGTAACGGTGCCGTCGGTGTCGACATGGGCAGCCCACATCGAGCCGTGCGGGCCTTCGCGCAGAATGCCGGCGCTGATTGCGGCGCGGACGATGCAGTCGGGAAGATGGCGAGCGTCGGTGAGATAGCGCCAGGTCGCCGATCCGCGCCATGGCCTGCGCCGTGCGTGCCAGCGCTCCGGTATCGACAGGTCAGGCTCCCGCTCGCGGGATACCCGCTGCCAGACCGGCGCGGACGGCACGAACCCGACGAGGCTGGCGACGTCGTTCATTGCTTCGACGAACGGCACCCTCTCGAGATGTTCGACCAGGCGAAAGACATCGCCTTTGTCGTCGCCAAGCGGGTCGAACCAGCCCTTGCCGTCATGGATGACGATGATGATCGACGCCTCACGGCGATACTTCATCGCCTTGCGCGTGCTCTCCTTGACGTCGAGGGCGAACCCCGCGCGCTCCAGCACCGCAGCGCAGGGCACCTTGTCCTTCAGCCTTTCAAGTTCTGCTTTTTCCATTTTCGCCCGCGCACCTTTGCAGCGCTTCCCTTCTATTCGGTTCTCGCCCAAACACTCGGGCAGGAACAGGAGGCCGCGAAGAGCAAGGCGGGCAAGGGCGCGGCATGCAACGCGGCGATAGTGACGGGTTGCGCCGCGGCGCAGCTTCCCTTGCCGGGCGCGGCACGCAAGCGGCACGGCGCGCCACCGTCAGTCTCGGTGACGCTCCCCCTCGGCGACCACTGCACGCATCGCGTCGATGTCCATTTCCGCAAACGGAGCGAACCGGGCGACCTCGCAGCCCACCTTTGGCCCAGTGGTAGAACTCGGCACGGGCAGGGCAGCGTGGCGTTGCGCGAGCGTTGTCCGAAACTTGTTGCATTGTTCGGACTTTGAACCCTTGCTGCTGTCCGAAACTTGTGGCATATTTCGGACATGATCACGGTGACACCTGAGACCGACACTCGCAGGCGCGTGCTTGCACGCATCCAGTCCAAGCCCGACGAGGTGTGGACGCCGGGGGACTTCGCCGATCTGGGCGCGCGTGCGGCGATCGACAAGACGCTGCAGCGGCTGGCGGCGGCCCATGAGCTGCGCCGGATCGATCGTGGCCTCTACGATCGACCCCGGACGAACAGCCTGACCGGGCGAGCGACTGTGCCCGACTATCGGGCCGTGATCCGGGCTGTGACCCGGCGCGACAATGCGCGGGCCGTCATCGATGGCATGACGGCAGCCAACGATTTGGGCCTCACCACGGCCGTGCCGGCAAAGATCGAGGTGCTGGTCGACGCGCGATTGAAACCGATTAAGCTGGGCACCCAGGAAATTCACTTCAAATACGCGGCGCCAAGTCGCCTCTATTGGTCTGGGCGGCCGGGGATGCGGGTCGTCCAGGCATTGCATTGGATGCAGGACATGCTCGCCCAGGAGAGCGAACGAGAACGCATCCGCACGGAGTTGCGCCGCCTGCTTGACGATCCGAAGCATGGTGAGGCTATCCGCGAGGACCTGCGCGGCGGGCTTTCCGCGGTGCCGATCTGGATGCAGGAGTTCTTGCGCGAGTTGCTCGTACCCAATGCTTCGGTCGAGGCAAGCCATGAGCACTGACGCTTACCGCCAAATCATTGCCGCGCCACCACGCGACAGGCTCGACCTGTTCCTCGCCACGGCCAATCGCATTGGCGCTCCGGTGGGCAATGTGGAAAAAGACTTCTGGGTCTGCTGGACACTCAATGCGCTCTATCACGAGCGGCCCGCGAGCGAGCCGCGGCTGCTCTTCAAGGGCGGCACCTCGCTGTCGAAAGGCTATGACCTCATCAAGCGGTTTTCCGAGGACATCGACGTTACCGTGTTCCGCGGCGACCTCGAGGAGCCAGCCTCAGTCGAAGAACTCGAAGCGCTGTCCAATAAAAAGCGCCGCGCCAAACTCGACGCCATTCGAAACGCATGCCGCGCCTATATCACCGGGCCGCTCAACGCGTTCCTCGCCGCTCAATTGGCCGACGTCACCAATGGGGCAGGACGCGTGGAGGTCGATGACGCCGATCCCGACGGACAGACCTTGCTGCTGTGGTACCCAGAGGTGGAGCCGCGTGACAGGGCATATGTTCGACCGGCCATACGCCTCGAGTCGGGCGCAAAATCGGCGCTCGATCCCCACGGGCCGCTGACGATCACACCCTATGTCGCCGAGGAAGCGGCCGGCACAGATCTGGCCGTGCACGAAGTGACGACGATCGAGGCGGCGCGGACCTTCTGGGACAAGGTGGTCATTGCTCATGGGTTGCGCCGCTGGTTTGAGCAGCGCGGGGAACTTCGACAGGAGGGCCAGCGGGTGTCGCGCCACTATTACGACCTGCACTGCCTTGTGCAATCGGACACCGGCAAGGCTGCGCTCGCCGACCTCGATCTCGGCGCCGATTGCGTGCGGCATGCCCGCATGTTCTTCGATCGCCCGGACTTCGACCTGGCCTCCGCCGTCCCCGGAACCTTCGCGATCGAGCCTGCGAAAAAAATGGCGGATGCGCTCGCCCGCGACTACGCCAACACGACCGCCATGATTTTCGGCGCGGCACCGAGCTTTGATGATGCTCTGGCCTCGGCCCGACAGATCGAAAAGGCCCTGAACGCCGGCAGCTAGCGCGCCGGCCAGATGCGCCTGCGGCCCCGATGCTAAATCAATCGCCTCCTTCCTCGACAGGCTGGCGGCGCAGCTTCTGCTTCGCCGGGCCGAAGCGACCTAAGGTCTCTAGCTATGATTTTTCGCGCCGAGATCGCCACCCCGTACGCCTCCTGAGCGCGAGACCCTGTCGATAGGTTAGACACCTTTGAGTTGGAAATCCGCTTTCGACGACGGCACCCCCCCACGATAAGCACGTTGGTTCCGCTGTAGGTGCGATCCGTACTGGAATTCTTCGGCAGGAGAGCAAAGGCTTTGCTCCTCTCTTTCCGTTATCAACCGGTCGCTGAAAATCCGGCCCTTCTCGGACTCTCCGTCGGGAGAGCCCACTGCTCTCCTGACCAATGTGAAAAGGGCGTACAAAGTGGAGGCACCGAAATGTCCGTAAGCGCAAACAAGTCAGTTCGGTGCTGGAGCAGGTTCGTGGCCCTGAGACCGGTTCAACAGGGGCGGCCGAAGGAGCATCAGCATAGCGCCGCCGTAAGGCGGATGCGGGACCGACAGCCCCCGGCGAAGGGCGCCATATGATGACGACCAGTCCGGTTCCAGCAATACTGGTTTCGATGTGATCGATACCAAATGAAACCGGGTGAGAAATGCCGCGGAGTCGTGCGTCGCAAAGCCAATTTCTGGATGCTGATGGCATCTAAAAGCCAAATACGCTAGCCTCAACCACTCACCCGTTGCAGCGAAGCCGGAACTGGCAGCTGGATGAGTGGGGGGAAAGGCGGTAGCGCTCTCCCGCTACCAACCTACTTATAAGCTATTGAAATCACAGTAAAAACATTAGCCTTTGGTAGCGCCCTGTCCGAAAAATCTTCAATGATTTCAGGGCCGAGCCTGCTACCTTGTGGTCCAACGTACGTCGCAAATGCGCCGGAAGCGGTCTTTGCTGAGCAGATGTTCTAATGTCGCCTTTGGACGGGAACGGCCAGTCTGCTTTTAGGCCGGCCACCAACAAGCTGCCGCTCCCAACCACACAGGGTCGCCGGCGGAAGCGCCAGACGGCGTTTCGATCATCCTGTCTCATCCGCCGATGTAGGCCGCCAATTCATCAGGTGTCCCCCTGGGAAAGGCTTCCTTCAAATGGCCGAGGAACGCAGACACGCGGGCGCTCAGCAAGCGCCGGGACGGATAGAGCGTCCATAATGCGATGTCTGGGCCGTCGACATCGCCCCAATGCATCAACGTTCCGGCTGCCAGATCGTGACTTACAAGCGAGATCGGGAGACGTCCTGCGCCGACTCCCGTCCGCACGGCATCGCGGATCATGAGGAGCGACGAAAGGCGAAGGACGGGCTCGATCGCGATGCGTGACCGTCCGGCTGGCGCCACGATGTCCCAGGCTGCAATACGGTCGCCGGCCCCCCGCACGATGGCCGGAACGGCGAGATCGTCGGGCGGTCTGGCGAGGCCCGGGCTCGCGACCACGACCAGCCGATCGCGCAGGAAAATCCGTCCGACAAGGCTTTCATCGGGCTCGGGATTTACCCGGATCACCAGGTCATATCCCTCCTCGATCATATCGACGGACCGGTCTTCCGTCGTGACCTCGAGCCGGACTTCAGGATATTTCAGCGCGAACCCGGAGGCCAGCCTCCCCATGGCGGTTTGGGAGAAGAGCAGCGGCGCGCTGATCCGCAGCCTGCCGCGCGGCGTGTGTCCGCCCGAAGCTATCGCCGTCGCGGTTTCGTCGAGTTCGGTCAGCAGCGCTCCCGTCCGCTCGAAGAGCGCGCGTCCTTCCTCGGTGAGCTTCAGCGCGCGCGCCCCGCGCTCGAACAGACGCAACTCGAGGGCGGCCTCCAGTTCCGCGACCCGGCGGGACAGGGTCGCTTTCGGGCGCCCCGCGGCGCGCGCCGCCTTGCCGAACCCTCCGTGCCGCGCAACCAGGTTGAAATCAGCGAGGGCGAGAAGATCCATCTGTTCCACCATTGAGACGCCATGTCCAGATATAGCGTCTATCGGTTCGAATGTGGATCACTCATTTACAGGGTGTCTTTTGACCCAACCCGGAGTGAACCCCATGACCATTCTCGTTACCGGCGCGACCGGCAATGTCGGCAGCCATGTCGTCGACCAACTCGTCAAGCGTGGCGCCGACGTCCGTGCTCTTGTCCGCGATCCCTCGAAGGCGAGCTTCCCTGCGGACGCCGCCGTCGTGCAGGGCGACCTGCTCGACGTCGATTCCCTGCGCAGCGCCTTCTCGGGCGTTTCCACCCTGTTCCTGCTCAACGCCGTGGTGGCGGATGAATTCACCCAGGCGCTGGTTGCGCTCAACCTGGCCCGCGAGGCAGGCATCGAACGGATCGTCTACCTGTCGGTGATGCACGGCGAGCTTTACGTGAACGTGCCGCACTTTGCCGGCAAGCTCGCGGTCGAGCGCATGATCGAGCAGATGGGCCTCAACGCCACCATCCTTCGCCCCGCCTACTTCATGAACAACGAGTTCATGATCAAGGACGTGATCCTCGGCCACGGCGTCTATCCGATGCCGATCGGCAGCAAAGGCTTGGCAATGGTCGACGCGCGCGACATAGCCGGGGTCGCGGCGATCGAGCTGCTTCGCCGCGAGCAGGCCGAAATTGCCCTCCCGCTCACACGGATCAACGTCGTCGGTCCCGACACGCTGACCGGCCCGGACGTCGCGGCGATCTGGTCGGATGTGCTGGGTCGCCCGATCGCCTACCCCGGCGACGACCTTGCAGGCTTCGAACAGAACCTGCGGCAGTCCATGCCGGGCTGGCTGGCGCTCGACATGCGCCTGATGGGCGAGCGCTTCATCAGCGAGGGCATGGTGCCGGATGCCGGCGATGTCGACCGCCTGACCAAGTTGCTCGGCCGTCCGCTGCGCACCTATCGCGACTTCGCTGCGGAAATCGCTGCCTCGGCCTGACGCCAAGGGCAGCCTGCCACCCGACATCAACCCCGACAAAGAGGATACGACCATGATCTATTCAACCGCCACTGTCCCGGTGAATCCCGAAGGCGCGACCAGGCTGAGCCGTGCGCAAGCATGGGCCGGCCTGGAACTCAAGGCTCGCGACGCCCGCGAATTCCTGCCGCCCGGCCTCTGCACGCGCTGCGACGTCGTGGAAGAAAGCGCGACGCATTTCGTGCGCGAGGCGACCATCGCGGGTGCGGATCTGCGCGAGATCATCACGCTGGAACCGGAGAGCAAAGTCACATTCTTCCAAGCCACCGGGCCGCGCGAGGGCGCGATCATCAACGAACTGTTCGAGGAAGCCGACGGCACGCTCCATCTGCGCTTCTACTGCTATCTCGGCCTGCGCGGCAAAGAGCCTGATGGCCCGGAGGAGCAGGCCGAACAGGCGCAGTTCGACAGCGACCAAGGCTACAAGGCTGCCCTTCTGTCGACGCTGAAGCGCACCCGCGAGCTAGTCGCGCAAGGCCGGCTCTGACCATCACCCATGAAAATAAATCAGGGGCTGCCTCTTGAGAGGCGCCCCGTCTTGGCTCGCCTCGCACAACGGCGTGCGCGGGTTTTTCTTGAGGCTGTGACTTCTTCGACAGGCGAGGCCAAATGGTTTGAGGATCTGTGATGGAGGCAGCGTCTGTGAACAGCTAAACGGCTATCACGGCCTTGATAAGTCCCGACTTTTGGTTGACCCAATGCGGGATATCGCGGACGCTATCGCGCAGGGTCGTGCGGTCCGTTATAAGCTTGGCCACGGGAACGGTGTCATTGTGCATTGCCGCCATGACGTGGTCAAAGTCGACACGAAGCGCGTTGCGGCTGCCGATCAACATCATCTCGCGTTTGTGGAACTCGGGGTCGGAAAAGCTGATCTCGTCCTTGATGACGCTGACCATGACCAAGGCGCCGCCATGCGCCACATAAGCGAAAGCAGCCTCTATCGACGCCTTATTGCCGGTCGCATCGAAAACGAGGTCAAAACACTCGCCATCGGTTCGCTCTCGCACCAGGTCGATGGGTGACAACGAAAGTCCATCGATAACGGGAAAACCGAGTTGACCTTCGGCGAAATCGAGCCTTTCCCGGCGGACGTCCATGATCGTCACTATCTGGCCGGCAATACGTGCAAACAAAGCCGTGCCGAGTCCGATAGGGCCGGCACCGATGACCAGAGCACGTGTACCGGCAGCAAGCCTGGAGCGCCTCACGGCGTGGGCACCGATGGCCAGGAATTCGATCGCTGCCGCATGGTCGAGCGACAATCCTCCGATCGGATAGAGATTGTCGGCAGGCACGAGCAACTCTTCGCACATACCGCCGTCGCGATGAACGCCCAACACCTCGATCCCCGTGCAGCAATTCGGCTTGTCATGACGGCAGGCTATGCATCTGCCGCAAGCAAAATAGGGATTTACGACGACGCGTTCGCCGATGCGGATAGGGGCGCCTTCCCCGATCGCTGTCACCGTGCCTGCAAGTTCATGCCCCATGACACGGGGATAGGCCAGATAGGGATGCTTGCCTTCGAAGATGTGATAATCGGTGCCACATATTCCGACATGGCTGATGCTGACCAGCGCCCATCCTGCCTCCGGCGGGCCGGGTGGGGAGCGATCTTCGAAGATCAGTTCGCCGGGTCGTCGGCAAACGAGCGCTTTCATGCGGATCACCTTCCTTGGAGTGTTCCAAAACGAACCCGGCGGTTGAGAAGACCGCCGGGCCAAGGTGTGGGAGCCTATTCGAAGTCCTTGACGTTCTGCGGCGTTACGAGGCCAGCGCCAGTGTCCACATCGGCGTCGACGGCCTCTCCACGGATCGCCTTGACCACAGTGTCGATGCCCAGCTCGCCCATCTTCGCCGGAAATTGTGCTACGCTGGCGTCTTCCGCACCCGACTTGATCGCTTCGATCTCGCCGCAGCAGGCGTCGAAGCCGACCAGTATGATCTTATGATTGGCCATGCCCGCATTGCTGATCGACTTGACGGCGCCTGGGATTGGCGGGCCACAGGCCGAGTAGATCGCCTTGAGATCGGGATTGGCGGTGAGGATGTCTTCGGTCACCGACGTGCCAAGTTCGAGCGTGCAGTTGGTTGCGCCCTTGCCGACAACGTCGACCTTGACGTCGCCCAACCCCTGCATCATGCCGGTGACGCGGTCGTCCAGTGCCGGCACCCCGGGAACGCCCTGCAGGATACCGATCTTGTCGCCACTCTTCAGCACGGTCTTGAGGTACTCCCCGGCGATCTTGCCGCCGTTGAGATTGTTGGTCGAGACCAGTGCCGTCTGACCTTTCCAGTTGGGAATGCTGTTGTCGACGAGAACCACCTTGATGCCGGCGGCGACCGCCTTGTCGAGCGCCGGCGCAACCGTCGGATCGACCGGAGTGACAGCCAGGCCCTTGACGCCTTGCGTGATCATGGACTCGATCAGCGCAATCTGGCCCTCGATGTCGGTCGCGGCCTGACCCTGGCCGGTGACCAGTTCGATCTCCGGATGAGCGGCCGCGTATTTCTTGGCGGCATCCTCCATCGTCGAGTAGAAAGGCACAGGAAATTTCGTAATCAGGCCGACCTTGATCTTGTCGGCCGCCGAAGCCGGCACCGCAACCGCAATGGCGATCGCCAGCCCAGCGAACAGTTTTGAGTTGATTGGCATTCCATTCCTCCCTTGAATTGAGACGCCTCCCGGCGGGAAACGCTTCAGGCATTTGAGGGCCGCAGCGGTCCCCAAAATCTCGAACGGATCAGGCTCCAACGATCATGGAAACCAGCTCTTGTTTGTTGTGCCTTGTCGGCACCAGCTCGCCGACCTTGCGGCCCTGGCGAAGCACCACGGCGCGATCGGCGAGTTCGACGACATGCTCCATATTGTGAGTTATCATGATCACGGCATTGCCCTGGTCGCGGAGCGCTGCAACCAGATTGAGCACTTGGCGTGATTCACGCAGACCCAGTGCAGCGGTCGGCTCATCCAGGATGACCACCTTGCGGGCAAATACGGTGGACCGGGCCACGGCGATGGCTTGCCTTTGTCCACCCGACATCATGGCGACGACGGCATCCAATCGAGGTAGCGAAACCTTGAGGTTTGCCAACAGAACGCGGGTCTCGGCATCCATCCTGCGCTGCTGCAGAAATCGCAGGCCGCGAGGAAGCCATTGCGGCCAGGCCAACTCGCGACCGGCAAAGAAGTTTTGTCCCGGCGTCAGATTGTCGAACAGCGCCAGGTCTTGATAGACGGTCTCGATGCCGGCGAAGCGCGCATCCGCAGGGGAGCGTATCTGCGTTAGCGCACCGTCCAGAAGGATCGCGCCGGCATCGAGTTGGTGCACACCACTGATGCATTTGGTCAGCGTCGACTTGCCCGCGCCATTGTCGCCGAGCAGGCCGACGATCTCGCCTTGGCGCACTTCGATATTGACATCGTCCAGGGCCAGAACCGAACCGAAACGCTTGGTAGCACTGCGTACGGCCAGCACGGGTTGGTCGGCAGTGGCGGCACGATCGGCGTTGGCCGCAACGGCGGTCATGGCTGCCTCCCAGCCTGCATGACACGCACACGCCCTTCGAGATAGTTGCGCAGCACGTCGGACTCGACCGCGATGACGATGACCACGCCGATGACAATGAGCTGGAAGAAGACGTTCACGTTGAGCAGGTTGAGTGCGTTGCGGATGACGCCAATCATGATGGCGCCGATCAAGGCATGGCCGAGATGGCCGCGGCCGCCAAGAAAACTGGCGCCGCCGATGATCACCGCCGCAATCGTATCCAGTTCGAGCAAATTGCCGAACAAAGGGGAACCGGCATCGGTGCGACCGGCGAGTAGGACCGCGCCGATGCCGGCGCACAGCCCTGAGATTACATAGACCGAAACCAGGACCCAGGACACAGGAATGCCCATGCGCAAGGCGGCGTCGGGTCGACCGCCGACGGCGTAAATCCACCGCCCCCAGACCATCGTCTTGGCCACGGCGAAAAGGACCGCGGCAACGCCTGCAACGACAAAAACCGATCCGGGCAGACCCCAGACCGCATCGCGCCCAAGCGCATCTATCGAATCCGGCATTCCAGGAATGGCGCGCCCATCGGCCAGTTGAAGCGCCAAGCCTTTGGCGATGCTCAATGTCGCCAGCGTAATGATGAAAGGATGCGGCAGCCGCCCGAAGACGTAGAAGAGCCCGTTGATGGCGCCGACCGCAGCACCCGAGGCGATCATTACCGCGATCACCACGAAAGCAGGGGCGCCGGCATGAAAGCTGAGGGCGCCCACGACGGAGGCTAGTGCCAGGTTCGAGCCAACGGAAAGATCAATGCCGCGGGTCAGGATGACCAGATGCTGTCCCATCGCAACCACCGAGATGACGGCGGTCTGGGCGAGGATGTTGCTGAGATTGCGCCCTGTCAGGAAATACGGGGACAGGAAGCTGAGGACGATTATCAGCAACACCAAGATGACGACCGGACCAGCGCTCAGCAATGCTAGGCCGAGCGCCAGGCCAGGGAGGGCGCCCGCCTTCTTCGGCCTCAGCATTGAGGCTTCGCTGACAGCGGTGCCGGTGTTTTCCGTTTTGGGCAAAACCCCCTCCCCGCCCAGGCTTACCTAAGCTTGGAGCGTCAGAACCAAGACTGTATTTCAGCTTCCTCTTATCGATAAAAAACAATCAACCCCCACTTGGTCAAGTTGTTTTTTATGGATAAAGTTCATGCAAAAAGAACAAGGTTGGTGAGAGGCAAGTCCGATGCGAACAGACACTGTCTACAAGAAGGCTTTCAACCGCGCCGCCACCATGCTGCGCGATGGACAATTGACTGGCGAACTGCCCTCAGAAAATGAGCTCAGACGGCGAGTGGGAGTAAGCCGCACGACGGTCCGAAAGGTCCTGCAGGAACTTGCTCACCGCGAACTTATCGCCGAGCGCAGCGGCGTCAGGATGGCAGGCCGTGCGGTGGAGGATAGCGACTACTATCCCGACGCCGAAACCACGTCACGTGCCAAGCATGTCGAAGAGCAGTTCATGGAATGGATGCTGCGGGGTGACACCAGACCCGGCACCAGCATCAACGAACTCGAGCTCGCGCGGCAATTCGGCGTTGCGACCAACGGCATTCGCGAGTTCCTCATCCGCTTCAGCCGATTTGGATTGCTGGAAAAAAGGCCGAATACCGGCTGGCTCTTCAAGGGGTTCACAGAAGACTTCGCCCTCGAACTGTTCGAGATTCGGGTGATGTTCGAGTTGCGGTCGGCGCATTTGTTCTCAAGGCAGCCTGACAACTCGCCACTTTGGGGAAAACTCGCAGCGCTCAAGAGCGCCCATACCGAACTACTAAAGCGGATTGAAAGCCGCTTTCAGGACTTCTCGGGTCTCGACAACCGGTTTCATCGCCTCATAAACGAAGCTTCGCCGAACCGCTTTATCGACGATTTCTATGACATCATTACCTTCATTTTTCACTATCACTATCAGTGGAACAAGCGGGACGAGAAGCAGCGCAACCAAGCGGCGATCCTTGAGCATCTCTCCTATATCGACGCCCTTGAAAGCCGCGACTGCGAGCGGATTGAGCGAGCCTGCGAAGCGCATCTGGCTTCGGCAAGAGCAACGCTGATGCGCTCGCTGGTTGGACTTGATGAATGATGAAACCGCTGATTGGCAACGGGGTATCTCTGGAATATCTGGAGACCAAAGGTTGACACATGACAGATTCCCACCCGCGCGCTAGCCGGTATGCTTGTCATTGTCGTCGTTGACGAGAGCAAGCAGTTGCTCGATCCCGATCCGCCCAATCGGCACCCAACCCGAACTTGGACAGATCGACCGCAGCGCATCGACCACTTGAGCTGACGGAAGGCGCTGCTCGCCTGGCGGCCCCATCATTCGGTGGCCATCAGCATCTTGCGCCGGCGGGAGCGCCGCGACAGGTAGAAAGGCAAGATGGCGACGGCCGCGGCCAGAACCCAGAGCAGGTTGCAGATGGTACTGCTGAAGAGGATAGACGGATCACCGCCGCTGATCGCCAAAGCATTGCGCAGGTTCACCTCCATCAGCCGGCCCAGTACGAAGCCGAGGATGATCGGCGCCATCTCGAAGCCCGCCTTACGCAGCAGCCACCCCACCATGCCGATGCTCATCATCAGGAAGATAGAGAAGACCGACGAGTGAGTGGAATAGACGCCGACCACCGACAGGACCAGGATGCCCGGTACGAGCAGCCAGTTCGGCACGGTCAGGACGCGAGCGAATATCTGGACGAGCGGGAGGTTGAGCGCCAGCAGGATCAGGTTGCCTACAAATAGCGAGGCGACGAGACCGCCCACGATCTCGGGCCGTTCGGTGAGTAGCATCGGGCCCGGCTGGATGTTGTAGAGCATCAGCGCGCCAAGCATGACGGCGGTGGTGCCCGAACCGGGAACACCGAGCGTCAACATGGGCACGAAGGCGCCGCAGGCCGTCGCGTTGTTGGCGGCTTCGGGCGCGGCGAGGCCACGCACGTCGCCCTTGCCGAAGGTTCCTTCAGTATCGGATAAGCGCTTGGCTGTCGTGTAGGAGATGGCGCTGGAGACCGAGGCGCCCGTACCCGGCAGAACACCGATGACGAAGCCGATGAGTGAGCTGCGCAGGGTCGTGCCGGTGCATTTCACGATGTCGCTCATGCGTGCGGTCATCCGACCCAGTTCACGGATTACAGTCATGCCGCGGCCCTGGTTTTCCAGGATGATCAGCGCTTCGGAGATCGAGAACAAGCCGATGACGAGCACGACGAACTCGATGCCATCGCCAAGCTCCGGCTCACTGAAGGTGAAGCGGTAGGCGCCAGACGTTGCGTCAAGACCGACCGTTGCCAGCATCAGGCCGAGCGTGCAGCCGATGAGCGTCTTCGCAGGATAGCTGCCGACCATCGAACCCAGTGTCGCAAAGGCAAACATCATCAGCACAAAGTATTCGGCGGGGCCAAAACCGATCGCCAGACCCGCCAGCAGGGGCGCGAACAGCGCGAGGCCAATGGAACCGAGTATGCCGCCCAGAAAGGAGGCGAGGCCGGAGAGGGCGAGTGCTTCTCCTGCACGCCCCTGGCGTGCCATGGGATAGCCGTCCATTGCCGTCATGACGGCGCCGGCATCCCCTGGCACATTCAGCAAGATCGAGGAAATGCGGCCGCCATATTCGGCGCCGCAATAGATTGCCGCGAGCAGGATCATGGTGCTCTCCGCTGGCAGGCCCATCGTATAGGCAATGGGAAGCAGCAGCGCTATACCGTTTATGGGGCCAATGGCTGGCATTGCGCCGACGAGCGTACCGATGAAGCAGCCGATTAAGCCGATGAGCAGATTCTGTCCGGTCAGAGCGACCCCAAAGCCCTGCCAGAGATATTCGAGGTTCATGGAATTGACCTTTCCGATTCCGACCTGTCTCAGCCTCTGAATAGCGTGCCGACCGGCAGGTAGACTTCCAGCAGGTAGGAGAAGATGACCCACCAGAGGGTGGCATGGCCGGCCGCTCCGATAAGCGCCTTACCCGGCGGCGCACCGAAGATAACTGCGGAGCCGAGCGTTAGGATGAAAATGGAAACAGCAAAGCCTACCGATTCGAACAGGACGACGGAAACGACCAGGAGAACCGGCAGCGCAAGCACGCGGGCAAGCAGAGCGCCGGACGGAAAACCCTCCGCAGGGCCAGGCGAGAAGAAATACCAGACAGCAAGCAGGCCGAGCACCACGGCAAGCGCTATTGGAAAGACCCGCGGGCCGAGGGGATCGGAGGAGAAGGAGTATTCGATGACGCCTCCGCCAATGCCGTAGGCGACGGCAAGCGCGAGCAGACATGTGGCTGCGCCGCGGCCGATCACCTGCACAGCCCGCGGAGAGGGATGCGATTCATCAGACATGGGCATTCCTTTATTTCCGAGACCGCGGCCGATGTCCGCTGCCTTCCTCGCTTTCCGACCCGCGCCATCGGCATGCCGATGGCGAGGGTCCTCCGCCTTGTGTCTTGACGGGAGTATGCGAGGGCATCGCATTACATGCCGGCTTCCTTGGCGAGGATCTTGAAGCGGGCGACATCCGTCTTCACGCGCTCCTCGAAGTCCTTGCCAAGCAGGGTGAACTCGAACAGGCCCCGCGCTTCACGCTCCTTGGCGAATTCCGACGTTTCGGAAGCTTTCTTGAAAGCATCCACCCACCAGTCGTAATCCGCATCCGAGACGTCCTTGCCGACATAGTAACCGCGCCAGACCGGCCAATCGATGTCGAAGCCTTGTTCATGCGCTGTTGGAACATCCGCAAGGTCACCCGGCAGACGTTCCGGCGACATGACCGCAAGGATGCGGATCTTGCCGGCAACATGGTGCTTGACCATCTCAGCCGCATCGCCCGAACCGACTTTCACATGGCCGCCTTCGAGGGCGGTCAGAACCGCGCCACCGCCTTCAAGCGCGACATAGCGCATGGATTTGGGCTCTTGGCCGGCCGCCTTGGCGAGCAGCGAACCCTTCATCCAGTCCTGCGAGCCCACGGCGCCGCCACCGGCAATTGCAAAGCTAGCCGGATCGGCCTTGTAGGCCTCGACCAGTTCGCCGAGTGACTTGTAGGGCGAATCCGCCGCGACGACGAGCACGCCATAGTCGGCGCCGAGCGCACCGAGCCAGCGCACGGCGTTCTCATCATACTGGCCGAACTTGCCCTGGGCGAGAAGCAGCGCTGATCCGGAAGACGCCGCGGTGATCACGTTGCCGTCCTTGCCGCGCTTGCCGATGACGTGATTGTAAGCGACGGCGCCAACTCCGCCTTCCATGTAGGTGACGGCCATGGGCTTGGAAATCTGCTTCGTCTCGAGCAGAGCATTAGCCGCAAGTCGGCAGGTCAAGTCGAAGCCGCCGCCGGGCTTAGCGCCGGCAAGGCATTCCGGCTTCGTCGGTTCCGCCTTTGCGGATGCTGCAAATGCCAGAGCGGCCATCGCCGCGCCAAAAAGGGCACTGCTGAAAACTTGTTTCATAGGGTTCCTCCCACGGAATCTTGAGCGGTAACGAGAGAATTCCGCACGCCGCTGACTGCATCAGACCATTTGGCCTGGCATGTCAGTGGACATGTCTGATTTCCTCCCGGACCGGCCCCTTCGCTCTCCACCGGGCCGGCAGGATCAGAAGTAACCCGCGTTCCTGTCACCATCCTGTCACGCTCCTGCCGAAGGTGCGAACGGGTCCTTCATCAACTTGTTGGAGGCCCGGACGCGTGCAATCATGAGACGTGCGTATTCTCTTGGTCGAAGACACTCATGACGTGGGCGAAGCCATTAGCCGGCGCTTTCAGCAGACGGGCCACACCGTCGACTGGGAGACCGATGGGGTTGCCGCATCCGAAATCCTGAACTTCACCGAATACGACCTCGTCATCCTCGACGTCATGCTCCCCGGCGTCGACGGCTTCTCCATCCTCAGGAAGCTGCGCCAGTCCGGGAGCGGCGTCCCCGTCCTCGTGCTGACGGCCCGCTCCGAGGTGGACGACCGGGTCAGTGCGCTCGATCTCGGCGCCGACGACTATCTGGTCAAACCTTTCGATTTTCGCGAGTTGGAGGCGAGGGCGCGCGTCCTTCTGCGACGGCGAAGCGGCGGCGAGCCGACCAACGTGATCGTTTGCGGCGATATCAGCCTCGATCGCGCCAACCGCAATGTGATGGTAGGCAAGCGCGAGATCCAGCTTAAGCGCCGCGAGATCGTCTTGCTCGAGATCCTCGCTTCGCGCCCCGGCAAGGTCTTCAGCAAGGATGAACTGCTGGACCAGTTGTTCGGCTTCGAGGAGGCTGCGGGCGAGAACGCAATCGAACTCTATATAGGGCGCCTGCGCAAGAAACTGGAGGGCGCGCGCGCGCGGATCGTCACACTCAGGGGCAGCGGCTATCAACTGGTCTCCGACGATGCCGCATAGAAGTTCGTTGTTCTCCCGCCTCATGGGGCGCGTCGGCGTCGTTCTGGCGCTGGGTGCGGGAACACTCATCACCGCCGCCTGGATTTACGCGCGCGCCGCCGCGGACGATGCCTATGACCGACTGCTCCTCGGCGCCGCCTTCCAGATGAGCGAAAGCCTCAGCGTCGCCGACGGAAATCTCCGGTTCATCCTTCCGCCCTCGGCGTTCGAACTTCTCGGGCTCGCCAATGACGACCGCATCTTCTACCGGGTCATCGACCCTTCCGGCGCGACCCTTACCGGCTATGCCGATCTGGCAGCCAAGGCGGACCTTTCCGCGAGCCGTGCCGCCCCCATCTTCGGCGATGACGCCTATCTGGGCGCCCCGGTGCGCACTGTAACCGTGTCGCACGCCATGAGCATGCCCGAAGGGCCGGGCTGGGCCTATGTCGTCGTGGCGCAGACTGTCGAGGCCCGCCATGCGCTCGCCTCGGAGCTGACGGCGCGGGCGACGATGCTGGTCGCGCTGATGAGCCTCTTCGCCGTCGCCGGGACAGCGCTGGCGGTGCGTTACTCGCTGCGACCGGTCGATGACCTTGCCGCCGCGCTGCGGCAGCGCGACCCGCAGGATCTTACACCTCTCACGGTCGCGGTGCCCGACGAACTGTCCCCCTTCGTGACGTCCATCAACTACTTCATCATCCGCCTCGACGAGCGCATTAAACTGCTACAGCGCTACATCGCCGACAGCGCCCACCAGATCCGCACGCCGCTGACGGCGCTTTCCGCCCAGGTGAGCCTGATCGACGAACAGAAGCTTGCGCCGGAAGATCGCCGCCATCTGAAGCGCGTTCAAAGCCGCACTCTCGAATTGGCGGGCTTCACCAATCAGCTTCTCAACCATGCAATGGTCATCCACCGCTTCGACTCAGTCCAGCTCGCGCCCGTCTCGCTGAACGATGTCGCGCGCATGGCATTTCGTAACGCCGTCCCGATCACTGTGGATCCCGACATTATCGTCTCCTTCGAGCCGGCAGATGAAGACCTCATGGCGATGGGCGACGTCCTCAGCCTTCGGGAGGCGGTCGTCAACGTCATCGATAATGCGCTGCGTCATGGCGCGATCGCCAAATTGGAGGTGCGTGTGCGTCAGCGAGAAAATTTCGGCCGAATCGAGGTGATCGACGATGGACCGGGGATCAAGGAGGACGATTGGCCGAATGTCATCAGCCGCTTCTATTCGCGAAGCCCCGATGCGCGCGGGTCCTCAGGGCTCGGTTTCGCCATCGCGTCGGAAGTCGCGACGGTCTTGCGTGGCCAGCTCGGTTTCCGTAAGCGATCTGAAAACGAGCCGTTTTGTGTCTACCTGGAGTTGCCGCTAGTGGGAGGACAGCCATGACAGCGCGCATTCGCACCCTCGCGCTCGTCGGGCTCGCCTGGCTGGTGGTCCCCACCCTTGCCGGCGCCCTGGAAGGTGAACGCGAGACTTTCCCCGCGAGAGCGAAGGAGACGGGCCACCTGGTGATCCACGCGGCGACGGATCTCGAGGCCATGCGACCGCTGCTGCGCGATTTCCAGGCACTCGACCCTAACATCCGGATCGACTACGTAGACTACGTCACCAACGATCTTTTCCGCGAGGCACGGGACGCATGCAGAGCGGGGACCTCCGAGGCGGACATCCTCCTCTCCTCGTCGGTCGACCAGTTGGTTCGGCTCGCCAACGATGGCTGCGCCCAACGGCACGACTCGCCTGAAACACGGGGGGTGCGAGACTGGGCGAATTGGCGGGACGAGGTTTTCGGTTTCACGTTCGAACCCGTCGTGTTCGTTTACGACCGGCGCTGGGTTCCGCCCGAGGATGTGCCGAGAAGTCACGACGCGCTTTTGGAACTCCTGCGCCGAAAGCCCGAAGCCTACCGCACACGCATAGGAACCTACGATATCCAAGCTTCCGGCATCGGCTATCTTTTGGCATTCTACGATTCCCGCCAGGCGCCTACAGCAAACGGGCGACTGCTCGAAGCTCTGAGCCGCGTGGAAACCATCGTGCGCTGCTGCAACAATGAAGTGCTTGGCGAGCTTGCAGCGGGGCGGATCAGCATCGCCTACAACGTGCTCGGCTCCTACGCCTATGCGGCGGTGCTCGCCAATCCAGATCTGCGCATCGTGCTGCCCCGGGACTACGCGCTCATCCTGTCGCGGGGTGCCTTGATTCCCGCTGCTGCGGCCCACCCAGATCTCGGGAAGCGTTTCCTTAACTATCTCCTGTCGGCTCGCGGCCGGCAGGTCGCGATGGACGCTTCATTCTTCTTTGCCGAGGACGCCCCCCTGCCCGTCGGCGTCGACGGACCCGAGGCATTGATTGACTCGGGGATCGGTCGCCCCATCCGCATCGGCCCGGCGCTTCTTGCCGCACAGGACGAAATCCAGCGAAGTACATTCATCGAGGATTGGCGCAGACACATCGGAGAACATCCACAGCGTTGATGAGGCCACGTGCCCCAGTCGGAGCTCCCCTCTCCAGCTCGCACCTCGGCGCGCGGCAGCTTCAAAGCAACGGTACCCGCGATTCGCCGGGGCTTGAAGCGCGCCAAAGCAGTCGAAGGAGATTTCACGGACCGGAGATTTACACGACGACTAGAGAATGCGCACCATCCAAAACCCTGTCAGGTTTAATCTAGTTCTTGTTCAGAGCAAGCCGACGCTGCGATATCAGAGATATAAGCACACAGTCAAAAGTGACGGGATGCCTGTCGCAGGCATGCCCGTGGTTCAGAGGTATCGGCCAGGTGACAAAGCTTGAGAAACCTTATCTTGGGCTCTGCCGTGTACCAGTTCCGATAACAGCCGGGCGCTTGTGGGTCCCAGCGTAAATTCCTGATGGCCGTGGCCAAAATTACACCATAGGCCGGGCTTTTCCGAGACGGCGCCAGCGACCGGAAGCATGTCCGGCATGCATGGTCGCCAGCCTGCCCAAGGCTCAGGCTCGACGGCTTCACCGAAATCGATCGCCTCGCGCGCCATGGGTTCGGCATGGGCCAGTTGTCGGGGCGTCTTTGCCGAGGGGAAGCGCGCGATCTCGGCGCCCGTCGTCAACCGGCGCCCTTGTCTCATCGGGAAGTAGAGGGCAGAGGCCGCGACATCGAACAACGGCCTGCCTGGAAGGCGATCGGCCTGGTAGTGACTGTGGTAACCGCGCTTGCGAACCATGGGTATGGAAACTGCCAACGGCTTGAGTAGCGACGGCGACCAAGCTCCGAGCGCAATGACGACGTTTTCGGAGGACAGGCGACGCCCATTCCGCAAGTGAGCGTGCCAGCCGGAAGCAGGCTGCGTCAGTGACTGCACTTCTTCTTCCAGCAGGTTGCCACCGCGATGGCGAAAAAGCGCTGCATACGCCGCGACGAGCCCGCCCGGATCAGCGCAACTTCGGCTTTCTTGCCAATGCACAGCGCCCGCAAGATCCTTTTTCAAGCAGGGCTCCTCGCGTCTCAACGCCTGATTGTTCAAGATGTGCGACTGAACACCAAAGTCCTTGGTGTAGCGTTCCGCCTGCGCGGCATCCGCATCGAGCTCACGGGCGTCGCGATGCATCTGGATATAGCCGCGCCTGCTGAAAAAGTGTTCTGCGCCGGCTTCCGCGATCAGCTTGTCGTGATCCGCGCCGCAGCGGCCAATCAATTGCCGATAGATTGCGGAAATTGTCCGATACCTTCGGGGGGCAGAGTTGAGATAGTACAGGGCGAGCGGCAGTGCCGCGGATGGCAAAGCCGCAAGATGGTACCTGACATCGTTGCCGAACCCTAGTGCCAAACGCAGTACATCAAGCGGGGCCCGCAGAAATGCATAGGGCTCCATCACCTCGACCTGAACAATCCCGGCATTTCCGTAGCTTGCCCCACCGCCGGGTTGCCGACGGTCGCTGACAATGACCTCGTTCCCCCATTCTTGCAGTGCAAGCGCGGTCGTCATACCGATCATGCCGGCGCCAAGGATGACAAACTCGCCCATGCGCAATCACTTGTCTGAGCACTGTGCGATAATCGAAATTTCGAGCAACGCATCGAGAACCAGATCGGCTACCACAGTCGTGCGGACCGGCAGGGTGTCTTCACTGAAGAAGGCGTGATACGCCTGGTTGAAGCCGGGGAGGTCTTCCTTGCGCACGAGATAACAGGTGCAGGAGACAATGTCGCGTCGCGACAGTCCGGTGCCGGCAAGCGTGGCTTCGATCCGGCGCAAGGTGAAATTCAGATCATTGCCGCGACACTCAACTCTTTTCGGTATCCATTCGGAAGAATTCGGAACACTTGATGCAGCCTTCGAGACGCGCGCAAGAAGCTTCCCCAATCTGAGGCGTGCCGTCACGCCGACGGTGCAGACCCCAAGGAGGGCGCGCCATGAACGTCGTCAAGTCAATTCCAGACACTGAAAGCGATTTAGCCATCCGCAAACAGCAGGCCTATGAACCGTTTTTCAAACGGCGGGGGCCGCCGCGCTTCGAAACTCTGGAGCAGGAGCGGCAACACCGAAAGGAGCGGCTCGCTGCTGGCTTCCGCATATTCGCGGAGTTGGGCTTCAGCGAAGGCGTTGCCGGACATATCACGGCACGTGATCCGGAATTCGCCGATACATTCTGGGTCAATCCGTTCGGCATGCATTTCGCACATATCACCGTCTCGGACCTCATTCGCGTCGACGGCTCCGGCGATGTGGTCGAGGGCACGATGCCGGTCAATGTAGCCGCATTCGCCATTCACCATCAGATCCATACGGCGCGGCCGGATGTCGTCGCGGCCGCGCACGCCCACTCCATCTATGGCAAGGCGTGGTCGGCGGTGGGCCGGCTGCTCGATCCGATCACGCAAGACGCCTGCGCGTTCTATGAGGATCACGTCTTTTTCGATGACACGCGGGTGCTGATCACCGAGGCAATCGAGGCGGCGCGGATCGCCGAGTGCCTTGGTGCTCACAAAGCGGCGATCCTGCGCAATCACGGTCTGCTTACGGTCGGTGAGAGTGTCGACGAAGCAGTCTGGTGGTTCATTTCAATGGAACGCTGTTGCCAGGCGCAGTTCCTCGCCGAGAGCGTGGGGACGCCGCTGCAGGTCGATCCGGCCAACGCCCGAGCCGCTCGCGCGGTGAACGGAACGCCCACAGCGGGCTGGTTTCAATGCCAGCCGCTCTGCCACCGCATCCTCAGGCAACGACCCGATCTGCTCGAATAGGGCAGCGTGGCCACAGATAGAGACCACTGGTGGGGGATGGCAAAAGCCATCCCCTTTCCATCTCGTCGTCATGGTCGGAACGCCCGGGCGCCATCCCGCCTCGGCATAGGAGGGACGTCACTGCCCTATCCTGCGGCTGGTCCTTCATATGTTGAGACAAATGCTCGACAGGCGCGCGTAAAGACGCAAAACCTTTTGGAGCCAAGCCGAGCAGGCGAAAGCCGTCACCGGATCAATATCAATCTTGATGGCCATTGCTGCGCAGGTGACATGCGAAAGAACGGTCGCGGCGGCCGCCGACAGACGCGGCATTCCTGGCCTTCGTGCGGCGCTTCTGACAGGCGATGTAGGCCGCCATATAGTGATCAAGGGCTGCGCGAAACTCTTCGACGCGGGGGCGCGGAGTGCTCACCGGGGTTACCTGGGTGGTCTCGGTCTCAAACCCGATACGGTAGAAAACAACAGCGGACATCTCGGCTCTCCTGTCTCGAAACACTGCGACAGGGTGAGCCCGGCGCGCGGCAAGGTCGCGGGCGCATGGCCGAATAGTTCCGAGAAGCTCCAAAAAGATGTTAGTTTGTTCCATGATGGGGAAGCGTTTTGCCTTCGGCCCGTTCGAGCTCAATCCGGAGGCAGGGACGCTGCTCCGGCAAGGCCTTCCCGTTCCCGTCGGCTATCGCGGTGTGTTGCTGCTGGCAGCGCTGGTGATGCGAGCCGGCGAGGTTCTGTCCAAGGCAGAGCTCATGGACGCGGCATGGCCGCGCGCGGCGGTGGAGGAAAGCAACCTCTCCGTCCAAATCGCATTGCTGCGCAAACTGCTTGGGCCGGCGTCCGACGATACCGAGTGGATCGCAACCGTCCCACGGATCGGGTACCGCTTCGGCGGCGCGGTAGAGTCCCTCGACGCGACCTCGACCCCATCCGACAAGGAGGAGGCCGGGCCCTCCATTGCCGTGCTGCCCTTTGCGAATCTCAGTGACGACACCGAGCAGCAATATTTCGGCGACGGTCTCGCCGAAGACATCATCACTCGCCTTGCGCGGCTGCGCTGGCTCTTCGTTTCGGCCCGCAACTCTTCCTTCACCTATGGCGGTAAAGCGGTCGACGTGAAGCATATCGGGCGCGAACTTGGCGTGCGCTATGTGCTCGATGGGAGCGTGCGCCGTTCCGGACAGCGGCTCAGGATTAATGCCAGGTTGAGCGATGCCAACACCGGGCGCCAGATATGGGCGGAGCGTTATGATGCCGAAATCGCCGATTTCTTCGCGCTGCAGGACGAGATCGCCCAAAGCGTGATCGGTGCCATCGAGCCCAGACTCTACGTGGCCGAGCAGGAGCGTTTCCAGAGCCGGTCGCCCGGCAGCCTAGACGCCTGGGGGTTCGTGATGAAGGCGATGCCCTATGTCTGGACCTGGGGTTCGATGCCGGATTTCGAGATCGCCGAGCGGCTGCTGAAAAAAGCTATCGACATCGACCCCGACTATCCACGCGCCAACTGCCTGGTAGCCTGGGGCCTCGGCGCAAAGGTGATGCTTGGACTGGCTGATGCCGAAGCCACCTTGCCGACCGCCCACGACATGGCGCAACGGGCGATCCGCAGCGATCCGGAAGACCCTTGGACGCACTTCGCCGCGGGCTTCGTGCATATGGCCTCGCGCCGTTTCGATCCCGCCGTGAAAGCCCTATCTGAGGCGATCACCCTCAATCCGAGCCTCGCCTACGCGCACATGATCCTTGGATCGACCTATGCCTATGCCGGCATGCCCGACGACGGCCTGCACCATGTCGCGCTTGCCGACCGGCTCAGCCCGCGCGACTTCACGCAGGCGGGAAGCCTTTCCGTCATCGGGCTCTGTCATTTCATGGCCGGGCGTTATGTCGAGGCAGCCGAGTTCGAGCGGCGGGCTGTGGATCTCAGGCAGAATTTCGGGACGGCCTGGCGCACCTACGCCGCCTCCGCAGGCATGGCGGGCGATCACGCGGCCGCCACCCACGCGCTGTCACAAACGCGGCGCCTACATCCATCCGTGTCCGTGGATTGGGTCGAGAAATACCACCCCATCATCCACGAAAAGGATCGCGCGCGCTATATCGAAGGATTGCGCCTAGCCGGGCTCGACTGATACTGCCCGTCGCCGCCCGCCGTCAGCTCGAGCACGTGGTTGGAGAGGGCGGCAGATCGTGACGCTCGACGCGACGTACCCGGGCGATGCCGAGTAACGAGCAAGGCTGCAGCGCCCCATGACGGAACGCGGGTTCCTTCCTCGGGGACTTTCGTACGCCTGCCGGCGCCCGAAACTCTTCACGAAAGCGGACTAGCAGCTTCTGGAGAGCGATCTGCCGCTTGGCACTCGCAATGTCCGCTTTCGGGGACCGCAGAAATGGGTCTCGATGACCGACATGAGGCGCAGAGCTGCCGTTCGCGTCCTGGATAGCTTTCGGGTCAGACTCTCCCGTTCCCTACCGGTCTTTGCAGCACCGAGACAGGCCATCATGCCCGACACTGTAAAAGATCGCATGCTCTCCGAGTGGGGGGAAAGGCGGTAGCTCTCCCGCTACCAACCTACTTATAAGCTATTGAAATCACAATAAAAACATGAGCCTTGGTAGCGCCCTGTCCGAAAAATCTTCAAATCATTTCCGGGCCGAGCCAGCTACCTTATGGTGCCAACGAACGTCGCAAATGCGCCAGAAGCGGTCTTTGCAGAGCAGATGTTCTGATGTCGCGTTTTGCGCCGAGAGCCGTCGGTCCGCTATCAGAGCGCGTTTAGCGGACAGCTGCCGTTTGGCCTCCGGCTAGATGAGCTGATCGAAGCCCCAAAAGGCGCAGGAGAGTTTGTTTTGAAGGATCGTCGGTCGAGGAAATTCAGCCTCCAGGGTCACTATGCGGCTCCAGGATCGATGTTCTGGTTCATCCGGAAGATGTTCTCGGGATCATAGCGCCGCTTTACCTGTTGAAGACGTCCGTAAGCCTGAGGGCCAAACGCATCGCGGACGAGGTCGGCGCCTTCGCCATGGCCTGGGAAATTGAGATAGAGCCGGCCGGTCGAGTGTCGCTGCATGTGCTGCCAGAAGGTGCGCACCCAGCCGATATTCGCGTCGTCGTCCGAAGCCCTCGACCAGATCGCGTCGAGGCTCAGCATGTAGGGCATGGACCGGTCGCCGAAGGCGGTCGCGTCTTCCGGCACGCGCTGCACGTGGCCGCCGAATTTCCAGATCGAGGCGAAGGTCATCTCGGACGGACGTTTCGCCATCTGCCGCACGATATCCGCAATGACGCCGTCGTCGAGGCGGGAGAGATAGGTTGATTTCCAGTAGCAGCGGTCGCGCCCCTTCGGAAACAGCGCGTCGTACAGTGACTGAATGGTGCGATAGGGCATGCGGCCGCTGAAATCGACCAGCGGTTCGCCAAAACCGCGGAGCGGCGCTACGATCCGTTCGCCTTTATCCGCCGGGCCGTCATACACATGCGCAAGTGACACTACGCGCCGGCCGCGCGCGGGCTCGGGGAGGGAAGGATCGTCAGTCAGCGTCGAGAATTCAGCGAGTCCGCTCAGCCGGTCCGGTGCCGTTTCCATGAAGTCGCGCCAGCGCGCAATGACCTCGTCCGCGCGTTCCTCGGGATAGGCGGGGCCACAGAACATCAGCTCAGATTCGATCGGGTGCAGCTTGAACTCGAAGCTCACCACGACACCGAAATTGCCGCCGCCGCCGCGGAGCGCCCAGAGAAGATCGCGGTTTTCCGTCTCGTCGGCGCGGATCAGCTTGCCCTCGGCGGTGACGACATCGGCCGCGACGAGATTGTCGACGCAGAGGCCATGAGTGCCGCGGAGCCACCCGATGCCGCCGGACAATGTCAGGCCCGCAACGCCGGTCGCGGAGATGAGGCCCCCCGGCGTGGCACGGCCGAAAGGCGTCGTCGCGGCGTCGACATCCGCCCAGGTCGCACCGCCACCGACGATGGCGCGGTCGAGGCCGGGCACGACGCGCACCGCGTTCATCGGCGACATGTCGATCATCAATCCGCCGTCGCAGACCGCATAACCCGCGACATTGTGGCCGCCAGAACGGATGGCGATGGCGAGTCTGTGCTCGCGCGCGAAATTTACTGAGACCATGACATCGGCGGCGTTCCGGCAGCGGGCGATGAGGGCTGGGCTTCGGTTGATCATGCCGTTCCAAACGACCCGGGTGGCATCGTAGGCCTCGCTCGTCGGAACCAGCACCTCGCCGCGCATTCTGGAGCGAAGGTTTTCGATGCTGGCTGGCGAAAGCGAAGGCGTGGTCGTCGCGTTCATCGTCCCATCCTCCGTTTCCAGAATGCTAGCGCGGAACGAATGCGCCGGCTAAAGTCGAAAACGCAACGAAACGGTCATTTCTGCCATGCCTGAACAGGTGGCTCCGTTCAATGTGGCGATCCTCGCCGTGCCCGAGGTCACGGCTTCGGCGCTCTATGGGATGGTCGACCTGTTCTCCTCGCCGGGGCGGGACTTTCGCTTCATCACGCAGGGCATGGCTGGTGACCAGCGGATGCGGCCCTACGTCGTGGCGCGCGGAGCAGACCGGTTTCGCGCTGCGAACGGCGTCTGGGTACACCCTGATCACACGATTGCCGACTGTCCGCGTCCTGATATCGTCTGCATCCCCGATTTCTTCGTCAATCCGGGCGAAAGCGTCGCCGGGCAGTATGACCCTGAAGCGCGCTGGCTGAAGCGCGTGCATGAGGAAGGCGCGCTGCTGGCGAGCGCCTGTTCAGGCGCGGTGCTGCTGGGCGAAGCCGGGCTTATCGCGAACCGCGAGGCGACAATCCACTGGGGCTATGTCGACACGCTGACGAACAACTATCCCGGCGTAAAGGTGAAAGTGGAGCAGTCGCTGGTGCTGAGCGGCGAGGCGCAGCGCATCGTCATGGCTGGCGGCGGATCGAGTTGGCAGGATCTGGCTCTGTATCTGATCGCGCGCTTCGTCGGTCTTCGTGAGGCGATCGAGGTGGCGAGGGTCTACATGCTGCAATGGCACGACCTCGGCCAGCAGCCCTTCGCCACGCTGGCGCGCTCGCGGCAGACCAGCGACGCAGTGATCAAGCAAAGTCAGCAATGGGCGGAATCGAATTTCCGCAAGCCGGCACCGGTCGCCGTCATGGCGCGCCTGTCAGGTTTGCCCGAACGCTCCTTCGCGCGTCGCTTCGCCAAGGCAACGGGCATGAAGGCGTTGGACTATGTTCACGCGCTGCGGCTCGAAGAAGCCAAGTGGCTGCTGGAAACGAGCGACGAGGCCATCGAGGCGATCGCCAATGAGGTCGGCTACGAGGACACGAGTTTCTTCGGGCGCCTGTTCCGCCGCAAGGTCGGTATTACACCGATGCAATACCGCTTGCGCTTCGGGTCGTTGCGCCGGGCGGTCCAAAACGAATGACCGCGGATAATCCGGCAAGGAGGACGTTGATTTCACCAAGGGCAAATGTCCGCTTCCGGGTAGTCGGCAAACACCTCTGAACGACCGGTTTTGGGCGCAAAGCGGTCGTCCACGCCTCGGTAGTCGTGGGTCGTCTTGAGGTCAGCCGCCATTCGCCTTATCCGCTTTTCCCCGACTGAAAGTCAGGAACGCGCCCAACGTCAGTCATTACGTGGACTTCTCCATTCGCCGAAAGCGGACATTGCCGGGAATACGCTTAGTTTGCGCGAGAAGCGGGCATTGCATTTGAGAACCCAGCGGCGGGCATATCGGTGCTGGAGTCACTCCCTCCGCATGCTGCCTCAACGCCAGAAGCGCCTGGTATTGACAAAGGCGTCGTGTGCTTCCGCGGCCTCTTTGAGAAGCTTGGACTTGTCGTCGGCGCTGAAGAGATCCTGCGCACCAGCCACGTCCGAAAGCTCCAGCGCTGCCAGCATATCGGGGGCGGTGGCGATATCGTTGAGATTACCGAGCTGATCCTGCAGGCCCTTCATCGCGTCGATGAACCGTCGATGGCGTTTGGCTTCCGCCTTGTTGTTGTAAAGCGGCTCGAAGAACTCCGCAGCGTAGCGCAGTTTCTTTGCGGCGATGCGCACTTTGTGGCGGGTCTCGTCATCGGCATCGATGAGATTCTTGCCGCCCTTCGCCACTTTTTTCCAAAATTTCTCAAATACACCGGAGGCGAAATCCCTTGACGACTGCTCGCGCAACGTTTCGTCCGATTGGTCGGTCGGCCAGTCCCTGATGGAGATCCACTCGGTAGCATCGATCATCAAGGAGCGGGCGCGCACCGAGGAGAGCGATGCTTCGACCGCCGTATAGGCGTCGTCTCGCGCGTTTTGAAGACGGCTTGAAAGAGCCTCGCTCGAAGCGCGGTCGATCATCACGTCGATATTGCGCGCATCGCCAAATTCCGAGGCGAGCCATTTCAATTCTTCTCGCAGGTGGTCGAAACGGCTGTCATGGAACAGCGACTTGCAGATCGAGCAAAGGGAGCGCAGCCGCCGCAGCGACACGCGGGCCTGATGCAGGGCCTCGGCATCGCGGGACCACCCCAGCACCTTTTCATTGAGACGAAACTGTCTGAGACAGGCAGCGGCGATACGCGCGAAAGCCGTTGCCGCGCTCATCTCGGAGGTGAGCAGTGTCGAAGCCGCCTTCACAGCACCGGGTGCCCTGCCAAGCAGGTGATAGCCCCGTTCAGCTTTGCTCAGCACCCCGACATGCGCCGGCGTGATCAGGTCGACTTTCCGGGCGAGTGCAAACAGCGCTCTCGGTGAGCCCGCCTTCTTTTCAAACTCGATCTCGCAGACCGGCGCCTCGCGATCGGCTGCAACGACCTTGCCAAGATCCAAAGCGACTTCGACCGTGGCGCCGCTGTCCGTCACATTCCAACGATGCCGTTTGACATGAACCTCGAACAGGGGCGCGAGTTTGGGGCCAGCCCCGGCGAGCAGGTCTCGGATCTCCGGATCGTCAAGCATCGGTATATCGCCGGCGACCGGTTGCTCCCATTCCTCGCGTGCGAACGATCCGGCCGCGGCGTCATCGCTGGCTTTGACGGTTTGTATCCGTTCATTTCCCGATTGCCGAATGCGAAGCGACAGGCCGCGCTTGGACAGGTCCCATCCCGGGGTGTCGAAATAGATCGATCTTTGCTGGAGAACGGTAGGCGAGGATCCGAACGGATTTTTCTTGAGGAGCGATCCCGCACCCGTTCGCGAAAGCTCGAGCTTCAGTTCCGTTTCCTGCATGATGTCCTCGGCGCCGCGCAACTTCACGACAATCGAAGGGAACCCCAACTCGCATGGTGCGTCATAAAGCTGTCACAAACAACCGCTCGCCTCGACCAACTGTAGCCGGACCTCAAGTCGACAGACGACAATACGCGAGCCGGAACCACACCTGTCAGTTCTCGTTCATCCGAGGATGCAAGAGAAGGACATAGGAGATGGCTACCAAAGAAAAAAAGAAGAAGGCGAGCCGCGTGGCGAAGGGGCAAAAGCTGGAGGTAGAGCACCTGACGGAAATTGCCGACGTCACGCCGAAACAGGCACGCGCATTGTTGCGAAAGTATGGTGCCGACTGGACCAAGCTCAGGGACGAAGCCGAAGACTTGAAGGAAGACTGAATTGTCGGCACGGCTTCCCCGTTTCCAAGCGGCACTGGGACGCGCTGGCTGGTTGACGCCGTTGCAGCGAAGCGCTTTCGCCCTTATGAGACAGCCGGGACGCGCGCTGGCTCGTCTCCCATTATAACGTGAATTTAGTTTCAGCTAACAATGGCGCTCTGCAAAAGTTGTTGGTGGGGAGCCAGGGACGGAGTTTCCCAATGGATGCAACGGAATTACAGTCGATCAGCGACACTCTGATGCGGATTGTGACGCCAGATATGACGCCGAAACAACTGTTGAAGGCGGCAAGGAAGGAACACCCGGACGCGTCAAAGAAAGACATCGTCCGCGCGGCGTTCTTCTCGATTATCGCTAACGCTGACCAGGACCACGGAAAGGTCAAAAACCTACAGGCATTCGCCATCGCAGGGCGAGTGAGCGGCGAGGCTTAGTGAGGCGAGCCTTGCGTCCCAATGATTGCCGATCACTCTGCAACTTATCGCTGACACGGGCTGAGAAACCTCGAAACCAGCGATAGCACGCCGAAGCGGTCGGGCGGACAAAAGCCGTCCGACCAAATGGAAGAAGACCGGCGGAATGGGCCCAGAGACTAGGCACGACCTTCGGTCTCGGATGTCTGAGGCAATCAGGCAGCCTTGCGTTCCTTCAAAGCCTTCTCAAAGGCATTCTTGATCGGCATGGACATGTCCTCGCTAACCCTCATCATCACGGCCTGGAGGTCTCTGGCCTGCTCGGCCGATTTTTCGATCTGCTTGTGAAGGAAAGCGGTCTGCAATTCGATGCACTCGGACAGCGACTTCGCGGCAACCAGCGCCTCAAGGTGTGTGAAGCCGGCTTCGGCATTGTCCCTCAGAGCCGTAATCATCTTCAGGGACACCTCGTTGCCGGTGGTCTTGGCCACCTCAAAGGTCGACTCAAGAGCCTTTTGTGTTGTTTCGGCGTCCGAACTCAGTTTGGAAAACGCTTGCTTCGACTGCTCAACGCCCTGGTCGACAACAGCTCGAACTTGCTCGGTAGCTTTGGACGGGTCGAAGGTGGGGGATTCGACGTCTTCGATCGTTTCGGTCTTGCCGGGGAGCTTCGACATTTTTCCATCCTTTTTTCCAGGGACGGCTTCAAACAAAGCCGTCCCCATCATGTACGAGACCGTCGCAACGGATTTATGTAACCGACATGAATTGCGCGCGACACCGAATGTCTCGTTGCAACCCCGTTGACGATGCTTCATGCAATTCACAGCCTCAGGCGGAGCTGAACGTCCGCAGCTACGATTACTCGTCCGAAAGAAGCCAGTCCCCCTCAAAGCGGAACACTCCTGCAGCGGTATCCCCGTGTTATCGGATTTGTGCAAATTGAAGGGCGGGATCTTCCCGGCAAGTGTGGCGGTGCGCCTCCGTACCCGAACTACGAAGCGGCCCGGTCCGCCCATCTTGCAATTGAGGCTCTTCTCGATGCCGCGAGCCGGGCTCTCCATACCTTAACGATCCATCAATTACTGTATTTTAGAATAGTCTAATGCGCTTTACTATTCTGCTCTCCTGCTGGGCGGCATTTTTCGGCTGGGACCTGGCCGCCAATGGTGGTGAATTCGTCCTGGCTATCGGCACGCGGATCTTGCGTCTGATCCATATATGACCGGGCTTATTTGACGCCCATTCAAGGCTTGCCGGGCGAATTCGAGCTGACCTTAACAGATCACTGTGCCGATCTCGCGCGCATTGCGGCGAAAAGCTGAATAAGTCAGGCTCGCACTGTCTTAGGAGGGGAACTGAGGTTTGACCAGGGGTGGCCTCGCCGCTCGGAGACTATGCACGAAAGGGGCCGACCGCGACTGGACGCCGGACGTCAGCACTGCCCAACGTCGACCGGCGCGATCCGCTTGGCTCGATTCACAAAATGGACCGCACCGTTACTGCGCCAGCACAATTCGCGCACTGTTAGGGCCAATGCCGTCCGGTGCCGGTATTTTCGATGCCGAGTAGTTCGAGTTGATCACGAGGGTAGCACCAGCAGTCACGTGCAATTTGTAGGTCACGATCGCGGTCCAGGCGGAGACGGTTCCAACATCTGAAAGGCACTGCTCCGCTACAGGCTGCGAAAGTGTCATCGTTTCGTCAGTGTCGCACAAGCCATCCCCATCCTTATCACCTCCGACTGTGAGGTTGTCATTAGGAAGGTAGACTGTACCGATAATCCGACCGGCGTCCCTGCTTTGGATTTTGAAGTCGCGGATCTTCATGCCGACTGGCTGGGCGTAGAGCACGATTCCGGACATGATCCCCTTTCAGGAGCCGATAGAGATACGCTCGAGTCATGAGCGAAGTTCAACGTGGCCTGCTCTCCCATGAAGATGAAGGCCACCTGCTCGCCGCTGATCGACGACTTTCCGTCCACGCTGAATTGGCCATTGCGAATGATGTACAGCCCCGGTGAAAACGTAACCTTTGCACCTCCGGAAATCTTCAGACCCTGGCAGTAGGTTCCCGGCGTCAGCGTTGCTTGAGCATTCTTGATTTCGGTTTTATGAAAGTCGCAGCCGTTCGGCAAGGTTTGGTCCACCTCCTGCGCCCGTGCCGCAAGCGGGTCAGAAATCCAGGGACAGTCAATGATTGGAGCTGGCGAGTAGTTCCTCGAGGAACCTTCGTAACCTCCTACCGTGCAGGTGACCTTCGTCATGAGGGTCGAATTGTCTTTGACCGAGAGCCCCTTGTTGTCATAGGAGCCGGAATAGGCCGAGCAGCCGTTGGCAGTAACCTTGGCGTTCCCCTCGATTTTGAGCACACCGGCGCCCTTGGGATCCTGGGCGATGATGCAGATGGTTTCCTGTCCGGTCTGCTTTGCAACCGACTTCACCGAGATCTGTGGGCTTCCGGTGAAGTAGCCAATCAGGAAATAGCCATAGTGATCCTGAGTGAGCGTCATCGAGACTTGCCGATCTTCTTCGCTGACCGTCGTGCTGAAGCCACCGATTGACAATGGGTACTAATCGGCTCGACCATTCGTAAAGTCGAGGCCGACTGCTCGGCCACGTTGCTGCGTGATGTTCACAAGGGAGGGGGGTATGGTGGCGGGGGACGCGCAGGGCAAATATTTTGGGGTACAGACCATATGAGAAAGTTCGATAAACTAAAATGAAGACTAGTCTCTGAATTTGTTGATGAATAGGTGAATGGTTGCGGTCCCCTTTTCGACGGCGCGGACTACCCACTCGGTGCCGGCAGATTTCACCCGCACGTCGTCCGGTTCCCCGCCCACCATCCCACGCCACCGTGATACGAATTCAAGTCAGTACTGCTGACAACCAGCTATGGTGTGGATTTTGTCAATCCAACCCTTTTAATGGTTGATATTCATATACCTAATGATAGCGAAAACACTCAATAAAATTGGAATTCGCGGCCTTTTACCAAGAAATAGACCATCTAGAAGCCGCCACAATCAATGTTCTGGATCAGAGTTTTCAGTCATTTGGCCCAAACATCTCTGTTCTTTTATTACTGCTATGCGTTGACTTCGTAGCTCTTGACCACACCTGACACGACTATGGCCAAGTCCGTCAGGATCGCGAAGACATTACGAAACCTGGCGGCCCGTTTCCCCAGCCCGAACTCGCAGCACAACAACACCGTCGAGCGAAGAGGTCATCCGCGTACACGGATGCCCCCCAACGGCATCAGATTCCAGTTCGTTCTGCCAGGAGCAAAGCGTCTTCGATATAGACGCCCAAATACCGCACTATATTCTCGATCTTGGTATGCCCGAGCAGGATCTGAATGGCGCGCAAATTGCCCGTCGCCTTGTAGATCATTGCAGCCTGTGTTCTGCGCAGAGAATGCGTCGCAACCCTCCCGTCTCGATCCAAGAAGAAGCGGGTTGCCCATATTTGTTTCTGCGTCAAAGGGCGTTTCGTTCCGACGGTCTTTTCCCGCATTCCATGCGGCACGGCCACGAGCCGCAGCACCATAGTGAGAGTAACCCATCTCATTTCTACTCGGCCTTGATTGGGCGGGAGGGGTAACTAGATGGAGCTGACTGCGGCGGGGTCGCGTGCGGACTGGCCCTTCCGCTGTGACTATAGTAGCGGAGCAGACGTTAGCCTATGCAAGCCAAATGGCCGCTAGCAACCGCCATCCCGGACCTTCCCAAGCCCCACCCGCACTTCCCCGAAAGCCGCTGCTCAGCGGCTCATTTTGAGCGGCAATGATTACAGTTCGAGTGCGGCACCCCGAATTTGAAGCCCGCAAGCGCTTCGACAGTCAGGCAGATAATAGTTCAGACTATGGATGCAAATCACGCCTCCCAGAACGGCTTTTGCAGTTCCGCCTTGACGGCAGCCAGGGTGAGACCGACGTCGTCGACCCTCTGAGGCCCATCTTCCGCCAGTCGCTTCAGCTCCTCGCGATAGTATATGCGCTCGCGCCAGAGGCCGCGCAGGGCGATGAGTCTCGCCAAGACCGATGCCGGTCCAGTCGTCCACGTCGGCTGTTCGCTCCAGAAAGACTGGTAGAATCTTGAGGTAAGAGAAAGTTGCGTGCTCATTTGGCTCGTCCTGGTGCTGCTAAATCGATGACGCTACTTTGGCGGATGCGCGGACCTGCGTACTAAAGCGCGGCCGAAACTGTTTCGAAAAATTCCGAAACGTCTAATATGGCGGGATGCATCACCTCGCCTTTGGTCCGTTCGTGCTCGACCCTGTGAAGGGGACGCTCCTGCGGCAAGAGATACCGATCTCCATCGGGCATCGCGGCATCACGCTGCTCATCACGCTTGCGGCCCGGCCCGGCGACATCCTGACCAAGGCCGAGCTGATGGAAGCCGCCTGGCCGGGCCTGGCGGTCGAGGAAAGCAATCTTACCGTCCAGATTGCGACACTGAGGAAGGCGCTCGGCCCTACCGATCAAGGTGGCGACTGGATCGCCACCGTGCCTCGCGTCGGCTACCGCTTCACCGCTCCTGTCGAGCGCGTGGAAGGTTCAGTGCAACGACCGATCGCGCCGTCCGGCAAACCCACCATTGCCGTGCTGCCCTTTGCCAATTTGAGCGGCGATCAGGACCAACAATATCTGAGCGACGGCATCACCGAAGATATCATCACCGAACTGGCGCGATACCGGTCGCTCGTGATGATCGCGCGCAATTCATCTTTTCAGTTTCGTGGACCAGCGCCGGATCCCGCGGAAGTCCACCGGCAACTCGGCGCGCGCTACCTCGTCGAGGGCAGCGTGCGACGGCTCGGGGACCGCATCCGGATCACAGCGCAACTGATCGACGGCGCCAGCGGCTTCCATTTATGGGCTCAACGCTACGACAGGGCGCTTGAGGACATCTTTTCGGTTCAGGAGGAGGTGGCGGCCCTCGTGGCTTCAACCGTCCAAGGCGCTGCCGAGGCAGATGCGACTAGCCGCTCGCGGCGAACCCCGCCGGCCGATTGGGCCGCCTACGACTACTACTTGCAGGGTCGCGCGCACTACCATCAGTATGAAATGGACAAGGGCGAATCCATGTTCGCCCGGAGCGCCGAACTCGATCCGGCTTTTGCTCAAGGTCATGCCTATCTGGCGCAGTGCCTGGTTGCGCGATTCTGGTACGACCGCGATCCTCGTACGCTGCAAAGTGCCTTGCAGTCTGCGCGCACGGCGCTCCTGCTCGACCGGAATGACGGCATATGCAACCAGAGCATGGGTCTCGTGCTCGTACATATGCGCCTGCATAGGGATGCCGGACTGCATTTCCAGCAGGCTCGTACGCTCAATCCGCACGACGTCAACATTGCCGGAGACTATGCAAGCTGGCTCAACTACGGCGGCCAGCCTCAGCAGTCCTTGGCGGTCCTCGAAAGGGCCATACTGCTCGACCCATTGCCCCCGGTCTGGTTCTGGGAGGTGAAGGGCAGCGCGCTTTTCCTGCTCGGCCGATATACCGAGGCAATCGACGCTTATCGGAAGGCCGGCGACCAGTTCTTCATCCATGCCTTTCTTGCGGCGGCCTACGCACATCTTGGCGAGATGGAAAACGCGCATGTCGCAGTCAAGGCTACACTGAGCCGGCAACCGGACCTCTCGCTTGGCTACCTTGCCCACCTTCCCTTCGCAGACCCGTCATCCTTCGAGCTCTTCCTCTCCGGCTTCAGAAAGGCCGGCTTTTTATAGGATCCAGTCGGTCCGAGAACTCATCGCCGCATTTCGGTGTATGTGAGCAGTAGGAAGACGGCGGCGATGATCATCGACATAACATCGGGGTCATTGCTGGATCAGGCCCATCGTCGAGCATGCACTCATCTTACCTTTGGCAGACCGTCCGCTTTCGAGCGAAGGTAAAGTTTGCCGAGCGATGAGGGGCGCGTTGCGGTCCGGCGGGTTGGTTCGCGGAAGCCGACGATCCGGCTCTGGAGCGAACCAGCCAGAAGCCGCCATTCCGCTTTCGACCTGTGCGAGCCTGTCGGCCGATGGCGTATATTGCGTTGAACTGCGGCGCAGGAGCTAGTGGCAGCTACGAGATGGGTGATTAACCAGGAGGCTCTCCAGAATAGCTGGTGCTACAACCTAACAAGCGCTGATCTCACCGAACAGGATGGGCGCAATCGGCGGACAGACCCTTCTTGATTGTACCAATCGTTTCTTAATTAGCGGATCCTTACGTTTGCCCTCGCCACGAACGCACATAAGGCGTACATTTGCGGATCGCTGGCTGGGACCTGATAGAGCCTGCGACTGAGAGCGGGAGAATCCGCCTAAACACGGCGCGCTTCTACTCGCCAGATCCGAGCGCTCTCAAGATTTGCCCGCCTCGGCCGGCATCCCCTCGTGCGATTCGGGCCGCTGTCACTTTTATGCCTGGAGGAGAAAACAGCTTTTCACAGTGGAGGAGGAACTATTATGCATCATCTTGCACGCCGCGAATTCATCGTTCAAGGTAGCGCGGCCGTTGCCGCACTGGCGGTCTTCAATTCACAGTTTGCCCAAGCCTTTCCAAGCCGGGCGGGTGAGACCGTGATCCCGTGGCTGGACCAGCCGCAGCCCAATCCTGTTCCCGCGGTCATCCAGAGCCAGCTTGTCTGGGAGGATATGGATTCATGGGTGACGCCAAATGACAAGTTCTTCAGCATCGCTCATTTTGATCGGCCAAGCATCGATGTGAATGCCTGGAAGCTGGAAATTGACGGGTTGGTGAAGAAGCCTCTGACCCTGTCGCTCGCCGACCTCAAGTCGCGGCCGCGCCAAGAAGTGGCTTTCACGGTGGAATGTTCGGGCAATCATGGTTTTCCATTCTTTACCGGCGGCATTGGCAACGCCCGCTGGGCCGGCACGCCGCTCGGCGCCATACTTGAGGAGGCAGGGGTCAACGAAAACGGCATCGAAGTTGTTTTCTGGGGCACTGACGTCGGTGACATCGCTCTCAAGGACAATAACCGCGACGTCAAGATGCATCAGAATTTCGCCCGCAGCATGTCGCTCGCCGATGCGATGAGCCCCAACAACATCCTCTGCTACGAGATGAATGGAGCCGCGCTGCCGCCACCCAACGGTTCCCCGGTGCGGCTCATCGCCCCTGGATGGTATGGCATCGCCAACGTCAAGTGGCTTAAGCGCATTGAGATACGCAACAAGCGCTTCATGAGTCAATTGATGGCACGAGACTACGTCACCATCCGAGAGGAAGAGCACAATGGCGAGACGGTGTGGGCCGAGACCTCGGTCGGCCGTGCATTGCTGAAGTCGGCGCCTGCCAGAGTGACGCGTAGCGATGCCGGATACCGGATCAGCGGCGCAGCGTGGGGGGCCCCAATCGCCAAGGTCGAAGTGAAGGTTGATAACGGCCCATGGCTTGAAGCGACGATAGACCATGGTGAAGAAGCTGAATTCGCCTGGAAGGTGTGGTACCTCGACTGGAAAGACCCAGCAAAGGGCGAGCACACGGTCACCTCGCGTGCCACTGATATGGCGGGACAAATCCAGCCTGCCATGGATGATCCATGGATTACCAGGAAACATACATACTGGGAAAGCAACGGCCAGGTCACGCGTCGGATCGGCATTGTTTGAGAAGTCTACCAGTCGGCCGTACCCACCTCACGGAAAATCGATTTGAGCTCATACGGAACATGGGGTCATTTCGTCACTGTCAAGCAAGCGTATTCGCGTGTGCGGGATGACTTCCGCTTAGACGCGCAAAGCCGCACTGCATGTAGCGGATAGGTAGGCTCATTATGACCAAAGGCCGACCTTGGATCGCCTCTCGCTAACATTGTGGCCAAACTGAACTGGGACAGCGGCCGTCTAATGCAGAGAAGGTATACGCAAGCGGGACAACAGTGCCGCTAGTTCGGCCTGCCGGCACGTCCCCGTTTTCGCAAAGACAGCCCGCAGCTGCGTTCGGGCAGTCTCCCGGCTAATGCCCAATTTTGCGCTCGCTGTGCGAATGCCTTCTCCGGATGCTAATTGCGAGGCTAGGCGGGCTTCCGCTCTTGTCAGCTTGAAAGTCAGCCTCAGCAATTGCTCATTTAGAACCGGTTCGGTCATAAGATTTGTGAAATACAGCAGAATGTCGCCTCCACTGAACAGATCATGCCCTAAGGTTTGTTGATATTCAGGATTCCCATCTTGGCTTGGTCGTGATTCAAGCTTTTGATGGAACGATTCGTGCTGAC